>JBFWZP010000021.1:0-3440 GCA_050185215.1 Dehalococcoidia bacterium | reverse complement strand
CGACATGTCTCCCGAAAGGCACGAAGCCAGAAGGGGTCTGGGTCAGTGAACTGCCCTGCCTGCGCTCCCTCGTTTCCTACCAGACATCTGCCTGGCTACCAAAACCTACAGAGAGAAGGGGCCGGGGGTGAGGGCCTACGGGACCTTCGCCTCGGCAAGCACCAGCGAAAGGATCGCCCGGGCCGCCTTGTCGCCGCCGTCACGCACGAGGTGCACGCCGTCGGGGTTGCGCATCAGCTTCACTTCGCCGTCGTCATCGGCGATGTAGGCGTCGTAGGTACCGTTGGCCGTGGTGAACAGCGGCCAGAGGTCGAGGAACTTCACCCAGGGGCGCTTGGCCGCTTCTTCCTTGTAGATCGAGTTCAGGATCTGCATCTTCGCCGAGAGCGCATCGGACCGCATGATCGGCTGGCCCACCCAGACCACCAGGCGGTTATCGGCCTTCAACAGGTCCATCACGCCGGCGACGCGCCGCCGGTATTCCTTGTTCCATTCGGGCGTCCCGGATTCCTGGTGGATCGTTCCGTCAGGCTCGACGATGCCCTGGGCGTCGTTCGCGCCGAACATCACCACGAATACTTCGAAGCCCGGCTCTTCCCTGGCAAGGCGGTTGAATTCGCCCGGCCAGTCGTAGAAATCCGGCCGTGTTAGCCCCGATTCGAGTTGCGGCTCGGCCGTGGCATCGATCAGGCCGGACTCCGTCGCCTGGCGGACGACGGATTCGCCCAGCACTTTCGACATCGAATCGCCGCCGACCCACAGCCGCAATGGCTCCTCAACAGACGGCGTACGGACGAGTTGTGCCGGCGGCGTCGGTGTCGCTGTCGGCTCCGGTGTCGTCGAAGGGTTCTTCGAGGCCAATGTTGGCTCGGGCGTCGCGGTGGTCCCGGGAAGTTCGAAAATCGAACCCCGGTCGTCGCGATTCAGGGCCTGGTCCGCCCACTCGCGGGGCTTATCCAGGTAGAGCGCCTGGCTGACCGTGCTGAACGGTTTCCAGATGGCCACCCAGATATCGCGCTCAGTGCCGAAGGGCTTCTGCTTCGCCTCTTTTTCCAGTTCGGGGGCGTTCAGGAGGACCGCCATCACGAGCGCGACAACGATCACCCAGAGCACGCGCTGGGGCCGGAATGCGCCTTGCTCCTCGCTTTCGGGCTCGTAGTCGGTTGTTGCCACGGGTTCGCTGCAGCCTCAGAACTGGAAGTAGATGAACGGCGCCACGCCCTCCGGGCCGAGCACGTCGATGGCGACGAGCGCCACTGCCAGCGTACCCGCCTGAGCCACTGGTGCCAGCCTGGAGAAAGAGAACTGCAAGGTACCGGAGAGCTTATCGGGCAGGAATTGCGCGGCGATGCTCCCGGCGATGACCAGGATGAGCAGCGGCGAAAGGGCCTCGGTGCCGAAACCGGCCGTGAACAGCCGCCCAAGCATTTCCCATGCCGTCCCGAACGTCTCCGCGCGGAAGAAGATCCAGGCCAGGCAGACTACGTGGAACGTCATGAACCACTGGAGGACCGGAGCGAACTGTCCCAGCGAAGTGGACCAGCGTTGCCGGATTTCGCGCTCGACCACAAGGCCCACGCCGTGGATTGCGCCCCAGAAGACGAATGTCATGGCGGCACCGTGCCAGAGGCCACCGAGCACCATCGTGAGGATGAGGTTGCGGTACCAGAACGCCTTCGAACCGCGGTTGCCGCCCAGCGGGATGTAGAGGTAGTCGCGCAGCCAGCGCGAAAGCGTCATGTGCCAGCGGCGCCAGAAATCCTGGAGCGAGAGCGCCCGGTAGGGCTGGGCGAAGTTCTGCGGGAAGCGCACGCCGAGAAGCAGCGCGCAGCCGATCGCGATATCGGTGTAGCCGGAGAAGTCGGCGAAGATCTGGATGGCGTAGGCGTAGACGCCGACGAGGATTTCGAGGGCGCTGAATTGGCCCGGCGCCGCGAACACCGGGTCGGCGATCTCGCGCGCCAGGTAGCTCGAAATCACTACCTTCTTGAACAGGCCGAACATGATCAGCTGGAAGGCGGGCGTCGCTTCGATGAGGCGGTCCGCCATCGAGGCCTGGATCTGCGGCCGGAACTCCGTCACCCGGACGATGGGGCCGGCCACCAGGTGCGGGAAGAACGAGAGGTAGAGCGAGAAATCCAGCGGCGACATCGGCTCCTCGATGTCGTTGCGGGCGATGTCCACGAGGTAGCTGATGGCGTGGAAGGTGAAGAACGAGATCGCGATCGGCAGCGTCACCTCGCGCAGGGGGATGAGATCTCCCGCACCGAAGGTCCCGAAGAGGTCGTTCAATTCCGTGGCGAAGAACCCGTAGTACTTGAAATAGCCCAGGGTGAGCAGGTTGATGGCGATGCCGAAGGCCAGCAGCGCCCGCCCCGGAGCCGTGATCCTGCCCTCCTCGTCCTTCATCCGCGAGAGGTCATAGCCCATGGCCCAGTTGATCGCCGTCGAGCCGATCAGCAGCAGGACGAACGCCGGCTCCCAGAAGCCATAGAAGAACCAACTCGCGCCGACGAGGAAGACCCGCCACCAGAGGTGGTAGGGCCGGATCGTCCAGGCGATCGCGAACACCGTCACGAAGAAGATGGCGAAATCGACGGTTGGGAAGAGCATCCGCTTTCCATTACACCGTCAGCGGGGCGTAAGTGCTCAGTGCCAACTGGCCCCTTGGGCAAGAAATGGTGACGGGCAGCGTAGAACAAATGTACGGAATCTCCAGCATCCTTCGCTCCGCTCAGCGCTCCCGCCGCAGAACTCCGCTCCTCTCCGTCACGGTCTACGAAGAACGCTTCGCCGTCCCCTACTTCCCACTCACCCCCCAGGAATCCGACGCCGAGGCCTCGGCTCCCCACGATTGCGTCTACTCCGAGCGCGTCGATTCCTTCGGCCGCGTCCGCAACGATGCCGGCAGCCTCGACGCCTGCAACGGCATCAACGGCGCCGGATGGTCCAACGTCGATACCGTCACCAGCGGCCAGGGTGTCGCCGTCCGCTACGACCCCGTCGCCCGCGTTTTCGGCCTCATCTACGGCGACGGCAACGACCTGAAGTTCCGCACCAGCGTGACCGCCCTTAGCGGCTCCTGGTCCGCCGCCACGACCATCGTGACCGAGGCCAGCGCTATCGGTTCAGTAGCCTTAGCCTTTGACGACGCAGGCGACGCCTGCGCCTTCTACACCCTCGGCACCGGTACCACCCTCAACCGCCTCCGCCGCACCTCCGGCAGCTGGGCCGCCAGCGGCACCAACTGGAGCCGCTCCGGTTCCGTCGCTTCCCTCACCGGCCTGTCCGCCGCCTGGAAAGATGACTACCTGCTAGTGTCCTGAGTCAGAAGTTCGCTGGCAGAAGCGAGCGATAGTAGCGAGGATCTCGTCTGCACTCTTGGTCCAGGCGAACGGCTTGGGGTGTTCGTTTTGGATGCGAAGGTAGGCATCGATGGC
>JBFWZP010000020.1:0-15063 GCA_050185215.1 Dehalococcoidia bacterium | reverse complement strand
CGTTCGGTGTTGGTTGGGCGGCTGTTGAAGCAGGTCACCGCCCCGCTCCCTTCCGGTCGCGGCTCTGATGGCGGTGGGCCATGCGGGGGCAGTGGGGTGGGTGGAGCGGTTGCGGGCCCTCATCCCCCGCCCCTTCTCCCAAGTCTGGGAGTAGGGGAGTCGTTCGGTGTTGGTTGGGCGGCTGTTGACGCAGTTCACCGCCCCGCTCCCTTCCGGTCGCGGCTCTGATGGCGGTGGGGCCTCATTCCCCGGCGCCTGGGGTGAACCCTCATACGAATATCTCATGTTGTTGTCCCCTTGTGTCCACCCTTACGCCACCCCTAAGGGTGCCGAAGAACCCTTAGGGAACAGACGGGTGACAGTGCCCCAGAGCTGTCACCTTCCCGTCCTCCTGGTGTCCATGTGGGCACCATCCGAGCCCGTCGAACCCCCATTTGTGACCCGGGTGGAAACCACCACCGAACTCGCGGGTCCCTGGTGGGGATGGACATGGCAGGATTCGAATCGGCGCACGGAATCGGGGTCGGGGAGGCTGTGCGCGAGTGGCGGCCGGGGCGCTTCGGGCCGCTGTACGCAGCGGGGATTCTCTCCGGTATCGCAGTTGGCCTGGGAATTGCTCTTTGGCCAGCCGGCAATCCGGCCGTCGAGGACCATGTCGCGAGCTTTGCTCCCGCCGGCCAGGACGTGCCGGCGATCGTTGCCACGCTCCCGCAGGTTGCTTCGCCGGCGGACTCGGCAGGCCTTCCGGGACTCCAGCCCGGATCGGTGGCGTTCGAGATTTCTCCAGACCTTCTCCCGCCGGTTGAGATCGTCCCGGTCGCGGCAGACCCAGCAGCGCCGGTAGAAAGCGCGCCTGCGGTACCTGTAGCGCCGCCCGTTGCGCCCGCCGCTCCTGCTGCGCCCGCCGTACCCGTTGCTCCGGCTGCGGCGAACCCGCCTCAACCGGTGGCGCCGGCAGCCCCGGCCGCTCCGCCGGCCGTCGAGACGAAGCCGAACTTCTACGTGCCGGCCGTCTCTTCGGGGCCGGCGACATCGATGGAACTTCAGTTGCTGGACTTCATCAATGCAGAGCGAGCCAACGCAGGTCTGGCGCCCTACGTGCTGGACTCGGGGCTGACGAAGATCGCGCGGACGCGTTCACAGCAGCTGATCGACCAGAACTACTTCGGGCACCGCGACCCCTATGGCTATTCGATGTACGTCGAGCTGTTGGCGTACTTCGGCTACACGTCGTATGCGTGGGCTGGCGAGAACCTGGCCATGAACAACTGGCCGGCCGACACGGCAGCCAACGAGGCGATCCACGGGCTCATGAACAGCCCGACGCACAAGGCGAACATCCTGGCCACCGATTTCACGCGAATCGGGGTGGGCGAAATCACCGCGGCAAACGGGAAGCACTACTTCACGATGATCTTCCTGTCCTGACGACAGCAAGACTCAGCGGGCTTCGAACCTAATCCGGGCCGTCGATAAAGCCATCATCGGCTTCGGCGGCCCGTCCGCGTGCCATGAAGTAGCCGACACCACCGCCAACGGCACCGATGACGCTGAGACCCAACAAGGCCCAGATCCAGAAGGGGGTGCCGCCGCCATCGCCGGCCGAGGCCGCTTGCTGACCCGGGGTTGCGCTCGTGATCCCTCCGCGCGGCGAGGTCGGCACGGGTGAACCCGCGCCGGGGCTGCCGGCGGGAATGGTCTGTGGCGGGCCGGATGTGGCAGCCGAGGTGGCAACCGGAGTTTGCGTGGTAGAGGGGTCGGGTGTGCGGGTGGGGAATGGAGTCGCCGTGGGGATGGGGACGGGCGTGGCATTGCCGAAGGCGACGTTGAGGATCACCTGGCCGGGGGTCCAGCGGACGGTCTTGTCGACAAAGCGGTCGCCGATCTTGATGCGGACTTCCTTGCCCTCGGTGCCGCAGCCGGCGCGCTGGGATTCGGAGATGACGTCGACGACGTAAACGGTGATGCGATCGGCGCCATCGCCGTAGAAGAGGGTCTTACCGCCGAGGCCGCACTGGACATCGCCGATGTACGCCTCGACCTTGACGCCTTCGGGAAACGGGCCGTCGGGGTCGGAAATTGAACCGACAACGGTCGAGGGCGGGTTGAACTGCGCGGACGCGGAGGCGGCAGCGGAAAGCGCCAGGGCAACAACGATGAGTGACACGAGGGAACGCCGGCTCGCGACGGAATGGAACATCAAGCAACTACACCAGACTCAGTTTGAGGGCCTCCTCCGAGGGTACGGAGGAGGCCTGCTAGGTGCACTACTTCGGTAGCGTTAGCGTAAATGGCTGCTTGACCAACACCCACATGAACATCCCGCCCTTGATGGTGTCGATGGTGTTCACGCCAGCGGGGGCACCGGGGATGTAGTGGGACCAGATCTCGAGGTCCGGGTCCCAGACATAGACTGCCTCGACCTTGTCCATGGACTCGGCGAACGCCGCTTCGAGGGAGATTTCGCCTTCGCCCGTGGGGACGAGGTTCCAGCCGCCTACGAGCGGCACTTCCTGTTCGGCGCCGAACGGGATGACGATATCGAGCTTGATTTCACCCTCGCCATCGGGCGGGAAGGTGACGAGCGGGGAGTTATCGACGCGATCGCCATCGCAGTTGATGGTGGTGAGCGGGTAGTCCTCCCAGACCAGGCTTACGAAGTCGGTCTTGGAACCCAGGATGAACTTTTCAGGGTCGAGCCAACCCCAGACTGCCGGATCGGGGCCGCCGTGGAATGTCTTGCTCTCGCCGGGGGCGAGGACGCCGATAAGGTCGAGCTCCTCGGCGTTGCCAATATCTGAAGACCTCGGGCTCTTGAGTGCGAACCCACCGAGGTTGACGACGTTGGAACCGTAGTTCGTAACGGTGAACAGCTCCTCGGGCGTGCACTGCACCTTCGAGATGCGGATGTCGCCCGGAATTGGCGAAGGCGGTGCGGGGAAGGTCACGGTCACGTTCGTCAGGGTCAGCAGGCTGTTGGAGACCTTGATCCAGGCCTGGCATTCATCCGGCTGATCCGACAGGAACGGAGCCTTCGCGATATCGGTGTTGATGGGGACGCCGAGCAGATTCGTCGTGTCGAACGACGTGGATGTGGCGAACCTGCGGGTGCCGTTGATGGTGAACGGTCGATCGGCGGCATCGATGATGACGCCGTCGCCGGCATCGATTTCGAACGTGACCGGGACACCGAGGGTGTTGTTGTAGTTGACCGCGTCGCAGAATCCATCGCGGTCGCGGAGGTGGGCGACGACGTACTTGATCTGCGGCGAATCGGTGTTGAGGACGGTGACTTCCTTGAACCCAGCCCATCGCCATGTGGTGTCGTCAACATTGCTGGCAACCGCGGGCCATTTACCCCGGTTGGTGGCCTCCGGGTATTCGACTACGGCGTAGTAGCGCGTGGTACCGGCGACGTCTTCAGGCTTGCAATGCGGGTTCTGGGTGATGACGTTTGCGGCGCAACCTTCGTAGCTCAGATTGCGGTCTCCGAAGGTATCCACCGAAGCCTGCCCGGCGCCGTCGGTGATGCTGCTCATCATGCGTGGCTTGAGGATCGTGCCAAGAACAGCCGCGACCTTCGTGTGGGGATTCACATTGAAGGAGAAGTCATCGACGCTGTCAGCGACGAAGAAGCCTGCGGCGCCGTTCTTCACTTTCGCCTTGTAGTTGTTCAGGGTGGCTTCGTCCTGCATGAAGAAGGTGACGATGGAGTTGGGCATGTCGAGCCCGCCCCACGGCCCCCGGAGATCGGACTGGCCTTTGAGCAATTCCCAGTCATCGGGAAGGATCCAGCGGTCTTTCGGAACCTTGCGGCCGTCAGGCTTCACTTCGGCCGGGCGGCCGGAGGGGTTCTCGCTGGTGAAGTAGCCGCGGACGTTTGCGGTCACGTCGCCGAAGGTGGAGACGAACTGGTCGGGCGTGGCGTCGAGACTGATGTCTTCGAAGACCATGTAGATGATCGGGAAGGCGATCTTCGAGTAGGGGTTGCCTTCGATGAAGGCTTCGACATCGATGAAGCCGGGCACTTCGCTTTCGTAGCGAACCGTCGCGGCGCACGATGAATCGAATTCGACCCTGGCGTGGTCGGGCCCGTTCAGCTCGATGCCTTCGTCACCGATGAACGCACCGGGCTGGCCCTTGGGGCGGACGAACTGAAGGTGTTCGCCCTCGCAACTCTCGCTGCTGGCGATGGCGTAGGTAATCGTGACGAACTGGCCAGCCCAGGCTACTCGCGGGACCTTCTGGCTCGGGATGAACGAGTAGTCGAAGTCGACCCACTCTTCGGGAGCGGCCGGATCGCTGGTGAGGCCGGGATAGTAGACATTGACCTTCACGCGGGTGGTCTGGTTGGCGCTGCAGCCGCCGGCGTTGAGGGTCGAAATGCTCAGGTCGTCGGCGCTCGCATCGGTGTCACCGAAGGCGGCGTCGAATGGGTTGCCGGTGAAGGGGTTGAGGTCGAGGCGACCGCCCACGCTGATGCCGGTGATGGTCGTCGGGCGGGAATCATCCGGAACTTCGAAGTATCCGCAGTCGCCGATGATTTCGGCGCGGATGAGCACGCCATCGAGAAGCTGGTTCACCTTCTCGACGCCGTTGGTGGTGTGCTTGCCAAGCACCCACTCCGTGACGCCCGTGCCGCCGATGAAGGTGCCGTCGGCGAGGTTGAAGGTCAACGGGACGTTGAGCTTCGTGAAGGTGACGACACCGGCGTCGAAATTGCCGGTCGACAACACGGTCCGATCGATGACGTTCCATGCGGTGACGAGCGGCCCAGCAGGGCCATCAACCTGGCCATTGCCATCGTTGTTCGTGTCGAAGGTGGCAAGGTCCGGGACGCCGTTATTGGTGAAGTTGACGTAGATGGTGTGCTCGCCGGGTTCGGCGCTGGTGTAGCTGAAGCAGAGCGTGTTGTCTTCGACGGCACTCAGCCGCGGATCTGAGCCGGACTTGGAGAACGTGGTGATGCTGGAGGCCGCCGGCTCGTCCGGTGGGTTCAGTGGCTGGAAGTGGATGCCGCCGGCAGCAAGTGCGTCGCCAGCTGTGGAATCGGTGCCGATGAGGCAGATGAAGTGAATCGAGCGGACGACCTGAGGTTCGGAAACCCGCTTCTGGGAGACCTGCCCGTCGATGGTGATGTGGCGGAGTTCAACGGAATCCTTTATGACGACGGACTGGTCGGCCGGGAGGTCCACGGTGAACGGCTGGTCATCGACGTTGCGGCTCCGCGTGCCGATATCGACGCGGTTGTAGATGGCGTCGAAGTTGAGGCTGACGCCGATGCCGGACTCAGCCATATTGGAGCCTATCGAAGCGCACCATTCGGGTCCGCTTTGACGGACGTTGGTGACGGAGACAGTGCCGTTGAAGGTGCCGCTCAGGACAAAGTCCGTCGGGACGAGTTGATCCACGGGATCGGGGTCGGTGGCGTCGCTGGCATTGGATGTGCGGCCGGTGAGGAATCCGCGATCCCAGCCAACGGTGCAGACTTCCGCGGGGCCGCCGATTAGGCCATCGCCGATCTTCTGCAGGCGGACATTGACGATGGGGATATCGGGGAGCGAGATGACGTTTTCGGTGTTCGTGCCGTCGTCGTAGTGCCATTCGACGTGGAGCTTCTGGTAGCCCTCTGGGGCGGTGACGACGACGCAGTAGATGTCATCGGAGGTCGATCCGGCGCCGGTGTTGAGCGACGCGGCAGGCACACCGGTCTGCGGGCCGTCGATGTAGTTGCCGCTTGTGGGGAGGGGCACTTCCACCTGGGGTGGAGCAGGAGGATTCGACGGCAGCGGGTCGGTAGCGAAGACGCGGAAGCCCAGGTTCGCGGACGGAATGAGCGAGTTCGCTATCGGAGTGATGTTGTCGAGGTTGGCATCGAGGCAGTAGCCGTTGCGGCCGACGGGGTTCGCGGGGAGGGAATGGGAGTTGGAACCAGCGAGGATCCGCGGGGGGCGAGGCACGGCGACGGGGAAGTCAGTGGTATCGAACGGGGTGAGGGCATCGAAGGCGGGCGTGGATGGATCGAAGGCTGCCTTGACGTTCGCGGGCGCGGCCAAACGATCGGCCGAGATGAGCATGACAAAGAGCACCAGGGCGGCGGGCAATAAAAACCGCCGAGTGGAACGCGACATGTAGTCCCCCTGGGACTCTAGACGCACCCCGCCGGCGTAACGAAAGGCGCAGCAATCGCGTCTCGACCCGCAATTGCCCACCGTAAGCTCAGCCAGTTATGGCCGACGGAACCCGCTAACGTCAAGTTCCGGTTTGTAAAAACAACGTGCGGGCGGGGGGAAGAGTTAACCCCGGTGCGCGGGCCATCGCGCACCGGGGTTTGCCTCCTGACCAACAGCTAGAGAGGTAGGAACTAGCGATTGTCGTTTCCTCGCACCGCCGCTACCGACCAGGCAGAGACGGGGAGGAGGATCGCCGTGATGCCGGCGAGGATGAGAAGCAGCTCAAGCGGGAGAGATTGGCTCGCGGAGCCGGGCGCCGTATTGCCAAGCGCGGGGGGAAGGGGATCCCCGGGGCCTTCCTGGCGAGCGCCACGAACTTCGCTGATGGGAGTTTCGCCGGGGAGGACATCGGGGTCACCGACGATGCCGGCGGAGGGGGCGACGGTGTCGATAGGAATGAGGACTTCGAGGTCCGGGGCGCCGGGGCAGGGGGCGATCTCGAAGCTGACAGCGGCGGACGGCGACGCCAGTTCGATTGTGGTCTGGGCGGAGGTTGGGGCGAGCACGCGGTAGAAGGCGCCGGAATCGCAAGTGGTGGCGGTGTCGCCGCCGAGCACCTGGCGAACGGTGTAGAAGCCGAGGGGAAGGTTGCTGGCGCGGACCACGTCGTGCGGGGCGTCGCCGCTGGTGTTGGCCGAGAGGCTGGCGACGACCTGGCCAGCAGGGGTGAGGACTTCGAAGCGCCAGGTTCGCGCGGCGGCATCGATACCGGCGTTGAGGTTCACGGCGATGTCGAGGTCACCGACGCGGGCGAATCGCGCCTGACCGCTGGCGAGGACTTCGCCGCCGAAGGTGACATCTAGCCGGACGGTACCTTCGGATTCGCGGGTGACGAAGACCGTGCCTTCGGCGACGTTGGCCGCGGTGGGGTCGATGGACGCGACACCGGCGAGGGAGCCGCCTTCGACATTGAAGTTGAAGCTGGGAAGGGAGGCTGTCTGACCTTCGACGCGGACGCGGAAGGCGGCAGTCTGACCGACGGGAACAGTATCGGCGGTGGGTGCGATTGAAACGGTGTAGCCGGCCATTGCCCGGGCTGAGCCGAACGAACCGGCGGCAGCCAACAAGATGATCAGAGAACCAAGAGAGAGAAGAGCGAAGCGGGCAATTCGAGTCATGTCAGCCGTGCAGGTCAGCAGTGCTTTTTCCATTGAAGCTCCTTCCCC
Organism: Dehalococcoidia bacterium; assembly: GCA_050185215.1. Taxonomy (GTDB): domain Bacteria; phylum Chloroflexota; class Dehalococcoidia; order Tepidiformales; family Tepidiformaceae; genus Amarobacter. Next base: position 7,664 of record JBFWZP010000020.1, on the reverse strand, counting down.
AGGGGAGCGAACGGATGTGCCTGCCACCTCTTGTCTTCTGGCTGTCCACTACTCGACCAAACCAGTGAACGCAGAGTGACTGTACCGCACGGAGTCAACGGGATGCCATAAGAGCGGCATTAGAACGTCACCGCGCGGCAACTGCGCGAAACCGGTTCGTCCACCGAAGCGACTAGGCGGAACCCCGAGTTTCGAGCGGGAACGGCCGTGCTAGATTCGATCCGTGATCCGATTACGAGCGGACGAGCACCGCTACCTGGTGACGGCGAACGGCCGGGACGAGGCGCTGGTGCGGCAGATCCCCGGATGTCGTTATGTCGCCAGTTCACAGGCTCTGCAACTCCCGCGGCAACCGGGCGTGATCCTCGCGCTGGACCGGGCGTTCGGGGAGCAGGGATGGGAGCACCCGGCAGATCTCGACCAGGAGATTGTTGAGGTCCGAACGAAACAGACGCCGGCCGCACAACAGCGAGCGGTGGTTTCGTTGGTGGGCAACGAGTTCGCGGTTGAGTGCACCTTCGGCGACAAAGAGCTGGTGAAGCTGGTGCCGGGCTACCGTTGGTCGGCGCCGCAGCGGAAGTGGTTCCTGCCGGCATGCCCAATGGCGCTTGACCTCTTGCAGGAGCACTTCGGCGCACTGGTGGAAGTGGACGAGGCGGCGCGGAAGCTGGTCGAACTGAAGCGTATCGATGAAGCGGAGGCGCTCAGCAGGGCGAAGCTGACGCTGGAAGCCCGCGAGGACAAGACGGACGCGTTCGCGGCTCCACGACACGAAGCACCGGAACCCGAACCGGGGGATGTGCGGGGCGAGGCGCCAAACGCGTTGTTGGAGCGACTCGACCGGCTGGCTTCGGCGGTGGAGGAGTTGGTGGGGCTGCTGAGGGCAGGCGGACAGATTGGCCCGGCGCCGGCGGCGGTTGGCGCGCCAGAAGAGCGGCTGGAGACCATCGAACGGCCTGAGCCCGTTGCCGGGGCATGGCGGGATGTCATCGCGGAGGCGGCGAACGATCCTTCAGAAGCTCTGCAGCGAATCAATTCGCGTTTGCAACTGGCACGAGCGGAGGACCTGCCGGTGCTTCGAGCGACCGCGGGCATCGCTTCCTCCATGGCCGGGGACCACCAGGGAGCCCTTTCTTACTTTAAGAAGGCGCAGGAGCACGCGGGAGTCGCATTCGATACTGAGCTGGAGCAACGGATTGGCGCGTCGTACGTGGAGTCGGTGCTGGCGCTGATTTCCGGCGCAACGGCACCTGAACGGCCGGTGGAGTCGCTCGGTGGGCTCGAGGAGTTGGTGCTGGCAGAGCTGGTTCAGAACTCAGGTTTCAACGACGCGGGATTGGGCTCGAAGGAGGCGCGGGATGTCCTCAGCCTGTTGATGGACGACCACTTTCTGCGGCGACGCCAGCCGATTCTCGCTGACTACTGCCGCGTACTCCACCTGGTGTGCGTCGCTCGCGGCGGGCGCTGGATGGCGGCGGAGCGGGTTGTGGACATGCTGCGCCATGGCGACCTCACCGATGACGGGTTCGCGCTGGGGGCGATCGTGCTCGCAAACACGGTGTTCGAACAGCCGTGCCTGGTCGAATGGATGATGCGTTGGCCTCCGGAGACGAGCGAAGTGGGCTTCGACGACCTGCGGCGCATCACCGCCGACGCGGGCTTGCGATTGGCACAAGTGGACGCGACGCTCGGGGCGCAGGCGGCGCTTTCGGTACTGGCACTTATCTCGGGCGCACCTATCGAGGTGGCTTCGATGGAGGAGCGGCGGGCGCTCGTTCGACTGATCCCACCGCGGGCAGGCGAGCGGCGATACGCGGAGTTCCTGGCGGCGTTCCAACTGGCTCAGTCCGGAACACGGAAAGTTACGCAGAACTTCCCGGGGTACCTGCAGGTGCTCGGGAACGTGCCGCTTGCGCAGTCGGCTCCGCATCTGCTGACGGTGTTCGTGAACGACAGTGGCGGACCCGACAGTACGACCCGGCGAATCGCCGAGGAGGTGTATCTCGAAACACTGCGCTCTCGTGGCGTGCGAGACCCGATGGCGGAAGTGATCGAACTCGTAGACATGCTCGCGGAGAGCCCCAAGGTCGATAACCTGCTGAACGAGATCTGCCGGGGAATCGAGGAACTGGACTTCCCGGGAGCAAAGTCATTTTCGCGCGAGCAGCGGGCGGACCTCTTCGAGCGCGCGTTCTCGCTCGCGCTGAAGGCCGGGCATGACCACGACACGGTGGCGGCGTTCGACCGGCTCACGCGGGAGTTGCTGACGCATGGCGATTTCGAGCGCCTGCGCACGCTCTGCATGGGGGTGCCCCCGGGATTCAAGCCGCTGCAGTTGCCGGTTGGGCAGGCGCTGCTCTCGTTGCAACTGGAACGCGACGAGGACTTCGAGGCGACGGCCGAGGCAGTCTTGCGCAACTGCAACCCCAAGGACCCTGGCGATGAAGGCACGCATGAGTTGAAAGGGTTGGCGCTCGCGTTTCCGAAGTTCCGGGAGTTCCTCCTGGGAAGGCTCGATGACGAATCGGAAGGCGCTGAAGCACCCGAGGCTTCATTCGAGGGCATGCGGCTGGTGGTAGTGGGCGGCCACCAGTGGCTGAAAAAGCATGCGATGCCGCAGTTCGATGCGTGGGGGATTAAGACGACGTGGCTCGACCCGGATGACGCGAAGAATGGGCCGCAGGCGACGAGCCTCGCGAGCGGAGAGAGTGACCTGATCGTCATCAACACGGCGTGCATCAGCCATGCGGCGAGCGGACGCGTGAAGGCGGAAGCGAACAAGGACGCATCGAAGACGCGGGTGGTCTTTCACAACTCCCGCGGGCTGGGTGCGCTGCTTTCTATCACGCGCGAGGCGCTGGCCGATTCGGGGCCGCTGCTGGAGGCATCGCGGCCGACGAAGGCGGCGGGCCGCCGCAAGCTCCTGAGATAGGAGCCGCCGAGGGCGAGGTCTGGTACGATCGGGGTTCCCAAACTACTTCTCCCGCACCCCGGAGCCAGCCTTACATGAGTCAACCGCGCACGGTCATCCAGAAGATCTGGGACAACCACGTTGTCCACAGCGAAGCCGGAAAGCCGGACCTCCTTTACATCGACCTGCATCTCGTCCACGAGGTGACTTCTCCCCAGGCGTTCGAGGGTTTGCGGCTCGCCGGCCGAAAGGTCCGGCGGCCCGACCTGACGCTCGCGACGGTGGACCACAATGTCCCGACGCGCGACCGCGATAAGCCCTGGACCGATCCGCTTTCGATCCAGCAGGTGGAAGTCCTGCGGAAGAACTGCGAAGAGTTCGGCGTGCCGCTCTTCGGAGTGGGCGACGTTCGCCAGGGAATCGTGCATGTCATCGGGCCGGAGCAAGGGCTGACGCAGCCTGGCATGACGATCGTGTGCGGCGACAGCCACACGGCGACACACGGCGCGTTCGGCGCGCTGGCGTTCGGCATCGGGACGAGCGAAGTCGAGCATGTGCTCGCCACGCAGACGCTGCCGCAGGCGAAGCCGAAGACGATGTCCGTCGAGGTGAACGGCGAACTACACCCCGGTGTGACGGCGAAGGACGTGATCCTCGCGGTTATCAACGAGATTGGCGTCGCGGGTGGGGTTGGCCACGTCATCGAGTATCGCGGCGACGTCATCCGGAAGCTTTCGATGGAAGGCCGGATGACGATCTGCAACATGTCGATCGAGGGCGGGGCGCGAGCCGGGCTGGTTGCTCCGGACGACACGACCTTCGCCTATGTCGAAGGCCGGAAACATGCGCCGACGGGCGCCGACTGGGAGGCGGCCCTCGATGCGTGGCGGGCACTGCCGACCGACGAAGGCGCGGAGTTTGACACTTATGTGACGCTCGACGGCGCCGACATCGAGCCTTGCGTGACCTGGGGAACAACGCCCGCGCAGAGCGTGCCGGTGACGGGGCGCGTGCCTTCGCCGGACGAGGCCAGCACGCCCCAGGCGAAGGAACTGGCGGAACGTTCGCTCGTTTATATGGGCTTGAAGGCCGGGACGGCGATCCAGGACATCCCGCTGGATCGGGTATTCCTGGGCTCGTGCACGAACTCGCGGATCGAGGACCTGCGGGCCGCGGCGGAGATCGTGAAGGGCCGAAAGGTTGCCAGCACGCTCTCGGCAATGGTGGTGCCTGGTTCGGGGCTGGTGAAGCTGCAGGCGGAGCAGGAAGGCCTGGACAAGGTATTCACGGACGCCGGGTTCGAGTGGCGGGAGGCGGGCTGTTCGATGTGCCTGGGGATGAACCCGGACATCCTCCTCCCTGGAGAACGATGCGCGAGCACCTCGAACCGGAATTTCGAGGGGCGGCAGGGACGCGGCGGACGGACGCACCTGGTGAGCCCGCAGATGGCGGCGGCGGCGGCAATCGCCGGGCACTTTGTAGACATCCGGGAGTGGAAATAGCCATGAAGAAGTTCGAACCCGTGAAGGGCCGCGCGATTCCGATGAACCGCGCCGATGTGGACACCGACCAGATCATCTCGAAGGAGTTCCTGAAGCGGATCGAACGGACCGGCTTCGGACCGTTCGCCTTCGACGACTGGAAGAAGGACCCGGACTTCGTGTTGAACAACCCGAACTTCGACGGCGCGCCGATCATGGTGACGGGGCCGAATTTCGGGTGTGGGTCCTCGCGGGAGCATGCGCCGTGGGCACTGGAAGACCTCGGTCTGAAGGCGATCATTTCGCCATCGTTCGCGGACATCTTCCGGAACAACTGCGCGAAGATCGGGCTGCTGACGGTGGTGTTGCCGCAAGCGGACTGCGACTACCTGATTGCGCGCTCGGAAGAGCTGAATAGTTCGGAGCTGGTTGTGGATTTGAAGACACAGACGGTTTCGACGGCGGATGGGACCTGGACGCGCAGCTTCGAAATCGACCCATTCGTGAAGCACTGCCTGCTCAACGGCCTCGATGAGATCGGGTTGACGATGCAAGAGGGCGACGACATTGACGCGTTCGAGAAGTCCCGGGCGCCGATTTATCCTTCGACGGCGGCGCTGGCATGAGTTCTGGACCGAGCTTCGGCAATGTCATCACGAACTGGCGTGAGTATGACGGTTCGTTCGGGACGAAGGTGAGGCTGTTGCTGCGCAACAACTGGAAGAAGGTTCGAACGCGGAGCAATTGCTGCGGGAACGACGGTGAGCCAGGCTGCTGACAGGTGGCAGAGGAGCCCGGTTCGGGCTCGTAGGACGACCATTCTCTCGTAGGACGACCATTCTGAGGTATGCGGCTTCACGGCCCTCGGCGCTGCGCTGGAGGGGACGGTGGCCGGTCGCTCACGCTCGCGGTTCTCTTGTGGACGGGCGTTGTGTTGCAGCGGTGGGCGAGCAGGCTCATGCCTTGCAGGCGGGCGCGCCTCGGATGCGACGCGAGTATGGCTTGAATTAGAGGGATGGCGCCTTGCCACGCCGAAAGGCCCGCTCCCTGCCCGGTCGCGGCTGAGGGTTCCGTGGGGGCGGCCGGTCGCTGACACTCGCCGTTCGTTAGCGCGGGGGCGGGGTTTGGCGGGCGAGGCGGGATTCGAGTTCGGCGATGGCCGATTCGACGGCGGGGGTCCTTGGGGCGAACTGGAGGGAGTCGAGGGCGGAGCGGAGTCGCTTCTGGGACATTTCGGCGGGGAGCGACTCGAGGACGATCTCGACAAGGTCCATGCGGCGGCTGGCAACGATGGAGGAGACGAGGAATTCGTAGACCTCGCCGCGGGAGGGGGAATCCAGCAGTTTCCGGACGATGGGTGCGAGGCCGGGCGAGGGCGGGAGTTCGACGAGGACATCGCAGACAGCGACCAGCAGTCCGTCGTCGTCGCGGTTCGCGAGGTCAATGAGGATTGGCTCGAGGGTTTCGAATTCGAGGGAGGCGAGTCCGCGCAGGGTTTCGCCGATGACTTCGGTGGTTGGGGCGCGCCCGGCGAGGAGATAGAGCAGAAGGGCGTTGGTTTCCTGTTGCGAGGCGAGGAGGCGGACTGCGGTGAGGGCAGGTTCGCCTGTCATCCGGCTGGACTCGGTCAGTGGGTGGGAGTCATCGCGGCCGAGGACGAGGACGGCTTCGAGGCAGGCGCGGGCGGGATCGAGGACGCCGAGGAGCGCAAGCCCGGCGGCGCGGATCATCTCGCCATTCGCCTGAAGCGTCCGCTCGGTGGTGTTCCGGGCGCGAATGGCGAGGTCGAGGTCTTCGCCGCTGCGCAGGTGCCAGAGCGCTTTCAGCACTTCGACGCGGACGTTGCCGCCGGGGTCTTTCTTCGCCCCATCGACATCGAAGTCGTTGTAGAGCTGGCGGAGGGTTGGGCCGTCGTCGGGGCGGATTTCGTCGCCGAGCGATTCGAGGGCGAGTTTCACGAGCTCGGGGCTGCCGTCTTCGGCGAGAATTTCCATCGCGAAATCGTGGAGGACACGGGGGCTGGAGCGGAGCGCGCGAAGGCGGTCGACCTTGCGGCGCGCTTCGGAGGCGTTCGAGATCTTCCGCCTGGGCATCGGCAAAGGGTAGCGGAGGACGCGACAAGTGGCGTCGCGCGTTGCGCGGCATGGCCGGGCCGTTCAAGGTTTCGGTGTGGAACCGTGGTTGCGCGATTCGGCCGGGCGCGAGGCGCCGATTGCGATTGAGGTGTTCACGCGTTCGGGCCCGGTGGAGCCGCCACCGTGCCCCTGGCAGTTTCCTGACCCACATCGCGCGGAAGACCACGGACTCATCGGTGAGGGGGCAGATTTTTCGCCGTCGACGATCCTTTCGGCGTATCGCCGGGGGATCTTTCCGTGGCCACACGGTGCGACCGAGTACCTGTGGTTTTCGCCAAACCCGCGGGCAATCATCCCGCTGGAAGGGCTGATGGTATCGCGGCGGCTGGGCCGGACGATTCGTACGGGGAAGTTCCGGGTAACGGTCGACTCTGCATTTGAAGCGGTGATGGTCGCGTGTTCTGAGGGACGAGACGACGGGACGTGGATTACGCCTGCGCTGATCGAAGGGTATCGCGAGTTGCACCGGATGGGCTGGGTGCACAGCTTCGAGGTCTGGAACAGGGATTCTGAGCTGGTTGGGGGGCTGTACGGAGTCGGGGTTGGGGCGATATTCGGGGCGGAATCGATGTTCTCGCGCGAACGCGACGCCTCGAAGGTGGCGATGGTGGCACTGGTGCAGCACGCGCGGAGGGTAGGGATTGAGTTGATCGATATCCAGGTGCTGACGGAGCACACGGAGCGGATGGGTGCGGTGGAGATTTCGCGGGACGAGTATTTGGGGAGGTTACGAGAGGCGGTGGGGAAGCCGGTGGAGTGGCAGGTCCTCCCTCATCCCCCGGCCCCTTCTCCCAAGCCTGGGTGAAGGGGAGGTTGAAGCGTCTGCGGAATTCTGGCAGACGCGAACCGGCGAAGGGTTCTGCATCCGCTTACTTCGTGCGCGGTTCCATGGCCGCGGGCGGAGGGAAGTGGGAGCGGGTGCGAGCACTCCCTCATCCCCCGGCCCCTTCTCCCAAGCCTGGGAGAAGGGGAGCGTTGAAGCGTCTGCGGAATTCTGGCAGACGCGAACCGGGCGTGGGGTTCTGCATCCGCTTACTTCGTGCGCGCTTCCATGGCCGCGGGCGGAGGGAAGTGGGAGCGGATGCGAGCACTCCCTCATCCCCCGGCCCCTTCTCTCTGTAGGTTTTGGTAGCCAGG
>JBFWZP010000019.1:0-15299 GCA_050185215.1 Dehalococcoidia bacterium | reverse complement strand
GCGCCAACCCGATGGGCCTGAAGCGCGGCCTCGAAGCCGGCGCCGCCTCCCTCGTCGATGCGATCAAGAAGAACAGCATCAAGGTCACCGAGCGCTCCCAGATGGCGCAGGTCGCCACGATTTCGGCGAACAACGACGCCTCCATCGGCAACCTCATCGGTGAGTGCATGGAGAAGGTCGGCAAGGACGGCGTGATCACGGTCGAGGAGTCCAAGGGCATCCAGACCGAGATCGAATACGTCGACGGTATGGCCTTCGACCGCGGCTACATCAGCCCCTACTTCGTGACCAACCCGGACCGCATGGAAGCCGTCGTCGAGGACCCGATGATCCTCATCACCGACAAGAAGCTCAGCTCGGTCCAGGAGATCCTCCCGGTCCTCGAGAAGATCCTCCAGGCGACCAAGAACGTCGTCATCATCTGCGGCGACCTGGAAGGCGAAGCTCTCGCCACGCTGGCCGTGAACAAGCTCCGCGGCACCATCAACATCCTCGCCGTGAAGGCCCCGGGCTTCGGCGACCGCCAGAAGGACAACCTCGGCGACCTCGCCGTGCTGACCGGCGCGACCGTCATTTCGGAAGAGATTGGCCGCACGCTCGATAGCGTCGAAATCGGCGACCTCGGCCGCGCCCGCCGCGTCACTTCCACCAAGGAAGAGACCACGGTTATCGAAGGCAAGGGCAAGAAGAAGGACCTCGACGCCCGCATCGCCCAGATTCGCGCCATCCTCGAAGACGCGAAGAGCGATTGGGACCGCGAAAAGGCCCAGGAGCGCCTCGGCAAGCTCGCCGGCTCGGTCGCCGTCATCAAGGTCGGCGCCGCGACGGAAGTCGAGCTCAAGGAAAAGAAGCACCGCGTGGAAGACGCGCTCAGCGCCACCCGCGCAGCCGTCGAAGAGGGCATCGTCCCCGGCGGCGGTGTCGCTCTCATCAACGCGCTCGCTTCGCTGGACAAGGTGAAGCTGGCCGGCGATGAGGCAACCGGCGTGAACATCCTCCGCCGCGCGCTCGAAGAGCCGCTTCGCCGCATCGCGATCAACGCCGGCAAGGACGGATCGGTCATCGTTTCGGAAGTGAAGAAGCTCCCGAAGGGCCAGGGCTACAACGCCCAGACCGACGTCTATGGCGACATGATCAAGATGGGCATCCCCGACCCGGCGAAGGTGACGCGCTCGACCATTGAGAACGCCGTCTCCATCGCTGCGATGGTGCTGACCACCAACTGCCTGGTCACCGAGAAGCCGGAAGCCGCGCCCGCAATGGCCGGCGCCGGCGCGCCTCCGATGTACTAGGCCAGCGCTACACCCCCTCGGGCGCTGGCCACAGCACCCGAAAATGGTGAAGCAAACCTCCGAGGGGGTAGGACGCAAGTCCTACCCCTTCGTCTTTTTCACCCAAAGGAGTGAAACCGACATGCAAACGGAAAACGGCATCACGATTGATGAGGAGGCGCTCGGAAAGCTCCTCACGAACGCGGACATCGTAACCATTGGCTTCACGCTCTTCCCCGAGCGCCTGCTGGTGGACACGCGCAGCAACGAGACCGACGGCCAGTTCGCGGACATGGTCGAGCCAGTTGGCTCGGTGCAGGAGCGATACATGTGGCTGGGCAAACACCGCGGCAGCTTTGGAGCACCCGAAGGCTTCGGGTTCTTCGTGTGGCCACAGACGGTGCGCGGACTGATCGAACGCGATGCCCTCGCGCCGCTGAAGGCACGCCTGGAGCCGGAGGCCCGGCAGGACCTCGAGGTGGCCCTGGCGACTGCTGCGGAATTGGAACGGCAGGCGATGAAAGAGGCCGTGCGGGGCAGCGAACGCTGGCCGGCGGTGTGGGAGCGCAACGCGGCGTAGCCGCCCCAACGAGTTGAGATGCTGCGAATGTTCCGGGAACTTCCTCCCGGACTATTGCGGATTGTTCGCCAGAGGCTAAGAATTACCCGCACAAATACGAGCGGCGGAGCACCAGCTTGGCAGCAGTCACAGAGAAGAAGACCGAACAGTTCGACGTGGTCGTGGTGGGAGCGGGGGCAGCCGGGCTGTACATGCTCCACAAACTCCGCGGGCTCGGTATGAGCGCCATGGTTATCGAGGCCGGCAACGGCGTTGGCGGCACCTGGTACTGGAACCGGTATCCCGGCGCCCGCTGCGACGTCACGAGCGTAGAGTATTCGTTTAGCTTCGACAAAGAGCTCGAGCAGGAGTGGGACTGGTCGGAGTTGATGGCTTCGCAGCCCGAAATCGAGCGGTACATGAACCACGTGGCCGACCGTTACGACCTCCGCCGCGACATTCGCTTCAGGACCCGCGTCACCGACGCCAACTGGGACGACGCCACCAGCCGCTGGACGGTGAAGACCGACCAGGGCGACACGTTCGTTGCCCGCCACTGCGTGATGGCTACGGGCTGCCTTTCGGCACCGCTGAAACCCGACATCAAGGGCATGGATTCGTTCAAGGGCGTCTCGGTGCAAACGAGCCTCTGGCCGAAGGAAGGCATCGAGCTCGAAGGCAAGCGCGTCGGGCTCATCGGCACCGGCTCGTCCGGCGTGCAGTCGATCCCGGAGATCGCGAAGGTTGCGAAGCAATTGACCGTCTTCCAGCGCACGCCGACGTACACCTGGCCCTCGATGAACCGGCCGCTGACCGATGAGAACCGGGCGAAGGTGAAGGAGAACTACCCGCAGCTTCGCGAGACGCAGCGAAAGTCGCGCGTCGGCATCGCCGGGTCGTTCAACGGTGCCTTGCTGGAGCCGCCGACAGCGAAGCTGATGGACCTCAGCGACGAAGAGCGGCGGGCGGCGATGGAGCAGCACGGCTTTGCCGTGACACGCATGTATGCAGATGTCGCCACGAGCATGGAAGCCAACATCCTCGCGCGGGAGATGTACAGCGAAATGCTGCATCGCGTGGTGAAGGATCCGGCGACGGCGGATGCGCTCACGCCGAGCGATTACCCCATCGGCTGCAAGCGCGGCGTGGTGGACCAGGACTACTTCGTGACCTTCAACCGCGACAACGTGAAGCTGGTCGACCTGCGCAAGGAGCCGTTCGAGGAGGTCACCGAACACGGCATCCGGACGACCGCCGGCGATTACGAATTCGACGTCATCGTCTACGCGACCGGCTTCGATGCGATGACCGGGGCGCTCCTCCGAATGAACATCACCGGTCGCGACGGCGCGCGGCTGGCCGACAAGTGGGCGGCCGGTCCGCGGAACTATCTCGGCCTGATGGCTTCGGGCTTCCCGAACATGTTCACCATCACCGGGCCAGGCAGCCCTTCGGTGCTGAGCAACATGCTGGTTTCGATCGAACAGCACGTAGACTGGGTGAGCGATTGCCTCGAGTACCTGCGCGCTTCGGAAGTGCGGACCATCGAGCCGACGGTCGAAGCCGAGGACGCCTGGGTGGACCACGTGAACGACGTGGCCGAAGGCACGATGTTCGTGGCGCCAAGCTGCAACTCGTGGTACCTGGGCGCGAACGTCCCCGGCAAGACGCGGCAGTTCATGCCGTATGTCGGTGGCGTAGGCACCTACCGCCAGAAGTGCGACGAGGTGAAAGAGCACGGCTACGAGGGATTTGTGCTGGACCGGGAATTGGCGCCGGCCTAAGCGAAGCGAGTCAGAGGCGAGTGCGGGAGCGCTCGCCCGGTTGATGCTGGGCGAATGATCCGTTTTCGCATGACCTTTCGCGTGAGCGACAGCGTCCCGCGAGCGGCGTCGCCCACTTTTCTTGCGGGGCATTTCCCCTTGCCGGACGAGCGAGACCTCCTGGTCTCGCCTCTGACCGCCTAGTAGTAGATCGCTCTTGGCGCGCCGCCGGACTGGTCGAAGCGAGTCAGAGGCGAGTGCGGGAGCGCTCGCCCGGTTGATGCCGGGCGAATGATCCGTTTTCGCATGACCTTTCGCGTCAGCAACGGCGTCCCGCGAGCGGCGTCGCCCCCTTTTTTGCGGGGCATTTCCCCTTGCCGGACGAGCGAGACCGCCCGGTCTCGCCTCTGACTGAGGCGGCGGCGACCGAAAGCGGGGAGTCAGAGGCGAGTGCGGGAGCGCTTGCCCGGTTGATGCCGGGCGAATGATCCGTTTTCGCATGACCTTTCGCGTGAGCAACGGCGTCCCGCGGGCGGCGTCGCCCCCTTTTTTTGCGGGGCATTTCCCCTGGCCGGACGAGCGAGAACGCCCGGTCTCGCCTCTGACCGCCTAGTAGTAGATCGCTCTTGGCGCGCCGCCGCCGGCGGCGATGCTTTCGCCGTTCACCGCGACAGAGAGCGGCGAGGCGAGGAACGCGGTCAGGTTGGCGATGTCCTCCGCTTCGATGATGCGGTTGACGGTGTTGCCGCGGGCCATGCGCTCACGGGCCTGGTCGAGGGTTTCGCCGCGAGATTCGGCCTGGCGCGCCATCGTCTCTTCCATGAACTCGGTCCAGGTAAGGCCGGGGTGGATGCAGGTGACGTTGATGCCGAACGGCCCAAGCTCGTCGGCCAGGTTCTTGGTCAGCGCCTGAACGGCGACGTTGCGCATCGAGCCGATGGCGTTGCCGGTCTGGCGGGCGGCGAGGCCGCTGATATTGATAATCCGCCCCCATCCGTTCGCCTTGAGGTAGGGCGTGGCAGCGCGGGCACAGCGCGTGTAACCCAGCACCTTCACGTTCATCTGTTCGAGGAAGTTCGAGTCGGGGAGGTGTTCGATTCCCGGCAGCGGAGCGGCGCCACCCGGCTGGGCCGCGCAGTTCACGAGGATATCGATGCGACCGAGTTCGCCCGCCGCGCGGGTGAAGGCGGCGTTCACGGATTCGGTGTTACCGGTGTCAGCCGGAATGCCCACGACCTTTCGGCCGCTGGCTGACGCGATTTCCGTGGCGGTGGCCTCCAGTGTCTCCGTTGTGCGTGCGAGGAGGGCAAGGTCGACGCCTTCGTTGGCGAGCACGCGCGCGATCGCCTTGCCGATGCCTTTGCTGCCGCCTGTGACGACGGCCGTTTTGCCAGTGAGTTGCAGGTCCATTGGCAGCAAGTCTACGAACTTTTGGTCCCGGGTAGTGCAAACCTCAGGCCGGCCAGACATAAGAAACGACATTCTGTGATTGATGCCAGAGAGTAGGTTTTTCGGGCGCACAAGCGAGCAAGCTAGACCGGCGATGGAAACCCGGCCAAGCCACTACCGCGCGAAATACCGGCACGACCTCAGCCCCAAGCAAGAGCAGGTCCTCAGGTTAATCGCTGCGGGACACACGAACGCAGAGATTGCCGAAGAACTTGGGCTCACTCTCGATGGCGCCAAGTGGCACGTCCGGGAGATCCTTTCGAAGTTGCAGGTGGATTCGCGGGAGGACGCGGTCCTGTGGTGGAAGGCCCATCAGCGGGCTGGCGCGCGCACAGTCCGCGCCCTGACGGGCATGTTCGGTGGCGGCTTGGGGTGGAAGGTCGCGACGGGAGCAGCCTGCGGTGGTGCGGTGCTGGTCGCTGCGTGGGCATTCCTGGGCAGCACGCTACCGGGCGACGATGATCCTCCTGCTTGCCGGATGGAGAACCTGCGCGCGAGCACCTCGACTTCGACGGATGGGATCGCGCTTTCCATGGGATTGCGGGACTCCGACTGGTATGAGGGGCTCCTTCGCGTGTTGCGCGTGAGCGATCGGCATGTCGACTCACCATGTGTTTTTGCGATGGAGGTATCGACCACACTGGTGAAGCTCGGGCCGATTCCAAATGCGCCGGCGAATCTCGATCCTGTGCCCCTCGTGCCCCTTGGGGTGGCTGAGGCGACCGACAATCCCGGCTATACCCGGGTGGAGGTGATGCTGCGCAAAAGCACCCCCACCGAGGTCCTACGTGCTGAGCTCGAGGGGTGCGGCCAGGAGGCCGGCTTCGACAATCTCGGCATCGAGTTCGGCTTTCCGGCTCACCGGATCGGCGATCCACCTGTCAGCGGTGCATCAATCTGGGCCGCAGTTCCTCGCACGATTTGCCTGGGAGGGCCCCAAAGCGAATTCGGGCTACGGGTAGAGACTCCCTAATTCGCGACCATCGGGATGATGTGCCAGTAGCCGAGCTGTGAGCCGAGGTAGCTGGTGGTCCGTCCTCGCGGACCCGAGATGAGCGGGTGCGGCACCGGGTGCTTGAAGATGGCCTCCGTGCCGGGACAGATGTAGTTCGTATCGAAGCCGAAGTCGTAGTACTGGACCATCGCGACGGTGCCGCCGGCGAAGGCGTAGCCGGGGTTGCAGCGGGAAGCCGCGCCAGCGAGGCCGGAAGCGCCTGCGGTCCAGATCGGGATGCCGGGCGACTTCCAGATCTGGCCGGCGATGTTGTTCCACATGTAGGGCGTTCCGTAGATGCCCACCGGCAGACGGCGTGCCTTGAAGTAGTCGACGGCGGCGCGGATGACCTGCGAGTTGTCGTTGGGTTCCCCGGACCAGAAGTTGCTGCCTTCGACATCGAGCCACCAGTGCGAGGGCGTGACACCCTGCATATCGGCGCGACGAACGACATCGGCGGCCATGTTCCAGCCATAGTTGTAGCCGCGGCACCAGCCGTCGTCTTCGGCGCACGCGCCATAGGGGCCGTGAAGCGCTTCGGGATCGCCCGGTTTGGGGAAGGCGGTGTTCACATAGACCGCCGGAGTCTGTTCGACGCGGTTCGCCCACGCGAACTGTTCGCGGAAGCAAGGGTTGCTGGTGTACGGCTTGCCATTGTTTACGCCGATGACCGCGAAGGCGACGGGCCCTGGCGGAAAAACGCCATCGGGGCACTGCGGCCAGGAAATGTCGAACCCCGGGACGTGTTCCACGCCGAGATCCACCGCAGCAGCTTCGACGGCGGATCCATCATCCGCCTCCGCACCATGCGCCCCAACGAACACGAACACAGCAACGGCCAGCGCCGCCGCGCAGACTCCAACCCACCGCCTCATCCCAAACCCCTGCGCGAAACAATTGCGGCAGGGTATGGTGGCGAACATTGGCAATCATCATGGGGATGTAAAAATTGCCGGTTACGTAAAGCCGACTTGCTGGGGAGCCAGATTGGGGAGGATGTGGTTCAATCTCGGGGCACGTTTGGAGGCCCAACATGGAGTTCGCATTCCCTGCTGAGACCGAAGCCTGGCGCAGCGAGTTGCGCGCCTTTCTCAAGGCCGAAATCCCGCCTGACTTCGAAGGCGACGACGACTTCTTCGACAACGAAGACCAGATGGCCTTCGCCCGCCAGTTCACGAAGAAACTCGGGTCGAAGCGCTGGTTCGCGCCCGCCTGGCCGGAGAAATACGGCGGCATGGGCAAAACCCAGATCGAACAGATGATCCTGAACGAAGAGCTGGCCTACCACCGGGCGCCGTCGGGCGGGCGGCTCTTCACCATCGGTATCACCGGGCCGACCATGCTCGTACATGGGAGCGAAGAGCAGAAAGAGCGCTACCTGCCGGGCATGGCCGCGGGCGAAACCTGGTACTGCCAGGGCTTCAGCGAACCAGGCTCGGGTTCGGACCTGGCGAGCATGGAGACCAAGGCCGTCCGCGACGGCGATGACTACGTGGTGAACGGCCAGAAGATCTGGACCTCGAACGGCCACGTCGCCGACCGCATGATCCTACTGGCACGCACGAACCCGGATGTGCCCAAGCACAAGGGCATCAGCGCGTTCGTCGTCGACATGAAAACGCCAGGCATCAGCGTGCAGGGCATCCCGAACATCGCTTACCGTCACGACTTCAACCAGGTGTTCTTCGAAGATGTGCGCGTGCCCGCCAAGGACCTAATGGGCGGCGTGGATAACGGCTGGTATGTGGCGACGACAACGCTGGACTTCGAACGTTCGAATATCGCGGCCATCAGCGGGGCGCGACGGACGATTCACGACCTCGTGCGCTGGGCGAAAGAAAAGCACCCGGGCGGGCGCCCCTGGGACAAAGAGAGCGTGCGAACGAAGCTGGCCGACCTCGTGGTGGAAGTCGAAGTCGGGCGTCTGGTGGCATACCGAACGGCCTGGCTGCAATCGCGCGGCGACATCCCGAACTACGAGGCCAGCATCGGCAAGGTGTGGATGGCGATGCTCGGCATCAAGGTGGGGAACATCGGCGTGAACCTGATGGGCGCCTTCGGCGCGCTGCAGCCGGGGAGCAAGTGGGCGCAATTGCACGGCCGCGTGCTGACTTCGTACCTGCTGGCGGTCTCCGGGCCGATCGGCGGCGGCACAAGCGAAATCCAGAAGAACATCATCGCCCAGCGGGGGCTGGGGCTGCCGAGAGGGTAGCTGGTGCGGGCGATGAAGACTCGCGAGCGAAGGTGGAGGCGATCGCTGCCCAGAAGGCTCCGAACACCCGGCGGTACGACTGACGGTACCAGGGACAGTCGCCGGCGGAACTATGCCAAAAGACCGGCGGTTGGCTATTGGCCGGGGACGATGATCCATCGCGCTTGACGCGCGACGGCCTCGCGGGCTGCCAACGGGATCTGTCCGTCGTCGAGGACCTGTGGAACGGCTGAAACATGTGCCGGCGACAAAGGTTCGCCAACGGGATGGGTATCTGGCGATACCCGGAAGCCCAATGACCTCAGCACTCCCGCTGTAATTGCCGCAACTCCCCAACCCGAAGTCGGGGCTCCGGCGAGCACCTGCTCGGCAGATACGAGCGAGGCGTCATAGAACGAGAGTGAGAGCTCTCCGCGTGACGGCCTCAGCCGAAACGCATTGTGCCGAACGCTGGAGTCCGAGCGATCGAGGGCATCGGGAGCTGCCCTCCGAAGGAGCAGCACAGAATCGTCTGGGAGTTCAGTCACGCGGCGCGACTGAGCTCGTGCACGACCTCAGCGTCACTTACCGCCGAACGTACTGGCTCGACCGATCCACCGCTGTGACTTCGGACGAACTGGATCGAGCCAGACGGCAAGATTTCAACTGAGACGCGTACGTCCCGACGGGACGCGAATATGTCGATCGAGCCGTCAACGCCGATCGAAATTTCAAGGGCGTGTTGAAATTCGACTTCGTCCAGGGCAGCAAAGAGCGTCCGCGCTCGCTGAACCGCGGCATCGGAGGGCGGATCGTAATCCCATTCCTTCGCCCGTTGGGATGCCCTCTCAAGCTCCGCGCAGAGCCACGATTCGTGACCATCGCCTCCGATGCTCAGTTCATCTGTCTGCATGATGGAAGTATATCAGCCGGGGAATCCCCTACTTCTCGTACTTCGTGATCACCAGGCAGCTGTTCTGGCCGCCGAAACCGAAGCTGTTCTTCAGAGCGACGCGGACATCGGACTTGCGGGCGGTGTTGGGCACATAGTCGAGGTCGCAGGTGGGGTCCGGGGTGTGGAGATTGATGGTGGGGTGGATGGTGCCGGTCTCGATCGTCTTCACGGTCGCCACCGTTTCCATGCCGCCGCTCGCGCCGAGACCGTGGCCGATGAGCGATTTGGTCGCGCTGATGGCGACCTTGTACGCGTGTTCGCCCAGCGCGGTCTTGATGGCGTTGGTCTCGGCGGTGTCGCCGAGCGGCGTGCTGGTCGCGTGAGCGTTCACGTAATCGACCTCGTCCGGTGAGATGCCGGCGTCCTTCATGGCGGTCTTCATCGCGCGAGCGGCGCCTTCGCCATCTTCCGGCGGCGCGGCCACGTGGAAGGCGTCGTTCGTGCAGCCGAAGCCGGCGATCTCCGCGTAGATGCGCGCACCGCGGGCGAGCGCGTGATCTTCACTTTCGATGAGCAGTGCGCCGGAGCCTTCGCAGGGCACGAAGCCATCGCGATTGGCATCGAACGGGCGGCTGGCTTCCTTCGGGTCGCCTTCGTAGGCGGTAAGGGCGCGCATCACCGAGAACCCGGCAAGGCCGAGTTCGCTGATGCCCGCCTCGCAGCCGCCGGTGAGGACGATTTCGGCCCGGCCCGAGCGGATCAGCATCGATGCTTCGCCGATGCCCTGCGTACCGGCAGCACAGGCGGTGACGATGGTGCCGTTGTAGCCGCGGAGGTTGTACTGGAGCGCCACCTGAGCCGCTGCCATGTTCCCGAGGCTGCGGGCGAGGTAAAGCGGGTCGAGCTTCATGCCACCGCGGTTGAAGAGGATGCTCGCGCCCTCCTGGATATCCGGGTAGCCACCGCCGCCGTTGCCGATGAGGACGCCGATGCGGTCACGGTCTTCAGCGTCGAGGTCGATGCCGGCGTCTTCGATGGCCTGGCCGGCGGCCGCGACCATGAACTGGGAGAATCGCGCCATCCGGCGTGCGGCCTTGTGCTCGATGAACTTCTTCGGCTCCCACTCCTTCACCTCGCCGGCGATCTTGCAGGCGAAGTCTCCCGGATCGATGAGTGTCATGTAATCGATCCCGGACCGGCCGCCGACGAGGTTGTCCCAGAACTCGGCGACGGATTGGCCGGCGGGCGTGATCGCTCCCATGCCTGTCACCACCACACGAGTGCGGGAGCGAAGTGTTTCGTTCATGCGTCTAGCCTAAAGCGTGGCGGAACAGGGAACTACTGGGCGAAATCGATCACCAGCCGCGGAGGCCCGGGCAAGGTGGAGACCTTGAATGGCACCTCAGCGCTCAGCGCGACGGCGTAGGTTACGACGCCTTCGAAATCGCATGTGCGGAAGACGTGGAGCAATGAACTCAGCGCAGGGCGAAGGTCTCGGACGGCCGTGGCCTGGCCCGATTCATCGTGAGCGGCAGCCGGGCGAACGGTCACCAGGATGAGACCCTTTGGCACGGAGCCGTCGCCGACGAACGAGGTCAGGTCCTGGCCGCTGGCGCATGCGATGGCTTCGGAAGCGTATTTCACGCTGTAGCCGGGGAGTTTGTCGCCGTTGAATTCGAACACGAGGCGATCGAAGCCCTGCTGGGCGGCCGCGCGAACATTTACGAGGATCGGCTGCCCGATACCGGCGGGCGCCTCGACCTCCACCGGGTCGGTGCTGCCCTCGAATCCTCCCGGACTTGTGGTGGCGTCTGGAGTCTCGACGGGTGGGGAAGTTGGGACAGCGGTGGGGGTGCCGGGAGCACTGGTTTCGGCGGGCGTGGGCGTATCGGCGGCATCATCGTCGTCGCCACAAGAGGCGAGGAGCGCCACGGCAAGGAGCCCGGCAACGGGCAGGTACATTCGAAGTCGCATAAGTCTAGGATGCCCCATCCGGGTTCAGAGTGGGAGAAGGCTCGTGAACTTCGAGGATTTGGCGGTGCCGATTTCACACCCGCGAGCGGATTTCTGGTTAACTACGCCGCCATGAGCAACCCGGTCATTATCGAGGCCGCCATCAACGGTGGGACGCCGAAATCCAGGAATCCAAATTCGCCCCGGACTCCGTCCGAAGTCGCGGAGGTTGCACTGCGATGTTTCGCGGCGGGCGCCGGCATCGTCCACAACCACAACAACGAACCGGTGGTCGGCGGGGTCTCGGAGGTTCACGCTCCGGAGCCGTACATCGAAGCCTGGCGAACGATCCTGCGCGAGCGCCCCGCAGCGCTGCTTTATCCGACCATGGCGAGCGGCGGGCCGGGAACGAGCATCGAGAAGCGGTATGCGCACATTCCCGCGCTGGCCAAGGCCGGGGTCACCCGCATCGGGCTGGTAGACCCGGGTTCTGTGAATGTTGGGCCTGCGGATGCCGACGGTCTGCCGTCGGGGAACGGGACGTACGTGAACACGTTCGCGGACGCGCGGCACATGTTCGACACCTGCGCGAGCCTCGGACTGGCGGCGAGTGTCTCCATCTTCGAGCCGGGATTTCTGCGCGTCGCGTTGGCCTACCACCGTGCGGGCCGGATGCCCGCCGGGTCGCTGATCAAGCTCTACTTTGGGGCGAGCAACTGGGGCCTCCCGCCGACGCCGCCATCGCTGGATGCATACCTGGCGATGCTCGAAGGCACGGGGCTCCCGTGGTCGGTGGCGGTGCTGGGCGGCGACCTGCTTTCGCTGCCATTGGCCAAGTACGCGCTCGAGCGCGGCGGGCACATCCGCGTGGGCCTGGAGGACTACGGTGGCGCGGGACAGCCTTCGAACCTGGAGCTCGTGGAGCGGGCGGTGGAGTTGAGCCAGCGGAAGGGGCGTCGGGTGGCCACGACGGAGGAAGCGGCAGGCATCCTGGGGATAGCTATTTAGTTAGTTGACACTTACGTAAGTCCACGGTTACAGTTCCACCCATGGATGCGGCACTGCAGGCGATCGCTGAACCACGACGGCGGGAAATCCTCCGGCTGGTGTGGTCGAGCGAAATGCGCGCGGGCGAAATCGCAAGCCACTTCGAGAACGAAGTAACGCGCCCGGCGATTTCGCAACACCTCCGCGTCCTGAAAGATGCCGGCCTCATCGAGGAGCGCCGCGACGGGACCCGCCGGATTTACCGCGCCCGACCCGAAGGGCTCGCGGAACTCCGTGAGTATCTCGAGGAACTCTGGGACACGGGCCTCGAACGCCTCAAGGCGGCAGCAGAACGAGAAGCACTGAAGGAGAAACTGCGTGGCACAGGCAACATCGACTCAAAGCGCGATTGAACGCGAACTGCACATCGAGGCCTCGCCGGCCATCGTCTATAGCTATCTCACCGACCCGGCGAAGATGGCGATGTGGATGGGCCGCGAGGTCCGTGCCGAGGCACGCCCCGGTGGTGCGCTCGAAATCGACTACAACCTCATGGACCGGATGCGCGGCGAGTACCTCGAAGTGGTGCCGAACAGCCGGGTGGTGTTCAGCTGGGGATGGTCGAGCCTTGGCGATCAGACGCCTCCAGGGGCCAGCCGCGTGGAGGTGACGCTGACGCCGGAGGGATCCGGGACGCGGCTGAGGCTCGTTCATTACGGGCTCGTTGGCGCCGAGGCCGAGAGCCACAGCCAGGGATGGGATCTCTTCCTCGGTTACCTGGCGGAAGCGGCACAGAGCGGCAAGCCGGCGCAACCGAATGCGGAAGCGCTGAACCCTTCGGAAACCTACGCCCGCCGGCTCAACGCACTGCTGTGCGATCTGCGGTACTCAATCGAAGGACTGAGCGAACAGCAGTGGGCCAGGCGCTGCCCGGGCACGGGCTGGTCCGTGGGCGTGACAGCGAACCACGCCGTTTCGCACATGGGCTTGGTCGAATTCGCGCTATCGGTAGCGGCCGGTGAACGCTCGCCGCTGGCGGACTTCTCCCTGGACGACCTGAATGCCAGCAATGCGAAGAGTTCGGCAGCCAGCGCAGGCGTAACGCACGAACAGGTCCTCGCCGAACTCCGGGCGAAAGGCCCCGGTGTGGTCGATTCGATCAAGAACCTCGACCCGGCAAAGCTAGGTGCTTCGCAAAAGATGGCGTTCGCGGGCGGCGCCGAGGTGCCGGTCGCGGGCGTGCTGGAAGGGCCGCTCCTGGCGGACCTCGCAGGCCATCTCGCGGACATCCGAGCGGGCCTCGCGAGCTAAGCGTTCGTCGCCGGCCACTTGCTGTAATTCGGCCAGGCCTGAGCAGTGCCCCAGTTGTCCCAGCGGGTGTGGAGGGCGCGTTCGATATCGAGTTCGAAGAGCATCTCGAAATCGAGCCCGCCGAGGCGGTTGTCGCAGGCGGCGCGGACCGCGGCCCGGACGTCCGCAGACGGATCAGGGCGGGCCGGCCCGGTGACGTAGAACTCTTCGCCGGAAGCAACGGAGTCCGAGGAATGGAGGGCGTAGCGTCCCTCGCGGAGCAGATCGCCGTACTTCCAGGACATCGAGACCACGAAACAATAGAGCCGCCCCTCCGCGATCACGGGCATCACCGGGTGCACGCGTGGACCACCGTCTTTGCGGACAGTTGCGAGGTAAGCGGCGGTCGCGCCGTCGCCCCGAAGCAATCGCAAGCCGGCAGCGGCCAGCTCCGGAGATTGTGCCGTGAGTTCAGCCCAGGTACTCATGACTGCCACCTCAGGTACTTCGGTGGCCAGGTTGGCTTGCCACTATCGCGGGGCTCGTAGAGTGAGAGGAGGGCGCGGTCGATGAGGAACTCGAAGGTCCATTCATCGCCACTCGATGTGGCGCCGGACGCGTGGTAGACCTTCGAGACTTCGGCCATTTCCGCGGGATCATGGACCTTGCGGGCGGTGCCGGCCAGCATGAATTCGTCGTCGCGATCCTCGAGCGGGAAAGCGTGGAGGGCGTATTGGCCGCTCCGGAAGAGGTCCTTCCGTTTTGGCGATTCGCCGATGAGGCCATAGATGCCGCCACGGGTAATCACCGGGCAGAACGGGTGGATCCGCAGCCCGCCATCGGCGCCGGCGGTGGCGAGGTAGCCGAGACCTGGCCCGAACTTGTAGATCATGTCGCGGCCTTTCTCGGCGATCTCCGGCCGGGCGAGTTCGAGGTCTTTCCAGCGGGCCATGGCGCTTGCTCCTCTCGGGGGCGGGGATAGTCGGTCGCGAATGCGACATGTGCTGTCGAGTTTGGGGCGGCGCGGTCCCGTGACATTTTCGACGCAGGATTGTTCGTAAACTGACGGGACCGAGGCGAGTGGTGGCAGACGTAACCGATACCGAGCGGCTCCTCGACGAGCTTGAGCGACTGAAGACCCGCGGACGCATCACCGAGAATGAGTACGCCGCGCGACGGGCGGCTATCCTCGCGGGGACCATACAGGCGCCCGCGCCGGCGAAGAGCAGCGGTGGTGGCGGCATCTTCAAGTGGGGCGTCCTCGGGTGCCTGGGGATGTTCGCGGCGGTCGGGATCCTGGTGTTCCTGGTCCTTGTCGTGCTCGGGCTGGCGGTGACGAACTCCCGCGACACAGAATCGGACAGCGGCGGCGATGTCCACGTCGCTCTGGCGACCGGGAGTTCTGGCGAGATTGCGCCGGAGCGAAACGGGAGCAAGCAACAGCGCGTCACCATCCTGCAGATTGCGAACGACGTTTCGTCGGTTACGCCGCTGCTTGTACCGGCGGCGGGAAAACGCTGGGTTGGCTTCGAGGTACTGGTGGAGAACATCGGCTCAAAACAGGTGAATTCGATGGACTGGACGCTGCGCGACTCGAAGGACATCGAACACGACCGTCGCTACTTCACCGGCGCATCCGGAACAGAGGTTGATATCGGCTACAACGACCTCAGCCCCGGCGGGAAGAAGCAAGGCTGGGTGTACTTTGAGATCGACGCGGACGCCTCGGTGAAGTGGCTCCGGGCAGACCCCAACCCGTTCCTGGCCTACGACCTCTACTTCGCCGCGCAGTGACCCTCCCCCTGCCCCTCTCCCGCGTCGGGAGAGCGACTGTGTTGGGAGTCAAGCGGGAAGCCATGGTTTCTTATCCCTGAGAATGGCGTTGAGGATGACGAGGAGCTTGCGGGCGACGGCGATAAGGGCCTGGTTGGGAGCCTTCCCGGCGGC
>JBFWZP010000018.1:0-16067 GCA_050185215.1 Dehalococcoidia bacterium | reverse complement strand
TCGACGCTCTCTGGAATCATTTGACCGGTCGCGGCAACCCCGGGAATTCGAGTTCGCCGTAGTCGATTGGAAACCCTCGGGATCGAACCATCGCCCTCATGAAATCGCTCAACTCGAAGAGCGCCGCGAGGCGCTTTTCCGCCGGTTCATCACGCCACATTTCCGCGTTGCTGCGGTCCTCTTCCTTTAGCCCGCGAGCAATACGCTCCAGCATCAGGTCGTGAGCGGCGCGCGCCTCTGACTTATCCATATCTCCAGTATACCGCCCTCAACTGGCCGGTTCGGCTGCGGACTCCGGCTTAATCGCCCGCAACCAGAGGTGCCCCTCTTCCATCCCCACCCAGTTCCCCCAGAACCGCTCGCAGAAGTACTGCGTCCGCGCGTTCCGGTTCGCGAGGCCGTCGAACAGTCGTCCGGCCACGCGCCGGAAGAACTTCGGCTGCCAGGTATCCGCATTCATGTTGAAGTTGATCCGCCGGTTCACCGTCTCGAACTTGGCCGGGTGGTAGTACCCCCAGAACGAGCCATCGAACGTGCTCGGGTCGAAATACTCGAACGTGGCCAGCAGCACTCCGCGCTTATGCGTCGGGTCTTTCCAGGTCACGAACTTCGATGTTCCGTGGGGGAACCGCAGGTATACGAGCGCTCCCGGCTTGCACACCCGCCAGATTTCGCCCATGAACGCCATCAGGTCATCCACATGCTCGACGATGTGCGAGGCCTGGATCTCGTCCACCGAGTTGTCGCGCAGCGGCAACGGTCGCATCACATCCGCGATCACATCGACGCCCGGCACCTTCGCGATATCGAGCCCGATCGCGCCGATCTTCTTCCGCAGCCCACACCCAAGGTCGACTACAACTCGCTGGCTGGAATTCGCGTTCCCCACGAACCGCATTATCCACGAGCACGCCCAACCCGGAATCGTCGCCGGCTGCCTACAACGCAAAGTCCAGGTTCATCGGCGCCGATGGGTAGGTCTCGGAGTGCGTCGCCGCTACATCATTCGAAACCGGCGTGATCTCCACGTCGGCGATTCTGACTTCACCGATCCCCGAGAGCAGCACCCCAAAGGCGACCTGGGTAGCTGCGGGCGCTACGTCGAGTACAACATCGTGCTGACGCCATTCGGTGCTTCCGGTGATCGGGCGGTCTTGCATGTTGTCGAAGGCCAGCATTTCGGTTGGCCACCTTCCGTCGACTCGCATCCACAGTGCGGCCCAATGCTCGACTGCCAGTGCCTTCACCTCCGCCCGCAGCCGAAGGCGCTTTCCCCGGTAGTCATCCGCGGCAAACACCTGCATCAGCGTCCCAAAGCCTCGCGGGTTCTCTCCGGACCTGACGAAAGCGAAACGGCGTCCGGCGTTATCCTCGGCCTCGGAAATCCCCATCTCGTAGTCGCCTGGCTGTGTTCCGGCTGGAAACCAGTACTTCGGCAATGTCTGAGCCATGTGGTCTTCCCTTCCCCTATCGTGGCGAGTGAACGGCAGGCAGCCTGCCGCTTGAAGGAGCCGCTCCGTCGATGTCGGGTCGAGTTCGAGCGCCGCGGCCAACCGGGTTAGGTCCGCCGCGAGCGCCGGGTGCCAACGAGGTTGTGTTCCTTTCGTCCAGTTGAAGAGCGTTTGGTGGGGAATGTCGGCGCGAGCGGCAATGCGACGAAGCGGCAGTCCGGCTCGTTCCACGTGAGCCGCCAGTTCCACCCAAAAGCGACTGAGCACGGCGTCCTCCTCCAGAGAAGTTGGTCCTGAGCTTAGGCATCCACCAGCCACAACAGAACAGGTTGCGCTCAGAGTGGGACGCGATTGGGATCCCAACCCGAAATCCGCCGATCGCCCATCCCGTTTGCTACCATTCCCCCAAGAGGAATCACCATGCCAATTCCCAGCTACTCAAAGACCGTCACCATCGCCGGCGTCGAAGTCGTCGCCGAGGCCGTGATGAACAACTGCAGCAATCTCTGGACCGCGACCGCGAAGTCGCCGCAAAAGCTGCTCGCCACCGCCGCCGGCAGTTCGCCGGAAACAGCACTCGCGAACGCCGTCGCCATCGCCCAGGAAGCTCTCGCCGCCCGCGCCGGCTGAGCCGGGCTACTTGCCTCGCATCTGCCGTCGCAACGTTTCGCTGTCCGGGTAGGAACGCTCTTCGACCACGCGGCCGTCTGCAATACGCAAGAACGCCATGCCTGAATAACTGATCTTGTTGCCCGTCGCCGCGAGATTCTGTCCGCCCAGCATGAATGGTCCAAGGTGCGTGCCTTCGGTCGCATACTCCAGCGTCACGCCGTCCCTGCTCGAATGCAGGATGGTGTAGGTCGCCCTGGCATCGGGAAACGCCTGCCGCAACATGGCCGCCCGGATGGGCAGCGTCACCGCCGAAGGCAGGCGCGCACCCGAGACGCTCATTTCGAGATTCGGGCTGGCCACCGCGTCGATTCCCGAAGGGTCGCCTCCCATAAGCAGGTCCCAGTACTTCTTCACCAGCGCTTCGTGCATCGAGTGCCCCTCCGGCATTCGTAGCTCAGTCGGTTACGCGTTCACCACCCGTGCCATCGCTTCGTCCGTGAACGCCTCTGCCGGGAGCATTTCCGGCCCAACCATCGCGGCGCCCCTCGCCATCGTGAGGGAAGGATCGGCAGCGCTGGCCTCGTTCAGCCGCAACCTCCGGGCCGTCGCTTCCGGTCCGAACTCAGCGTGAGTTACCGAACTCATGGTTGCCGCGAACCTCAGCCGCCGCATCCGTTCTGCACGCTCGGTCACGTATGGTTCGAGCAGGGTCTCGCTCCACTCCTCTGAACCAAGTAGCAGTTCGCTCACGACGCGGATGTCACGCATCGAAATCGAAAGGCCCTGCCCGATGATCGGGTCGTTGTAGCCGGCGGCGTCGCCAACGAGCACGATACCCGGCGCCACCGGACGGTCGGTCCATGTGCTCTGGTTGGGGATCGTGTGCACCGGGCCCGCGATTCGGGCATTTACGATCGATTCGCATTTCGGCACGGTTGCCAGCCTGAACGCATCGAGAAACCTGCGGTCGCCGCCCTCACCCGCGAGCCAGTTCTTCCGCTCGCTGGCGAAACTCAGGTACAACCGCAACTTTCCCGGCGACTGCGGGAAGACGAAAAATTGCACTCCACCCTCTGTGCCCATGGTCTCGACTTCAGTCGGCCACTCATCGGCGCCCTCGATGAGCATCCCCGCGAAGTAGTGGTGGGTCCTGTCCTGGCGCAATTCGATTCCTGCCTGCCGCCGCACGACGGACCCGCGTCCATCAGCACCCACCAGGATCCGCGCCACCGCTTCGTGGCGCTGCCCATCGACCGTATATGCCGCCTTCGGCAACGCGCCGCCTTCCGTGACCACATCGTCCACGCCCCGGACGGCTGTTGCCCCTGCCGCGACCGCTGCCTCGAACAGCGCCTGGCAGGCTTGCGGATGCCCAACGGAAAGCGGCCCGGGGATGCCCGGCAGCATCGCAAGGCTAAACGCATTCGCTTCCGCCTCCAGAGGGTCGATGCCGTCTCCATATTCGATGTGCAAAGGAATGTGGTAATCGTTCGCCCTGCACAGGTCGTCGTAGAGACCGGTGCGTTTCGCCTCGACGACGCCCCACGGCGCCACCCACTCCCCGCGGACCACGTCCTTGAACTCAGCGCTCTTCTCAAGCAGCAACACGGTTTTCCCCGCCCTCGCGAGAACGGTCGCGAGGCCGCTCCCGGCGATGCCTCCGCCAACAATTACAGCGTCATAGTGTTCAGCCATGCGCGGGATAGTAAGACAAAAGTCGCCGCGCCGGTCACCGGTCGCCTAACATCTATCAACTCTGCCGCAGGAGTCAGCCGATGGTGCTCGACAGGACAATGAAACGCCTCGATGGGAGCGACGAAGATCTTTCCGCCTATCGCGGAAAGGTGGTGATGCTGGTCAATGTCGCCAGCAAGTGCGGGCTCACGCCGCAATACAAAGGCCTTCAGGCCATCTACGACCAGTACAAGCCACAGGGTTTCGAAATTCTCGGCTTCCCGGCGAACAACTTCATGGGCCAAGAACCCGGAACCAACGAAGAGATCGGCCAGTTCTGCGAACTCAACTACGGGGTCAGCTTCCCGCTCTTCTCCAAGATCTCCGTGAAGGGCGACGGCATCGACCCGCTCTACCAGGAGATAACCGCCATGCCCGAACCGATCGGCGGCGATGTCCTCTGGAACTTCCAGAAATACCTGCTCAACAAACGCGGCGAGGTGGTGAAGAAGATCCTGCCGCAAACAACGCCCGAAAGCCCCGAGGTAGTCGAGGCCATCGAAGCGCTCCTCGCGGAATAGCGAAGAGGCCGGTCATGTGACCGGCCTCTTCGTGAGGAGGGACTGTCTACGATTACCGGGGTTCGAGACCCGCGGCGGTCGGAGTGGATGTCTTCGCCTGCTTGGCTTTCGCTTCCGGCGTGAAGAAGAAGGCGTGGACGAAACCGGCGGCTCCGAGGACGAAGATGAGGGCGGCGGCGATGAAGGCAACCGTGGAAGCCAGGCCGGCCTTGTCACCGAAGGTGCTGAACCCGTAGCTCGTCAGGAGCAGCCCGCGAAGCGTTTCGCCAGTCTGCATTGTGGTGCGAAGGCTGGCTGCTGCGTCGACGTCCTTCTGGCGGGCATCGGCGGCGGTCTTGTCGCCTGCGTCAGCGAGTTTCTTCTGGTCGGCGGCAAGAGCCGTGCGGATCGTGCCGATGGTCGCGTAGGTCTGGCCTTCCATCGAGGTCAGGGTCTGCTTCTGTCCGCCAAGCGTGACATCGATAGGAGCGCTGAACTTCTGGTTCTTCGCCGACCGCGACATGTGCATCGCGATGTAGTACTTGGCGTAGCACTCAGCCTGCTTGCCTTTGGTCATCAACTGGCCGGCATAGTCGCTGAGGCAGGAAGAACCTTCCTTCCACGTCCCGACAGGATTGTCGGGGTTCGCCTTCGCGTCGGCGGCGAGTTCTTCGTCACTCGCGAAGTAAATCTTCTGCGCCGAAAGCTCCGTCTTCACGTAGTCGTCAGCGAAGTTCTTCTGGCCAATCAGCACGAAGCCAAGGACCAGGAGCAGGACGGCCATTACAACGGCCCCGCCTGCGAAAAGGATGTCTAGTTGTTTGCGACTCATTTCATATCCCCCGAAATGACTGTGACTTTGTTTGGGTGGTGGCTGAACCAGGTCTCCCGGTTTGCCGTTCGGTGGTTGTGGTTGCGTTGCCTAATGCGGCTTGTTTCCTCGAATGGCTGGGTCCCTCCGGCTGTTCTCTTGTGTCTCCGTTAGTAAACGGCAAAGGTTTCCTGCCCGAACCGCCCATTCGGTCCCGTCATCGGGGGCCGGTGGTTCCAACTCTTTTGGCCGTTTTGGCACATGGGGGCGGCCTTCCGGACGGCCAAACGAGTACACTCCACCGCCCAAACCTCTCGCCGCGAAGGAGCAAGCCCATGCGAATCGGACTGATGGTCGAAGGCCAGAACGGCCTTACCTGGGAACGCTGGCTTCACATCCTCAAGCTCGCCGAACGGCTCAACTTCCCCACCGTCATGCGTTCCGATCATTACTTCATCGGCCCCCAGCAGGATTCGCTCGAGGCCTACCTCTCCTTCGCTATCGCCGCCCGCGAGACCTCGAAGATCCGCTTCGGTCCACTGGTCTCGCCAGTCACCTTTCGCTCTCCGATAGATGTTGGCCGAATGGCCGCCCAGATCGACCAGCTGAGCGGCGGCCGTTTCGTCATGGGTTTCGGTGCCGGCTGGAACGAAGCCGAGCACAGGGCCTACGGGATCCCGTTTCCACCGGTGAAGGAACGCTTCGACCGTCTCGACGAAGCCATCCAGGTGATCAGGGCCCTCTGGTCGCCTGGACCGGCCACCTTCGCCGGCAGGTTCTACCAGCTTAACGGCGCCGATTGCATCCCTAAACCAACCGTTTCCGGTAAGCCGCCCATTCTCATCGGTGGCGCCGGCGAAAAGCGCACCCTGCGCCTTGTCGCCCAGTACGCGAACGAATGGAACTCCGTGAACCTCCCACCCGATGCCTACGGCGCCAAGGTGAAAGTGCTCGAAGCGCATTGCGAAGCGGTCGGCCGCGACCCTGCGGCCATCGCCCGCTCGATGATGACGTTCGCTGTCATCGGGCCCGATCCCGCATCATTGGACCGCGCCACCGAACGCATGATGAGCATGTGGGGCGCCCCCGCCGGCACCTCCCCCGCCGACTACCGCGAAACCCTCCGAAAGCGAGGAATGATCGTTGGTGGAAAGGCCGAGGTGGTCGAAGCCTGTGGAAAATACGCCGCCATGGGCATGCAAGAGATCCAGTTCCAACACTTCAACTTTGGCGACGATACGGTCCCCGAGTTCCTCGCCGCCGAAGTCGCCCCGGCCGTCGCCAACCTGTAGCGCCCCGGCCGATCGTGAGACCAGCCACGCTCGAATTCCGCCTGCTCTCGCGCGCCGAGCTCCCGCGCATCTGGGAGATCGACCGCCGCGAACACATCGATGGCATCTATGAACTTCAACAAGGCCAGCTGGTGCTGCGGCCCCACGACATCGATATCGCGGGCTGGCCACCCGGAGAGGAGGCCCTCTACGGCCCCATACTGCTCGACTGCTTCGAGCACGGAGGTTGGTTCCAGGGCGCGTTCGATGGCGACCGCGTCGCGGGCGTCGTCGTGCTCGAGAGCAGGATGATCGGCCCCTCGCGGGATCAGCTCCAGCTCAAGTTCCTCCACGTGAGCCGTCCCTATCGCGGTTCCGGGCTCGGCGCGCAACTCTTCGAAAACGCCCGGGCGCGCGCCCGGGATCAAAGGGCCAGCGCGCTCTACATCACGGCTACGCCTTCCGAGAACACCATCCGCTTCTATCTCGCACGCGGTTGCCGCCCGGCAACTTTCCTCGACCCCGAGTTGTTTGCGCTCGAGCCGGAGGACATCCACCTCGTGTGCGATATTGGCGAAAGCTGAATCGGCCTACGCGAAGATCTCTGCCACCGGCAGCTCGAATCCAGCCACCGGGAAGCCCGCGTCATCGCCCGTCAGCGTGTCGCCCATGCCGTACGTGTGCGAATCGCTCCCGCGGTGCACGGTGACGGTTCGCTGCTGCGGCCGCACCACCCAAACGCGCTGCGAGCCCCAAGCACGCAGGCCCTACCCAGCCGTCAACGCTTCGCACGGCACTTCGAGCCCGGCCACCCACCCGGGCGCCCTCCCGCCTTGAGGAATCGAAATCGCGTGTGCATCGAGTCCCACCCTCCGCACCAGCCACGAGATCGCCGAATCCGAGGTCCACATTTCGGATGTCCCTTTCGCACGCCGTCCCCACGTGTGTGGTGGCACGTCCGCCGCCGCCACGAGGATGCTTTCGGCGATGCGAGCATCGTCGGAAAGCCGTGTCTGCGAGACCGACCACTCCTCGTCGGGCAAGGAGTCGGCCCGCACGCACCGCATCTGGTAACGAAACCAGCGGACGCGGTCGGCGCCGCGGAACCCCACCGGCCCCGTCATAGCCGGCGGGGCAGGCTCGAATCCGAACACCGGAGTCAGTTCGATGGTGTAGTTCTCACCGGCCGCTGTCCGCACCTTCAAAGCTGAGTGGTACAGCTTCTTTCGGCTACGCCGGTGCGCGACGGCATCGAGCGCTTCCCACGCCGCCAGGCTCCAGAGGCGAACCCGCGAGGCCGTCCCGGCAGCCATGGGCATCCAGTAAATGTCGACGAAGCACCCGTGGGCCATCCGCTCCGCCACGTCCTCTACCCGGCCAGCAGCGGTGTCCCGGCCATGTAGCCGGGCTCCAACAGCGTCGTCCCCGGTGTCACCTCGGCCAGTTTCGCGCGGATCGGCGAAACGTCGGTCCCACCGTCCGGCGTGACCGGCGGCATCCAGTTGTCATGGTGCCCCAGGATGATCGTCTTTGGCTGCAACAGGCCCGCCGCGATGCCCACGAAATCGGCGAGCGACCCCTGGATCGGCTCCCCGTCGATGTTCCCGCGGCCCGCGGCGGCCAGGATAGCAACATCCGGGCGCAGATCTTTCAGCACACCGGTCCAGCACCCGGAGGTGTCGTGCCAGAAGATCGACCCCTGCGGCGTCTCGATCAGGTAGGCCAGCGGTCCGCCCGTCTGGCCGCTCCCAACCGCCCCGGCCAGGTGCGCCCGCAATTCGCTCGCCGCCTTGTCCCCGGTCTCCGAGCGGCGGCCGATCGTCGAACCAAGCCCGACGCGTGCGGCCATCGCGGCCCGCTCGTCCTCGCACAGGCCGAGGTCACCGGTCGCTGGCTCCATCGCCGAAAGCGAACCTGTCGTCCATGTGCACGAATGCAGCGACGGCAACACCCGCACCGTGACTTCAGGCGCCAGGCGGTACCGTTCGCCTCCCTGCGACGGCGAAAGCTGTCCCGGTGGCACATCCTGCCCGCGCATCACCCGGCAGCTCTCGAATGAACCAATCACCTGGGCGCCGGTGTTCTTCGCGATGACTTCCGTCCCCGCGATGTGGTCGAAGTGCGCATGCCCCACGAGTACAAAGTCCGCCTTCGTCACGTCCTTCGCCGAAAGTCCCACCTTTGGCGCCGAAGGCACACGGTCCATGTACGCGTCGAGGAACACCACCGTGTCTCCCAACGTCAGACGAAACGTCGCGCACCCAAGCCAATCGAGCCTAATGTCCATGGAGGCACCCCCAGCGCGGGATGCTACCCGAAGCGCCGGCCCATCGCATTGCCCCCGCTAACTGGCCAGGGGCTCCTTCACCGGTCGTTCGTCCACGCCGGGAACGTCCGCGCTGGGTGCTTCGTTGGGCCGGGCCGCCTCTACCTCGCGCCTAACGCGTGTGGTGCCAAACAGCCATCCGCTCAGCCCCGGGCTGAGCTTCTCCATCTCGCGGATCACCGCGAGCGACACGAACAGCCCAACCGCGAAGTTCGCCATCAGCAGCACCCAGTAGTTCGACCATGCCGCCCCATTCCCGAGTATCTCTTTGGTCCCGAACCCCATCACAAACGGCATGTGGATGAGATAGATAGCCAGCGCATAGTGCGACAGGCCGTCGAGGGGCCTCGCGATGGCCACCGAACGCAGCGCCAGCCGTGCCAGGCTCGGATAGACCACGGTGCCGGCGGCGCTGAAGAGGAACACCGACACACCGAAATAGCTCACAGGCCACGTGTCACGGGCGATGCCCCGGTACAGATAGACGGTCGCGGCCATCGCCATCACCAGCGCCGCATGGTGCACCACCCGCGTGGGCATTGCCGAGAGGCCGCGGCGCCCGAGGGCGTACCCGAATGCCGGGAAGAACACCCAGACCAGCGGGTTCCGATACGCGAAAACGGCTTCGTACCCGGAGATCGAAGGCTGTTCTGCATACCAACCGATCATCACGAGGTTTATCGCGAATGCGCCCGCCACCGTTGGCGGCAACCATCGC
The DNA here is from genome assembly GCA_050185215.1 of Dehalococcoidia bacterium. Taxonomy (GTDB): domain Bacteria; phylum Chloroflexota; class Dehalococcoidia; order Tepidiformales; family Tepidiformaceae; genus Amarobacter. Next base: position 6,644 of record JBFWZP010000018.1, on the reverse strand, counting down.
TCCGACACGCGCCAGCCCTGCGTCAACACGGCCGAAAACACCAGCAGCAGCCAGACGAAGTAGAACTGTCCCGAAATGTTGAACAAGGCGAACTCCCGGATGAGCCCAAGGCTCGCGCCGTCATTCACCGTCCGGTAAGCGAACGTCGCCAGCATCCAGATCGCTGCTGGTATCCAGATCCTGCGTGACCGCCGAGCGAGGTATCCCAGCATCCCCTCTTTCTGCGCGGCTCCCTGGAGGTACGCGCTGATGAACAGGAACAGCGGCACGGCCCCGTTCGCCACCAGGTGACTCGCGTGGATCGCGACCAGCCCGCCCTTCGAGACCTCTGGCCACGGCGTGAAGTAGGCGTGCAGGAAAACCACGCCGACGATCGCGGCCCCGCGCAGCAGATCGAACTCTGCAATCCGTCCGCGTCCGTTCGGCGCCCTCTGACCATTCATCCGGAAACATGTTCTCCGAACACGCCGAACGGTCACCTCAAACCGCGACAACTTTGCGTACCAAATCTGCAAATTTCGCGGCTTGGGTAGACATCGCGTGGACGCCCGGTGACAGCCCGATTGGAACTTCATAGGAGTTGTTCAAACGGGCCCAAAAGCCCTTCCCAGAGCGTGAATCGATGGTGAACATGCGATGCACAGCGGGGATATCCCCGGGATATGGAAGGTGGACAAATGAGTGCTTTTACGCCCTCGGTGATGCTAATCGACAGCGATGAACACGTTCGCGAATTGATGCGGGCGAAGATCGAGGCCGCCGGCCTCTCTGTCGCCATCGAGCGCGCCCAGGGGATCGCCGCTCAGCAGGCCATCCAGGAGCGCCAGCCTCAGCTCATCTTCGTCGCCATGGAACAGCCCATCCAGCGCGCCATGCAGGTGGTGGATTTCGCTCGCGCCCAGGCCCCGGATGCCATGATCGTGGCGTATTCCGGCGCGTGGTCGCCAATCGTCGAGCGCCGCCTCATGCAGGCCGGTGTCAACGATTTCCTCCATGGGAAGATCACCCGCGCGCAGATGAAGAATGTGGCCGAGCGCGCCCGCCGCATGGCCCAGCGCGCCATCGAACCGCTCCCGGACGCCACTGAAGACGGCCGCGTGGTTGTCGTCATCGGCCAGAAGGGCGGCATCGGAAAGACAACCACCAGCACGAACATCACCGCCGCCATCGCCGCCGATGGCAGTAAGTCCGTCCTCCTTATCGACCTCGATACGCGCTTCGGCGATGTCGCCGTGATGCTCGATGTGAAGGCCGACTACACCGTTTCCGAAGTGGCTCGCGATCCTGCCTTCCTCACCCGCGAACACTTCCAGTCGGTCCTCCTCAAGCACGAATCCGGCGCATACGTGCTGCCCGCCCCGCGTGACTACCGCAGCTGGCTCAATTGCTCCACCGAGCAGCTCCAGGAAACCATCCGCTTCGCCGCCACCATGTTCGACGTCGTCGTGCTCGATACGCCCGGCACGTACAACGATATTGTCGGCGCTGCCACGGAACTGGCCGACCGCGTGGTGGTGGTCACCAGCACGGACCTCACGAGTCTGAAGAACACCTCGCTTCTCATCGAGCACCTGGAACTCAAGGGCCGCAAGCCCGAAGAGGTCCTCGTCACGCTCATCCACGGTCACGATGTCGATGGTGCGCCCTCACGCGAAGATGTCGAATTCGCCATCAGCCACAAGGTGAACCACGAAGTGCCGTTCGACCGGAATGTCCGAAAGGCCTCGCAGCTCGGCATCCCCGTGGTGCAGCACTACCCCCGCACGGCGGCCTCGGTCGCATTCGGCCAGCTTGCCGGCGAACTCGCGGGCTTCGCCTACGCGCCAATCGAGGCCCCGGACCCGGTCCGTGGCCGCTTCTTCAACATCTTCGGGCGCAAGTCCGAAGCTCCAGCCACTCCCGACCGCAAGGACATGGCCGTCTAAGCAGCCGGAGTTCCCTCCTCCCTCGTTTACCTCTCCAGCAAGGCCCTCGGATCTGAGCACCGAGGGCCTCGTTGGTGCCTGGCGAAAATCGTCATTGGAACTTCCTAGCTCCGCGCCGCAATCTCCCGTTCGAGGTGGAGCGGCGCCGTAATCGCTTTCCGGTCGTACTCGCCCCACTCTTCGCGCGGCACCATCCACATCACTTCGAACTCATTCCCATCCGGGTCCTTCGCGTAGAGCGACTTGGTTGCGCCGTGGTCGCTCTGCCCCGCCAGCGCACCGAGTTCGGCCAGCGTCTGGCGAGCCGTCGAAAGGTCCTCCAGTGTCGGGACCTCCCACGCGAGGTGATAGAGCCCCGGTGCGCCGCGTGGAGCGGCAGGTGCGTTCTCGCCGACCTCGAACAGGCCAAGGTCGTGATGGTTCGTCCCGCTCGCGGCGCGCAGGAAGGCCATCTTCCCGCCGCCTTCGCGGCCAATCACTTCGAAGCCGAACACGGCCTGGTAAAAGTCGATGGAACGCTCGACGTTGCGGACGAACAGGACGGCGTGGTTGAGCCGGGAAAGCGTCACCGGTGGCATGGCATACCTCGTTGGAAAGAACTCCCTACTAACTTACACTAAGTAAGTAACTTGTCAAATGTGGATTAGAAAAGTGGGCCAAATCCGTCGCTTACCCCTTAGAACTGCATCCGGCACCCTACGGTCGCATGTCCGTTCGGTTCCTGCGTTCGGTTGTTGTATCCCTGTCGCTCCTGGCGATCATGGGAAGCGTCGCTCTGTCCTCAGCCGCCTGCGGCGGAGCCAGCGCCGATTCGAACGGCATCCAGGTGCAACTCGTCACCCAGGTGGTTGCGAACCCCACTGCAACGTCGGTCCCGGGCGTCTCGCCCACGCCCCTCGTCCCGCCCGAACTCGTGCTTTCTACGCTCGAGGTCTACCAGGCCGGCGCGATCCTCGTTTCGGTCACAGGCGACATTACCGGCGGCACGGCCACCTTCCTCGGGCGCAACTTCAAGCTCGCCCAGGGCAAGCAGAGCATGTTCGCCTTCGTCGGCGTCGACACGGAAGACCCGACGGGCCCGCAGCCCCTCCGCGTCGATGTCACGCTCGCCAACTCATCGAAGGCCACCCTCCAGGACACCATCACGGTGCTCCCAACCGAATGGACCGTCGACGCGCTCGATTTCACCGAAGAGCAGACAGAAACCTTGCTCGATCCAACCGTCGTCGCTGAAGAGACCGCCATGCTCAAGACCCTCTACTCCGGCGTCACTCCGGAGAAGCTCTGGGACGGCCTCTGGCAGATGCCTGTGAACGGCGGCATCACGGCTCGCTACGGCGAACAGCGTTCGATCAACGGCAGCGCACCGTCGGGGCACCACGTTGGCACTGATATTGGCGCCGACCTCGGTACGCCCGTCCTCGCCACCAATGCCGGCCGCGTTGTGCTCGCTCGCCAGCTCAAGGTCCACGGCAACATGATCGTCATCGACCACGGCGGCGGCCTCTTCTCCGGCTATGCCCACCTGAGCGCCTTCAACGTCACCGAGGGCCAGCGCGTCGACCAGGGTCAGCAGATTGGAGAGGTCGGCAGCACCGGGCTCTCAACTGGCGCGCATCTCCACTGGGAAATGGCCTCGCAGGGCGTCCTGCTCGATGCCCTCCGCTTCACCGACGGCACCAACGGCTTCTGATACATGGCATTGACTCCCGCTCCCGCGCAGCGAAGCGAAGTCGGGAGAGGGTTGGGGTGAGGGCCTTCATCTCGCGTGAAGTTTCCCGTTAGCCATCCCACATGACTGCGGATCCTCGCGGAGCGGCCACCCCTACTCCCTCCCCACTCCTGCCCGCGCCGCGACCCTTCGCACATCCTCAGGGTCAATCCCTGGGCTCACCTCGGCCAGCCAGGTGCTGAAGTCGAGCAGGTCCAGGTCGATCTCGCGCTCCGGCGGGCGCGGTTCCCAGCGCGGCCACAACCCGAACACTGTCGCCGTCGATGGCAGCCCTCTCCCCAGGTCCCCGAGTTCGAGCGCGTACTGGTGCCCATGCGCCGAACGCCAGTACCGCCGCCCGGCGTTCGCCCCAAAGGCAGCGCCGATGGCCCGCGCCACCTCGGGCCGCACGTCGAGCTCCTGTTCGGACAGCAGCGGATCTGCCCGGACATCCGCGAGGTCGCCATCGAATTGATCCGAAAGCGCGAACGACCAGCCGCGTGTGACTTCGGCGGACCGTGCTTCGGGTTCCGGCACGGGAGGCGGCCCCGCCGGCCCGAGCCGGCGGTCGAGGAACTCGACAATCCGCGCCGCTATCGCCGGACCCTGGTCGTCTTGCATGAAGTGGTCCGCGTTCTCGATCGGGAACGGCCCCTCGGCCTCCGGCAGCCGCTCCTTCAGCCGGTCCGCATACGACTTGCCGAAAACGCTGTCCTCCGTGCCCCACAACAACAGCGCTGGCGCATGCGCGACCTCACCCAGTCGCGCTTCGAGACGCGTCATGTCCTCCCAGCCGCGGTCGCCTTCGGTCATCGGGATCGTCCGCGGCCAGGTGAGGACGACGCTATCGGACTCCGGTTCGTCGTAGACGTGGTGGTAGGCGCGGCCCTCGGCGTCGCTCATGCCCCGCCGGCTAATCGCCGATGGGCCCTGTTGCGAGAGCACCTTGAGCCGCTTCATGAAGAATTGCCCGATCAGCGGCGCATGCCACGTCGTCCACGGGCGCGGCGACGAATGGAAGCGTCCCACACCGCCGGTGAACGCCCAGGTGCTCATCAGTACCAGTCCGCCGAGCCTGCCGGCACGCTCCGCCGCCGCGCCCAGGCCCTGCGGGCCTCCCCAGTCTTGCCCCACCACCACGAACCCGTTCAGCCCCAGCTGGTCGATGAAGCTCACCAGGTCCGCGATGTGGTGAGCGAACGTCAGCGCCGAATCCAGCCGCGGATGGTCCGAGTACCCGGCGCCGACCCAGTCCGGCGCTATTGCCCGGTACCCCGCCGTCGCCAGCGGCCCGAAGAACTCGCGATACAGGAATCCCCAGGTGGGATTCCCCGAAAGCAACAACACCGGCCGCCCGTCCGCCGGTCCCGCCTCAACGTACGCCATGGTCCGGCCGTTCACTTCCACGGCCTTCTGCTCGAACGGAAAGATTTCCCCCAGCCATGCCGGCTTCGTTCGCAACTCTCTCGCCATTACCAACCTCCGGTCAGTCCAGCAACACTACCTCAGTCCTCAGTCCTCAGTCCTCAGTCCTCAGTCCTCAGTCCTCAGTCCTCAGTCCTCAGTTCCCCGTTCCCGGTTCCCCGCCTACCCTCTGATCTCGTGCAACTCTGGCTCCAGATCGAAGGCAGCCCCGAACAAATTGACCTGCCGGGTGGAGGTTCCGACCTGATCGCGTTCATGTCCTTCGCCGTTTCTCGCGGCTTCGGCGCCACCCACCCGCTCATCGCCCTTGCCGACCGCCTTCACGATGAACACGGCATCCGCATGGGGCCGCTCACCACCTTTTACGAATTCGAGGCCGAAGACGCCGAAGATCGCGAAAAGCTCGAACTCGCCTACCAGTCGCCGGCCGAGCTCGCCGCTGAACTGGACAAACTCGCCGCCGCCATGGACGCCGACCCGGCCTGCCAGACCTTCGCACGCCGCGGCGACGCGACCGCGATCCCCGGGCAGGCCCGCGCCCTGGCGCGGTTGCTCGAAGCTCCAGCGTCCGCCGGCAAACGTGTCCGCCTGGTCTACGCCCTGTGATGCGCCGCCGCCGGGCTTCGATAACGGCCCGTGAGCGATGGGCCACCGGTCCGTCGTCCTACCTTGCCCACGCCCTGAATTCGCAAGCCGGAATGGCACTCGCCACCTCGCGCGTCCAGCGAATCATCGACCTGCTCGACCTCTGCCCCGGCCGGCGCTACCTGGATATCGGTTGTGGGACCGCTGCCTATGCCGATCTCATCGCACAAAAAGCCGGCCTGGAAGAACCCCCGATTACGGTAGACCTTGTGGCCGAAATGGGCGCCGGCGTCGACATCACCGGCTGGCCGGAGAAGCTCCCCTTTCGCGATGACTCGTTCGACTGCATTACATGCCTCTACTTCCTCCGCCGCTTCGACGACGATGTCTGCCGCGCGTTCGCATCCGAGATCGGCCGCATCCTCGCCCCCGGCGGCTCTGCGCTTGTCCTCGAATTCAGCCCGGTCCAGAGCCGCCTCTTGAACGCCGCCCACGAGCGCCTGGTCAGCTTCGGCTGCGCCGAAGTCGACCTCCGCGGCTGGGGCCGTCTCGCCGCCCTTTTCACCGAAGCCGGCTTCGACGCCATCGACCACGTGAACGTTGGTCCGTTCATCCTCCCGCCCATCCCGCGAGTAGGCGTCCTCCTCCGTCGCGCCCCTGAGCCCACGGCGCCATAAGACTCACCTCTCCCGCGACGCAGGAAGTCGGGAGAAGGGCCGCGGGTGAGGGAAAAGGGCCGTTGGTTACTCCGCCGCTGGAACCGCGAGCGTGAGCGACCGGCCACCCTCCCCTCCAGTCCTTCGCGGAAGGACGCCGAGGGCCGTGAAGCATCCACCGGCCGCCCCACAACACAAAACTCCCCTCTCCCAGACTTGGGAGACGCTCCTATGTTCAACCGAGAGGTTGAACAGGAGCCGGTAGGAGCGGCGGGAAGCAGTCTTTCCAGGCTTGAAAGACCGCGCGGGCGATAAAGCGTTTGAGAGCGCGGAAGGCCTCGC
>JBFWZP010000017.1:0-22688 GCA_050185215.1 Dehalococcoidia bacterium | reverse complement strand
GCCGCCGGGAAGGCTCCCAACCAGGCCCTTATCGCCGTCGCCCGCAAGCTCCTCGTCATCCTCAACGCCATTCTCAGGGATAAGAAACCATGGCTTCCCGCTTGACTCCCAACACAGTCGCTCTCCCAAGTCTGGGAGAGGGGGGTCTCATAACTACTCGAACTCGGGAGTTTTGTAGAACGGGAAGAGGTCGGGCAGGCCGGTTGCCACACTGCCCTTGAAGTTCGGCTTGCGCTTTTCGAGGAACGAGGCGACGCCTTCGCGGACGTCTTCGTGCTGACCCATCATGAGGATGCCGCGCGAATCGGCCATATGGGCCTGCATCGGGTGGTCGGCAACGAGCCCGCGCCACATCAACTGTCGGCAGAGCGCGACCGAGATAGGCGCTGTGTTGTCGGCAATTTCGCGGGCGAGCGCGTTGGCGGCAGGCAGCAGGTCTGCGTGGGCGTGGACGCTCTTCACGAGCCGTCCTGCGAGCGCTTCCTGGGCATCGAACACCCGGCCGGTCGAGACCCACTCCATTGCCTGAGAGATGCCGACGATCCGGGGGAGGAACCATGAGCTGCAGGCTTCCGGGACGATCCCGCGCTTCGCGAAGACGAAGCCCATGCGAGCGTTTTCGGAAGCGAGGCGCACGTCCATCGCGAGAGTCATGGTGATGCCAACGCCGACCGCCGGGCCATTAATCGCGGCGATGATCGGCTTCTTCAGTTCGAAGATGCGAAGGGTGAGCTGCCCTCCGCCGTCGCGGTACTTCGATGGGTCGGTCGTACCCCGGTCCCGGGCGAACGTGTTCGGGCCGCCGGAAAGGTCGGCGCCGGCGCAGAAGCCGCGCCCCCGCCCGGTGACGATGATGGCGCGGATGCTGTCGTCGGCGTCGGCGCGGTCGCAGGCATCGATCAACTCGTTCTGCATGGTGCCGGTGAAGGCGTTTAGCTGTTCGGGCCGGTCGAGCGTGATGGTGAGGACACCATCGGTGGCTTCGTAGGCGATGTGTTCGTAGGACATGCGCGGATTGTGAGTTCCGGCGATGGTGCTGTCGAACAATTCAAACGCGAAGAGCACAAAGGACACGAAGATTCTTTCGGAAGTCTTCGTGACCTTGGCGTCCTTTGCGTCGGAAACGCTTCTCGCGGTGTATCGTGAAGATGACAGCGGCCGGAGGGGCACATGAGCAACATCATCGCTATCGAGGACATTCGCGAGCCCACCGATTTCGGCGAACGGGACTACCCCGGGGCGCTCGTGAACGTGACCAACGTCTGCAACCTTTCGTGCACGCACTGCTTCGTGTTCCGGGCCGACAACCCCAACAAGCCGAAAGACAAGATGAACGACGCGACGATGCTCGCGCAGCTTGAGAAGCTCCGGGACAAGCACAACATCAAGTCGATGCTGTTCATGGGCGGTGAACCGATGATCCGCAAGAACCTCGTGATGCAGGCGATGCCGCTGTTCGAGCGCTCTTCGATTGTCACGAATGGCACGTACGGCATTCCCTCGGTGCCGGGCCACCTGGTGACTGTCTCGCTCGATGGGCCGAAGGCGATGAACGACCCCATCCGAGGCGAAGGCGTGTTCGACAAGGTGAAAGAAGCCGTGTTCGCCCGCGACCCCAACGACGGCACGACGGTGATGCTCCAGATGACGGTGACTTCGCAGAATTCTGCGGGGATCGAGGAGTTCGTCGAAGAGGTGAAGGACTGGCCGGTGACTGGCATCGCGTTCACGTTCTATGTGCCGAGCGTGGATGACGATACCGGCCTGGGATGGCATGACCTGCGGGACCGTGACGCCGTCATCGACCAGGTGATCGCTATCAAGGAGAAGTACCCGCACCGAGTGAAGACGAACATCGGCGCACTCGAACTGATGAAGTCGGATCGTTCGATGGAAGTGACCGGCGAGCACGGTGAAACCTGCGGGCTTCGCCACAACATGCTTCCGCTCTACATGGGCGAGGGCGGCAACTTCGAGCGCACCTTCTGCTGCTACGGCAACAATGTAGATTGCACGCGTTGCGGCGCCTATGGGGTGTTCAACGGTGCTTACCATCGCGCCGCCGGGACCGTCGAGGACGCTTAGTCCACGAGCGATTTCGCGGGCGGGCTGTCTCCCGCGGCTACGGCCGCCGGGATGGGACGGTGCGCGGTGTTGCTGCTGGAGTGGGGCGCTGAGCGGTCGATCTCGTAGCGGCGCAGGCCAGGCAGCTTCGCGGTGACGAATCCAACGACCGCGAGGCAGCCGATCCCTCCGCTTACGACGGCGAACGTGGCGCTGGTGGCGGCGGCCACGAGGCCCGATTCGACCATTCCCAACTGGTTCGAGGCGCCGATGAAGAGCCCGTTCACGCTGCTCACCCGGCCACGCAGGTCATCTGGCGTGCTCAGCTGCACGGTGGTCTGGCGAAGGACGACGCTGACCTGGTCGGCCATGCCGATGAACATGTAGGTCGCCACGGAGAGGTAGATGTTTCGCGAGAGCCCGAAGACGATCGTGCCCAGTCCGAACAGCGCGACGGTGATGAGGAGCGACCGGCCCGCCCGGCGAATCGGCGGAAGGAACACGAGCGCAACGGCCATGACGAGCGCGCCGGCATCGAGCGAGGCGAAGAGGATGCCGTAGCCCAGGCCGCCAACCTTGAGGATGTCCTTGGCGTAAATGGGGAGGAGGGCGGTGGCCCCGCCGAAAATGACGGCGAACATGTCGAGGGTCATCGCGCCGAGCAGCACCTGGCGGGTCCAAACGAAGTGGATCCCCTCCTTGATCGCGGAAAGGCTCACGGCCCGGCGGGCGCCCTCCTGCTCCCGCAGCCTGAGGAAGACCAGCGATGCAATTGAGATGACGATGAGGGCCATGTGCGCCCCGTAGGCGCCATCGACGCCGATCGTGCCAATGAGCAGGCCGCCGAGCGCTGGGCCGGTCACGAAAGCAAATGACTGCAATGTGGAACTGACCACGATGGCGTTCGCGAACGTCTCCTTCGAGACCACCTGCGGCAGGAACGCCTGGCGTGCGGGGTTCTCGAAGGAGTTCGCGATGGCGATGAACAACACGAGCCCGTAAATCATCGGGAGTGCGATGTTGTCGGTAATGGTCGCGATGAAGAGCGCGAGCGAAGTGATGAGCGGGGCCAGTTGCGTGAGCATCACGATTCGCTTGCGGTCGTGGCCATCCGCGACCGCGCCGCCGACGAGTGACAGACCGAGTGCCGGGCCGAAGCGCGCGAGCCCGATCATGGCGAGTTGGAATGCGGAGCCGGAGATTTCGTAAACCTGCCAGGCGATGGCAGCGTTGAGCATGGTCATCGCCATGCCCGATGAGATCCTCCCGATCGAATACAGGAGAAAGTTGCGCTGGCGCAGGGCGGCCATGGGATCGTGTCGGTGTTCGGGCTCTGTCACTCGCGTTAAAGAATCGTGGGGCCGCGGCAAGGGGCGGTCAATCCGCCGCGGGAGGCATTCGCCTTCGAATCCTGCTACCGTTCCACGCCATGCCAGCGCTTTCCGATGTCGTCGTCCTCGAGTTCGCAAGAAACGTGTCCGGGCCGTACTGCGGCCTCCTCCTGAGCGACCTTGGTGCGATGGTCATCAAGGTCGAGCCCGAATCCGGCGACCCGCTGCGCAATTCCGCTCCGCTGGTTGGCGGAGAGAGTGCGTTCTTCAACTACCTCAACGCGGGCAAGCGAAGCGTGGTCGCGTCACCCGACTCGTCGGAGCTTGCGAGGCTCTTCGCCCGGGCCGACATCGTCATCCACGACCTGCTCGGCGCGGAGGCTGACGACCTGGAAACAACGGCCCGGAACGCCAATCCGGCTGCGGTCGTGATTTCGCTTTCGCCATACGGGCGGAGCGGAGAGAAGAGCTCGTGGCAGGCGACCCCGTTCACGGAGTGGGCCACCGGCGGCTATTTCTACTTCGGCGGCGACCCGGCGCGCGAACCGCTCTCGCTTCCCGGTCACCAGGCCGAGTTTCACGCCGGGTTGCATGCCGGCGTTGCGGCGGTTGCGGGCCTCTGGCATGCCCGGGAGACAGGCGAGGGCCAATGCGTCGAAATCTCCCACCAGGAAGCCACCCTGAACGACCACGCCTGGCTGACTTCCATGTGGACCCACATGGGCAAGGTCCAGCAACGGACGGGAAGCCTCTATGCCCGTTGCTCCGATGGCTTCGTGTACCTGTTCAACCTCGCCCCCTACCCGAACCTGTTCATCCTGATGGAGCGGTTCGACCTGCTTGAGGATGAGTCGCTGACGATGCCGCTCAACTGGGTGGGGCGCTTCCCGGAGCTTTTCGCCATCTTCGAAGAATGGACTTCGAAGCACACCAAGCAGGAGGTGTATCACGCCTGCCAGGAGCTCCGAATCGCAGCTTCGCCTGTGAACACCATGGCGGATGTCGCGGTCAGCGAACAGCTGGCGGCGCGTGAGTGGTTCCGCACCATCGAGGCCGACGGGAAACAGTTCACCGCGCCGGGATTCCCGTACAAGATCACTGGCACTCCCTGCGACAACCCCGGCCGGGCGCCGAGGCTCGGCGCCCACACGGTGCAGATCCTGGGCGGCTCGATCCCGTTGCCAGCGCGCCCGGACACGAAACCCGAGATTGCCGAACACACGGCTGCGCGCGCTCTCGACGGCCTGCGGATGATCGAGGTGACAGCCAACTGGGCAGGCCCCATCGCGGGCCGTCACTTCGGCGACCTGGGCGCCGATGTGATCAAGGTCGAACTCCAGACCAAGCCCGCCACGCGGGCGCTGATCTACCCGGGCGAAGATGTCTGGCCCGACTTCTTCCACCGTTCGGGCTACTTCAACAAGCTCAACCGGAACAAGCGCGGCATTGCGCTCGACCTTTCGAAACCCCGCGGCAAGGAACTCTTCATCGAGCTGGTGAAGCAGGCGGATGTGGTGCTTGAGAACAATGCCGCCCGAGTGATGACGCAACTCGGGCTGGGGTACGAACAGCTCAGCGCCGCGAACCCGCGAATCGTGATGTGTTCGCTCTCGGGTTATGGCTCGTCCGGGCCCGAACGAAACTACTCCGCCTACGGCAGCAATATCGAGACGACGAGCGGCCTCAGCAGCATCCTCGGCTACGACGACACGAAGTTCTTCGGTACCGGCAGCTTCTACGCGGACCCGGTCTCCGGGAACCACGCGACGGTCGCGATCCTGGCGGCCCTGAACGCGCGCCGGTTCTCAGGTCGCGGCCAGTGGATCGACATGGCGCTGCTCGAGGCTGTCGAGCCGTTCCTGTCCCAGGACTTCCTCCGGTACACGACTTCCGGCGAAGTCCCGGTGCCCAAAGGTTCGCAGTGGGGTGAAGGCTGGATCCTCCAGGGGACGTTCCCCACGGCCGGAAACGATTGCTGGCTCGCGGTTACCGTGCGCGACCAGGCCGATGCCGACCGGATCGCGGCTGTTGTGGGAGGGCACGGCGAAGAAGCGCTGCGCAAGTGGCTGCTCACGCATAACCACCTGACTGCCGCCGACCTGCTGCAGGATGCCGGGGTACCCGCGGCGCCCGTGATGGCCAACTGGGAGATCTTCGCGGACAACCACCTGAACGACCGCGGCTACTTCGTGCCCGTGCGACACGCCGTTGCCGGGACGCGAATGTTTCCCGGCCATGCCTGGCGGTTCGAAAAGACGCCGGCGGCGGTGTTCCGTGCCGCGCCGATGTTCGCCGAGCACAACTTCGAGGTGTTTGAAGGCCTGCTTGGCCTGGGCGAGGAAGCGGTCTGGAAGCTCGCCGAGGAAGGCGTCACCGGTTTCGAACCGATCTATGCTGCCGGGCCGGCGCTGTGACGGCCGTCCTCGTCCTCGTGCCCCGAACTTTGCCTGCTCCGTCGCTGCCAGGCGGGATGATGCTGGTCCACTTCCACACGGCGGTCGATGCAGTCATCTCGCTGCGTGCCAGTGACGCGCCCGCCGTGGTGGTGACTGACGGCCTGGACGCTGAGGACCTCGACTCGCTGACCAACGCCATCCGCGAACGCGGCGCGCCGTGCATCGAGGTGCGGATGGTGCGGTGGGACGGCGAGACTCAATCGCCGGTTTCCGGTGCGTGCCGTGGGGTAGTCTCTGGATTCGGAATGGACGGCGTCGGCCGCGCTGTCGAGCTTCTCGCCGGTTAGTCGAACTCGACGACGTTGCGCTGGGGTTCGAAGCCCTTCATCAGGAGCAGACGCCGCGGGACGAGCCGGAAGAGCGTCCCCCGGTCGGTGAACACGGCTGCCATGCTGTTCTTTGAACCTAATTCGTCGATCAACGTCCCGTATTCGGAGTCTTCTTTCTGGACCTCAAGAGCCCGGCCCTCGATCACGATGCGATTGAAGGCGGTCCAGTCGCCGCGGATGACCTCGCGGTTATCGATCAGGAAGGAAACCTCCGGTGTGGCCGCGATGTTGTGGGCATGCTGAGGCCGGGTGTTGCTGCCGAACAGGACCTCGCCGTTCGGGCGCAGATGGAAGAGGACGAAGGTAACGTAGGGTGTGCCGTCTTCCGCGTGGGTGGTTGCGAGGGTGCCGCCGGGCTGCGTCGCGGCGATTGCGCACGCTTCGTTGAGGATCTGCTCTCGGTCCATTTCTCGCGATTGTACGGGAGACTCGGGAACGGGGGAGCGAGCCCGCTCGCGTTGCTCATTGCTCGCTGCTCGTTGCTCAATACACGGGTGACGCAGCAGGTTCGCCGTCGAATCGAACAGCCTTCCGAAGAGCAGGCGAAGCGCTCCGGGTGCCTCATCTGGGGCGGGGTGTTGGGCGTGCTCGTGGGGATCATGGTCGGCGTCTACGCGCTGCCGCCGATCCTTCGCCACTACTACGGCGAGACGAAAGTCGCCGCGGACGAGTTCTACCGCGGCGATGGCAAGGCCATCCGCATTTCCAACCTCGGGCAGGCATCCGAACCGCTTGGCGAGGCGGCCGCGGGCATGCGCCGCGAAGACTACTTCGTCACGATCGTGGTGGTATCGGAAGACCAATGGCAACCGAAGGTGACTGATTTCTCGCTCGAATTCGACGAGCTCGACAACTGGCGCCAGGCGTCCGACGCTACCACGAATGGCGCGCCGTTCGAGACCGTGCCGGCTTCCACGGAAACCGAGATCGAGCTCCACTTCGTCGTCGAATACCCTCCGGAAGATGCCGAGCCGCTGACTCCAAAAGCACTCCACCTCTCCGACCCGCGCGTGCGGTTCGCCATCGAATGAGCGAGTTGTACAGCGGTCCCACCCTGCCTCACCTGCTTCGGCGTGGCCTCCGGGTCGTCTTCATCGGCTACAACCCGGCGATCTATTCGGCGGAGGCTGGGCACTACTATGCCCGCCCGGGCAACCGCTTCTGGGTGCAGCTGAGCGAATCGGGAATCGCCGGGCGGGACGTGCGTCCGGAGGACGATGGCCTGCTGCCCGCGGAGGCCGGCATCGGCTTCACCGACCTCTGCTGCCGGCCCACAGTTCGAGCGGAGCACCTGACGCGCGAGGAGATCGCAGAAGGGGCGCTGCGGTTGCATGAGGAATTGTTGGAACACCAGCCGCGAGTCGCCTGCTTCAGTGGCCGGGGCATCTACCAGCACTTCGGGCGCCATGCGCTCGAACTGTCTGCGAAGGATCTGGCCTCGCGGGAGTATGGGGCGCAACCGGAGCGTATTGGCGCGACGATCCCGTGGGTGATTCCAAGCTCGAGCGGCCTCGCAAGCAAATGGCACCGGGAACGCCTGGATCTCCTCAAGCGGATGGCCGCTGAACTCTCCTTGCCGGGCTGGCTCCCCGGCGCGTAGAGATCACACATGCGGGTTGTGACCTGGAATCTCAACTTTCGGCGCAGCGTTGATGCGCAGATGGAGGCCGTGCTGGCGTTGGCGCCCGACGTTGCGGTCTTCCAGGAGGTCCGTGCCGCCGGGTTCGCGGAGATGGCGGCACTGCTGGCTGCGAGAGGGCTGCCGCACTTCGCCACCAGCCTGGACCATTGCGAAGAAGGGTACGCTCCGGCGCTCGGCCGCTTCGTTGCGGCGGCGAGCCGCTGGCCCTTCCTCGACGCCGCGCCTCTCGCAGCGCCTGCGCCGGAGGTTGCCGTGGCGCGGACGGTCGCCGGGCCGTGGCCGGATTTCGAACTTGTGGGCCTTTACGTCCCGAGCGCGGCTCGCGACGACCAGCTCAAGATTCCCACGCAGGAAGCGGTTGCACGGCGCATCCGGCGCGCAGCTGAATGGCCCCACATCCTTTGCGGCGACTTCAATTCACCGAACGCGGAAACGGCCGATGGGGTGATCACGCCGTTTTCGCGGAGGAAGCACGAACGGGCTCTGGCCGCGGAGCTCGGACTGTTCGACGGCATGGTGGATGCGTTCCGCGCCTGCAACGGCTTTGGGGTGGCCGAGTCGAGCTGGTACTGGAAGAACCGCGGCCGGACGGGCGGCTACCGCCTGGACCACATCCTCGTGAGCAGGCATTTCGCGATCGAAGGGTGCTTCTATAACCACGACGTCCGCCTGAGTGGCCTGAGCGACCACTCGTTGATGGTGGCTGATCTCTCGTACCGGTGACTACCGCTGACGCCGCCACGGCACAACGAGCCACTCGATGATGAGCAGCGCCCAGGCGAGGAGCACGCCGAGGACCGTCACGGCGATGATTCCGGAGTACATGGTCGGGAAGTCGAATATCTGGTAACTCTGCCAGATGCGAGCCCCCAGGCCATCGTTCGAGGCGAGGAACTCGGTGCCGACGATCACAATCAAGGCGAAGCCCATCGCTACACGAAGGCCCGAAAACACGGTCGGCGCGGATCCGGGGAGAAGCACGCTGGTAGCCAGCCGAATCGGCCCGGCGCCGAACGCGCGGGCCGCGTCGATGTACGTGCGGTCGACCTGTTCGACGCCGGAGAGCGCGCTGAAGAAGACGATGAAGAACACGCTGAAAGCGACCATGAAGATCCGGGCTTCGTCGTTGATGCCAAAGGCCACCAGGACTAGCGGCAGCATCGCGATTCGCGGTACCACGTAGAGCGCGGTCGCGAGCGGATACAGCAGCTGGCGAACCAGGCGGGAAACGCCCGCAGCCAGGCCAACCACCAGTCCGGGCAGCGCACCGAAGAGGAAGCCCCAGAGCAGGCGTTGGGTGGTGGCCCAGGTGTCCTGTGGGAGCTTGCCATCCGTTACCTGGTCCCAGGTGCGCCGCAGGACGTCCGAGGGCGCCGGGTAGAAGAGGGGGTTTATCCATCGCTGGCTCGTTGCCAACTGCCACAAGAGGATGAGCCCGATCGGCAGGATCAGGCCGATGGCGAACGTCCGCGCCAGCGCTGTGGCCGTTTTCATGCTTCCAGCGCCTCGTAGAGTTTTCGAAAGAGGGCGCCATAGCCCGGTTGCTCACGCAGGGTGGCGTGGTTTCGCGGGCGGGGGAAGGGGACCTCCTCCGCGAGGGCAATGCGGCCGGGGCGCGCGGAAAGCACCGATACCCGGTCGGCGAGCGTTAGCGCTTCGTCGATATCGTGGGTCACGTAGAGGACGGTGCAGCGCCGCTCGGCCCAGAGCTGCATCAATTCCGACTGAACGCCGGCCTTCGTCTGGAAGTCGAGCGCCGAGAGGGGCTCATCCATCAGGAGCACGGGCGATTCCACCGCGAACGCACGAGCGATAGCGACTCGCTGACGCATGCCCTCGGAGAGTTGCGCAGGGAACGCCCGGGCGAACTGTTCCAGGCCCAGCGACCGCAACAACGATCGCGAGCGCCGCAGCCGTTCATCCTTTCCGACGCCGCGCAGGCGGAGACCGTAACCCACGTTCTCTTCGGCACGCAGCCAGGGGAAGCAGCTGTTGCCCTGCGGGACATAGGCGACGGTCCCGTCGCCGGGGAGGCTGAAGACGCCGCCGGAACGCCGGACCAGGCCTGCCAACACCTTGATGAGCGTGGACTTCCCACATCCGCTGGGGCCGAGGAGCGCGTGAAAGGAGCCGGTTTCGACGGTGAGGTCGAGGTTCTCGAGGGCGCGAACGCCGCCGGCCCCACCGTAGTCAACGGTGAGGCCGCGGATAGCCAGCTGGTCGGAATCGGTCACTCTGGGGCTAATTGGTCTTCATGAAGAGGTCAAAGTCCAGCTCGCCTTTGTACGTCAGCAATCCCTGGTCGCCGAAGAACTTCTCCTGATCGCGGAAGCTCTGGATGTTGAGCTTGCCCTGGGGATCGTTGTACGGGCGCGCGGCACGCTTGATGACGTCAGCGGGGACCTGGGTGTATTGCTCAAGGATGGCGAGGATCGCATCGTCCTGCCAGCCGCCGTTTTCCAGGTCGCCAACGGCCTTGAGGTAGGCACGCAGGAAGCCCTCTGCGAGTTCGGGGTTTTTCTCGGCCCACGAGCGGTTCCAGTACACGCCGGTCGGCTGGTCGCCGTTGACGAAGTCTTCGGAGAGGACCTTGACGAGGCCCTTGTCCTCGCCGAGAGTCGCCAGGGGTTCGCCGAGCATGGCGCCATCGATGCTCTTGTTCTCCAGGGCGGCGGCGACATCGTTGAAGCCAACCACCTGGAGGTCGACGTCGTTGTACTTCAGGCCTCCGCCCTTGAGCGCGCGGTAGAGCCAGTACTCGGTGGAAGCGCCCTTGGCATTAATCGAGACTTTCTTGCCCTTGAGGTCGCTGACTTTGGTGATTTCGCCAGAGTCATAGCGGGCCTTGCTCACGACCAGCGGGGTCGTCACGGGCGGCTTCTCCGAGTGCAGGGGCGCGACGATTTCGAACGGCACCGGCTGCTTCGCTTCGATGGCCGCAGACGCCGCATTGAAGACCGCGGCGCCGATGCCGCCGGAACCGATATCGAAGTTGCCGGCGGCCGTCTGGACGAGCATGTCGGCCCCGCCGGCGAGCCGCTCGAGCTTGATGTTGATTCCTTCGTCTTTGAAGTAGCCCTTTTCGATGCCGACGAAGAACGGCGCATCGATAAGGATGGGGATGTATCCGACGGTCACGTCTTTCAACTCTTTGGGCGCCTGAGTGGTATCGCCGCCGGTGTCGCCGTCATCGTCGTCGCCGCAAGCCACGGCGCCCACGAGCGCCAGGATCGCGAGTACGCCGAGCATCCATTTCTTCATGCAGTCCCCCGGAAGTTTGTGTGTGGCGTCACAATTACCCAGAGAAAGGTTGTGGAAAGTCAGCGTCCGTACGTCCCCTAACGAAATCCGGCGAGAAGATAGGTGGCGTTGTGAGCGTGCTTCCAGCGCCTGAAGAAAAAGCAGCGTCCGTGCGAGCGATGTTCGACCGCATCGCGCCGCGCTATGACCGCGTCAACCGGCTAATGACGTTCAGCGCGGATCAGCGATGGCGGCGCGCCCTGGTCGACCGGCTGGAGATCGGGCCGGGCGACCGTGTGCTCGACCTTGCATGTGGGACCGGGGACTTCGCCGAGCACTGCCGCAAGCGTGCCGCGGAGACTGTCGGGCTCGATTTCTCCCGCGGGATGTTACTGGCCGCGAACGAACGTACGCCCGGCCTGGGACTCTGGCTCCAGGGAGACGCCCTGCGGATGCCGTTCGCGGATGGCAGCTTCACCGCGGCCGTTTCGGGGTTCGCGCTGCGCAACTTCGTCGCGATTGAACCCGTGATCCAGGAACTGGGGCGCGTCGTGGGGCGGGGTGGCCGGATAGGACTTCTTGAAGTCGATCGGCCTCGGAATCCCGTCGTCCGCGCGGGGCACAGCGTGTACTTCGACCGTATCGTGCCGCGGCTGGGTGGGTGGATAGGACGCGACGCCGCTTACCGTTATCTTCCGCAGTCGGCGGTCTATCTGCCGGAACAGGGTGAACTTGTGGCGATGCTGATGAATGCAGGATTCCGCAAAATCCAGAAGAAGACGCCGATGTTCGGCGCCATCCAGGCAATCAGCGCGGTCCGCTCGTGACAGCAGCGGCGGCCACGGCTCCGGGGAAGGCCGGCGCCTGGAAAATGGCGGTTCGCCTTCCGACGCTCACGGCGGCGGTTGCGCCGGTGGTTGTCGGGTCAGCGGCCGCCTACCACGATGATGCGTTCTCCGCCGGTCCTGCGGCGACAGCACTGATTGGCGCAATCGCGCTTCAGGTCGGCGCGAACTTCGCTAACGATGTCTTCGATTTCGAACGCGGCGCCGACACCGCTGACCGCCTCGGTCCGCCGCGCGCGACCGCACTCGGGCTGTTAACTCCGGCGCAAATGAAGCTCGGGATGTGGCTTGCGTTCGCTGCTGCCACGCTCTGCGGCATCTACCTCACGTACGAAGCAGGTTGGGTCATCGTGGCGGTGGGACTCGCGAGCATCGCGGGCGCCATCGTCTACACGGGCGGTCCCTGGCCCGTCGGCTATCACGCGCTAGGCGACTTGTTCACCTTCGTGTTCTTCGGGCTGGTGGCCGTGATTGGCACGTATTACGTGCAGGCGAAAGACGTAAGCGGTTTCGCCGTACTCGCGTCGTTGCCGGTGGCCTGCACCGTTACGTGCATCCTCGTGGTGAACAATCTGCGCGACATCGAGACCGACCGCCGGGCGGGGAAGACCACGCTCGGCGTCATCATGGGCGATCGCGGCACGCGCTGGTGGTACGGGGCTTTGCTGTTTGACGCCTGGGCGGCCATGGCGGTCGGAATCATTGCCGGGGCGCCGTGGGCCGTCGTGTCCCTCATTGTCGCCGTCCCGCTTGGGGTCCGGCTGTACCGGGCGATCCTCGCCGGGACGAGTGGCCGCGAACTGAACCCGATCCTGAAGGCGACGGCGCGGTACCACCTGCTGTTTGGGCTGCTCTGGGCTGCCGCGATCGCCGTCGGCTGAGGCGGTGGGCGCGAGTGAGCGAAGGTTCCTGTAGTATCGGGCGAGCCGCCAACCGTCTGCGGACGGCGAGCCACGAGGGGGCCGTGCCCGGTACATGAAGATCATCGACGGTATCTACCAGCTACTCACGCCATTTCCGCAATTCACGTTCGAAGACGCCAAGATGCTGCGGCGCCAGCTCGAAGAACACCCGCGAGTGACCAAGGGCCTGCCTTACGTGCTCCCGTACCTGCTGAAGGACGGCGGCGATACGGTGCTCCTGGACTGCGGGTGGAATACTGATTCGGCTTATGCCGCCCTCGAAGAGGGGATGAAGGAGCACGGCACCCACCCCAGCGACATCAGCAAGCTCGTCATCAGCCATGTTCACCCGGATCACTACGGCATGGCCGGCCGGCTGAAGCAGCTCTCAAGCTGCGAGTTGGTCATCCACGAAAAGGACGCCGAGGTCATCAAGACCCGCTACTTCGCGCCCAAGAACCTCATGGACGACATGGCCGGGTTCATGGAGAGCAATGGCGTACCGGCGATTGACACGCCGACCATGTCCCGCGGCTCGATGGGCATGATCGGCATGGTCGCGGCGGTCCCGCCCGATACGCAGGTGAAGGGCGGCGAAACCATCCGCGTTGGGGACTTCGAATTCGAAGTCATCTGGACCCCGGGGCACTCCCCGGGGCACATCTGCCTGTATGAACCGAACCGCAAGATCCTCCTGACGGGCGACCATATCCTCCCCACGATCACGCCGAACGTCTCGATTCACGCACAGACCCACGGCAGCCCGCTCGGCGATTACATGCGCTCGCTCCACCTGCTTATCGACCTTGATGTTGATATCGTTTTGCCGGCGCACGAATTCGAAATCCATGACCTGAAGAAGCGCGTGATCGAGATTGAGGAGCACCACGAAATCCGCCTCAATGAGATGGTCAGCTGCGTCGACAGCGGTGGTTCGACCGCGTGGGAAGTCGCCGGTCGCGTGAAGTGGGCGACCGGCACGCTCGCCGATTTCGAGCCGCACATGCAGCGCTCAGCGGTCGGCGAGACGCTCGCGCACCTTGAGTACCTGTTCGAGCAGGGCCGCCTTGCGAAGGTGATGCGCGGCAAGCACCTCTACTGGATGAAGGTGTAGCGAGTTCCGAGTTCCGAGTTCCGAGTTCCGAGTCCCGAGCGCCTACTCAGCCGTTAGGGCGAATTCGAGCGCGTCGGCGAGGGCAAGCCAGCTTGCTTCGATGATGTCGGTGGAGGAGCCGACGGTGGTCCAGTAGGTCGAGCCGTTGGTGCTCTCGATGAGGACTCGGGTCTTCGCGCCAGTCGCCGCCTGCGAGTCCAGGATTCGGACCTTGTAGTCGACCAGTTTGACGTTCTCGAGCTGCGGATAGACCTGCACGAGCGCCTTTCGGACGGCGCCGTCGAGGGCGTTCACCGGGCCGTTGCCTTCGTGCGCGGTGTGCTGCAGCTGGCCATCGATGACGATTTTCACCATGGCTTCGGCGAGCATCTCGTTGAGCGATTCTCCGAACTGGCTCCGGCGACGGCGTTCGACGATGACGAAGTCTTCCAGTTCCCAGGGGGCGCGGTAGCCGGGGAGCGAACGCCGCACGAGCAAGGCGAAGCTGGCTTCGGCGCCTTCGTACTGGAAACCCTGGCTCTCTTTCTCCTTCACCACTTCCAGCAGCGCGCGAATCTCGTCCTGCGTGAGGGGGTAGTCGATGCCGAGTTCTTCCAGTTTCATGAGCAAGTTGCGCTGACCGGAGAGTTCGCTGACCAGGACCCGCGAGGAGTTGCCGACGAGTCCGGGGTCGATGTGCTGGTACGCGCGCTCGTCTTTCATGATCCCGGCGACGTGGTAGCCAGCTTTGTGCGCGAACGCCGACGCACCGACGTACGGAGCGCCCGCGTTAGGCACGAGGTTCGCGAGTTCGGAGACGTAGTTCGATACCTCTGTGAGGCGTGCGAGCTGCTCGTCTTCGACTACGTTGAGGCCCATCTTGAGCTTCAAGTTGGCAAGAATGGTGAGGATATCGGCGTTACCACAACGCTCGCCGTAACCGTTCACACAGCCCTGGACCTGCCAGACGCCGGCTTCGACCGCCGCCATGGAGTTCGCGACTGCCAGGCCGGCATCGTTGTGGCAGTGAATGCCCAGACGGACGTCGCGTACGCGGGTTTGCGCCTCTTCGATCGCCTTGAGCATCGCGTGCGTGGTCATGCCGCCGTTGGTATCGCAGAGGACGAGCGCATCAGCACCGGCCCGCGCGGCGGTCGCCAGGCACTGGAGCGAGTAATCCGGGTCCATGGTGAAGCCGTCGAAGAAGTGCTCGGCATCGAAGAAAACGGTCTTGCCGAGCTTCTTGAAGTAGCCGACGGTGTCGGCAATCATCGCCAGGTTTTCTTCGGCGCTGGTTTCGAGGATTTCGCGGACCTGGTACATGCTCGCCTTGCCGACGAGCGTGATGCCCGGCGTTTCGGCCGCCACGAGGCTCTGGATGTTGGAGTCTGTTTCGCAGGTGATGTTCGGTTTGCGTGTGCCGCCGAAGGCGCTGACCTTCGCGTTCTTTAACTCGACGGAGCGCAGGCGACGGAAGTATTCGGCATCCTTCGGGTTCGATCCGGGAAAGCCGCCCTCCACCCATTCGAGGCCAAGTTCATCGAGCTTCCGCGTAATCCGGATCTTGTCTTCGACGGAGAGGGAAATGCCCTCCATCTGGGAGCCGTCTCGAAGGGTGGTGTCATAAAGCTGGACGCGGTCAGTCGGCATGGCGCAGGAAACCTTTCCTCACAAGGGTATCGGGCGGTGGTAAACGGGAAAGCGGTGGTTGGGAAAGGCGCTAAATGGCAGCCCCGCGTGATGGACGCGGGGTTGTTCTCACCGGCAGCACGAAATTCGTGTGCATTGCCATCGATTGTAGCAGGTCACGGCTCGATATCGTCGTCGAACGGCAGCAGCGTGAATGCGCCGCCCTGGAGTGGGCGGATGAGGCGGAAGTGGCGCTGATCGAAGGTGAGTAGGCGGGTTGTCCGGTAGCGCGCCGCGAGCACCACGATGGACAGGTCGGCGATCCCGGGGCTGAGGTCGCGGTAGCGGCGGTTGAGTTGTTCGATTTCGCGCAGCTCCTGGGGCGAAACGGTTGGCAATTCAAATCTGCCCGCCGCGAGGTCGGCAATGAACCAAGAGTTGCCCTGTGGTCCGCGCAACGACTGAAGATGGTAATCGATCTCAGCGGCGCTAAAGGGCGAAAGGACCGGGGTCTCACGTTCCACAGAAAGCGCGTTTCGGGCATCGACGCGGCGGACGTCTCGAGGATCGCCCAGCGCAACAATTGGCCCGGTATCGACGATTAGTCTCAACGAGCAGGCCGTGACTTCATCGCTTCTTCGGCGGCTCGCATCTCTTCTTCGTACTTGTGGAGCAGACCCTCCCGCATTTCGCGATCGAGCCGGTCGTTGTACGCCTGAAGGTCCTCGGGTGAGGAACTTGATGCGATAGGCGCATCATCTACCATCTTAAAGATCTGGTAGTCCTTATCCGGGGTGGCTGCGTCGTAGGCGAGGAGCGCTTCGCGCAGCACCCATGCCTGTGATTCGCCCTTGCGTTCCGCGAGCCGCTTGAGGCGCTCGCGATCTTCTTCGCTCAGGTAGACGCTGGTCTTTTTCATGTCCATCGCGGCACCTCCTTCCTCCATGTAGGGTATCACGTAGGGCATGCCCTACACAATGCCCTACATCCAAAATGTCAGGCGAAGGCGGTGCCGTCGAGCAGGCCCATTGCCAGCCGGATGGCCTCGACCATGCTGGTCTCATCCGCGATGCCTTTGCCGGCGATGTCGAACGCGGTGCCGTGGTCGACCGAGGTGCGGATGAAGGGCAGGCCGAGATTCACGGTTATGCTGCGTTCGAACCCGTGCACCTTGATCGCGATGTGGCCCTGGTCGTGGTACATCACGACGACGACGTCGTACTTGCCGGCGATGGCAGCGTTGAAGACCGAATCGGCGGGGTGCGGACCGGATGCCCGGATGCCTTTCGCCACGGCGTCGGCTATGGCAGGCGCGATCTCGTCGAGTTCCTCGCGTCCGATGAGCCCGTTGTCGCTGGCGTGCGGGTTGAGTGCCGCCACCGCGATGCGCGGTTCGGGCATGCCCCAACGGACGAAGTGGCCGTGGGTGAGATCGATGGCGCGGAGGACGTTGGCGCGGGTGACGTATTTGCAGGCTTCGGCAAGGGACTTGTGCGTGCTGAGGTGCATGCAGCGCAGGTTCCCCGAGGCGAGGAGGGTGGCGACGTGCCCGGCGCCGCTGAGGCGCTGGAGCACCTCCTGGTGGCCGGTGTCGGTGATGCCGGCGAACTGGAAGGCCTCTTTGTTTACGGGCGCGGTAACCATCGCATCGACGGTCCCGGCGATGCACTGGCGAGCGGCGTGTTCGATCCAGCCATGTGCTGCTCGTGCCGAGTCAACTGAGAGTTCACCGACCGGGAATGGCCCTTCCGGTACCCCGGGGATCTCTGTCACGGGCGGCGGTGGACCTGCGAGGCCGAGGCGTTGCCAGGTTTCGAACAGCACTCTCGCCGAGCCGACGACGGTCAGGTCGGCGAGTGCACGGACGTCGTCCTTTGCGAGCGCCTTCGCCGTCACTTCGGGCCCCACCCCGGAAGGGTCGCCCATGGTCACCAGGATCTTCGGTTTGCTCACGCGAGGAAGACTAGCGGTGGGGAGGGCAGGCCGCTAGCCAAGCGGGTAGACGAAGAGCGTGTAGGAGCAGAGGGCAAGGAGAACTGCGGCGGCGCTCACAAGCACAGCAGCGAGCGACAACCGCGTGCGGAGGCCGATTCCCGCCACCAGCATTGCGAGCCCAAGCCAGACGAAGAGCGCCCCTTCGATGGTGAAGGCGGCGATGAATCCGCCGAGGACGAAGAGCGGCCCGAAGATGAGTCCGAGCCATGAGTAGAAGCGGCGATCGGCTGTGTCCAGGGTCAGCACGTTACCGAACCCCGACCGGGTGGTGCTAGAAGAAGAACGTCCACACGAGAAAGCCCGCCCAGCCTCCGAAGAAGGCCGCGACTACCACGCGTTCGATTGACGAGAGTTGAGCGAGGCCCTTCCGGCGGCGTGAAGCAACTTCGCCGTCCCGTGTATTCGGATGTAAACGACTGATCGATTTTGACGCTACCAATAATCATGACGACTTCCGCCGAACCGGTTCCTCGCGCGATGCGCATGTCATGACAGCAAACCCCAGATGAACCATCCAGCCCACGCGACCCCGAGGGCAAGGACAATCAGCACCTCATATCGGGAGACTGCCCTCAATCCCACCCGGCGCCGTTCGGCGGTCTCGCCGTCGACCAATTCGGACGTTACCACCTCGGTGATGAGGGGCGTTTGTGGCACTCCTGCGCCGCTATTCATGAGATCAGCATAGAGGATGCGGCAAGTCGGGCCGCCTGGCCCAGTGTCAGCAGGGGTTCCCCCCGGGCCCGCCAACCCGATCCGTTGACACCTTCGGGACACTTACGCTCGCGCCCCATTCTGAGAACGTCCAGGCGAGCGACTTACCGTTGTTCGTGAGCTCATCTGAGCTGATGCGGAAGGGGAGGCCGGTCGTTTTATCCACCTCGAGGGTCACCACGCCAAGCCCGGCGAGGTCGGCTTTGACCGTGAGCAACGGGCTCCCGGGCGGTGATTTCAGGACTTCGAGCACCTTCGACCGCGAGAGTTCGTCCGCGGTGATGATGAACGGCGCGAGCACATCGGCGCCGTCCTGGATCCTGGTCCAATCGGGGCAGGTCTCGCGCTTGAAGTAGGTCTCGCCGTCCGTGAGGACGATCGCGTACTGGCCATCGCCGGTGCGGCGAAGGTCAGCGACCGCGGCCTCAGCCGAGAGGTCGACCGAGACGCTGCCTCCATCGGAGCCGCCCCAGCGGGGGAGGACGAGGTTCTCCTGGTTGGCGGTGATCTGGTAGGTTTTGGCGCCCTCCATGGCGCGCCCCATCTCCCGGAAGAACGAGGGGCCCACGAACGTCATGCAGGACTTGGGCGAGGCAGTACAGGTCGCTTCGATGTCCGGGAACACCGATTGGGTGGGCGTGACGTTGTCTCGTTCGCTGCAAGCCATCATCGCCAGGCTCATGCCGGCGAGCAGCAACAGGATCGATGTCCAGAACCCAAAGCGGCCCATAGTTGCCCTCCGCTCGAACTAGAACAGAAATGCCCAGGCGAGGTAGGCCGCCCAGGCGCTGAAGAAGGCGGCTACCAGTAGCCACTCGGTGCGCGAGAATCGCGCGAGACCTTGCCGGCGCCGCGAAGCCACTTCGCCATCGGCGAAGTCGGCCGTGAACACCTGCAGTTCGTGCTTTTGGTCGTCTCGCACGAATCAATTCTATGAGGTTTGTCCAGCGCAAATCGGGTCCAGCTAATCGCGGAACGTGCCGACGGCTCCAGATTCGATCAGCTTCGCGATCTCCTCGTCGCTGTAGCCGGCCGCGGCGAGGATCTCGGCGTTGTGTTGGCCAGGCTTCGCGGCTCCCCTCAAGGCCCCACCGCGGGTGCGCGAGTGCTTCACCGGAGTGTTCGCCACGCGCAGCGTCCCACCGGTCCAGGTCGGCAGGTCGACGAGCATGTCGCGCGCGGCCACCTGCGGGTCGGCGGCCACTTCGTCCACGCGGTTCATGGGGCCGATGAGGGCGAACGGGCTGAGGAGTTCCTGCCACTCGGCCTTGGTCTTCTGGCGGAAGGCCTCGAACAGGATCGGCTCGAGGATGTCGTAGTGCTTCGTGCGGCCCGGGTTCGTCTTGAATCGTTCGTCGGTGGCCAGTTCATCGCAGCCGATGGTGGCGCAGAAGATGTCCCAGTTGTGGTCCTTCACGTTCGCGACCACAACCCAACCGTCCTTCACCGGGAACGCCTGGTGCGGCGTGCTTAGCGGGTGGCGCAAGCCCACCGGACCAGGCACCTCGCCGGTGGAGGTGTAGCGCACCATCGCGTTCTCCATCAGTGCCACCTGCGAATCGAGCATCGCCACATCGACGTGCTGGCCCATGCCTGAACGGTCGCGCTCGACCAGCGCCGAAAGCACGCCGATAGCCGTGTACATCCCGGCGCCCATGTCGCCGATTGAGTAGCCGGCACGGGCCGGCCTGCCGCCTTCGTGGCCGGTCATGCTCATCACGCCGCCCATGCCCTGGACGATAGCATCGACGGCACCGCGCTTGCGGTAGGGTCCGGTTTGCCCGAACCCGGAGGTGGAGGCGTAGACCAGCCGCGGATTGATCTCGCTCATCTTGTCGTAACCGAAGCCGAGGCCCTCCATCGTCCCCGGCGAGAAGTTCTCGGTGAGGACATCCACCTGCTCGACGAGCCTGTAGATGATCTCCTTCGCCTCCGGTGTCTTCAGGTCGAGCATGATGCTCTTCTTGCCGCGGTTGACCGAGAAGAAGTAGGTGCTCACGCCGTGGACGTAGGGCCCTGCGCCTCGGCGCGTTTCGTTCTGGTGGGCCGTCTCGACCTTCCAGACTTCGGCGCCGAGGTCGCTGAGGATCATCACGCCATAAGGCCCGGCGAGCGCCCAGGTGAAGTCGAGGACCTTAATGCCATCGAGTGGTCCGGCCATGGCTACCTCCCCGTGACCTTGCGGGTGGCGTTGCGGAAGCGGTCGACCTGCTCCGGGCTGCCACGGAGGCGCTTGTTCGCGTCATCTTCCATATGGCGCGCTTCGTCGGACAGCGTGGCGGTATCGATCACGCGCTTGGCTTCGGCAACTGCCGAGCGAGACATGCCGGCGATGGTTTCGCCCATGGCCCAGGCCGCGTCCATTAGTTCGCCCGGTTCGTGGAGAGAGGTGACGAGGCCGTAGTCGAACGCCTCCTGCGCGCCGAACTTCCGCGCCGTGAAGATCAACTCCTTCGCTCGGGCGGCACCGACGAGGCGTGGGAGGGAAGCCGCCGCGACCACGAGGCCGTATTCGGAGCCCGGCAGGCGGAAGCTCGCGTTTGTCGAGGCGATGCGGATATCGCAACCGATGGCCAGTCGCGCGCCACCGCCGAAGCAGTAGCCGTTCACCGCGGCGATCACCGGCACGCTCATGCGCGAAATCGCGCCGAACAGCCCGCCCGCGCCGCGGGATTTTGCCGCCTGGGACTGCTCCACGCCGCTCATTTCGAGCATGTCGCCGCCGGCGCAGAAGGCCTTCCCGCCCGTGCCGGTGAGGATGACGCAGGCGACCTCCGGGTCGGCGGCGGCGCGTTCCAACGACTCACTGATTGCGTCGCTGAGGGCGTTATTGAGGGCGTGATGGCGCTCGGGCCGGTTGAGCGCGATGCAGAGGACACCTCCGCGCCGCTCTTCGATGACTAGCTGTTCGGATTCACTCATAGTGGCGGCGAGTGTAGAGCGTGGCGGGATGGTGGGGAACCGGCAACCGCCATGTGGTGGTAGGGCGTATTGCAATACGCCCCTACGACGTGAGCGTGAATCCGCTCTGATGACGCGTCCGACGGGGCCGAGTTTGACATCCTTCGCGAGGGCTATACCTCGAAGCCGAGATATTTCGAATTTCAAGTAGCACCGGGTGAGTGAAATGTGATTGTATACAATCAGCACATTCAACAAACGGAGACCGCCGACAATGGCTTCTTCCTGGCTTACCTACGCAAACCCGACCGACCACGAATCTTCCACTGGCCCTGATTACTTCCGCGACCAGTTCCCCTATACCCTCCCGCCCATGGTGCAGTTCCACAAAGAGCCTGTGCCCCTCGACCCGGACCACGACATCTGGATTACCGATACCACCTTCCGCGACGGCCAACAGAGCCGCGCGCCGTATTCGCCGGACCAGATCGTCCACCTCTATTCGCTCCTGAACCGCCTCGGTGGTTCGAAAGGCATGATCCGCCAATCGGAATTCTTCCTGTACACAAAGAAGGACCGCGAAGCGGTCGAACGCTGCCAGGAACTGGGCTTCCGGTTCCCGGAAATCACCGGTTGGATTCGCGGCACCCTCGCCGACTACCAGCTGGTGAAGAGCGCCGGGCTGAAAGAGACCGGCATCCTCACCTCGATCTCTGACTACCACATCTTCAAGAAGCTCAATTCGAACCGCGAAGACGTGATGAAGAGCTACCTCCAGGTGGTCGATGCGGCCCTCGCGGACGGGATCACGCCGCGCTGCCACATCGAGGACAGCACGCGCGCCGACTTCTACAACGTGGTCCTGCCGTTCGTGCAGACGCTGATGGAGCGCGGCAAGCAGGCTGGCATCCAGGTGAAGGTCCGCTACCCGGATACCATGGGCGTCGGTGTGAGCGACCCGCACGTCGCGCTCCCACGCGGCATCCCGCGGCTCACCCACCTGCTCAAGACCGAAGGCGGTGTGCCGAGCGAATCGCTCGAATTCCACGGCCAGAACGACCTCAATGCCATCATCCCGAACGCCGTCTCGGCCTGGCTGTACGGCGCGAGCTCGAACAACGGCACGCTTCTTGGCATCGGCGAGCGCAGCGGCAACACACCGATCGAGGCGCTGGTGTTCTGGCTTATCGGTTTGACCGGAGATGCGCACGGCATCGATACCACGGTCATCTCCGAAATCGCCGACTACTACCGCGAAATCGGCGAGGTGGTCGACCAGCGGCTGCCGTTCGTGGGCTCGAACTTCAACGTCACCCGCGCCGGCATTCACGCCGACGGAATGATCAAGGACGAGGAGATCTACAACCCGTTCGATACGACCCGCCTGCTCAACCGGCCGCCGGGAGTGGCGATCACCGACAAGAGCGGCGCCGCCGGCCTGCTGATGTGGATGCAGACCCATCGCCCGGCCGAAGCAGAGGGCCTCGACAAGCGCGACCCTCGCCTGATGCGGGCGCTCGACATGGTGATGAGCCTCTACGACGACG
>JBFWZP010000016.1:0-34848 GCA_050185215.1 Dehalococcoidia bacterium | reverse complement strand
GGGGGGTTGGGTGTTGGGCGGGCGTTCGTTGCTGGCGCGTTGTTTACGCGCTTACTGGCGTGCGCGCCTCGGATGGAGGCGTTGGTTTGGGGTGGCGGTTTTCCCTCATCCCCGGCCCTTCTCCCAAGTCTGGGAGAAGGGTGTTTGGTGGTGCGGGCGGTGTGGGTTGGGGGGTGGCGTGTTCGTTGGGGCTGGCGTTCGTAGCTGGCGCGATGTCGACGCGCTTACTGGCGTGCGCGCCTCGGATGGAGGCGTGGTTAGGGGTGGCGGTTTTCCCTCATCCCCCGCCCTTCTCCCAAGTCTGGGAGAAGGGTGTTTGGTGGTGCCGGCGGTGACGTGTTCGAGGATGGCTTCGGGGTGGGTGGGCAGTTGACGCGCTTACTGGCGTGCGCGCCTCGGATGGAGGGCCAGTGTGTGACGGGAGGTTGGGGCTTGGCGGCCCTCGGCGCTTCGCTTGGAGGGTGGGTCGGCCGGTCGCTTACGCTCGCGGTTCCAAGGGGCGTGGCTGCAGCGAGAGCCAGTGGTGGCGGTCGATGGAGTACTCGACGTCCTGGCCGGGGAACAGAGCGGTACCGTCGGAAATGAACGTGGCGCTGGCGAATTGGTCGGCGGACGTAACGCGGAATGAGCGGACGAAGGTCATGCCGAGTTTTTCCATGACGCGGCGCGAGGCGGCGTTGTCTTCGTAGGTCTGGGCGAAGATTTTCGCGGCGTTGAATTCGCGGAATCCGATCGCTATGAGAGCCTGAGCGCCTTCGGTGGCGAGACCCTGCCCCCAGGTTTCGCGGCGGAGGCGATAGCCGAGTTCGAGATGTCCTGGGGTGTGTCGTCGTTGGGATGGAGGGCGAACCAGCCGAGGAATTCGGCTGTGTCGCGGTGGAGGGCCGCGAAGTAGCCGAGGCCGCCGTATTTCCTGGAGGAGGCGATGAAACGGGGGAGGATGGTGGTCTCGAGGGTTTCGCGCGGGGTTGGCGCGCCACCGGTGAGATAGCGCATTACTTCAGGGTCGCTATCGAGGGCGACGAGGTGGTCGAGGTCAGACGCTTCGAATTGGCGGAGTGTGAGGCGTGCTGTTTCGAGGAAGGGGTTCATCCTGGCTGATAGTACGACGGTCGCTCAGGGGGGTGGATTCGCCCGTGCTGGTTGCGCGGTCCCTCATCCCCGGCCCTTCTCCCAAGTCTGGGAGAAGGGTGTTTGGTGGTGCGGGCGGTGTGGATTGGGGGTTGGGTGTTCGTTAGGGGTGGCGGTGGTCCCTCATCCCCGGCCCTTCTCCCAAGTCTGGGCGAAGGGGGTTTGGTGGTGCGGGCGGTGTGGGTTGGGGGGTGACGATGGTGGGGGTGGGCAGTTGACGGGATTGCTGCGTGCGCGGATTTCCCTCATCCCCGGCCCTTCTCCCAAGTCTGGGCGAAGGGGGTTTGGTGGTGCGGGCGGTGTGGATGGGGGTTGGCGATGGTGGGGGGTGAGCAGTTGACGCGCTTACTGGCGTGCGCGCCTCGGGTGGAGGGCTAGTGTGTGACGGGAGGTTGGGGCTTGGCGGCCCTCGGCGCTTCGCTGGAGGGCGGGGTAGCCGGTCGCTTACGCTCTCGGTTCCAAGGTTGGTGGTCAGGCCGGGGGGAGTTCGTAAGAGACTGCGATTTCGCCGGCTGTCGAGGTAGAGGCGACGGTAATTGGGACAACGAGTTCGAACTGGCCGATGAAACAGAGGGCTTCGGCTCCCGTGCGGCAGTAGTAGACCGAAGCGGAGATGGTGAGGTTGGCGCTGCCTTCGGCGAGGGCGACGGGGATGGGGAGGATGACCGAGGAGTCATCGCTGTTCCAGGTGATTTCGGATTCTCCGATGGAGAGCACGGCCGGGTTCGACGATGTGAGCGTCGCTTTCGATGGGGCGGCGCCGTTGAGGTGGAAGTCCTGGGGTGAGCTGAAGACGAGGCGGAGGTTGGTTGCTCCGGGCGAGACGGTGGCCGCTGGGAGGTCGACCCGAGTGGCCTGACCGGGGCTGGCGTTGGCGATGGCAGCGAGGTTGGTAAAGGTGAGCGTGGAGAGCTGGCCAGTCGCCGGATCGAAAACGCGGACGAGGTGGTTGTTTGTATCGGCAATGTAGAGCCTGCCGTTGGCGGCGGAGAGGCCTCCGGGCTCGTCGAGCCTGGCTTTGCCAGCGACGCCATCGGCCCAGCCGCGGTCGCTACCGGCAGCGGTGCCGACCTCCTGCGAGGTGATGTCGTAGACGCGCAGGCGATGGTTGTAGGTATCGGAGATGTAGAGCGCACCGTCGTCGTAGGTGACGCCCTGGGCGTGCTGTAGCTGGGCTTTGGTGCCGCGCCCATCGGCGGCGCCATAGTCGAAGAGGCCGGTGCCGACGAGCGTTTTCACATCTCCGCTGCCATCGGCCGCGGTCGTTCGGACGGAGCTGGACTCCGGGTCGACCCAGTAGATGTTGGTGCCGTCGGTGGTGATGCCTGAGGGCTGGGCGAGGGTGGCCATGGAGCGGCGGTTGCCGTCGTCGATGCCTTCGCGGCTCGTGCCGGCGAAAACGGAGATGGTGCCGGCGGCGACGTTCATCGCCCAGAGCTGGTGGATACCAGCCATCGAGATGAAGAGCGTGCCGTTCACTTCGACGACGTCCCAAGGGCTGGAGAGGGCGGTCTTGCGGGCTTCGGAATCCGGACCGGGAAGCATTTTGAGCTGCTGGCCCGTGCCTGCGATGGTCTTGACTACGAAGGTGGTCGTGTCGACTGCGCGGACGGCGTGGTTTCGTGTGTCGGCGACGAAAAGCGT
This sequence comes from Dehalococcoidia bacterium, assembly GCA_050185215.1. Classification (GTDB taxonomy): domain Bacteria; phylum Chloroflexota; class Dehalococcoidia; order Tepidiformales; family Tepidiformaceae; genus Amarobacter. The sequence continues at coordinate 32,073 of JBFWZP010000016.1, read as the reverse complement.
CTTGCCGTCGGTAGAGAGAGCGAGGCCCTGAGGCTGGCGGAATTCGGCCTCGCCAGCTTCGCCGTCGGCGAAGCCTTCCTTTCCGGTGCCGACTGCCTTGAGAAGTTCGCCGGAGAGCGTCGAGACGACAATGCGATTGTTGCCCGAATCGGCGACGTAGAGGCGGTTGGAGGCTGCGTCGGCGAGGGCCTTGCCGGGATAGGAGAGGACGGCAGTGGCCGGCGACGAATCGAGGGAAAGCGGCACGGCAGCCGGTTTGAGCACGCCGCTCGCGGTAAATTCGTCGACGAGGGATTGGACGATTGGCTGGAAGAGTTCGTAAACGCCTTCGCCGGCGTGGCCGCCGACGAGATTTCCGGCGGGGTCGATGAGAACGAGGGTCGGCCAGGCGCTGGCGCCGAAGGCCCGCCAGATGACGAAATCGGGATCGTTTACAACCGGGTGCTCAAGTCCGTAGCGCTTGATGGCGTCGCGGATGGAGTCGTCGTCGTGCTCAGTCGCGTACTTGCCGGAATGGACACCGATGACCACGAGTTTGTCGCCGAATTCGGATTCGAGACGCTTGAGGTCGGGGATGATGTGCTGGCAGTTGATACAGCCGAGGGTCCAGAAATCGAGGAGGACGACGCTGCCCCTGAGTTCTTCGAGGGTGACGGGCCGCGAAACGTTGAACCAGGTGACGCCGGTGGGGATCGCGGGGGCTGGATCGGAGCCTGCCCAGGACTTTTGGCCGGTCGTGTTGGTTTTGTCAGCCACTTCGGTGCCGCCGGGCTCGATTGGCTTCGGTTTGGGACTGCTGGAACAGGCGACCAGCGCGAAGGCTGCGAGACTCACAATGCATAGAAACATTGTAGGCAGCCAGCGATAGGGCCGTGCCGGAGACGATGCGATCACCACTGCAAGGGTAGTGGTATTTCGCGACAAGACATTACGGAGTGCGAACCGGGGTGGTTCACGGACGGTAAACGAAGGAACGCCGTATACTCGAAGTCCCATGCAAACAGCACCGTCCCTAGAGGGCCTGCGCGAAGAGGCGCTGGCAGCGCTCGCCTCGGCTTCGGATGAAGCCGGGCTTGAACAATGGCGCATAACCTTCTTTGGACGGCAGGACGGCCGAATGACGGCCCTCCTGCGCTCGATAAAGGACATCCCGGCCGAGGAACGCGCAAGCTTCGGTGCGAATGCGAACAAACTCAAACAATCGCTTGAAGCTGCGCTCGAGGCGAAGCAGCAGGCGCTGAAGCAGGCTGGCCTGGAAGCACTTAGCCGCGAGTCCGCGCTGGATGTGACGCTACCGGGCCGTCCCCAGGTCATCGGCAAGCTGCATCCCGTGACTCAGACGATGCGCGACTGCCTCAAGGCGTTCGGCGAGATGGGCTTTCGCGTGGCTGAAGGCCCGGAGGTCGAGTGGGATCGGTACAACTTCGATGGCGTTCGCATCCCGGAGGATCACCCGGCGCGCGACATGTGGGACACCATCTGGGTCAACACGCTTATCAACGGCGAGCGTCACATGCTGTTGCGGACACATACGTCTCCGAACCAGGTGCGCGTGCTGGAGCGGACGGCCGAGCCGCCCGTGCGAGTTGTGGTGCCGGGCAAGTGCTACCGGCAGGAGGCCACCGACGCGACGCACGAATGGATGTTGACGCAGATCGAAGGGCTCGCCGTTGACGAGGGGATCCGGATGACGGACCTGAAGGGCGTGCTGTACGAGTGGTCGCGCCAGATGTTCGGGAGCGACCGAAGGATCATTTTCCACCACAGCTACTTCCCGTTCGTTGAGCCGGGCGTGGAGATGGCGATTGACTGCTTCATCTGCCGCGGCGATGGGCGCGATTGCCATACCTGTCACGGCACAGGCTGGATCGAGATTCTTGGCGCGGGGATGGTGCATCCCGAGATCATCGAAACCGCAGGATACGACAGTTCGAAAGTGACGGGGTTCGCGTTCGGCATCGGCGTCGAGCGCGTGGCGATGCTGCGCTGGGGCATCGACGACATTCGCCGGTTTTATTCGAACGATGTGCGATTTTTGAGCCAGTTCTGATGGTCGTAGGTCTTCGGTCTTAGGTCATAAGTAGAAACGGTGGTTGCGAGTTGAAACCGTACCAGGATTATGAAGTGTTCAAGCGGTCTCATGAACTGAACATGGCTGTCTATCATCTGACGGATGCGTTTCCGAAACACGAGATGTTTGGTCTGACGTCTCAAATGCGTCGCGCGGCGAGTTCGGTTCCAATGAACATTGCCGAAGGATCGGTGAAGTCGGAAAGGGAGTTCCGGCAGACGCTTCGGACTTCGCTTGGATCAGCCGCCGAACTTGAGTACCAGTTCTTGATGGCACGAGACCTGGGTTACGTTGCGGAAACTCAGTACGAGACGCTGACCGGTCAGGTCATCTCAATCAAGAAAATGCTTTCAGCTTTCATCAAAGCCATCGATCGAAGCCTTGGTGCGACTGAAGACCGACGACCGACGACTAACGACGAGCCGGAGGCCCTTGGATGAAACTCTCTTTGAACTGGCTGCGTGAGTTTGTGGATGTGGATTTGCCGGTGGCGGAGCTGGCTCGGTTACTGATCGATGCGACCGCGGAAGTCGAGGGCTGGGAGACTATCGGCGCGAGCTGGGACGCTGAGAAGATCCGGGTGGCGGAGGTGCTGGCGGTTGAGCCGCACCCGAATGCCGACCGGCTGCGCCTGGTGACGGTGAACGCCGGGCACGGCGAGCAGCAGGTAGTCTGCGGCGCTCCGAACGTGGCCGTGGGACAGAAGATCGCGTTCGCGACCGAAGGCGCAGAGCTGATTGATGGGCACACCGGCGAGAAGGCTAAGCTGAAGCTGCGGCCGATCCGCGGGGTGGATTCGGCCGGGATGGTGCTCAGCGAGAAAGAACTGGGGCTGAGCGACAACCACGAGGGGATCCTCGTGTTGCGTCCGGAGGCACCAATCGGGCGACCGCTGGTCGAGGAACTTGGCGACATCGTCTTCGACATTTCGACGTGGGCGAACCGGGCGGACCTCCTGGGAGTGCTCGGATTTGCGCGGGAGACGGCAGCGATCACCGGCAAGAAGATGCGCGAACCGGATTCGTCACACGGAGAGTCGACGCGGAAGGTGGAGGACGCAATCGAGGTGACGATTGAAGACCCGGACCTCTGCCGGCGGTTCACGGCATCGCTGATCGAGAACGTGACCATCGGGCCTTCGCCCGCGTGGATGCAGGAACGGCTGCAGAAATCCGGCATGAGGCCAATCAACAACGTGGTTGACATCACGAACTACGTGATGCTCGAGACGGGGCAGCCGCTGCACGCGTTCGACTACGACATGGTCCGAGGCAAGCGAATTGTCGCGCGTCGAGCGAAGCAGGGCGAGAAGCTCGTCACGCTCGACGGGGTTGAACGCGAGTTCGACAGCGAGATGCTACTGATTTGCGATGGAGAAGGGCCGGTCGGTATCGCGGGGGTGATGGGCGGCGGCAACAGCGAGGTTTCGGATAGGACCAAGACGGTGCTGCTGGAGATCGCGAACTTCAAGCCGGGGAACATCCGCCGCACTTCGACCCACCTGAAGTTGCGGACGGAGGCCTCGCTTCGCTTCGAAAAGGGCCTCGGCATGGAGATGCCCGAGTTTGCCCAGCACCGCGCGCTACACCTGTTCGAGCAGCTCACGGGCGGACGGGTGGCGAGCGGCCTGGTCGATGTGTATCCCGGCAAGACCGAGCGGCGGACGGTGATGGTAACGGCTTCGCGGATCGAGCAGGTACTTGGGATCCCGGTGCCGCCTGGCGATGTGGAGCGGATCCTCGGTGATTTGGGATTCGAGGTTTCGTACGCAGAGCCGGAGACGTTCGCCGTGAAGCCGCCGGACTGGCGCCCTGACGTTGAGATTGCGGACGACGTGGTTGAGGACATCGGGCGTATTTACGGCTACGACAAGCTCCCGACGACGATGCTCCGCGGGGTTCTACCTGAGCCGGAGTTCAATCCCACGCGCGATTTGCGCGAACGGCTGCGCGACCTCGCAACTTCGATGGGGTTCCAGGAAACGATCAGCTATACGCTGACCGACCTGGCGCGACTGCGACGGATGGTCCCGGAGTCCGACCATCTTCGGAATGCACCGTTGAGCGTGGTGAACCCGGTAGCAGCGCAACACATGTTCCTGCGGACGACGCTGCGATCAGGGGTGCTTGAGACGTACGCTTCGAACCGGCACAACGTCGACGGGGCGTTGCGGCTGTTCGAAGTTGGCTTCGAGTACCTGCCGGTGGAGGCCGACCTGCCGCATGAGCGCACGGTCCTGTGCGCGGTGCTCGGGGGAACGCGGGAGACCCGCTGGTCCGGCGGTGGGGGCGACGGACTCGACTTTTACGACGCAAAGGGAGCCATCGAGGCGATACTCAACGGGGTTGGAATCGCAGCCGCGTTCGCGCCGGTTGAGGAGTTCGGTCTGCTGGCGGGCCACACCGCGGAGATCCGGGTAGGCAAGGACCGGGTAGGCGTGCTGGGGCAGGTCCATCCCGACAATGCCGCCGCCTTCGATGTTAGCGAGCCGGTGTTCCTGTTCGAACTGTGGGTGGAGGACCTGGTCCACTACCTGCCGGAACGGCCCGAATACGTCGCGCCCTCGCGGTTCCCGGAAGTTCGTCAGGACATCGCAATCCTGGTGGATGCGAACTTGCCGGCAGGACGCGTGCTCGACATCGCCCGTTCGCACCGTAGTGGGACGACACGGATCAGCGCGGAGCTATTCGATGACTATCGGGGGAAGGGCGTGCCGGAAGGGAAGAAGTCGCTCGCGTTACGGCTGCGCTTCCAGGCGATGGACCGGACGCTGACCGACAGCGATGTGGCAAAGGTGCAGAACGGGCTGGTCGTCCGGCTTTCGAAGGAGCTTGGGGCGGAGCTGCGCGGAGCGTAGGCCTCATCCTTGGGCGGAGATGCTGTGGTCCGAGTCTGGGAAAGGGAGACATCGCTGCGTGGAGGTCGCATTCGAAGCGACACCCATTTGGTATGATCATCGCGTGACCCGAGTAGAAGAACTTCTCGAGCAGGTGAAGGCGCTCAGCGAAGACGAGCAGGACGAGTTCCGGATGCTTTACGAGGGCGTCTGCGACGAGCCTGGGCTTTCGCCCGAGTGGCAGGCGGAAATCCGACGCAGAGTCGAAGAAGTTGAGAACGGGACGGCGCGGACGCGAACGTGGGACGAAGTGAAAGCGGCGCTCCGGACACGTATCGATGCCGCCAAGGTTAGCTTCAATCGCCATTTCGACTCGGACCTGGAAGAAAATCGTTGACTTTCTCCTGGCTCGGTCCGTCGGGCAGGCGGAGCGATTTGCCGATGAGTTCGAGGCCGCTGTAGAACGCATACTGGCTTTCCCGGAGAGCGGACGAGTCCTGGAAGATGGCGTGCGTTCGCTTCGAATCGACGGCGGTCCGTTTTCGATCCTCTACAAGGTCGATAACTCGCTCTCGGCCGTGGAGTTTCTGGCTATTGCTCACGCATCGCGGCGGCCCGGGTATTGGAAAGACCGCGTGTAGCGCGGCTCGCTACCGCTGAGTGCCAGTTCGGGGTAGATTCGCGGCATGACAGCTGATGTAGAGAGCCGGCCTACCACGGAGATCGTGGTTGGCGATTTTCACCGCATTCTCGAGACGGATTCCCTGTGGGAACTGGGCGGGTTTGCGCTTCCCGATGGGAGCACGTGGCAGTACCGGGAGCCGGGGGCGGTTGTGCTGGTGCGGAACGGGACGCTCCAGGTTTCGGCGGTGCCGTATACGCGCGGGAACGACCGCGTGCAGATCCTGGATAACGCCAAGCACATGTACTTCTCGAAGCAGCGTTTCGAGGTGCCGGCGGGCGGGCGGATCACGTTCGAAATCCAGATCGCGGCGCGGACGATCGGGACGCAGCCGGGAAACCTGTATGACGGGTACGTTAGCTGGAACTTGCTGGACCTGACGACCGGGTGGGCCATCGACTTCTTCACCGGCGGCGACACCGTGGCAACGGTGTACGGGCGGCTGCCGTTCCCCGGAGCCGCGGTGCCGGATACCGGGCAGGCGCGAGCGTTTTGCATTTTCAACGAGTTGAAAGAGCTGCCGACGACACAGGGACAGCGGCACGCGTACCGGATCACGTACGACCAGGGTGCTGATACGGTCGAGTTCGAGGCAGACGGCAAGATCGTGGACCGGTACGAAAACGTGCCGGACAAGATCACGGGGTTCACGGCGGCGCTGGGGCTGATGTCGGAGATCGACATCGTGGACGGGAAGTCGGTGAGCTGCCACGGGCAGGGCGTTATCGGGCAGTGGAGCCCGATGCGGGTGGTGATTGAGGGGGCGGGTTAGGCCCGGAGATAACGTCTTCTTATGGTGGTCATAGGCCGGTGTGCGGCGAATCTGCGCGCAGTAGGCTCTGTGCATGGTTGATGGAGTGGACATGGAGGTCGCGGCAGAAGCCGCGGCGTTAACGGAACGGGAACGCGAGATCGCTCGCCTCCTGGGCCAGGGGCTAACGAACGCAGCGATTGCCGAGCGTCTCGGGATCACCTTCGCGACGGCAAAGTGGCACACAAGCCAGGTGCTTTCGAAGTTGGGGGCCGGGCGGCGTGAAGAAGTGGCGGGTCGGCTGATAGCGCTCGCGGAGGACCTTTCCGCGCGCCGAAAGGCGGAAGCGCGCGGGTTGCGGGGTTTTGGGTGGCTGGCCGTCGCGAAAGGCCTGGGCTTCACGGCAGTGGCGCTGCCGCTCGCGGCAATCTCGGTTGCAGGAGTACTTGTCCTCCGGAACGGCGGCGTGGAGGACTCCGGGCCTCCGGCTCTCGAGGCTTCCATCACCGAGGTGGAACCGACTCCGGCCGCCCGTATTCCCAACATCATCGGACCTACGCCCCAGGCCCACACTTGCGACTGGCAGGAGGGGCAACGCCATATCAACGACGGGCCACTTAATCACTCGGGCTGTGACTTCGGCGGAGTGAATTTCGGGAGCGTGATGTGGAATGACGCGAACCTTTCGGGCGCCAACCTGAGCGGCGCCGTATTCGAAGGCGCGACGCTTTTCGGCGCAAACCTCAGCGGAGCCGATGTCCGGGATGCATGGTTCATCACTAGCGTGATGGCACCCAACTTCAACGGCGCCGACCTCACCGGAGCGCACTTCACCGACAGCATCGTTGGTGGTTCCTATCTCAACGCAACCTGCCCCGATGGTTCGACCACCGACACAAACAACTACTCGTGCCTTGGGCGGCCGGGATTGGCAAACCTTCCGGACTCGCGATCCATGAGCGATGCGCTCGCGCTGAAGGGGCTACCTGCACGCTGGACTTCGTTCGCCGACGCGAGAAATCCTGGAACTGAAATCGACCTCAGCGCATTTAACGGGCGTCGCGTGGTGTTGTGGTGGTTCGCGAACTGGTGCGACGCTTGCAGGGCTCAGGTACCGAAGGTTCAAGAGTTCGCCGAACTGTTCCCGGAAACGGTGTTCATTGCGCTGAGCCTTGATGAGGCTCCGGAGTTCGCCCTGCAATTCGCTGAAGCCACCGGGCTGACTATTCCAATCGGAATGGATTCGCAATTCAAGGCATCGCGGGCGTACAAAATTATCGGTGCTCGAATTTCGGTGACGATCGGGCCGGACGGGCTCATCGAAGGCTACGACGCAGTCGATCCGTATTGAATTTCTGTCCACGCGCTGCCACGGGCAGGGCGTTATCGGGCAGTGGAGCCCGATGCGGGTGGTGATTGAGAGGGCGGGCTAACGACCAAGATTACGTCTTCCGATGGCTGCCATAGGCCGGTGTGCGGCGGGATTGGGCGCGAGCCTTTCCAGTCGCGGCTCGGATGTGGGTTTTCCGCGGGCAAAGGTGAGGCGGGTTTCGGCGATGGGCCCTCATCCCCTGCCCTTCTCCCAAGTCTGGGAGAAGGGTGACTTGTGTGCGGAGAGGGTGGTGTCTGCGAGCGGGCGTGGTGATGTGGGCCGGGGGACGCGTTTACTGGCGTGCGCGCCTCGGATGTGCGGAGGGTTCCAAGTGGGGCCCTCATCCCCTGCCCTTCTTCCAAGTCTGGGAGAAGGGTGACTTGTGTGCGGAGAGGGTGGTGTCTGCGAGCGGGTGTGGTGATGTAGGCCGGGGGACGCGCTTACTGGTGTGCGCGCCTCGGATGTGCGGGGTGCGGGGGTGCATTTACGTTGGCCGGGGTGAGCTCAGTTGGCGGCTTCTAGGCCCTCGACGCTGCGCTGGAGGGTGGGGTGGCCGGTCGCTTACGCTCTCGGTTCCAAGCGTGGAGGTTACAACCGTCCCGCTCCTTTCAGATGATGGCTGGTTTGAACAGGCCCGCTCCCTGCCCGGTCGCGGCTCATGCAGGGACCGCGGTAGTGGCTCGGTTCGGTGTAGCCGCTGTTTGCAGTCGCGGCTCGGTGGGGATCGCCGGGCCGCTGATGCGCGCCGGTTCGATTGGGTTAGCGGATCATTTTGCGGCGCTTGGCGGCGTTGCTGCCCTTGCCCTTGGCCGCGTCCTTCCCGGAGGCGCCGAGGGTGCGAATTTGCTCATCGGTGGGGCCGCTGGACTTGGCGAGGACGGGAACCGCTGTCCTGGGCTGGGTCGGAGCTGGGGTCACCGGTTCGGAGCCGTTCGACTCGACGAGGTTGGCCGCGGGTGTGGGGGCCGGTTGGGTGGCGACTGCCTGGCCATCCTGCTGGACGATCCGGACTTTGAAGACGGTGCGGGCGACCTGGCGCTGGATGTTCGAGACGAGCTGCTGGTACATGTCGTGGCCTTCGCGCTTGAAGGCGACGAGCGGGTCGATCTGGGCGTAGGCCTGGAGGCCGATGCTCTGGCGTAGCTCTTCGATGGCGGTGAGGTGTTCGCGCCAGTGGGTGTCGATGGCTTCGAGGAGGAGCCAGTGTTCGACTTTGCGGACGTTTTCTTCACCGATGGCCTGTTCGATGAGCTCGTAACGGTCTTCGGCGCGGTCAAGGAGTTCATCGCAGAGCTCGTCGCGGAGGTCCTGCATCTCCTCGACCGAGGGGACGTCGTCCGGGGGGAGGATCTCGCCGACTTCGGCGTGGACGAGTTCGAGCGAGGTGATATCGGAAGTGAGCGCGTCCTTGGCGATACGTTCGATCTCGGGGAGGAGCATGTGATCGATGACGTTCGCGCGGGTATCGACGCCCTGGAGGATCATGTCGCGCTGGGTGTAGATCTGCTTGCGGTGTTCGTTGATGACGTCGTCGAACTCAACGAGCCGTTTGCGGATGTCGAAGTTGTGACCTTCGACCTTGGACTGGGCCTGTTCGATGGCACGGGTGACCATGCGTGATTCGAGGGGCATCTCCTCGGTCATGCCGAGCTTGGCCATCATGCCGGGGACCCATTCGGGGGAGAAGCGCTTCATGATGTCGTCGCCGAAGGAGACGAAGAAGCGGGAAGAGCCGGGGTCGCCCTGGCGACCGGCGCGTCCGCGGAGCTGGTTATCGATGCGGCGGGATTCGTGGCGCTCGGTGCCGATGACGTGGAGACCGCCGAGTTCGGCGACGCCGGGGCCGAGCTTGATATCGGTGCCGCGGCCGGCCATGTTGGTGGCGATGGTTACGGCGCCACGCTTGCCGGCATCGAGGACGATGTGGGCTTCGCGCTCGTGCTGCTTCGCGTTCAGGACTTCGTGGGGGATGCCCTTGCGCTGGAGCAGGCTGGAGAGATATTCGGACTTCTCGATCGATGTGGTGCCGACAAGGACCGGGCGGCCCATGTTGTGCATCTCTTCGATTTCATTGACCACGGCGTTGAATTTCGCGCGCTCGTTGATGTAGACGACATCCGACTGGTCATCGCGAATCATCGGCCGATGGGTCGGGATGACGATGACGTCGAGCTCGTAGATCTTGCCGAACTCTTCGGCTTCGGTTTCGGCGGTACCGGTCATGCCGGCGAGCTTTTCGTAGAGGCGGAAGAGGTTCTGGAAGGTGATAGTGGCGTAGGTGATGGACTCGCGCTGGACGGGGACGCCTTCCTTGGCTTCGCAGGCCTGGTGGATGCCGTGGCTCCAGCGGCGCCCGGGCATGAGGCGGCCGGTGAACTCATCGACGATGATGATTTCGCCGTCCTTGACGACGTAGTCGCGGTCGATTCGTTTCAGGTATTCGGCATCGAGGGCGGCTTCAAGGTGCCGAGCGAGGCGCGCTTCGCCACCGAAAACGTTCTCGATGCCGAGGGAGCGTTCCACGCGGGAGATGCCTTCTTCTGTGAGGGCGATGTGCTTCGACTTGTGATCGATCTCGTAATCACGGCCTTCTTCGAGGCCGCGCACGGCGTTGGCGAAGCGAACGTAGGTGCTGCTGGCTTCTTCGGCGCTGCCGCTGATGATGAGCGGCGTCCGGGCTTCATCGATGAGGATGTTGTCGACTTCGTCGATGATGGCGAAGTAGAGGGGCCGCTGAGCCTTGTCATCCCATTCGCGGACCATGTTGTCGCGCAGGTAATCGAAGCCGAATTCGTTGTTGGTGCCGTAGGTGATATCGGCGCGATAGACGTCTCGGCGGGCGCAGGGGCGGAGGTCGTCGAGACCGCCGGTGGAGCCTTCCTCGCCGGGGCGGTAGCCGGGTTCGTAGAGGTAGGAGACGCCGTTGTTCTGGACGACGCCGATGGTCATGCCGAGGGCGGCGTAGACGGGCCCGTACCAAACTGCGTCGCGGCGAGCGAGGTAGTCGTTCACGGTGATGACGTGGACGCCCTTGTCGGCGAGCGCGTTCAGATAGACCGGCGCGATGGCGGTGAGGGTCTTGCCTTCACCGGTGCGCATTTCTGCGATTTTGCCTTCGTGGAGGGTGATTCCACCCATGAGCTGGACGTCGTAGGGACGTTCGCCGACCTTGCGGAAGGCGGTTTCGCGGGAGACGGCGAAGGCCTCGGGGAGGAGGTCGTCGAGCGTCTCGCCCTCGGTGAGGGCCTGCTTGAACTCGGCGGTCTTGGCGGCCAGTTCTTCATCGGTGAGGGCGGCTATCTCATCCGCATAGCTATTGACTTCGTCGACGATGGAAGAAAGCCGCTTGATTTCCTTTTCATTGGAATCTCCAAGGACACGGCCGATGAATCCGAACTTAGGCATGGAGCCAGTGTACTTCAGAAACGAAAGACGAAAGAGAAAGGGGCTTCACACGATGGGAGATACTGACTTGTAACGTTCGGCGACATGGTTGGCGAGGCGGGCGGAGTCGAATTTCGAACCAACTGCCTGTGAGAGTGGAGCTATGAGTTTTGAGAATTTCCGATACGGGTTGAAGCGTGGCTGGATGCCGTTGGCGGCCGGGCTGTTGCTGGCGGCGCCGATGATGGCCTCGGCGGGTTGCAGCAAAACGAGCACGCCGGCGAATGCGGCCGAGGTCGTCCGGCTCGCAAGCGAGAAGACTGATTCTGCCGACAGTGTGAGCTTCGCAATGAAGATCACGATGTCGGGCATTCTCGGTTCGGACGTTGAGATGACCGCGGACGGCGACTACGACCTGAAGAACCAGCAGATGCAGATGACGATGGACGTCCTGGGCCAGAAGAGTGAAGCGGTCCTCGATGGCACGACGATGTACATGAAGATGGCCGGGCTTGGGGACGCCTGGTACAAGATGGACGCCGGCGATCTGCTTGACCAGGCGGGCGCGGCGAGTTCTGCCTACGAAGACCCGACGAAGATCCTGACGTGGCTCTCGACTGTCGGGGACGATGTGAAGCTCGTTGGCACGGACAGCATCCGAGGTGAGGATGCCGACCACTACCGGGCGACTGTGGACCTTCGAAAGGCGGCTGCCGAACTGGGAGCGAGCCAGGCCGACGCGGTGGAAAAGGCGCTCGAGTTGCTTGGTGACGATGATTTCGATATCGACGTGTGGGTGAACGAGGCGGGGTTCCCGGTACGACTGAAATACGAGATGTCGTTCGCCAACTCCGAGGTGAAGATGCTCAAGGATGCGGTGGTGAAGTACTCGCTGGACTACATGGAGTGGGGCGAGCCAGTGGTGATCACCGTTCCTGACCCCTCCGAGGTGAAGGACTTCCGCTCGTTCAAGCCTTAGTGGCGGGAGGGATGGTGGGGGTACGCGCCTAGTCCATCCCGACCCAGGCTTCGCCCGTCGCGACGATCCAGTACTGGACGCCGTTGCGCATCTCGGTAAGTGTCCGGATCTCCGGGTTCAGACCTTCGCCCCAGCGAAGCCATGTCTGGGTACCGAGGTCGAAGACATACACCATCTTGACGGTGTCATGGCCGCCGAAGACCTCTTCGGGCGAGACGTAACCACCTTCCCACATGACGAGGGAGAGGCCGGAAGGGATACCCAGTAGCCGCGGCGCAGGCGCCTGTTGGGCCGGTTGCGCGGGTTGTGCCGGCTTTGGTGCGGGTGCAGCCGTTGGTGCGGGCGTGGGAGTGGTGGTGGCCACTGTTGTAGTGTTCCCGTTGCCGTACCCAAAATCGGTTACCCAGTACCAGCCGTAGCGTGAACCCTCCCGGTAGACCCTCGAAATCCCGATGGTCTTGAATGTTTTGTCCAGCATCACGTCGCGATGCGACGGTGAATTGATCCAAGCCGTGAGCGCCGTTTGGGCGCTGGAGTAGTTCGTTCCGGCGGCGAGGTTTTCCCCGGCCGGGATTGCCACGCCGCAATCAGGCATGCGCGTCCACGGGCTTCGGCCCGCGGAGTCCGTGTGACTGAACTCCCCTCGTCCGGCCAGGTCCGACGCCATCCAGGTCGACGCCCTGGTCAGGGCTGGGTCGATCGTGAGTGCATCGGCGCCTTTGCCGGCACGGTACTGGTTGATGAGTTGCAGGAAAGCCTGCTCCTCGCCGTCTACCGTGAGGTCATCGACGCTGCAGTTGTTCAACGCGTTGGCCGCCGGGGACGCGGCGGCGGTCCACGCAAAGGCACCCAGCATGAAAATCGCGCCGAGTGCCCGAGTGAGTTTGTGGTTCACACATCCTCCCGAGGGCCACCGCCTATGACGGTAAGCGCGCCGGAAGGACTCGAACGACCGGGATTTTCCTTATTCTCCGTAAACCCCCTGCAAAAAGTGGGCCGGTTTGTAACCTAAGTGTTGCCCCGCGCCATAAGTGAAGTGGATCACACTCCCACGAGGGAACTTTTCGCCCGCCGTGGCGTTGTTGTCGCTGTGAAGCGTTGGTTGGCTGGGGGTATTGCCGGTCTGTTGTTGGCCGCTGGAGCTGTCGTGGCCAGCTACTCCGGCCCGCGAACGGCCTTCGCGTGCTCGGGGCCGCCAGCCCACTGGCAGGTCGCACACTCCGAGGTGGTTATTGCCGGGCGAATCGTTTCAGCCCGGGAAGACACCACGTCTTCGGACCCCATCTACCGCCGATTCGACCTGCAAATCGACGTCACCGAAGGCATGCGTGGGGCAGCCAGGGGCGACCGCATCGACGTGCGCGCGGAGGTCCCGCGCGACGTGCCGGTCATGTGTCCCCAGTTCGCCCGGGACGAGACGTTCCTCGGCAAGTTCGTCGTCACCGGGCTCGGCCCGGGCGAGCCCCCGTCGTTCTATCAATGGGGGACACTCTTCATGGGCCTCGATTCTTCGGGACCCGAATACACCGAAGCATTACGGGTCGCCCGCATGGTGACGGGCACGCAGCAGGACGGGCCACTCCTGACGGCGGCGATTGCCGGAAATCGCTGCGGTGGGCTGACAACGCTTCGCGGGTCCGGCTTCCAACCGGATCAGCGGATCATTTTGAGCTATCCCATGGATCCGGACGCAAATGGCCACCTCAGCCGCCCCGACGTCCGCGCCGATGGAGCCGGCAACTTCCAGGTCCAGTTCCGGGTCCCTTCAGACTGGTGCCCGCTGGACTGGTTCGCCGAGGCTTACGCCTGGCGTGAAGACGGCCAGACGGGAGGTTGGCCGATTGCCGCCGCCCTGTTGCTTGCGGCAGCGCCCGCCGCCCCGCTCCCGCCCGATGCAGGCAACACGCCGTCGACATCTTCGCCCGGTAATGACGGTGAGTTCGGCCTCACGGGAATCGCACTTCTCGGCGCTTCCGCCATGGTCCTGGGGGCGCTTCGACGGCGCGCTCGTCCGTCCCTCGACTGAGCTACGAATCCAGCCGTTCGAAGGCCACGGCCGCCGCTCCCAGCAGTCCCGTATCGTCCTTGAGTTCACTGAGACGAACGATGGTCCCGGCGGCCGGACCGTAAGCGAGGGAGTACATTGCCGCACGCATTGGCCCGAGGAGCATCTCGCCCATCTCCAAGAGCCCGCCGCTTAGCGTCACAGCGTCAGGGTTGAGAACGTTCACCAGGCTGCCCAGGCCGAGGCCCAGGAGGTGGCCGCCGTGGCGGATTTCAGCTTCACAAATGGTGTCGCCCTTTTCGGCGGCCTGGTGGAGATGCTCCGCCGAGGGCTTTCCTTCGCCCACGATCTCCTGCAGCAGGCGAGACTTACCCTCGTTCAGGATCTTGGCCGCGCGGCCGGCGAACGCGACGCCGCTCACCATGGCCTCGAGGCAACCTCGCGAACCGCAATTACACTTCGGACCCGCGGGGTTGAGGATGATGTGCCCGATCTCGCCCGCGAGGCCGCCCGATCCGCGGTAGAGCTTCCCTTCGACCACGATGCCGCCGCCGATCCCTGTCCCGAGGGTGGCGTGGAGGAGGTGGCGCGTGCCGCGTCCCGCTCCAAACCGGAACTCGCCGAGGGCGGCGGCGCTTGCATCGTTTTCGATAAACGCCTCGATTCCGAGCCGTTCGGCCACCGGAGTCGTCAGCACCAGGTTGCGGAAACCCGGGATATTTGGCGCGAGGATCACCTTGCCCTGGTCGGCGTTGATCAGCCCGGCCGTGGCGATGCACGCAGCCTCGGGCGCCACACCCGACTTCTCGACGGTCGCGGCGAGCATATCGACAATTTGCGCGACGACGCCCTGCGGACTGAGGCCGGACTGCGTGGGGTGGTCTTCGCGATAGAGGATTTGCCCTTCGTGGGTCACCATGGCCGAGCGCAGGTGGGTGCCGCCGAAGTCCGCCGCCAAAACTGTCCGTGTCATCTGCTTCACTCTACAGAATCTGCGCCCTCCAGAATCGCCGTCAGCCTCTGCCGGCGCCCATCGACTAGGATCTCCCTGTGCCCGGCCAGAAACTCTCAGCGTGGCAATCACAACTGATCGACGAGCTGCGGGTTGCGCGATTGGCGACAGTCAGACCCGACGGTTCGCCCCACCTCGTCCCTGTTTGCTTCGCGCTCCGGATGGACCGGCTGTTCATCCCTGTGGACGAGAAGCCGAAAACCACGCGCAATCTCGCGCGGCTGAAGAATATCGCGGCCAACCCGCGCGTTTCCATCCTGTTCGACCGCTACGACGACGATTGGACGCAACTCGCCTGGGTCCGCATTGATGGGCGGGCAACTGTTCTCTCCAAGGGCGGTGGCGAACCTGCGGCGCTTGGGGAACTCAGGCGCCGCTATCCGCAGTACGTTCCCATGGACCTTGAAAACCTTTCCCTAATCGTCATCGAGCCAATCGCCGTTAGCGCGTGGCGCTGGCCCGCCGGCTGATATCATCGGCGGGTGCCAAAGGAACGCAAGGAACCGGTAGTCGACTTCGGTTTTCGCATCCCCGCGCCAGGACAGCCGGGGAGTTCAGCCCAGTCGCTCCAAACTCCGGCCGCTGCAGCGCCGCCAACCGCGCCCCCGCCAACCGCGGTCTCCGAGGCATTTCGCGCGAAGGCGGAACGCTGGAAGCGCGACCTCCTCGACGTGACGCGGCGCAACCGCGGGATCAACTACCGCACTTCGAAGGCCACGCTCTCGCTGCCGGCAACACCCGACGACCTCTGGGACATCCTCATCGTGAACGAGGCGGAGATCTCCTTCAGCGCGCGCAACTTTTCGCCAGACGCCCCCGACCCGGACGCCGACGACCGTGCGGTGGACGCGTTCGCCAGCGCCCGCCGGCTCGCCGACCGAGCGCGCCTCGCAGACCGCGAACAGGGCATCCAGGTGTTGTTCGCCACGCTCGGCTGGCTCCACTGGGTCGATTCCGAAGGCCATCAGCTGCAATCTCCCCTCGTGCTCGTACCGGTCGAGCTGATCCAGAACCGGCAGGAGAAGGAAGTTGAACTGCGAGCGGCCGCGGATGACCCGCCGGAGGTGAATCCGTCGCTCACGTACCTGCTTCACGTCCAGTCCGGTATCCGCCTGCCCGAACTTGTCGATGACGAAGGCGAACGGCTCCACGCTTCGCTCGACGCGTTCCTCGCGGCGGTGAAAGAGGTCGTCGCAAAACAGTCCGGCTGGACGGTCGAGAAAGACGGCCCGGTGGTGGATGTCTTCTCGTTCGCGAAACTCGCGATGGTCGATGAAATCGACCGATCCATCGGCCGCCTGGCGCAGCACCCAATCTTGAAGGCGCTCGCGGGGGAGGCGGAGATTCCGGTGCTTGAAGCGCCAACCGAGCCGATCGACGCCCGTTTCGCGCCGGGCGCCCTGCGGACGGTGGTCGAAGCCGATGCGTACCAGCTCGAAGCCGTCGCGCTTGCCGCGACCGGCGCCAGTTTCGTTATCGAAGGGCCGCCGGGGACGGGCAAGAGCCAGACCATCACCAACATCGCGGCAGACCTCATGGCGCAGGGGAAGCGCGTCCTGTTCGTGGCCGAGAAGCGCGTCGCCCGCGAAGTGGTGCTGGAAAACCTGCAGAAAGCGGGTCTCGGCGAGGCCTGCCTCCATCTCGCATCCAACGCCGGCGCGGCGAGCCGGGCAGATGCGAAGGCGCAGGTGATCAAGGAAATCGTCGATACGCTCGACGCGGGCCCGCCGCCCCCACAGCCCGAGGCCGCTCTCCCGGAGCGCTACACCGAGCTTCGCAACCGCCTGAATGCCTATGCCTCCGCCATCGGCGGGCCGCTCGGCGAAGGCGGCTGGACGACGGCGTTCGAAGTCATCGGCAACGCGATCCAGCTCGCGCCCAACCGGCGCGAAAACGTCGCCGTCCCCACGATCGACGGCAAGACTCGCTTCTGGCTCGATGACGTCGGTGATGCGGCCAAGTCGCTCGACGCGTTCCGGCCGGAAGAACTGGCGCTCCTGGCGACGCCCTGGGTGCACCTCCTGTGGACAACGGCCGATGCTGCCAGGCAGCAGCAACTTTCTGAGGCGCTCGCCGCGCTCGCCGGCGGTGCCGCTTCCCTGGAGACGGCCGCCGGCGCGTTGCTTGGCTCGAACGGTCCCGCCGCTGCGCTCTCTGTTGCGTCCGCGAAGGAACTCGCCGACCGGCTGAAAAAAGTCGGTGCCTTCCGCAAGAAAGCAGGGTCATTCTTCAGGTTCATCAATCCCGGCTTCTACTCCGCACGTGGAGATTTCAAGTCCTTCGTGGCGGCTGGTTACGCCCCAAATGGGCAGGAAGCTGACGCCGCGACAGAGCTAACAACTGTGATCGCGACGCTGGACTCGGCTCTCGCGCTGGCGACCGATGCCTTCGGCGAACACGCCCCCGTTACTGCGCCCGCGGCGGACATCAGCCAGTGGGCGGCGACCCTGCAGCCGGGCGTCTCGCAGTTGCCCTTGCTCACCGAGATGGCGGCAATCCTCGCCCGCCTCCAGCCGCTTGAGATGCGGGAGGGCGTCGCAGCACTCCTCCAGGACGCAACAACCCACGGCAACCTGGCGGCCGTCGTACCAGCCACGGTCTACGCCGGCTGGGCCTCGCAACAGCTCCAGGGCGAACTTGCCTCGACCCCGGAGCAGCGCGCGCGACTGATCGATTCTTACGCGCGCCTGGACGCGGAGATGGTGGGTTGGTGCCGAACGACGGTCCTCGGAGGGATCCGGGCCAAGCGGCCGCGCTCCGTGAACCACAGCTCGATGGCGCCCCTGGTGAAGTACGCCCGGGCCAAGCGACGGCCGGCCCTTCGCACCATGCTGGGCAAGAGTCGCGAGGCAGTCCAGCTGCTGAAGCCAACGCTCCTGATGAGCCCGCTCGCCGCCGCCCAGTACCTCTGCCACGACGAGGAGACCTACCGTTTCGACGTGGTCATCGTTGACGAAGCGAGCATGATCCCCACGCCCGACATGGTCGTCGCGCTCAGCCTGGCGCCCCAGGCCATCATCTGCGGCGACTCGAAGCAGATGCCCCCGACGAATTTCTTCCAGAAGGAGATCGCCCCGACTTCCGACGACCCAGACGAAGAGGACATCACCTTCGAAAGCATCCTCGATGAAGCCGCCCCGCTCCTCTCTTCGACCATGCTGCGCGCGCACTACCGTTCTCGCGACGAGTCGCTCATCGCCTTCTCCAACGTCCATTTCTACGATGGCAAACTCGTTGCCTATCCCGACGCGTGGGGAAACCGCCCCGAATCCGGTGTCCGTTTCGAAATCGTGGAAGATGCCGTCTACGGCCGCGGCGGCAGCCGCGCGAACCCCGCGGAAGCGAAACGCACAATCGAATTGCTCCGCAGCGAGTTGCAGGCCTCGGAAGGCAAGCGCCAGGTCGCGATCACTTCCATGTCGCTCGCGCAGCAGAGCGAAATCCTGGACCAGATCGAGGATGCTGCCGCCGTGGACCCGCTGATCCGTTCGTGGGTGGAGGGCGGGGGCCTCGTGCGCAACCTGGAAACGGTCCAGGGCGACGAATCCGACGTGATGATCCTGAGTGTTGGTTACGGCAAAGACGAAAGCGGCCGCCTCTTCCTCAACTTTGGCCCGCTCGGCCAGGAGAAAGGCGAGCGGCGACTGAACGTCGCGATCACGCGGGCGAAGTGGAAGACCGTCCTGGTGACGAGCATCCGTTCCGGCGATATCGACCCGGCCCGGACCACCTCGACCGGAACGCTCAGCCTTCGCGACTACCTCGACTATGCGGAGCGCGGGCCCGATTCGCTCCCGGCGGTCGGTACCAATGCGGCTCTACCCCTCAGCCCGTTTGAGCGGGTCGTCATCGAGGCTGCTACCGCGAAAGGACTGCAGTGCGTGCCGCGCGTCGGCGTCGGCGGTTACCGTGTCGACATCGCTATCCGCCACCCGCAGGACCCCGAACGTTACGTGCTCGCGATCGAGTGCGATGGGCCCAACTTCTCGGGTGCGCCGGCCTGCCGCGACCGGGAGATCGGGCGTGCCGGGGTGCTGGCGCGAATGGGCTGGACCATCCACCGCGCCTTCTCGGCGGCATGGTTCAAGGACCCGGAGGCGGAGCTCCACCGCCTGGTTGAAAGCTACCGGGCAGCCACCCTCAAGTAGTTCGCCGCAGCGACGGCGCTATCGAGAGTTGCGGCGATCATTACCAGGTGGAATAACAAATGACCCCGATCGCAATTCCCGCGATATATACTCAAGGGTGAAGAATTCGTCCCATGGTCCCCGGTTCTACCGTGGAGAAAGGCCTCCAGAGTGGCTGGTCTCATCGTGTTGGGCGTCATCGCCCTGCTTATCCTCATCCTTGTCTTCTCGTCGATTTTCACCGTCGAACAGCAGACATCGGCGGTCATCGAGCGCTTCGGAAAGTTCTCACGTATCGCGCGCCCGGGTTTGAATTTCAAGATTCCGATCGCGGAGCGAAACGCCGGCAGCATCAACCTGCGCGTCCAGCAGCTCGACGTCACGGTCGAGACCAAGACGCTCGACAACGTCTTCGTGCACACGGTGGTCGCCGTCCAGTTCATGGTGGTGCCCGACAAGGTGTACGACGCCTTCTACCGCCTGGACCGACCGACGGTGCAGATCACGGCCTACGTCTTCGACGTGGTCCGCGCGCGGGTGCCCAAGATGGAGCTCGACGACCTGTTCGACCGCAAGGACGAAATCGCCATCGCGGTCAAGCAGGAACTCTCAGCCGAGATGGACTCGTTCGGCTATCTCATCGTGCAGGCGCTGGTCACCGATATCGACCCCGACAAGAAGGTGAAGGAGTCGATGAACGAGATCAACGCCGCCAAGCGCCTGCGCGTCGCGGCGAACGAACGCGGCGAAGCCGACAAGATCCTGAAGGTGAAAGCGGCCGAGGCCGAAGCCGAGAGCAAAGCGCTGCAGGGGAAAGGTATCGCCGACCAGCGGCGCGCCATCATCGATGGCCTGCGCGAGTCTGTCGATCAGTTCGCCCAGAGCATCTCTGGCACCACGCCGGAAAGCATCATGCAACTTGTGCTGATGACGCAGCACTACGACACGGTGAAGGAGATCGGTTCGACCTCGCGATCGAACACCATCTTCATGCCATATTCGCCCGGCGGGATGACCGATTTGGCCGTCCAGATGCGCGAGGCCCTGATCGGCGCCAATGCCGCCACGGCCGGCATGGACCTCGACCAGCCGACGCTCGGCCCGCAGGGCTAACACCACTACCCCTTCCGCAGCGAGAGACGAACCGCCTGGCGAGTCTCTCGCTGACGGATTTTTCGCCACCACGTTGTCTGGTATTCGTGGCCTGAGCCCAATGGTTCGAGCGCCACAATGTCGAATGCGCCTGACCAGCGGTTGGCCATCCGTTCCACCGAGAATTCGGCAAGACCGAGCCGGGCAAGCTCGGCGCTGTCTGCTTCGGCGTCGATCGCGGTCACAATCTCGATGGTCGCATTCTCCGCGCAGAGCGCCGCAAAGCGTTCGAGGTCTTCATGGGCCGGTGCAGCCATGGCACGCAGCAGGCTACCCCACGGGAACAACACGGACACGTGGTTTGCGATGCCCTGAAACGCCCCGGGCAGATCCTCCGCCGAGCCCAGGATGAAACGGCAGTTCGAAGCACCGGGCGATCGCATGACACGCCGTGACGTCTCGATGAGGCCGGCGTGGTTCGGATCGAGACCGATGAACCTGGTAAGTGGGTATTCGCGGGCACGCTGCGCCAGCCAGCGCCCGTCGCCGGTGCCGATGTCGATGTGGAGGCTTGTTGGGCCAGCCGAGGACTAATTATGGATTTGGTCGAGCCGCTCGAGCTTGCGGCCGTTGATCAGGTACATATCACACTCAGCAGGAAATGTTGTTCACAGGATACAGGGAGTCCACGGGTTCGCGAGGAAGCCCTGGCTCCAGGTTGTTCGCTCTTGCTGCGGGGAGGGTGAGGCCGGGAGCGCCTAGTGGGCCGGCGCGTGGCTCCCATGTTCCATATCGGCGTGACCAAGTTCCTGGTCGTCGCCCGGCAGTTCACTCGCAGGCATGATTGAGATCGGCGCGACCCAGCTCGGGTTCTGGGGGAAAGCCCCGACCTTTCGCTTGAAGAGATAGAGCACGCCGAGGATGGCTGAGCCACCGGCAATGGAAACGATCGACCAGATCGTGACTTCCTTGACGTCGGTCCAATCGGGGCCACCGATGAAACTGCTGCCGTCGCTTTCATGCGACGCCCCGCCGCCTTCCTGGGCGAGCGCTGCCGGCACGAACGCCAGCAGGCTAACAAGGACGGCGGCGATAACGAGGGCGCGTACAACGAGAAGTTTCATGCGAAACAGAGTCTAGGATCTTGGGCTGAATGGGGCCAGCCGCGATGGGCACAAAAAAGGGGCCGGTGGATGTGTGGAGCGGACACAGCATCCAGCGCGACCCGGTCTTAGTTTTAGCACTCGCTTAATTCCCCTGCAAGTGGGGAACTCGATCATTTTTCACAACGATGTGTTTTGTGGAACAGATTGAGCGAAATTCGATTGACCGCGGGGTTACGATTCTGGCGAAGAGTGGCCGTCAGTTCCGAGAAATCATCCCTACTGGCTCTCTCGCGCCGCTTCCCGGACCACCACACTCTGAGATAAGGAGGAATGCCATGAAAGCCGTAATTCCGTTCGATGGCAGTGACAACTCAGCGAGAGCCTTCGGGGCAGTGAGGAATCTGCTGGCATTGCAGCCGGCCGTTGAGATTCATTTGCTCTCAGTGCTGGATGCACATTCCGTGAAGGGAAGTGCCGAGCACGTCATCCAGGAACCACCCACCTCTTCCTTCGGCAAGGTTTCGGTCACGACGCCCTTCCCGCGGATCGTGGAATCCCACGGCCAGGCGCTCGAACGAGTCGAAGGCGAGAAGAAGGACGAACTCGAAGACCTCGCGCGGAAGGAGATTCCGGGCGCGACGTTCGAGGGGCACGTCGTCTGGTCCAACCACCCGGCCGACGCAATCGTCCAGTTCGCCGACGAAATCGATGCCGATGTGATCGTGATGGCGACCCACGGCCGATCGGGCGTCTCGCACTTTTTGGCCGGCAGCGTGACTGAGCACGTAATCCGGGCCGCGAAGAAGCTGGTGCTCGTGCAGGGGCCGACCGTCCCGTAGTTCTTTAGCCCGGCGCGTACAATCGTCCGCGTGGAACCTCGAATCCAGTACGCGCAGACATCGGATGGCGCCAACATCGCATGGTGGGCGCTGGGCGATGGGCCGACGGTTATCCAACTTCCGTCGATTCCCTTCACTCACATCCAGATGGAGTGGGACGATCCGAATTGGCGCGCCTGGTACCTCTCCTTTGGTGAGGGCTTCCGCCTGATTCGCTATGACTCGCGAGGCTGCGGGCTTTCGTCCGCGCCGACGTTCGACTACTGCCTCAACGCGATGGTCGAGGACCTGGAGTGCGTGATCGAACGGTCGGGCGCCGAGGACGTCGTCCTCCTCGCGCCGGTGCAATCGGGCCCGGTCGCCCTGGTCTATGCGGCACGCCACCCGGAGCGAGTGAGCCGCATCATTCTGTGGTGCGCTGTCTCCCGCGGCGATGAAATGCGGACTTCGAGCTTCGAAGCCCTGCGGACGTTGAGCCACACAGACTGGGCGCTCTTTTCTGAAACGGCGGCTCACGCGCTCGTTGCCGGCTGGGACGAAGCACAGGTGGCCCACCGCATGGCGTCGATCATGCGCGAATCTTCCAGTGCGGCCATCCACGATGCGGTGCTTGAGGGCTTCCTCAACGAGGACATCTCCGACGCCCTGGCAGCCGTCGAATGCCCCGTCCTGGTGGCGTATCGCATGCAGGCGACGACGCCGCTGCCGGCTTCGGCTCGTTACCTGGCTTCGGCTCTCCGCAACGCCTCGCTCCATCCGGTTCAGGGTTCTTCACTCTTGCTGGTGGTTTCGGACGCGGAAGAGATTGCCCGAAGCTTTCGCGACTTTTTGCACTCGACGACATCCGACCGCAAACGGCCATCGGCGGCATCGGGATTCCAGACGCTGCTTTTCACCGACATCGAAGGGCACTCGGCCATCATCCAGGTCCTCGGGGATGAGCGCGGACGAACCGTGCTGCGCGCACACGAACGGCTCACTCGCGAGGTCATCCGTGGGCACAATGGCGTTGAGGTGCTCGCGAGGGGCGATGGTTTCCTCGTCCGCTTCGAAACCGCCTTCGACGCCATCGAGGCTGCGGCCGACCTCCAGCGCCGGCTTGCCGATGCGGCCGCCGACCTGCCAGTCGAACTGCGCGTTCGCATCGGGATAAACGCGGGCGAGCCTATTCGCGAAGGCGACGAGCTTCACGGCGCCGTTGTGAAGTCCACCGAGTCCATCGCCTCGATGGCGAATGGGGGCGAAATCCTGGTCTCGAACGTCGTCCGCGAGCTTGCCGCCGGGAAGGGGTACGCCTTCCTCGAACGTGGTGAATTCCCGCTCTCCGGCCTGGACGAGCCCACGCGCATCTGGGAGATGCAGTGGGCTCACAGTGCGAGCTGACCCGCCCGATGGGTGACCGATTGTTCCCAACTCGCCGCATCCCGTAGATTTCGCCGCGATGGAATACAAGTGGCGCTGCCTGATCGCGGTGTGCTTCGGTACCTACATGGCCACGATGGATTTCAGCATCATCAACGTGGCCCTGCCCACGCTGTCCCGCGAGTTCGACAAGTCTCCCGATGTGGTCGTGTGGGCAACGCTGGCATCGAGCCTGATGGTCACGGGTATCACGCTCACGGCGGGCCGGGTCGGTGACCTTTACGGCCGCAAGCGCGTCTACATCACGGGCTGGATCATCTTCACGATCGGCATGGCCATCGCCGGCTTCGCGCAGTCGATCGAGCAGCTCATCGCTTTCCGCTTCTTCCAGTCGATCGGCATCGCGCTCGCTATCGCGAACGGCAACGCGATTGTGACCGATGCATTCCCCGCCAGCGAACGAGGGCAGGCGCTTGGCACCACCGGCGCGGTCGTCGGCGCGGGCCTCATGACCGGCCCGATCGCCGGCGGACTGATACTCCAACTACTCAGCTGGCACTGGATCTTCTGGGCTCGCGTGCCAATCGGCCTCATCTCGATGTCGATGGCGATGCTTTTCATCCGTCCTTCCGAAGCGTCGGAGGGCCAGGCTTCGCGCAGGCTCGATATCCCTGGCGCGGTCACGCTGTTCGCGACCCTTTCCACCGCCCTTCTCGCCGTGAACCGCGGCACGAGCTGGGGCTGGACTTCACCGCAGGTGCTGGGGCTCCTGGCGTTCTCCGGGTGCTCGCTCACGGCGTTCCTGCGCGTCGAATCGCGCGCGGCGAGCCCGGTGGTTTCGCTGGCGCTCTTCAAGGTGCGCGCCTATGCGGTCGGTGTGGGCAGCCTCAGCCTGAACTTCCTCGGGCAGTCGTCGGTCACCTTCCTCATGCCGTTCTACCTCGAACAGGTGCGCGGCTTCTCGACCGGCGAGACGGGGCTGGTCATCGCCACGGTGCCGCTCATGATGCTGATCCTTTCGCCAATCAGCGGGCGTGTGTCCGACCGCTATGGCTTCCAGCACCAGACGACCTTCGGTATCGCGATCGTCTCCGTTGGGCTGCTCTCGCTCGCCACCATTCACGCGGAAACGCCGATCGCGCTCGTGATGGCCCGCCTGGCCATCGTGGGCATCGGCACCTCGATTTTCATGTCTCCCAACAGCGCAGCCATCATGGGCTCGGTCCCGCGGGAGCGGCTTGGGACAGCTTCCGCGAGCGTGGCCACGGCGCGAAACATCGGCAATGCCTCGGGCCTGGCGATGGCGAGCGCGATCCTCGTGGCGGTGGCAAGTTCCTCCGCGGGGTTCACGGCTTCGAAGGTTGCGGACCTGCCCCCGGCGGCGATCCTCGATGGCGTGCGGGTGGCGTTCCTGGTAGCCGGCATCGCCTCGTCCACGGCGATCCTGGCCTCGTCGTTCCGCGGAAAGCAGCCGGCCATCACCACCGTTGCCACGCAGGTGGTACCGTCCCCCGCGCAGGACCTAAGCCCCTTGGAGGAAACCAGTGGAACGTAGATTCGAAGGCAAAGTCGCTCTCATCACCGGCGCGGCGGGCGGAATTGGGCTCGCCACGGCGAAACGATTCGCGGAAGAGGGTGCCAACGTGGTCGCCGTCGACCTCTCAATGAACGACCTTCAGGTAGTTGTCGGCCTAGTCGAATCGGCGGGCGCGACATGCCTGCCCATCGCCGCCGATGTTTCGAAGTCCAGCGATGTGGAACGGTATGCGAAGGCGGCAAAAGACCGCTTCGGCGGCGTGGACGCATTTTTCAACAACGCCGGCATCGAGGGCTGGGTCGGCCCCACGCTCCAATACCCCGAGGACATGTTCGACAAGGTCATCGCGGTGAACCTCAAGGGCGTGTTCCTGGGGATCAAGTACGTGGTTCCCCTCCTCCTGGAACGGGGCGGTGGCGCGATTGTGAACACCGCCTCGGTTGCCGGGCTTTCGGGCACACCGGGCATCTTCGCGTACGGCGCGAGCAAGCACGCGGTCGTCGGCATGACGAAGTCTGCCGCCCTTGAATTCGGACCACGAGGCATACGGACGAACGCGGTCTGCCCTTCGCCGATCGAAACGCGCATGATGCGCGCCCTCGAACGGGGCATGAACCCGGACGAGCCCGAAGCGGCGCACCAGCAGATGGCCACGAATAACCCGATGGGACGGTACGGCGAACCTGAAGAAGTCGCCGCCTTTGTTGCGTTCCTCTGCAGCCCGGACGCCAGCTACCTCAACGGCGGCATCTTCCCGATCGACGGCGGCCGCATGGCCCGCTGAGGGCCACTCTTCTGCGGGTCAGCGGCGGTTCGGGTCCACACCATCTAGGGTCCCGGCCGCGACTTCCGCCTGCTCCGTTCTGCCACGAGGCCTCCCCTGTGCCCCGTGGACTGCCGATATTTTCTACGTGAGTCCCTCCGCGCCGGCCATCGAACTCCACGGCGCGGGGCGCACGTTCGGCGCGACGGTTGCCCTGCACCCACTCGACCTCAGCATCCAGCCGGGAGAAATCGTCGGCCTGCTTGGGCCCAACGGCTCGGGGAAGACGACGACGCTGCGGGTGCTCGCCACGCTCATCAAGCCGACCAGCGGTTCCGCGACGGTCCTGGGGCACGACGTTGTCGCCGGAGCTATGACCATCCGCCGCTCACTCGGTGTGATGCCCGAGAAGCCGAGCCTCTACGAACGGCTCTCCATACGCGACAACCTGAGGTTCTGGGCCGAAGCCCACTCGGTCGCCGCCCCGGCATCCGCGATAGCCGAATCCCTCGACTTCGTTGGCCTCGCAGGCCGCGACAGCGAACGCGTCGGAGCCCTCTCGAAGGGCTGGCGGCAGCGTGTCGCGCTCGCGCGGGCCATCGTCCACCGCCCGAAAATCCTCCTCCTCGACGAGCCCTCGTCGGGGCTCGATCCCTCTGCCGCGAGCGCGATGGAACGCATGATTCACGAACTCGTGGCCGGGGGCTCCACGGTCCTGA
Source organism: Dehalococcoidia bacterium (assembly GCA_050185215.1). Classification (GTDB taxonomy): domain Bacteria; phylum Chloroflexota; class Dehalococcoidia; order Tepidiformales; family Tepidiformaceae; genus Amarobacter. The sequence goes on along the minus strand of JBFWZP010000016.1, from coordinate 5,436 downwards.
TGAACACGCACCGGCTCGCCGAGGCCGAACGCCTCTGCGACCGCGTCGCCATCCTCCGCCACGGCCGGCTGCTCGAATTGGGCACGCCCGGCCAGCTTCGCGACCGTCTCCTCGGCGGCGTGGTCAGAGTCGAGCTGGCCACGCCGCCGGATACTGGGCTGCGCGAAACCATATCCGCCATCCCCGGCCCCTCCCGCGTCGAATGGCGGCAGCGTTCGTTTTCCGTTCGCCTCGAGAACGCCAGCGCCGAAACGCCGCGACTGGTTGCGCGGCTCGTCCACGCCGGCGCCGACATCCTTTCGGTTACGCAGGCCGGGGACCTGGAAGAGGCGTACCTGGAACTGATGGCTCGCACGGAAGAGACCGAGTGCGAGGCCGCCGCATGACGGCCTTCGCGATAACGCCACCGGTCCGCGCCCTCGTCCGCAAGGAGCTGCGCGAGTTCCGCCATCACCGCATGATCGTGCTGACGGCGACGATTCTGCCGATCGCGTTCCTCATCCTGCCCATCGCGAACCTCATCTTTTTCGACCCCGAACGTTCGGTGGGCGGCGCCGATTTCGCCGTCGGGCAGGCGATGTTCTGCTTCTTCCTCTCGCCCGTGATCATCCCCGCCACGATGTCGGCCTATGCTGTGATCGGCGAGCGCGACCAGGGAACGCTGGAACCACTTCTCACGCTCCCGCTCTCAGATGCGCAGTTCCTCGGCGGCAAGGTCCTCGCGGTCGTGATCCCGACGGTTGCAGCGTCGTTCGCCATCTATTTCGCCTACATGGCCTTCGTCGTCGCGGTCATCAGCGGCCCCGTCCGAGGGCCGGTCCTCGATTGGACCTGGCCGTTCGGTTTCGTCCTCCTGACCCCGGCGCTCGCACTCTTCTCAACCCTTGTGGGCATGACCTTCTCCGCCCGCGCGAAGGACATCCGCGTCGCTGAACACCTCAGCGGCCTCATCCTCTTGCCGGCGATGCTCCCGGTCATGCTCGTGGTCACCCGCACAATCCCGGCGACGGTCGTCACCTGGGTGGTGTTCGTCGCGGCAGTCGGGGCCATCGATTTCGTCCTCTGGCGCCTCGCGATTCGCGCCTTCGACCGCGAACGAGCCATCGCCGCCACCTAAATTCCAAATGAAGTCCGGGCGAGTCTGGCGGCTATAGCCGCGCCGTGCTTCGCTTTTTGCGATGCGTCGAGCGCCGGCAGGCAACCACCCCGTGGGATTCAGGCAAGGGGCGCGAGCATCGATTCCCCTGTGCATCGCCGTGGGGGCTTTCGGCGTTTCATTCGGAGTGCTTGCTCGAGCCAACGGCTTCGGGGTCTTCGCGCCCATCCTCATGTCTCTGACCACCTTCACCGGGGCTTCGCAGTTCGCGACCGTCTCAATCCTCGGGGACGGCGGTGGGCTGGGGACGGCCGTCGTGGCCGCCCTGCTCCTCGCCAGCCGCTACCTGCCAATCGGTCTCTCGGTGGCCCCGGCACTCAAGGGCAACGCATGGGAGCGCTTCGCAAGCTCACAGATGGTGATTGACGAGTCCTGGGCTGTGGCCAACCGCGGCGATGGCACCTTCGACCGCGGGACTCTCCTCGGCGCCGGCGTCGCTCTCTACCTGTCGTGGTTCCTTGGCACCGTTATCGGCGTGCTCGGCGGCGACTTCCTGGGCAATCCCGAGGACTTCGGACTCGATGCCGCATTCCCGGCGCTTTTCCTCGTCCTGCTAGTCTCTCAACTCAAGTCCCGGCAGGCGGTCGCCGCGACGCTCGGCGGAGCGTGTATTGCCTTCGTCCTCATCCCTTTCACGAAGGCAGGCATCCCGATTGTCGCAGCCTCGGCGGCCTGCTTCGCCGGGTGGTGGCGAAAATGAGCGACGTGTGGCTCGCGGTCATGCTTGTTGGAGCGGGGGCGATCGTCTTCAAGGCGGCGGGGCCGGTGATTGTCGGCGGCCACGAACTCCCTGCGCGGGCCGTGCAGCTGGTTGGAGCGCTTGCCCCGGCGCTTCTCGCGGCATTCGTGGTGACCGGGACGTTCGCGAGCAACCGGGAGCTTGTCCTCGACGAGCGAGCTCTCGGGCTTGGGGCGGCAGCCGTGTGTATCGCTCTCCGCGCGCCGCTACTCGCGGCAGTCATCGCGGCGGCGGCGGTGACGGCGCTCGCGCGGCTGATCTGAGACGGCGGCGTGAGTCTACTTTCGCGCTATCGTTCTATTTGTTCGGGGCGGGGGACCTCAATGTCCACGGGGTCATTCCAGCCGGTCAATTCAATTTGCACGAAGACCGATTGCCCATCCATCTCGGGATCGCCGGTTGCAACGAACTCAGAACGCTCTTCGATTCGCAAGACTCGGCCCTCGGCCAGCCACACCTTGAACTCCAGTTTCGTGTTGTCATACGTCGAACCGGCCCCGGGGACCGCGGGATATGGCGTCGTGAAAGAGTACACAGTGGCCGACTCGCCATGGACAGTCTCCGTGCCAATCTCAACGACGTCCTGGGCGGACTTCATCCGGTCGAACCAGTTGACAGGCGTGAACGAACCTGCGGCGTTGGAGCCGGCGGCGTCGAATTCGCGCCAAAGGTCGTCGGGCCCAGCGCGCTGGTAACTCTTGCCGGCCGCAAGAATCTGTTCATATCCGCCGGCCGCCGGAGAAACGTGCATCCGATTCCGGCGGAAATCGATCTCGCCAACCGCAACCTGGGCAACCTGCGGCGGCTCATTGGGCTTTTGAAGCGTGAATTCCATTGTGAATCGTGCCGAGCCGTCACTCGCCGCTTCTGCGGCTTCCGCAAGAACGGTGGCCGAGTCTTGCGCATCTCCTCTTAGCGAGGCCATGGCCGTGACTCCCACGGCAATCACGATCGCAGTCCCAATCACACTGGCCCCAACCAGCATTCCTTTTCCCGCCATCGAGAGCCCCAAGATTCCAGAGGGTCTCTGCTTCCACTCCCGGACCGCCTCTTCGCGGGAATGCACGCCGAACCGATTCATGATTTCAGTTACGTGAAACTTCGCTCCGTCGAGCGTGATCCCAAGATGTTCGGCGATTTCGCCATTCGTAAGGCCCCTATCCAACAGCCGGATGACCTCTTCCTGGCGCGCAGTGAGGCGGGTCCCATCCGGAAACACTCTGGTGCCGCTCCGCCTTCTCACGCCGCTAGCCTAACGCTATCGCCCGCTCGTTCCCTACCCGATGACACCTTCATCAATCTGCAATACCTGTCGGGCCGGTGAGGTAGTCAGTCAGACGAAGCGCTGGCGAAGGGAGCGCCGCGCATATTTCAGGGCTGGACGACGGAGATTTCGGGGCTGTGCGAGGTGACGAGGAGTACGAGCCAGCGGCCGTCTTTCTTTTGGAGGATGTACGTGGCACCGAGACGTTCGAGGATGGATTCGCCGGCAAGGCGCGTGAAGGTCGCGGAGGCGATGGCTGTGCTGGGGGTGAGGACCTGGATGCGGGAGGAGTCGAGCCGGCTCCGGGTGAGGCCGCGGGCACGCATGGATTCGATGAGGGGAGTGAATACTCCCGTGGACTGTGTTGGGTCCACGGCGGTGGCACCGATCATGCAGGGGTTGTGAAAGTTCGCGAGCCATCCGGAGACATCGAGGCGGCCGAATGTCTGGGCGATGTTTTCCAGGACGGCCTGGATGTCTTCCTGGTCAGACATGTGGAAATCCTTCGCGGGGGTGGGGCCGAAGCCTAGCAGATCGAGGGCGGCGCGCCATCCCGGGTGGCCGTTGCCGTGGGAGTCGATGGCCCGCGGGGGAGGCTAGCGTTTGGCCGGCCTGGGGGATTTTCGGTTGGGGCGGTTCTTGAGGCGTTTGAGCCGTTTGTTGACGGCGTGAGGGTCGATGGTGATCAGGCCACGGCCGTGCACGGCCATGCGGTGCTTCTTCTTCTCGAGTTTTTTCGCGCGCTCTTCCCAGCCCATGCCGGCGCCTAATCGTGGTGGTTGGCGTGGATGACGCCGAGGTGTTCGTCGAGGTGTTCGACCATTTCGTGGAGTTCCTGGACTTTGCGATCGAGTTCGTTCAGGCGCTCCCATTCGGGGTCGGGCAGGCGCTGGATGGCGCCGTTCGAGTCATCGTGGAAGGCGACGATATGTCCGGGGACGCCGACGACGGTGGCGTTGGGTGGAACGTTCGTGACTACGACCGAGCCGGCGCCAATGCGGGCGTTCTCGCCGATTTCGATGCCGCCAATGACTTTGGCGCCGGCGCCGACGACCACGCGGTCGCGCAGGGTGGGGTGGCGTTTGATGCGGCGGGTGCTGGTGCCGCCGAGGGTGACGCCCTGGTAGAGCATGACATCGTCGCCGATCTCGGCGGTCTCGCCGATGACGACACCCATCCCGTGGTCGATGAAGAAGCGGCGGCCGATGGTGGCGCCTGGATGGATTTCGATGCCAGTGACAAAGCGGGTAATGTGCATGATGCCGCGCGGAAGGAGCGGGATGCCGCGCCGATGGAGGGCGTTAGCCAGACGGTGGGCGAGTCGAGCATGGAAGCCGGGGTAGAAGAGTGCGACCTCAGCGGCGTTGCGGGCCGCGGGGTCGCGGTCCATGGCAGCGCGGATGTCCTCGCGAATCTCGTGGAGCAACGACATAGGATCACCTTAGCCGGTTGGTGAGGAAAGGGGCAGGTGGCCCTGATCCCCGGCCCTTCTCCCAAGTCTGGGAGAAGGGTGCTTTGGGCGGTGGGCGGTGGGGTTGGGCTTGCTGGTGTGCGTGTTGGGGAGGGTCACGGTGTGGGCTGCGGTGGGCCCTCATCCCCGGCCCTTCTCCCAAGTCTGGGAGAAGGGTGCTTTGTGGGGTGGGCGGGGGGGTTGGGGCTTCGGGGCCCACGGCGCTGCGCTGGAGGGTGGGGTGGCCGGTCGCTGACGCTCGCGGTTCGCTGGTTGGATGGTGGGCGGTGGCTGGCCTCATGTTTTGGTGGACGCCCCGGAGGCTCCACCGCCCCGCTCCTTTCCAGTCGCGGCTCTGATTTGGGTGCTGGGGAGGGTGGCGGTGGTGGGTGGAGGCTGCGGTGGGCCCTCATCTCCGGCCCTTCTCCCGCTCTGGGAGAAGGGTGCTTTGTGGGGTGGGCGGTGGGGTTGGGGCTTCAGGGCCCTCGGCGCTGCGCTGGAGGGTGGGGTGGCCGGTCGCTGACGCTCGCGGTTCGCTGGTTGGGTGGTGGGCGGTGGGTGGACGGGCTTGCTGGCGTGCGCGCCTCGGATGGCGGCGCCCCGCTCCTTTCCAGTCGCGGCTCTGATTTGGGTGCTGGGGAGGGTGTCGGTGGTGGGTGGAGGCTGCGGTGGGCCCTCATCCCCGGCCCTTCTCCCGCTACGGGAGACGCTCCTATGTTCAACCGAGAGGTTGAACAGGAGCCGGTAGGGGCGGCGGGAAGCAGTCTTTCCAGGCTTGAAAGACCGCGCGGGCGATAAAGCGTTTGAGAGCGCGGAAGGCCTCGCGG
>JBFWZP010000015.1:0-41529 GCA_050185215.1 Dehalococcoidia bacterium | reverse complement strand
TCCGCGAGGCCTTCCGCGCTCTCAAACGCTTTATCGCCCGCGCGGTCTTTCAAGCCTGGAAAGACTGCTTCCCGCCGCTCCTACCGGCTCCTGTTCAACCTCTCGGTTGAACATAGGAGCGTCTCCCGCGACGGGAGAAGGCATCGGGTCCTGGTGAGCGAGTGGGGTGTTGGTTGCCGGGCACCCGTCTGCGGTGGGATTTCACCACGGAGCCACGGAGACACGGAGGCATGGAGGTTTTCTGGGAGTTCATGGAGAGACGGGCGAGACAACGAAAGAGGCCCGGCATTTCTGCCGGGCCTCATTGATGTGCGGTGGGGAGCTATTAGCCGCGGAGGAGGCTGAGGACAGCCTGCGAGGCCTGGTTGGCCTGGCCGAGGACGGCGGTGCCGGCCTGCTGCAGGATCTGGTTGCTGACCATCTGGGTCGAGAGTTCGGCGATGTCCGCGTCGCGGATGCGGCTCTCGGAAGCGGTCAGGTTCTCGACGCTGACGCCGAGGCTGTTCACGGTGTGCTCGAGGCGGTTCTGCGCAGCACCGAGGTCGGAGCGGCGGGTGTTGAGCGTGGTGATGCTCGTATCGATCTGGTTGATGAACGCCTGGGCGGCCGTGTTCGAAGCGACGATCGTCGACGAGTCCGTCCAGTCCACACCACCGCCGGTGGTGAGGTTGAGGCCGGTGGCGGCCGTCGCGCGGACGTCGTTGAACGAGATGTTCATGGTGTCGTAGGCAGTGGTGTTCGCGCCGACCTGGAGGGCGGCGGAACCGGTGCCCGTCACGACCAGCGTGTCGTTGGCGGCGGCGGCGAGAGCGGCGCCGATGTTGTCAGCGGTGTCACCAGCCGAGCTGTTCAGCGTGATCTTGATGCCGTGCTGGCTGAAGTCCAGGACCGTTGTGCCGTTGGCGGCGATGGCGCCGAGGGAGATGTTCTGGGCAATGCCCGAGCCGTTGGTGAGGGTGAGAACGTCGGCGACATTGTCGTAGGTGAAGGTGTAGGTGCCAGCCTTGGCGCCAGCCACCTGGATGTTGGAGGCGATGGCACCGGCGACGGCGTCGTTGACGACGAGGTCGGTGGCGGTGGCGCCGCCCAGTGCGCCGGTGAGGGTGCCGGTCAGGAGGTTCTGGCCGTTGAAGCTGGTGGCGTTGGCGATCCGGTCGATTTCCGAGCGGAGCTGCACGAGTTCTGTGCCGATCGAGGTGCGGGCGGCGGAATCGTAGGTGTCGTTCGCGGCCTGGACGCCCAGTTCGCGCATACGCTGGAGGATGCCGTGGACTTCGTCCATCGCGCCTTCAGCGGTCTGGATCATCGAGATGCCGTCCTGGGCGTTGCGGATGGCCTGGCTGTTGCCGCGGATCTGGGCGCGCATCTTCTCGGAGATGCCGAGGCCGGCTGCATCGTCGGCGGCGCGGTTGATGCGGTAGCCGCTGGAGAGCTTCTCCAGGACCTTGCCCATCTTCATGCTGGTGCCGTTGAGGTTGCGCTGACCGTTGAGGGCGGCGACGTTGGTGACGATCGAAGACATGGTTGTTGCTCCTCTTTGCTTCGGGGCACTCCGAGTTTCCCGGCGCCCTTGCCACACTGTGTGGCGGTGGTGTCAGCGTGTTTATCGCGTGGCCAGACGGGACAAAAGGGTGGGGGCAGGGAGAGGTTTGGGAGCGGTTTGGTGAACCGGGTGGCAGGCAGGGAGCGCGTGGGTGTATGGACGGTGGACGGGGCGAGATTCGAGCGTGTTTTGAGCCTGAGTAAGGAAGCGATTTATGTCCCGCCCAGGTGAACGGTTGGGTGTTGGGGGTGGACGGGCGGTTGCGGGAGAACCCTTAGAGAGAGTCCCGATAGTGAACGTCGCCCCGGGACTGTCGCCCAGGCCCGGGAGAGGGGAGGCGCAGCGTGGGCCTAATCACCGCCGAAGATGCGGCGGGGATTGAGGACGGTCATCTGGGTGATGTGGGCTTCGGTGACGCCGCGCTGGCGGAGCATGGGGATGACGTCCTGGGGGATGTGGGTTAGGCGCCAGGTGGGTGCGCGCTCATCGAGAGCGCCTTCGGGGGCCCACTGGAAGTTGCAGCAGGAGTCATGGGAGAGGGTGATGCGGTCGGCATAGCCCTTCGCGACGAGGGCGGCGACCATGTCGGCGCGCTGCTCGCTGGTGCGGGGGCGCTGGAGGCCGATGCGATCCATGCCGCAGTAGCTGCCGTTCTGGATGATCTGTTCGAGGTAGGCGATGTCGTCGGAGTCATCGGAGTGGCCGATGACGGTGCGGGAGAGGTCGAGGCCTTCCTCTTTGAAGATACGCTGCTGGTCGAGGCCGGTGCGGTTAGCGGGATAGGTGTGGGTGCAGATCGGCACGCCGGTTTCGCGGGCGGCACGCGCGGAGTTACGAAGGACGCGCTCGTTCATGGGGTGCATTTCGGGTTCGGTGGCGCACTTGATGACGCCGGCGCGGATGCCGGTCGTCGAAACGCCGACGGTGATGTCCCGGACGAAGAGGTCCTGCATTTCGGAATCGGGGCGGGCCTGGAAGTGGAAAGGGTGCGCCGTGTAATAGATGCCGGTGGCGGCGATGATCTGCATGCCGGACCGGCGGGAGGCTTCGGCGATGAGGGTGACATCGCGGCCGAGGTCGATAGGGGTGAGGTCGACGATGGTTTTGACGCCGGCGGCGACGGCGGCCTTCAGGCGTACTGTGGCGCGTTCGAGTTCGTGCTCGCGGTCGAACATTTCCGGGTATTGCTGGTACATGGCGCCCCAGCCGACGCGGACGTGTTCGTGCATGAGGGTGAAACCGAGGTCGTTAGCATCGACCGGACCGGTGCTGGTTTGAACGGTTGCCATTGGCGGCTGCCTTCCGCTGATGTGGTGGGCGGAACGATACAGGAGCGCGGAGGCGGAGGCATCGATAGACAGCTGCAAGCTTCGGAAAGCGGCCGTTTGCGGTTCGGCAACTCGACGTCGATGGCTTGGCTTTAGCCTGAGAGCGGGAGTTAGTTATGGACGACAACCGAGCTTTGATAGCTGGAGTGATAGCGATGCTGATCGCGGCCCCAGTGATCGGCGTGGCGATGGATGACACCGCGCTTGGCATCGGATTTGGTGCAGCAATCGCGGTGATTGTGTACCTGGGATTCGGGACCGTATCGGGGCGGCGCTGACTCCACCTCTCAAGTAGCGAGAGGTGGAGCCCGGACCGAATTGGCTTCGGACTACTGGCCGCCGCCGACCGCCGGGACGGTTTCGGGTTCCGGCGAGACGGGAGCAAGGCCCGGGGTGGGGACCGGCTTGTAGGTGGTGCGAGAGCCTTTTTCGGCGACGCGGTAGACAAGCCCCTGGCCGCTGGCCAGCTTCCACTGGGCGTGGAGAGCGGGCATCGAGGCGAAGAAGAAGGTAATCACCGCCATGGCGGGCCAGACCGCGAAGCTGGCGATGGCTTTGGGCAGCGAGACGTAGGCCGGTCGCGGACCGCGCTGGCGATACTCGACAGCGGCCATGACGAAGAGCGGGAAGATGCAGACCGCGACGAGGATGCCCGGAAGGTTCAACCACATGGTCCACTCGATCAGGCCGGTGCTATCGAAGTTGAGCCAGTGGGACGGATGGATGATCTGTTCGGGGTGCCAACCGGTGCCGGGAACGGCATAGCGGTGCGTCCACCAGTAGGGCAATGGCGCGCCGAAGGTGCCTGCCATCTTCGAAGGCAAAACGACGCCGAGGGTGACGATGTACCACTGGGCCATCCAGAGGGCATGGACCTTGGTGACCGAAGTCGCAAGAAGGAGCTTGCGCTTCCAGCTCGTCGGGGAGCCCGGGTTGCGCGAGGCGCGCCATGCATAGGGGATGTCGCTGGCGCCCCAGGCGTGGCGGACGCTCTGGGCGTAGTGCGCGCGGAGCGTCTTCCAATAGCTGTCGGTGAGGACGCAGTCGTTGCCAAGCGGAACAAAGATCGGCTGGACGTTCACGCGGTCGCCGAGGGTGTAGGAACACTTGAGGTAGAGGTGCCAGTCCTCGGGGATGACCTCTTCGTCCCAGTAGTCGACTTCGTTGAGCATCTGCCAACTGAGTGAGTAGCAGGATGTCGGGAATCGGACGCTGCCCGGGAGGAGGAGGTTGGAGAGGCGGTTGATGCCGGAGAGGCCATCGGGGATACGGAGCGGGGCGGGAATGTCCCAGATGTTGTTGCTATTGAAGATGGTGGGTTGCCAGAAGGTGCGGTAGCGGTCTTTGGCGGTAAGGAAGAGGTAGTTCAGGGCGCTGAAGTGTGCCTCGTTAAAGACGGCGTCAGCGTCGCAGCTGGTAACGGAATAACGGCGGATATCGTCGCGGCCATCTTCGATGAGGTGGATGAAGGCTTCGCGGGCGGCCCATGCTTCGTTCGACCCCTTTCCCGGTGTCTCTCCGGGCAGACCGGCGGGATGGAAGGTTGCGAGCATTCCTGCGAAGCGGCTGCGGAAGGCAGTGATCAGGCGCTCGGCCTTGATGTGTGCGTCGTCTTCGCGCGCTTCCATTGCCATGACGACGACGACCTGGCGAGCGTTACGCTGGCTGGCGAGCGAATCGAGCGTGCGAGAGAGGCCCTCTTCGCTTTCCTTGTAGTTGGGAATGATGACGAGATGGCGGGGCCACTCCCAGCGTTCGGCGCCAGGATTGGCTTTGCGCCAAGAGGCATACTTGCCGGCCCAATCGATGGCACTCCAGTTCCGAATTCGACGCAGGCCTACGATGCAGGCCACGGCGACGGAATAGGAACGCACGAGCCAGTAGGCAAAGAACGCTGTGCTGAGCACGGCGAACGGCCACGGCGCGTAGAACGGGCCCCAGAAGACAAAGCTCGCGAGCAACAGGGAAACGGCCAGGGGAAGCACGTTCCAGAGACGCTCGCGAAGATTCGAAGAGGCGTAGACGGAGAGAGTGACTTGCTCCGCTCGTTGACTAGAACCAGCGTCCGACGGGGATCGGCGCTCCAGAATGGCCATGAGAAGAGGCCTCAACTTGAGGTTCTTCCAACGCCTACGAGGTTAGCTGTCGGGCTACGGCCGGAGATGGCCGTTCCGCAGTCGCAATTCTTCCTGTGAAGAAAGCCCGTGCGGACTCGCCCCGAAGTCTGGTTCCCCCGTTCCACCCGTGGCGGATTAGGCGTGCGTTCGGTCGTTAAAAATGGTTCGTCCGGCCTGCTCTAAGGTCAAGCCTGTGACAGGGGAACAATAGCCGATTAGATTGAATTGCATGGTAAACGCTCTGGAAACTCACGAAAACGCAACGGGAAACTTGCGCGAGGTTCAATTCTGGTTTCACGAAGGAAAGGAGCATGTTCCCGGTCTCGTGTACCTGCCAGTTGAGCATCCCGAGCCGATGCCATTGGTGCTGATCCAACATCCCGGAATGGGTAGCAAAGAAGACTACTTCGTGGCGGATGTTGCGCGGGTTTGGGCCACGCGAGGGTGGATTTGCGCGGGGTTGGACGCTCCGCTTCACGGAGAGCGCGCCTCGGCCGACCCAATGTCGCTTTTTCGAAACCCGGAACGGTATCCGGAGATTCGCGCACAGTTTTCGGCGGAAGTCACGACGATGCTGGATCTCTTGCCGACAAAGTTCCCGGTAGACATGTCGCGGGTGGGATTTGTGGGCTATTCGATGGGGAGCATGCTCGGGATCCCGGCTGTGGCGCGGGACGGGCGGTTCAAGGCGGCGGCGTTTTGCCTGGTTGGTGAAGGTGGCCTGGTGGGAAGCGCGGAAGGGCCGGATTCGGATGTGGGACGACTTTCGGATGTCGCCGTGCGGGTTGTGGGGAAGCTGCAGGACCAGTTGATTCCTCGGGAGCGGACGGAGGCGCTGTACAACGCGTTGCCGAGCGCGGACAAGGACCTTCGGTGGCTGCCGGGAACTCATTTTGAGATTGGGCCGGACGTTATCAGGCTGGCGGAGGAGTGGATGCTGGCGAAGCTGTGAGCCCTCACCCCCAGCCCCTCTCCCAAGTCTGGGAGAGGGGAGTTTGGTGGCGTTGGCCGGGTGGTTCCAAGGTTGGTTCCCCGGGGGTGGGTGCGCTGGCGTACGAGCTTACTGGCGTGCGCGCCTCGGGTGCGGGTTCGGAAGCGGGCCCTCACCCCCAGCCCCTCTCCCAAGTCTGGGAGAGGGGGGTTTGGTGGCGTTGGCCTGGTGGTTCCAAGGTTGGTTCCCCGGGGGCGGGTGCGCTGGCATACGCCGACCGGCGTGCGCGCCTCGGATGGGGTTCGGAAGCGGGTTGGCGGGATAACGTGTTTGGCCGCCGAAAGGCCCGCTCCCTGCCCGGTCGCGGCTCGTGAGCCCGGGTTCGCGAGGGTGGGGTGCAGGGTGCACGGCCCTCGGCGGTGCGCTGGATGGGGGATGGCCGGTCGCTTACGCTCGCGGTTCGTTGTCACCCCCTGGCCCTCTCCCACGTCTGGGAGAGGGGGGTGTGGTTCTGGCGGATGGCCTGGTGGTTCCGGGGGCGGGTGCGCTGGCATACGCCGACCGGCGTGCGCGCCTCGGATGGGGTTCGGAAGCGGGTTGGCGGGATAACGTGTTTGCGCCGCCGAAAGGCCCGCTCCCTGCCCGGTCGCGGCTCGTGAGCCCGGGTTCGCGGTGGTGGGGTGCAGGGGGGGCACGGCCCTCTGCGCTGCGCTGGAGGGAAGGTTGGCCGGTCGCTTACGCTCGCGGTTCGTTTTCACCCCCTGGCCCTCTCCCACGTCTGGGAGAGGGGGGTGTGGTTCTGGCGGATGGCCTCGTGGGTCCAGGGATGGTTCCGGGGGTGGGTGCGCTGGCGTATGCGCTTACTGGCGTGCGCGCTCGGGTGCGGGTTCAGAAGCGGGTTGGCGGGATAACGTGTTTGCGCCGCCGAAAGGCCCGCTCCCTGCCCGGTCGCGGCTCGTGAGCCCGGGTTCGCGGGGGTGGGGTGCAGGGTGCACGGCCCTCGGCGATGCGCTGGATGGGGGATGGCCGGTCGCTTACGCTCGCGGTTCGTTTTCACCCCCTGGCCCTCTCCCACGTCTGGGAGAGGGGAGTGTGGTTCTGGCGGATGGCCTCGTGGTTCCGAAGTTGTCTTCAGGGCGTGGATCGGCTGGGGTACGCGCTTACTGGCGTGCGCGCCTCGGATGGGGGTAGTTCGAGGTGTAGAGCGGTCCGGTGGGGGCTAAGATGCGGCTTCAGAAAATCGGAGGGGGTCTGTCATGCCGGAGTTCGTTGAGTATGAGGTTTCGAATCACGTGTGTGTCATCACGCTGAATCGGCCAGAGGTGATGAATGCGCTCAACCGGCAGATGTATGCGGAGCTGGAACAGGCGTTTCGTGATGCTCACAAGGATCCGGAGGTTCGATGCGTCGTTCTGACCGGGAACGGGAGGTCGTTCTGTTCGGGTGATGATGTCCGGGCGATCATGCTTGGCGGTGAGCGCGATCAGACGGTGACGCGGTTGCGAGACGCGGCGCCGAAGCCGACGCCGGCCGCGGTTGCGGTCCTGGAGTGCGACAAGCCGGTGATCGTGGCGGTGAACGGGGCTGCGGTCGGGTGGGGGATGGACCTCACTTTGTTTGGGGACATCCGGATCGCTTCGGAGGCAGCGAAGTTCGGTGAGCTGTTCATCAAGCGGGGGCTGGTGGCGGACCTCGGAGGGTTGTGGAGACTGCCTCGGGTGGTGGGGCCGTCGAAGGCTGCGGAACTGCTGTTCACCGGCGACATCATCAGCTCGCGGGAAGCCGAGCGGATCGGGCTCGTTTCGAAGGTTGTGCCGGCGGATGAGCTGTTGCCGACGGCGATGGAGATGGCATCGAAGATCGCCGCGAACCCGCCAATAGCGTTGCGTTACATGAAGGAGGGCCTGCGACGTTCGTTGCACGGGAGCATGGAGGAGATGGGCGAGTACGTGGGGAACTCGCTGGCGTATTTGTTTACGACTGAGGACCACAAAGAGGGCGCGATGAGTTTTGTGGAACGGCGGGAGCCGGTCTTCAAGGGGCGCTAGACCCTCACCCCTAGCCTTCTCTCAAGTCTGGGAGAGGGGAGTTCGGGCGTTCGCAAGAGGGTAATGATGCCTGACGGGCCGGAAGTTCAATTCGGATAGGAACAGATTCAGGGGCTGCTCGCCTTTCTGCTTCTCATGGAGTCGCGGCTAGCCGGCGGTGACTTCGTTCACGAGCGTTTCGTTCCTTGCCATGCGCGCCAGGTTGGGGAGGAAGTAGTCGGTGGCGACGCGGGCTTCGTTGCCCAGGGATGTGCTGGAGTTATGGGGCGAGACAATGACGTTCGGCATGTCCCAGAAGGGGGAGGCCGGGTCTAGCGGTTCGCGGGCGAAGACATCGAGGTAAGCACCGCCGAGATGGCCCGACTGGAGGGCTTCGATGAGGGCGGGCTCATCGGCGACTTCGCCGCGGGCGATATTGAGGACGTGGGCGCCCCTGGGGAGGGCGTTGAGGACTTCGCGGCTGGCGATACCGCGCGTTTCTTCAGTCAGGGGGCAGGCGAGGGCGAGCCAGTTCGTGCGGGGAGCGACTGAGAGCAGCCTTTCGGGGGTGATGAGTTCCTGGATGGGATCACCTTCGCGGCGTGGGCTGCGGCGGACGCCGATGACGTTGAGTCCGATGGCCGTGGCGATGCGGGCGATCTCGCAGCCGATGGCGCCGAGGCCGACGACTGTCATGGTCTGGCCGACGAGGTCGGGTGGGGTCTGGGGACCTCGGATTGGTTCCCAGGCGTGGCGGCGCTGCGAGTCGGCCCAGAGGAGGAAGCCGCGCGAGAGCATGAGCATCCCGCCGATGACCGACTGCGCTATCGGCCTGGCGGTGGAGCCCGAGGAGGTGGTCATTCGGACGCCCCGAGCGAGGAGCCGCTGGAAGGCCGGGTGGTCGACGCCGGCGCTCATGACGTGTACCCACTTCAGGTTCGGGGCAGCCTGGACGGAATCGAAGAAGGCCCGTGATTGCACAGGAAAGACATCGAGCGAAAAGAAGGCGTAATCGATGCGGGCCAGGTCGGACTCGGGGAGCGGCGGGTCGGATGCGCCGGGAAGGACGATTGTTTCGAGGCCGGGATAGGCGGCGACGATCTTTTCGCCGTAGGTGCGGAGGACCTTTTCGGAGAGGAGGAGAGTCGGCATTTGCGAATTGTGCCGTTTTCAGGCGGGCGCGAACAGGCGACGGCAGATAAACACGGTGCGCTGGCCGTTGAGGGTGGTGAGGACGAGGGTGACAGGATCTCCTTCGAGGCGGCCAAGGAGCTTGCGAAGTTCATCGGGTTCGACCGGGAACGCGCGACGGCGGATGTCTTCCGGGCGCCAGCCGCCTGCGCGGAGGCGGTCTTTCAGGCGCGAGACTGAGAACGGGAGGGAATCGAGGATCTCGAAGGTCGCGGCAAGCGGGGAGAAAGCGGGACTGGCGGCGGAGAGGTAAGCGATGTGGGGGTCGAGGAGCCATCCGTCTAGACGGTGGGCGAGGTGGAGGACGAGCGTGGCGAGGGTGACACAGGATTCGGGGTCGAAGAGGAAATGACTGACGGGCCCTGGCTGGGAGCCGGCCTGAGGTTCGGAGGAATCGAGTTCGGCGCCTTCTGGGAGGAGGACTGCGCGGCGAAGGCCGGGGGCGGCGCCTGCGCCGAGCCAGATTGTGAGTTCGCGCATGGAACGGCCGACCTGGATAGCTTCGATCTCGGCATCGGGAGGGATGTGGGAGTCATCGATGCCGGGCTGGGCCTTGATGACGGCTATTCGAGCGGTTGTGGCCAGGGCGAGGGATTGATCCCACGGCGGGGAGAAGGCGGAGGGGTCGAATCGGCGGTTGCCGCGTGAGCGGCGGGAGGGGTCGATGAGCAGCGAGCGACGGGCAAGTTGGACGGGCGGGTAGAGGGCATTGGCGCGGATGACCGGGACATTCGTGTTGGCGGCGGCGAGGATGGCGTGGACGGGGTCGCGTTCGAGGCCGATAGCCGGGAGAGAAGTCTGGGCGAGCGCGAAGAGGTCGCCGCCGATGCCAGTGGTGGCATCGACGCAGGGAGCGCCGAGTGCCGCGAGGCGTTGAGCGCGGCGTTGGGCGACGACGGGGTGGGTCATCATTTCGAGGCCGTCGGCGGTGAAGAGGAAGTCGCGTTCGATGCCGTGGTTACGGAACGCGCGTGCACGAAGCGTGAGTTGTTCTGCGAGGGCGGATGCTTCCTCGGGGGGAAACGAGCGGCGGAGAGTGGTGGCGAGCAGCGTTGGATTCGAGACAGGTAGGTCAGCGGGGAGGTCGGCGAGGGCTTCGCGGCCCTTTTGGCTGACGAGAAATCGGGCCCGTTCGATATCCACCTGGGAACGGTATCAGGTGGGGGTTGAAGGTAGTTGGTGCGTTGTGTGCGAGACTCTGAGGCGTGGCGAATATCCTCTGTTTCGACTTCGACGACGCGATTGTGTTGGAGAACACCGCGAGGCTGTTGTTCGAGGAGTTCGCGGCGCCGGAATGGAGAGAGCACGAAGCGGCGTACAAAGCCGGGCGGCTGACGGTGGAGCAGTTCAACGCGGCGGCACTGCGCACGGTAACGGCTTCGAAGGAGGAGATGCAGCAGTTCGTGGTGGATTCTGTGACTGTCCGGGCGGGATTCATGGAGTTGTTGGACTGGGCTCACTGGAACGACTGGGTGTGCGTGGTGGTGAGCAACGGATTCGACTTTTACGTGGATGCGGTGCTGGACAAGATTGGCGCAGAACGGGTCGCGCGACATGCGGGGCGGGCAAGGTATGAGTACCGATGGCTGGTGCAGTATCTGAGCCCGCGAGGGATCGAACTGGAGTCGGGATTCAAGCTGAGCTATGCGAACGCATTCCAGGGGATGGGCGACTTGGTGGCGTACGTGGGCGACGGGAAGAGCGATATTGAGGCGGCGACGGTAGCGCAGGTAGTTTTCGCGCGGGACACGCTGTTGGGCGCGCTGCTGGGCGTGCATCCGCGGGTGCATGAGTTCGAGACGTTTGAGGATGTGCGGAGGGTGTTGGACGAGGGGTAGTGGCGGGTTTCGGCGGTGGGCCCTCATCCCCGGCCCTTCTCCCAAGTCTGGGAGAAGGGTGCCTGGTAGGCGGGCAGGGTTCTGTTGCGCCGGCGGCCGTGGTGGTGTGGGCCGGGTAACGCGCTTACTGGCGTGCGCGCCTCGGATGCGGGATTTCACTTTGCTCGGGGCGGTGGGCCCTCATCCCCGGCCCTTCTCCCAAGTCTGGGAGAGGGAGCCTGGTGCGCGGACAGGGTTCTGTTGCGCCGGCGGCCGTGGTGGTGTGGGCCGGGTGACGCGCTTACTGGCGTGCGCGCCTCGGATGCGGGATTTCACCCTGCTCGGGGCAGTGGGCCCTCATCCCCGGCCCTTCTCCCAAGTCTGGGAGAAGGGTGACTGGTGCGCGGGCAGGGTTCTGTTGCGCCGGCGGCCGTGGTGATGTGGGGCAGGTGACGCGCTTACTGGCGCGCGCCTCGGATGCGGGATTTCACTTTGCTCGGGGCAGTGGGCCCTCATCCCCGGCCCTTCTCCCAAGTCTGGGAGAAGGGTGACTGGCCGGCCCGGAGGTTCGACCTTGCCGGGCTGAGCGCAGGTTGCGGCTTTACGGCCCTCGGCGCTGCGCTGGAGGGTGGGGTGGCCGGTCGCTGACGCTCGCGGTTCCAATAGCGGCCGCCCGCTCCCTGCCCGGTCGCGGCTCATGGAGGGTTCGCGGTTCGTTGGCGGTTGGCGGCGTTAGTTGGTGATGCCTTTGGCCTGGAATTCGGCGATTTGTTCGGGGGTGAAGCCGAGGGTTTGGAGGACTTCTTCGGTGTGTTCGCCGAGGGCCGGGGAGGCGCGCTGGATGCGGGTTGGGGTTCCGCTCATGCGGACGATGGGGGAGGGGCCGCGGAGGGTGCCGAGGAGGGTGTGTTCGAATTCCTCGAGGAAGCCGTTGGCCTGGACCTGGGGGTCATCGGCCATTTCTTCGATGAATTTCACGGGGCCGACGGCGATGTCGCGCTCGTCGAGGTAGCCGATCCAGTAGTCGGTTCCGTGCTCAAGGAATTTGGCCTCGCAATTCGCGACGAGTTCGGCGGCGACTTCCTTCAGGCGCGCGGGGTCGAAGCCGGGTTCGTAGCGAGGGTCGGTGAACTGCATGGCGTCGCGGAAGCGGGCGCGGGGGCCGGGGCCAAGGCACCCGACGACAAGGTATCCGTCCTTCGTCTGGTAAGGGCGGTAGTAGACATTGCCGGCGAGTTCGGGCATGAGGGCTCGGCGCTCGGCGTAGATCTCGGTGATATCGGCGCCGCGGGCGCGGGCGGCGTTGATGGCGGAGCGGCGGGCTTCTCGTGGCTCTTCATCCATCGCGAGGATTTCGCGGGAACCAGCCTGGAGGGTGAGGGCGGTGAGCATGAGGGACGCGTTTATCGCCTGGCCTTCGCCGGTGCGTTCGCGGTGGAAGAGCGCGGCGGTGATGCCCCAGGCGAGGGCGACTCCGCTGACGACGTCCGCGGGGGCGAACCCGACCTGCATGGGCAGGCCGTTCTGAATGTTGGGGTTGGAGGTGGTGAGGCCGCTCATTGCCTGGGCGACGATGTCGTAGCCGCGGCGGTTGGCCTCGGGGCCGAGCTTTCCGAAAGCGGTGTTTTCGGCGTAGATGATGTTCGGCTTGATGCGCCTTGCGGATTCGTAATCGATGCCGAGGGCTTCGGGGACGCCGGGGCGGTAGTTTGTGAGGAGGACATCGGCCCACTTAATGAGGGCATCGCGGACGGGTGCGGCGGCGGGGTCTTTGAAGTTGAGGGCGAAGCCGCGCTTACCCCGGTTCTGGGTGAGGTAGGCTTTGCTCTCTTTGGGGATGACTTCGGCCTGAAGGCGCCAGGGCTCGCCTTCGAGAGGCTCGACTTTGACGACGTCGGCGCCCATTTCGGAAAGAAGGGAGCCAGCAAGGGGCCCGGCGATGATCTGCGTGCAGTCGAGCACGCGAACGCCTTCAAGGGCGCCTGTCATAGACCTACTCCAACGAGGAATGATTGTGGGCGGACTCTACAGGCATCGGGCGGAATGTTGAAAGGCGGAGCGGTTGGGAGGAAAGTTCGAGCGATGCCCGGTGCACATTTTGAAGGGTCTGTTGGCCTTTGCAGCATCTGCTCCCATGTGCAGCGCGTGGTGAGCGGCAAGGGCTCGACGTTCTACCTGTGCGGGCTTTCGGCGATTGATAGCCGATTCCCCAAGTACCCGGGGTTGCCGGTGGTGCAGTGCGAGGGTTTCGAGCGAGCGGCGGATGGGAGTGGGCGGGAAGGGCCAAAAGGTCGTTAGTTACAAAAAACTTCGAGTTGTGATGGGCTCGATGTGAAGAAAAAGGCTGGTGCTTCTGTAAAGCTGTGTGGTACGTTACGCGTCCGGCTGAAAGAGGGGTAGCTACCGGCGGGGTAACCCGGACGCGAAATGAAAACGGGGCTTGATGCCATCTCCCATTGCATCAAGCCCCATGCTTACCCGAAAACCTCGGGCAGGCGTCCTTCCGGACTAGTAGCGCGCTCGGTTAGGTAGCTACCTCCTTTCAGCCAACCTCGCCACACTCCCTTCGTTCAGCGGCATGCTCGAATTCAACGAGCGAATATTCCGCCGCAGGAATGCCGGCAATTCAGCGTCGTCCATGTTCGAAACACCCTGCAGACCGTAATCACGGATGCTGCGAGTGGTCTCGAGACCGTCGTCAACGGTCGCGGCCTTTGGCGCGAAGCCGGTGGCGATGACCGTCATGTGAATTTCCTCGCCAACGCGTGTATCGACCACGGTGCCGAAGATGATGTTGGCCGAGGGGTCAACCATTTCGGCGATGACGCGCGCAGCCATATCGAGTTCGCGAAGCTGGATGTTGCCACTGTGGGTGACGTTGAAGAGCACGTTCTGGGCGCCATCGATCGACTGATCGAGGAGCGGGCTGGTGGTGGCAGCGCGCGCGGCTTCGGCAGCGCGGTTTTCACCCGAGGCGCGGCCGACGGCGAGAAGGGCCGGGCCGGCCTCGCTCATGGTTGTGCGGACGTCGTTGAAGTCGAGGTTGATCGAGCCGTTCTGGCTGATGATATTCGAAATCGACTGGATGGCCTGGCGAAGGACGTCGTCTGCGGTTTCGAAGGCCTGTTCGATGGTGACATCGGCGGGGCAGATTTCGATGAGGCGCGAGTTGGGGATGGCGATGAGGGTATCGACCTTGTCGCGCAGGCGGGCGAGGCCTTCTTCGGCCTGCTTCATGCGGCGAGCCCCCTCCCACTGGAAGGGCTTGGTAACGACCCCGATGGTAAGAGCGCCACAGTCCTTGGCGATTTCGGCGACGACTGGAGCGGCGCCAGTACCGGTGCCACCGCCCATGCCGGCGGTGACGAAGACCATCTCGGTGCCGCGGAGGATGTCGTAGAGCTCGTCGCGTGACTCATCGGCGGCGCGTTCGCCGCGGGCGGGATCGCCGCCGACGCCGAGGCCCTTGGTGAGTTTTTCGCCGATGCGGAGGCGGGTGGTGGCCTCGGAAATCATGAGGGCCTGGGCATCGGTGTTGCAGGAGACGAAGGAGACTCCGGGGATCTTGGCGCGGACCATGCGGTTGACTGCGTTGCAGCCACCGCCGCCAACGCCGACGACCTTGATATCGGGAAGAAGTTCTGTGTCGTAACGGATACTCATTGGGCCAGTTCCTTTCGCGAATGAGTCGAGACTGCGGGGTTCGTCGTTGGGGCTCATTCCCTCTCCTTCGTTTATTGCGGCATCAACGCCCTCCCGAAAGACGCGAGCCGGCGGAAGAAGCCGCTGACTGGCACTTCGAATGAGGGTCCTCCAGCGTTTTCGATGACGCGTTCCCGGCCGCCGAGCGCGTACTCGACGAGGCCGATAGAGGTAGCAAAGGCCGGCGTCCCGATGAGGTCCGAGAGGCCGGAGTAGCCGGTCGGTTGGCCGAGCCGGGCAGGGATGTTGAGGCGGGCTTCGGCGACTTCGGGGAAGCCGCGAAGCTGGCTGGTGCCGCCCGTGAGGACGAGGCCAGCGGCGAGGCGATCGAGGAAACCGACGCGCTTCAGTTCGACGGCGACCATTTCGAGGATTTCCTCGGTGCGGGCCTGGAGAATTTCGGAGACGTGGCGGACATCGACTGATTTCTTCGCCTGGGTGCCGAAGGCCTGGATTTCGACGGTATCGTGGATTGCCGGGTCGGCGAATGCGGCGCCGACGGTGATCTTGAGCTGTTCGGCGGCCTCCCAGGGGCACCGGAGGACCCGAGCGAGGTCGTTCGTCAGCTGGGAGCCTGCGATAGGGAGGCAGGCGGTGTGAGCGATGCTTCCTTCGTCGTAGACGGCGATGGAGGTGGTACTGCCGCCGATATCGACGAGGGCGACGCCTTGCTGGCGCTCCTGGTCTTCGAGAACGCTGGTGGCGCTGGCGATGGACTCGAGAACGATGTCATCGACCTGGACGCCCGCGCCTTCGACGCATTTGGTGAGGTTCTGGATTGCCGAGACGGCGCCGGAGACGATGTGGACTTCGGCATCGAGGCGGCCGCCCCACATGCCGACCGGGTCGCTGACCTGTTCGGTGCCTTCGATCCAGTAGCCGCGGGGGACCACGTGGATGACCTGCCGGTTCGTGGGAATGGCGACCTGACCGGCGCTATCAAGGACGCGCGAGCGGTCGTCTTCGGAGATGGCGTGCGACCTATCGGGGATGGCGATGATGCCGCGGTTGTTCTGGGACGAAACGTGGGCTCCGGAGATGCCGACAACGGCGCTGAGGATGCGCATGCCGCAGGCCTGTTCGGCCTTTTCGACGGCGATACCGATGGCCTCGCGCGCGCTCTGGATGTTATCAATCACGCCGCGCGAGAGACCAGCGGCGGGAGTGACACCCACGCCGAGGATGCGTGTTTCGCCCTGTTCGCCAAGGTCACCGACGATGACGGAGACCTTGGTGGACCCGACATCGATGGCTGCGACTGTGCTCCGACGTCTCATTTGCATACTCCTTTACTGCAGCACGGGGCGGTTGCCGTAGCGCAGGTCGATGGTTGTGTAGTTGATTCGCTGGGCCTGGGCTTCGGACTGAAGCGCTGCCCAGACAGCGAGCTTGTAGGCGATTGACGAGGAATCTCCGAAGAGGGCGGTCTGGTTGTTGGCGGTTGTTACCTGGACGCCCTTGCCAGTGATGAAGGCGACTTCGGAGACGGTGGTGCCGAGCTGGCGCGGAAGTTTCTCGTAGATCTCGGCGGCGGCATCGACGGCCTGGTAGTCGACGTGGTCACCGGTGATGCGGTTGCCGGGCTCGGAGCTCTTGATAACGGGGGAGCCCTGAGGCGCCGTGCCGATACCGAGGACGACGCCCTCGCGGTCGATGGTGTACTTCACGCCGGACTGTTCCCAGGTGCCCCAGGGCTTGCGTTCGACGACGGCGATCTTGATGGTGTGCGGCCACTGGCGCTCGATGGTGACCGCGTTGACCAGGGGCTGGGCATAGAGTGAGCGCTGGGCGGCGGCGAGGTCGGCATCGAACATGCTCTCGCCGAGGAGGCCGGTGGCTTCGACGAGCGTGCTGGTTGCGACGCGGTCGTTGCCAGAGACTTCGATGTTCGAGACCTTGAAGAAGGGCGAAGTCCAGGTCCAATAGGCGGCGTAACCGACGAGGACGAGCACGGTGAGGCCGGTGCTGGTCCAGATGAGAGCACGCGAAGGGCGCCACGAGAAGTGCGGGCGATGGAATCGCGGGCCACGCGGGCCTCGGGGAGGACCGCCGACGACACCGCCGCCAATGACGCCGCCACCGACCGCGCCGCCCCGCTGACGCTTCACGATGGTGCGCCCGATGACGGCGCCGACTTCGGGGCGGTTACGACGAACGATGCGACGCACGTTCGAGAGCTTCGGCGGGCGATTACGCTTCACGATCATCGGTTGCTCCTCCGTTCGTGGCGGGCGAGCGCCAGTTCGAGGATCCGGGTGAGCAACTGCGAATAGGGCAGGCCGGAGGCTTCCCAGAGCTTGGGATACATGCTGATGCTGGTGAAGCCGGGGATGGTGTTGATCTCGTTCGCGTAGACCTTGTCGGCGGATGTCAGGAAGAAGTCGACGCGGGCATAGCCTTCGCAGCCCATGACCTGGTACATGCGGACGGCGAGGTCGCGGATTTCCCGGGAGACGGCTTCGGTGATGGGCGCGGGGATGTAGAGCTGGGTGGTAGATGTCGCGGCGTACTTGCTGTCGTAGTCGTAGAAGTCGCGGTCGGGGACGATTTCGCCGATGACGCTGGCCTCGGGGTATTCATTGCCGAGGACGGAGCATTCAACCTCGCGGCCAATCACAGCCTGTTCTACGACGGCCTTGTCGTCGTAGGCGAAGGCAGCTGCGAAGGCATCGTGCAAATCTTCACGCGAGCGGGCCCTGGAGACGCCGACGGAGGAGCCTCCATTGGCTGGCTTTACAAAACAGGGATACCCAATCGCGCGGTCTATGAGTGCCATCGAATCATTCGGAGCAAGTGTATACTCCCATGATCTGATTACGGAATAGCGTGCGACGGGAATTCCGGATTCTTTGAACAATGCCTTCATGAGCGCCTTATCCATTCCGATGGCGCTGGCGGCGACACCAGCGCCGGCGTAAGGGATTCCTGCGAGCTCGAGGAACCCCTGAAGGGTGCCGTCTTCGCCGTAGGTACCGTGGACCAGGGGGAAGGCGACATCGCATGAGGCGAGGGCGGCCAGGGCGTCGTGGGCGCGGAGCATAGGCTGACCATTGGTGACGAAGGCACGGTTCCCGGCGGCGAGGTCAGCCATGGTTTCGCCGGGAGTGAGCCAGTTGCCGGACCTGGAGATGCCGATGGGCACCACTTCCCAGCGTTCGGCATCGAGGGCAGCCATGACGCTGCGGGCGCTGGTGATGCTGACTTCGTGTTCGCCGGAGCGGCCACCGAGGAGGACGGCTACACGTTGCCTGCTCATGACCAGTCCCCCACGAATTCGACTTCGCGCTCGAGGGTGATGCCGAATTGCTCCTTCACGCGGCGCTGGGCTTCGGCGATGAGCCAGGCGACATCGGCGGCTGTGGCGTTACCGTCGTTGACGAAGAAATTGCAGTGCTTGTCGGAGATGGCGGCATCGCCGCGGCGGGCGCCGCGCATGCCAACGGCTTCGACGAGCTTCCAGGCAGGGGAATCGGGAGGGTTCTTGAAGGTGGAACCGGCATTGCGGCCACGGGGCTGGGCGGTCAGGCGGCGTTCATCGAACGACGCGGCGCGGGCAAGGAGCTCGCGCGAGTCCCCCGGGGCGAGTTCGACTTCGGCTTCGAGGACGGCTTTGCCTTCGACCTGGCCGCGGGTGAACGCGCTGCCGCGATAGACGAGGCCAAGGTCGGCCGCATCGATCCACTCGTCGCCATTGCCGGGGAGTTGGAGGCGAACGCGGCGGAGGACATCAGCGAGGCATCCGCCGTAGGCGCCGGCGTTGTAGACGACGGCACCGCCGATGGTGCCGGGGATGCCTACGGCCCAACTGAGGCCCTCAAGTCCGGCGCGGCACATCTTGCGCGCGAAGGCGGCGAAGCTGGCGCCGCTTTCGACGCGGACCGTGAGGCCGTCGTGGGTTTCGGAGCGGGCGCGGTTATCGAGAACGAGGCCGCGAATGCCGGCATCAGCGACGAGGATGTTGCTGCCGCTGCCCAGGACGAATGTGGGAACTCCGGATTCGTGGGCGGCGTTGCTGGCGCGAGCGAGATCATCGGCGCTGCGGACGGTGAGGAACAGGTCGGCGGGACCGCCAATGCCGAAGGTGGTGTGGCGGGCCAGCGAGTGCGAGCGGCGGAGTTCACCCATCGGTTCGAGGAGCGCGGCGAGAGGGTTCAAGGAACTCATTTCAGAGCCTCCACGAGTCGCGGGCCGACCTCGACGACATCGCCGGCGCCGATGGTGAAGACGACATCGCCCGGCTTCGCGAGTTCGCGCGCCTTCGCGACGGCATCGTCGAAATCGCTCGCGTAGACGGCGTCGACGCCAGTGATAGCGGCTGCGAGGTCCTTCGCGGAGCGCCCGGGGAGGGGCTTTTCGCGGGCGGCGTAGGTTTCGAGGACGACGAGGCCGTCAAGGCCGTTCCAGCAGGTGAGCCACTCATCCCAGAGGTAGGAGATGCGGCTATAGGTATGGGGTTGGTAGACGCCGATGATCCGGCGCTCGGGGAAGGCGCGAATGGCGGCGGCGATGGTTGCCTTCACCTCCGTGGGGTGATGGGCGTAGTCGTCCACGACGAGGATGCCGGCGGCTTCGCCTACGCGTTCGAAGCGACGACGGGCTCCCTTGAAGGCGGCAACACCCGCCTGGATTTCGCTGAAGGGGACATCGAGGTGGAGGCAGACGGCCGCAGCCGCGAGCGAATTTCGGACGAAGTGCTCGCCGGGGACGGCCGCGTGGAGGTTGCCGACCGGAACGCCGCCACGCGCGACCTCGAAGTCGACGCCGTCGCTGGAGAGCTGGATGTTGCGGCCCATCCAGTAGCGGACGCCTTCGATGCCGTAGGTCTCGTGGCGAAGCGGGTCATCTCCGAGCTCGTCGGAGACGCGACGGGCGCCGGCATCGTCCGCACAGGCGAGGATGACGCCGCCTTCCTTCACGCGCTGGCCGAACTTCACGAAGGATTCGTGATAGGCCTCGGCGGTGCCGTAGTAGTCGAGGTGGTCGGGTTCGACGTTGGTGATGACGGCGATGTCGGGCTCGTACTCGTGGAAGGCTCGCTTGTATTCGTCGGCTTCGACGACACAGATGTCGCCCGAACCCCAGGAGGCGTGACCGCCGAGATCGAGGCTTTCGCCGCCGAGAAGGTACATCGGCTCACGGCGGGCGCGGACAAGAATGAGGGCAATGAGGCTGGAGGTGGTGGTTTTGCCATGAGCGCCTGCCACGGCGATGACGCGCTTGCCTTCCATCAGCTTGGCGACCATTTCGGCGCGAAGCAGGATTGGCAGGTCGCGCTTGCGTGCTTCGACCAGTTCGGGGTTGTCGTCGGATGCGGCGGCCGTGGTGACGACGAGGGCGGTATCCGCCGGGAGGTTTTCCGCGGCGTGGCCGTAGGAGACCTTCGCGCCGAGAGATTCGAGCTTCGCGGTGAGATTCGAGGGCCGCAAATCGCTGCCTGAGACGGCGATGCCGCGTTCCATGAGCAACTGGCCGATGGCCGACATGTGAATGCCGCCGATGCCGATGAGATGGACGGGTCCCTGAATTTCGGTCATCGCTTCGCGACCTCCAGGACGGCGGCGGCGATGGCATCCGCAGCATCAGGCCGGGCGAGGCCGGCCGCCGCCGAGCGCATGGCTTCGAGGCCGGCGGAATCAGAAAGCAGCTCCTTGATGCGGAGCGGCAGGGTGGCGATCTCGGACTCTTCGACGGTGACCGAGGCTCCGCCTTCGGCAAGCCAGCGGGCATTGTTGCGCTGATGGCCGCCGGCATAGGTGGCAGGGACGAGGATTGAAGGCAGGGCCGCAGCGGGAATTTCGCCGAGGACAGATGCACCCGCACGGAAGACGCCCAAGTCGGCGGCGACCATCAATTCGGGGAGGTCGTCGCGGTAGGCGGCCGGGTGGTACTTCGCCCGGAGCTTTTCGGGGAGTGCCGCGCGGGCGGCTTCGGCGGCGGCGAGGCCCGCCGGCCCGGTGACGTGGAAGAGCACGGCGGCGGCGGTGAGCGATTCCAGGCCGGCGATGACGGCGTTGTTGATCGCCTGGGCGCCCTGTGTGGCGCCAGCGATGACCACGAGCTTCTGGCGTGCGGTTACGCCGAAGGACTTGCGTGCCTCCTCGCGGTTGGTGGTTGAGAAGGCCGAGCGGACGGGGTAGCCGGTTACGACCGTCTTGTTGCGCGGCAAGAATTCGAGGGCGGCTTCGGTGGTGGTGGTCATCTTCGTCGCGAGGCGACGTTCGGCTTTGACGGCCCAGCCCGGGTGGACATCGGGCAGGTAGACGACGAGGGGACGGCGGAGGAGCTTCGCGGCGAGGCTGCCGGGGAAGCTGCCGTAGCCACCAGTGCTAAAGACTGCATCGGGCTTGAAGGAGCGGATGGCGCGGAATGCGGCGAAAACGCCGCGAAGCAGGCTCCAGGCGGAGCGGACGAGTCCCAGCGGGCTCCGACCGCGGACGGCGGCAGACGGCACAGCGACGAAGCGGACATTGGCCGCATCGACGATGGCGCGTTCGCCACGATTTTCGGGCCCGAAGAAACACACCTCGGCCGTGCCGCCCAGCCGGGCCTGCACGGCTTCCATCACGGCCAGCGCCGGGATGATGTGGCCTCCGGTGCCGCCACCGGTCAACGCGAGCCTCACGACTCGGGTCTCTTTCTGACGACGCGGCGAGGTTCGAGCGGGTGCTTTTCGCGGTAGCCGCCGCGATCCGTGCCGAAACGGGAGACGCTGAGGAGCACGCCCATCGCGAGGAGGACGGCCGCGAGCGCGTTCGAGCCGAAGCTCAAGAACGGGAGGGGCACGCCGGTGAGCGGAATGGTGCGGGTGATGCCGCCGATGTTGAGTAGCGCCTGGACGGTAACCCATGTGGTGATACCGGTGGCGATGAGCTGACCGAAATCGTCGCGGGCGCGGCGGGCGACCTGGAAGCCCCGGAACATGAGAAGCATGTAGAGGAAGAGGATGGAGAGCGTGGCGATGAGGCCGAGCTCTTCGCCGACGATGGCGAAGACACCGTCGGTGTGGCTTTCCGGGATGTAGAAGAATTTCGCGCGGCTGGCACCGAGGCCGAGGCCGTGGATACCGCCGTTGCCCATGGCGATCAGCGCCTGGAGCGTCTGGAAGCCGTTGCCCTGGGGGTCGGATTCGGCACTGAAGAAGGCCGAGAGGCGGTCGGCGCGGTAGCCGGCAGCGGTGGCGAGGAAGGCGAGGGTGGCGAAGCCAGTGACCGCGAGCGCCATCATCTGGGCGACGGATGCGCCGGCGACGTAGAACATCGTCACCGTGATCATCAGGATGATGAGGGTGGTGCCGAGGTTCGGCTGGAGCATGATGAGGACGCAAACCGAGCCGATGATGGCGACGAACGGCAGGAGGCCGTGTTCGAAGCTCTTGACCTCATCGCCCTTGGAGGCGAGCCAGGCGGCGAGGTAGATGATGACGGAGAGCTTGGCGAATTCGGCGGGCTGAACGGTGAGTTCGCCGACGCCGATCCAGCGGCGGGCGCCGCCGCCAGAGACGCCCATGACGAGAACAGCGATGAGCATCGCGATGGTGATGGCCATGATCGGGACAGCGAGCGGACGAAGGCGGCGGTAATCCGTTCGAGCGGCGAGGACGAGCAGCAGAGCGCCGCCCGCAGCCCAGATCATCTGGCGGACAACGAAGTAGTAAGGGTCGCCGAAATCAACGAGGCCGATTACGAAGCTGGCCGAATAGACAACGACGAAGCCCGTCAGCGTGAGGATGACAGTCAGGGCGACGATGGCGTAGTCCGGGCGGCCGGCGGTCCACTGGCCAGTTTTGGCTTGCTGGATGGCGGCTATGGCGACACCTCCTGAGAGAAACCGGGTAGTGCTCGAACGAGGCGGCGGAAGGCTTCGCCGCGCACTTCGAAGTTGGGATAGGCATCGAAACTGGTGCCGGCGGGCGAGAGGAGAACGGCGTCTCCGGGCTGGACCTTCGTTGTGGCGACATGGATTGCGGCCTCGAGGTCCGCGACGACGGTGCAATCCGCCACGGCGCCGCTCATGGAGCCGCAGAAGAGCTCGGCGGCTTCGCCGAAGCAGACGACGGCCCGGCAGCGCTCGCGGGCGAGTTCGCGGAGGCCATCGAGCTCGAGGTTCTTGTCGCGGCCACCGAGGAGGAGGACAACCGGTTCAGTGAAAGCGCGAAGGCCGGCGATGGTTCGTTCGGGGCTGGTGGCGATGCTGTCGTTCACCCATGTTGCGCCGAGGGCGCTGCCGACGACTTCGAGGCGATGGGGGACGCCGGTGAAGGTCCGGATCGCCGCGGCCATGGCTTCGCTCGAGAAGCCTGCCTGGGAGCCGATGGCGCAGGCCATGACGACGTTCGAAAGGTTGTGCGCGCCGCGAAGGCGGAGGTCGGAGACGGGCAGCACAGCATTGGTGCGGCTCTCGCCGCGGACGACGACTTCGCCGCGATCGACCCAGGCGCCGGGACCGGGCGGCTCGGTGGCGGTGGAGGTGCGAACCAGAGCGCCTTTGACCGACGCCATGAGGGCGAGGCTGGTGTGGTCGTCGGCGTTGAGGACCGCTACATCGCCACGGTGCTGGTAGGCGAGGATGTTTCGCTTGAGGCCGACATATTCGTCCCAGCTGAACTGATCGAGGTGGTTCGGCGTGACGTTGGTGATGGCAGCGATGGCCGGCGAGCGGTCGGTGTACTGGAGCTGCGTGTGGCTGATTTCGAGGATGACCGTTGTCTCCGGGGTTATCTCGTCGAGGCGGCCGAGGAGGGCTTCGCCGATGTTGCCGCCGACGACGTGGTCGATCCCGGCGGAACGAGCCATGGCGCCGACGAGAGCGGTGGTGGTGGATTTGCCGCTCGAGCCGGTGATGCCGATGGTGCGGCCGGGACACAGCTGGAGGAAGAGGCGCATCTGGGAGGTGACGGGGATGCCGAGTTCGCGGGCGCGCTGGAGCGCGGGGTTGTAGCGAAGAACTGATTGAGAGACTGCGACCAGGTCGAACCCGGCGGGATCGAGGAGGGGCTGGCCGAAGACGAGGCGGTCGACGCCATCGGGGACGGTGGCGCCGGCGGCGGCGAGGGCTGCATCCGAGCGGGTGTCGCTGATGACGACGCGAGCTTCGTGGGCGACGAGCCAATTCGCGAGGTCGCGGCCTTCGATGCCGAGCGAATAGACAAGCACGCGCTTGCCGCGGACATCGGGAGGAGGGGTGAGGAGAGCGCCGTTTGGAGCGGTCATTAGTCCGGAACCTCCAGGGCGAGGGCGACGCCGGCCATGGCGGCGACGATGGAAACGAGCCAGAAGCGCGTGACAATCTGGGTTTCGGCCCAGCCGATGAGGTTGAGATGGTGGTGGAACGGAGCGCGCTTGAAGACTCTCTTGCCGCCGCTCAGCTTGAAGTAACCAATCTGGATGAGGTTGCTCCCCATTTCGACAACGAAGACGACACCGATTACAGGCAAGAGGAGCCACTGACCGGTCATCAACGCGATGACGGCGAGCGAGGAACCGAGGGCCAGTGCGCCGGTATCGCCCATGATGACGCGGGCGGGATGGGCGTTGTACCAGAGGAACCCGAGGGTGGAGCCGGCGATGATGAAGGCGAAGGTAGCGACGAACTCCTGCCCCTGGATAAACCCGACGATGCCATAGGCGATGAAGGCGATGAGGGTGGTGCCCCCGGCGAGGCCATCCATCCCGTCGGTGACGGCGACGGCGCTGGTGGTTGCGACGATGATGCCGGCGGCGATGGGGATGTAGAACAGCCCGAGTTCGTAGCTGCCGACGTAGGGGATGTTGATCGATTCAACTTCGATGTATTCGTAGAGGACGATGGCGGCCGCGATGGCGAAGAGTGCGGTGAAGGACATCTTGAAGCGCCAGGAGAGACCCTTCTGGGCGCGATACTGCAGGGTGCCCAGGTCATCGACGAAGCCCGCGGCCATGGTGATCCCGATCATGCCGAGGGGCAGGAGGATGGACTGGTGGTCCCACCAGTCCACGGCGACGGCGGTGACGAGGAAGGTTGGCAACCAGATGATGAAGCCGCCGAAGGTGGGCGTACCGGCCTTGTGGGCGTGCTCGGGCAGGTATTCGCTGATTTCCTTGCCGATCTTGTTGCGGCGAAGGAAGTTGACGATGGGCGCGCCGATGGCGACGGCGATGAAGAAGGTGGCGGCGCCAGAGAAGAGGGCGTGAATCATCGAGCATCCTCCAGGAGATGGAGGATGGTTTCGAAGGCTTCGCCGCGGGAGGCCTTCACGAGGACGAAGTCGCCCGATTGAAGGCCGGAGGCGACGCTTGCGGCGGCTTCTTCTTTGGTCGGGAACCAGCGGACATCGGGGTGGCCGGCTTCGCGGGCGGCTTCGGCAAGGGAGCGGCAGCTTTCGCCGGAGCAAGCGAGGATGTCACAACTGGAGGCGGCGACGCGGCCGGCTGCGCGATGTTCGGGCTCTTCAAACTCGGCGAGTTCGGCCATTCGGCCGAGGAGAGCGATGCGGCGGCCTTCGAGACCGGCGAGCATCTTGAGGGCGCCCGTGAGCGATGCCGGGCTGGAGTTATAGCGGTCATCGATGATGGTGACGCCCAGAGGCGTCTTGTAGACGCGGGCGCGACCGGTGGCATTTGCCTGGGAAACGGCTGAGGCTGCGCCCCGGAGGTTCATGCCGAGAGCAATGGCGGCACCGATCGCGGCGAGGACGGCGGGGGCGGTGTGGGCGCCGGGGAGGGGCGAATTCACGCGTTCGGTGGTTTCGCCGAAGGTGACATCGAAAGAAGTGCCTTCGAGGCCGCGCTCGGTGACGGGGCCTCGACGGAGTGTCGCTGTTTCTGAGGCGCCGAAGGAGATGACCGCACATTGGAGTTCGTTCGCGACGGCGGCGACGCGCGGGTCATCCGCGTTGATGACGGCGGTGCCGGCAGGCGGCAGGCTTCGGACGAGGCTGAGCTTCTCGGTGGCGATGGCTTCGATGCTGCCGAGCTTGGAGATGTGGGTGAGGCCGATGTTGAGCACGATGCCGACTTCGGGCTCGGCGATGGCGGCGAGCTCGGCAATTTCGCCTTTGCTGTCCATGGCCATCTCGAGGACCGAGACCTGGTGGTCGCGGCGGAGGCTCATGAGCGCGAGGGGGAGGCCTTCGCGGCTGTTGAGGTTGCCGGGGCTGCTGTGAGTGGTGAAGCGCTGCGAGAGGACAGCGGCGGTGAAGTCCTTGGCGGTGGTTTTGCCGACGGTGCCGGTGATGCCGACGACCTGGGGGGAGCACTCTTTGCGCCAGGCGTGCGCGGCTTCGCCGACGGCCTTCGTTGTGTCGGGGGCGACGACGATGGTTGCGTTGGGCCATTCGCCGGCCAGAGGCCGCGAGCAGACGATGCCGACCGCACCAGCGTTGAGGGCGGGAATCACGAAATCGTTGCCGTCGGCGTTCTCGCCGGGGAAGGCGGCGAAGACATCGCCAGGCTTCACATTGCGGGAATCGGCGGCGCCGCCGGTGATAACGGCGGCCGACCCCTCAGAGACGGCGTAGCCGCGATTGCGCATCGCGGCTGCGAAAAAAGCCGTCGTGAGATTCGATGTCATCGACTCACCGCCGAGGGGCCTTTCTCCGGCCGGACACTTAAATAGCGGAGCGCATCATCCGTGAAGTGGGCAAAGATGGGGCCGCCGGCGACTGTGCCGGTTTTGCCGTCTCCGTTTTCATCGAGCTTCACGAGGACGAGGATCTTGGGGTCGTCGAGCGGGGCGAAACCCATGAAGGAGACGATCTGGGTTTCGTCGTAGGTGCCCCAGACGGGGACGTTCGCCGTGCCGGACTTGCCGCCCGCGGTGTAACGGGAGGGATTGCGGCCCCAACCATCGGGGTCCTGGGAGACGACCTGGCCAAGCATCTGTCGAATAGTGTCGCTGGTAGTGGGCGAGATGGCGCGGCCAACGACCTGAGGGGGCACGTCGATCTCGGTGCCGTCAGGCTTCACGCGAGCTTTGACGATGTGTGGCGTGATGAGGTTGCCGCCGTTAATCGCCGCTGAAACGGCCTGCATCATCTGGATGGGAGTCACGCTGATCGACTGGCCGAATGCCTGGGTGGCGACGTCGACGGGGGAGTACCCATCGTCGTCGGGGCGGCGGAAGATGCCGGCCGCCTCGCCCTGGAGATCGATACCGGTGGGCTTGCCGAAGCCGAAGGCATCGAGGTAGCTCTGGAACTTCTGGGTGCCGATCGACTGCTCCATGAACACAGCACCAGTGTTGATGCTGTTCTGGAGGACGCCAGTCATGGTCTGGGTACCGTAAACGCCGTCGTCCCAGTTCTTGAGGGGGACGTTTTCGATGTAGACGACGCCGGTATCGACGTAGGTGGTATCGGGGCCGACGGCGCCGGAATCGATGGCGGCGGCGGCGGTAATGATCTTCATCACGCTACCGGGCTCGTAGAGGTCGGTAACGGCGCGGTTCTTGAGAATAGAAAGGGCGTCGCCGCCGGCTTCGAGGTCGCTCTCAAGGGTTGAGTACTTGAGGCTCGGGGCGGTGGCGAGGGCGAGGATTTCGCCGTTCATCGGGTCTACGACGATGATGGAGCCGCCCTTGGCCTTGTGCTCCTTGATGCCATCGGCAAGGTACTTCTCGGCCATCTGCTGGAGGACGCGGTCGATGGTGAGGACGAGGTCTTCGCCCTCGCGGGGCTCGGTGACGGTGTACTGGCCGTAGGGGATGGGCTCACCGGTGGTATCGCGCTCGTAGATGGCCCTTCCGGGCTGCCCCTGGAGTACCTCGTTGTAGGCCGCTTCGATGCCGGCAAGGCCGGTGTTGTCGGTGCCGATGAAGCCAACGACCGAGGCTCCGACATCGCCCTCGGGATTGATGCGGGCAGTGTTGGCGAGGGCGACAACGCCGGGGATGTTCTTCGAGAGGAGCTGGACGCCGGTCTCGTAGGGGAGGTCGTGCTGGACGCGGACGTCGCCGGTATCGTGGGCCGCGACGGTTGCGGCGAGCTCGGGGGCGCTGATCTTGAGGAACGGGGCGAGATCCGCAGCCGCTTTCTGGGCGATGGCAGTGTCCTGCCAGGTGCGGGCGTTCACGTAGATATCCCAGGTGTTCACGCTGGTGGCGAGGACACCGCCATTGCGATCCAAAATGGTGCCGCGGCGGGCGTAGATGGTTTCGTTTCCGAGGAGCTCGGACTTCGCTTGAGCCGCGTATTGCTTGTGATCGACCACCTGGAGTTGAACGAGGCGGACACCGATGAGAATGGCGAACAGGCCGAAAGCACTGGCGGGAAGCCAGACACGGCGAGTGCCATGCGCACGGTATTGCGCCATCGAACGCGCCTCCTGTCCTTCCGAGGAAGGACAACTTGGGCTACCTCAGGGTAGCCAGTGGATGAGCGACTTCCACCACGGAGACGGCGAAACCGGAGAGGGTTCGGCCTTGGGGAGATACTCCGAGGGAAGCTTCGCCGGCGCAGGGCCGGGCTCATTGACTGATACATAGATCGGGTCGGTAACGGGGCGAAGCCCGATCTCCTGCGCGCGCCGCTCGATGCGCGCCATGGATGTGAGGGAGGCGACATCACCCTCGAGGAGGCTGATCTGGCCCTCGAGTTGGGTCTCCTGGGCCTGGGTGGCCTGGATATCGAAGCCTCGGCTTGTGGCGAGGCTGTTCTGGAGGACCGGCAGGAGCGAGCAGACGCCAGCGGCGATGATCGAGAGGATCAGCCAGAGGTTGAGGCGCGATGTCCCCGGGATCGGAATGGGGAGGCTGTGCCTTGGGCGCCCGAGGGGGTGGTTGATGGCCGCCATGGTCAAAGGATCCGTTCTGCGACGCGGAGGAGGGCACTGCGGGCGCGTGGATTCGCGGCGACTTCAGCCTCGGAGGGGCGGATGGCCTTCCGGGTGAGTTCGCGGAGGTTTGCCCGGTGGCCGCAGCGGCAGGCCGGGAGTTCGGGCGGGCAGATGCAATCGGATGCTTCGCGGCGGAAGAACTGTTTGACGATGCGGTCTTCTAAAGAGTGGAAACTGATGATGGCCAAGCGGCCGCCATGCGAGTTTCCAGAGCCGAGCAGGCTGCGGGCGAGCGGCAGAACCGCGATGAGGGTGTCGAGTTCCCCATTCACGCGGAGCCGGAGCGCCAGGAAGACTTTGGTGGCGGGGTGAATATGGGTTTGTCCCCTGGAACCCCCCACAGCCTGCTCGACAGATCTGGCTAATTCCCAGGTCGTCCGCAATGGCCGGTCCTGCACGATCTTTCGAGCGATCCTTCGGGACTGGCGTTCTTCTCCGAGTTCGAAGAAGAGGTTTGCGAGCGACGTTTCATCCCAGGTGTTGACGATTTCGCCGGCGGTGATGCCGCCAGACTCGGGATCCATCCGCATATCGAGGGGGCCTTCGAGCGCGAACGCGAAGCCGCGCCGAGCCTCCCCGATCTGGAAGGATGAGATGCCGAGATCCATGAGGATGCCATCGACGTCCTGGAAGCCCTCCCGAATCGCCACATCGGCGAGTTCACGGAAGTTCGCGTGGACGAAGCTGACCCGCCTCCCAAACGGAGCCAACTTCGCACGCGCGAACTCCAGCGCCTCGCTGTCCTGGTCGATACAGAGGAGCCGTCCGGTTTCGCCGATGCGCTCGGCGATCGCGTAGCTGTGCCCACCGAGGCCGGTGGTGCAGTCGATATAGGTAGCGCCCGGGCGAACGTCGAGCATGTCGAGCGTTTCGTTGAGCATGACGGGCAGGTGGACGGGGGTTGGTCGCGTCATAACAACCACGTTACGCCTCCGCCTGCCGTGATTGCTGTCGAGCGGTCGCGCGACGGCGTGCCTCGAAGGCATCGGTTTCGCGAGTCTGGTAGGTCGCGCGATCCCAGATCTCCAGCTTGTCGCCGACACCGACGACGAGAACGTCTTTTGTGATACCGGCGTGAGCGAGGAATTCGGCGCCGAGGGTGATCCGTCCCTGGGCGTCCTTCTGGACGGCCCCGACGTTGCCGAAGAAGGCGCGGCGAGCATCGTCGCCTTCGGGAGTTTCAGCGGGGATGGCTTCGATAATCTTCGCGGTCGCGGCGAAGGACTCGAGGGTGTGGAGCTGGATGCACGGGTCGTTGCCCATGCTGAGGTAGCCGCCGGTTTCGAAGGCAGCACGATAGAGCGGGGGGATAGGCACCCGCTTGCGGTCATCGAGCTGATAGTCGTTCCGTCCGACGAAGTACATCGTCCAGCAGCCTTCAAAGTGTGGGAATGCTCCCCATGAATTTGGGTGAGCGTGGGTGAGTTCCCCATTTTGCCCCCAATCACTCCATCGGAAATGTAGGGGCAGGGCGGAAGGGTGTCAAGCAATTGTTTGAACATTTACGTGAAGCTGGTAGGGACATCCCTGACAGGGATTGGCGGGCGCGCGGGGCGGGGGCTCCGAAAGAGCGCGGCGGGTACTATTACGGGGATGGCTCGAGTTTGTGTTTTGACCTGTTCAGACAAGGGCGCCGCCGGGGAGCGAAGCGATGAGAGCGGCGACACGATCGTGCGGATGCTGCAGGAGAGCGGACACGAAGTGATGCGGCGCGACGTGGTGCCAGACGACCGGGAGATCATCGCCGAGCACCTGCGCGTTTGGGCCGACGATGGGCTGTGCGACGTGATCCTGACGACCGGAGGGACGGGCCTCACCGAGCGAGATCTGACACCCGAAGCGACACAGGATGTGGCGGAGCGCGATGTGCCGGGAATCGCTTATGCGCTGGTGGCCAACGGATTGCAGTACACGCCGTACGCGGCGCTTTCGCGGGGGGTTGCGGTCACGAGGGGAAACGTACTGATCGTGAACCTGCCGGGGAGCCCGAAGGCGGTGGCCCAGGGGATGGACGTTGTGCTTCCGCTGCTTACACACGTGGGCGAATTGCTGGATGGACCGGTCGAGCATTCGCAAGGAGCTTCATGAGGGTCGATGTCCTGACCCTGTTTCCCTCGGCGTTTGAGGGTGGGCCGCTGGATGTATCGATCATCAAACGGGCACGCGAGGATGGATTGCTTTCGCTGCACGTCCATGACATCCGCGAGCACGCGACCGATAAGCATCGATCGGTGGACGACTACCCGTTCGGAGGCGGCCAGGGAATGGTGATGCGGGTTGACGTGCTGGATCGGGCGCTGGCGCACGTGCAGGCGGAGGCGGAAGAGCCGGGGCTCGTCGTGTTCCTCACGCCGCAGGGCGAGGTGCTGGACGACCGGCTCGTGCGGGAGCTGGCGACGAATGAGCGGCTGGTGCTGGTTTCGGGCCGGTACGAAGGCGTGGACCAGCGGTTCATCGACCACTGCGTGGACCGGGAGATCTCGATCGGGGACTACATCCTGACGGGCGGCGAGTTACCGGCGATGGTGCTGATCGACGCTGTCGCGCGGCATGTCCCGGGGGCGCTCGGTGATGAGACGAGCCCGGAGGAGGAATCCTTCGCGGATGGGCTGCTGGAGCACCCGCAGTACACGCGACCGGCGGAATACAGAGGATGGGAAGTGCCAGAAGTGCTGTTGAGCGGGCATCACGCGAATATCGAAAAGTGGAAGCGGCAGCAGCGGGAAGAGCGGACGAAGGAGCGGCGGCCGGACCTTGCCCTCACTCCTGACCCCTCTCCCAAGTCTGGAAGCGGGGAGCAGCCGCAGGCGGCGGATCCGGAATGATTATTCGGCTTCGTCGAACAGAGAGTCGACTGGGACTGAGAATCCGGGTAGAACAGCTTCTCCGGTGAGCGTGGCACCGGACTGGACGACGGAACGCGAGCCATCGGCACGCCAGATGTGGACGCTCTTTGTGCTTGGAACGACTACCCAGACAAGGTCGACTCCGGCGCGGATGTAATCCTGGGCCTTGTCTTCGGCGTCCGCGATTCGGTCGGTGGGGGATACGACCTCGACGGCGAACTCCGGCGCGACATCGACCCAGCCGCGTGGCGGCGACTTTGGCAGACGAGTCCGGGAGATGTAGGACACGTCGGGCATGCGGACGTCGCCGGGCGCCCATGAGAAGATCGTGTAGCCGCCGTCGGAGCCGGTGACGGTGCCAGGGTGACCGGAGCGAGACCACGTAACCAGTAACGCCGCAATGAGAATGGCGATTTCCGATGAACGAAAGCTCATGATCCGCGCCTTCAGTTCGCCGTCGATAACTTCGTAACGGTCGCCACCGGGAAGTTCGAGTACTTCTTCCCAGGTCCAGACCTTCGAACTCGATGCTGTGGCCATGGAAGGAGTATACGACGCGGGCGGATGCCCAGAAGTGGCGAAGGATGGTGACGACGCCGTTTCCGAGGGGAGGCCCTCACCCCCGACCCCCCTCCCAAGTCTGGGAGAGGGGAGTTGGATGTTGCCAGAGACAGGTGACCAACGTTTCACGACCCTCGGCGCTGCGCTAGAGGGTGGGGTAGCCGGTCGCTTACGCTCGCGGTTCTTTTCGCCGAGGTGGTGGAGGGCGCCGGGAGAGCGGCCCTCACCCCCCGGCCCCCTCTCCCGACTCCTGCGTCGCGGGCGAGGGGAGGATTCCGGAACGCGGCTAGGGGTGGCGGAGCATGGTGACGAAGCCGTCGTTGGCGAGGGCGCCGGGCCGGGCGTTTCGGATTCGCTGGATGGCAGATTCGGGGTCTAGGCCGAGGGAGCGGAGGATGAGACCGCTGACGAGGCCGCTGCGGTTCATTCCGTGCTGGCACATGACGTAGATGCGCTCCGGGGCTGCGCCATTGCCCGAAGTGATGGCGGTTGTGGCTTCGCGGACGACCGACTGGATGAGCAATTCGGCGGCGGGGCGGCCATCGATATCGGGGAAGACACAGGCGAGCCAGCGGCTGGTGACGTCCCGGTAGGAGCGATCGATGTCGCCGGCGCAATCGATGAGCCAGGAGGTGGCGAGGTGTGTTTCCGCGAGCTCGTCGCCGTGGGGGGTGTGGGCGCCGCCCATCCAGATCTCGGTGTCGGTATTGCCGAGTTCGCCGGCGGCGAGGACAAGACTCGCGCGTGGAGTGTTACGCGAAAGCGAATGGAGAGAGGGGTCTTCGAGCATTGACTAATTGAATCTATCTGGCCTGCGACAAACCGTCACTCCATGATCGGACTTGGGTTCGGGGCCGTACCCTTGTGGAATGCCGCAGACAATCCAGACAGGAGACGCCGAGTGATAGGACTGCTAGAGATACGCCGGCGGAAGCTGCAGTTCGTGCTGATTGCGTTGATCGTCACGCTCATCAGCTACCTCGTGCTGATGATCAATGGACTTGGCGTAGGCCTGAACGAACAGGCGGGAAGCGCGCTAAAGCACTTCGATGCGGACGCGATCGCCTATTCGGAGCGGGCGGGGTTGAGCGTGATCCGCTCGGAGATGAGCGCCGAACTTGTGGACGAGATTTCGCAGCGTTTCGGGACGGATTCGAGCGCACCGCTGGGCTACGTGGCCGCGAACTACCTGAAGGAGGACGGCGACATCGATTCCGCCGCATTCCTTGGCTACGACCCGGGGACGATCGGAGAGCCGAACGTGATCAAGGGACGGGCGCTGACACCCGACGACAGCAACGGGTTGCTGGTGGACAAAAGCTTTTTGAAATACTCGGGACTGAACGTTGGGGACACGGTGCGGGTCTCGATCCGGCTGGTGGAGCGCGACTTCGTGATTATCGGTGAGACGAACGAGGGCAACTTCTTCTTCCAGCCTGCTGTCTATTTGCTACGGAGTTCGTGGCGGGAGTTGAAGTACGGCGAGGCGACGGAGGACCAGCCGGCGGCTTCGATCATGCTACTGAAGGGCGGCGATGCCATTGGGGCGCGTGGCGAAGGATGGGTGGCGGTGAGCAAGAGCGAGGCCTTCGCCAACATCGAGGGCGTTTCGGGCCAGCAGTCGACGGTGACCGCGCTGCGCCTGTTCGGATACCTGATCGGTGGACTCGTGATCGGGGTGTTCTTCTATGTACTCACCCTGCAGAAGATCAGCCAGATTGGGGTGCTGAAGGCGGTGGGGGCGAGCTCGTTCTTCCTGTTCCGCCAGGTGCTGGTGCAGGTGCTGGCGATCAGCGTGACGGGCGTTGCTATTGCTGTGCCGCTGGCGTGGGGCACGAACAGGCTGTTGCAGCAGGTTCCGAATCCGGTGCCGATCGCGTTCACGACCGGAACATTCGTTGTGACGAGTGCGCTGCTCGTGTTGATGGCGGCAATTGGGGCGGCGTTCTCGGGGAGGCAGGTCGCACAGGTCGACCCGATCATCGCGCTCGGGCAGCAGCAGTAGGGAGGCGGACGATGACTGTGACACTGGAAGTTACGGGGCTCTCGAAGACATACGGCTCAGGCGAACAGGCGGTCCGGGCCGTCCGCGATGTTTCGTTCGCGACGCAGCCGGGAGAGTTCGTGGCAATTGTGGGGCCGAGCGGTTCGGGGAAGACGACGCTACTCGCGATGATCGGCGGGCTGCTGACACCAACGGCCGGACAGATCCTTGTGAACGGCCGGGATATCGCCGGGCTGGGGCGCGGGCAGCAGGCGGCGTACCGCCGGGAAAACGTGGGATACGTGTTCCAGGCGAACAACCTGCTGCCGTTTCTGACCGCGCGGGAGAACTTGCTGGTGATGGCGCAAATTACCCGGGCGAACGGTAAGAATTCGAAGGCGCGCGCCGACCAACTGCTGAAGGAACTGGGGATGGAACGGAGAGCGGGGGCGGTGGCGACCGAACTGAGCGGCGGCGAGAAACAGCGAGTGGCCATCGCGCGGGCGTTGATGAACGACCCTCAACTCGTGCTTGTGGACGAACCAACGGCCAGCCTGGACTCTTCGCGAGGCCGCCAGGTTGTGCAGTCGTTGATCAACGAGGTGAAACAGCGGGGCAAGCTGGGCCTGATGGTGACGCACGACATGGAGATGGCGATCCTCGCGGACCGGATCCTGGCGATGCATGACGGGGAGATGACAGAAGTCTCCAAATCGGAGGCGGCGGCTGGATGATAGCCGCCGCGACGGCTTAGCATGCGGTATCGCCGGAGCGCGAGCTTCCGCGGGCAGGTGAAAACGTGGGGATCGAACTGCAGGCGGCCGCCATCGCTCTTTGCGTGGCCCTCCCGGTAACGTTAGTCCTGCGTCTGCCGACGAAGGTTGGGCGGCGGGGCGAACTGATGCCTCGGGTCGGCGGCCTGAGCATCCTCGCCGGGTTCGTAGTTGCTGTGGTTGTCATGGCCTTGTTCTCGGATGAAGCAAGCCGGATCCTCGACGAAGAACGCAAGGAGTTCTTCACGCTGGTGGTGTGTGGCGCGGTGGTATGCGCCGTAGGAGCGCGAGACGACTTCAAGGACCTCGATTGGCGTTACAAGATGTCGATTCAGTTCCTGGCGGCGCTGGGGATCTACCTCGCCGGATACCGGATTGGAGAGATGACCCTCCCGGGCGGGGGGACGGTCCACCTCGGCGGGCTGGACGCAGTCGTCAGCATCTTCTGGATTATGTTGATTACTAACTCGATCAACCTGATCGATGGTCGGGATGGAGTTGCGGCCGGGGTGGCCGCGCTGGTGAGCGGGACGATGTCGTACATCGCCTGGGACCTTGGCCACGACCTGATCGCGATGCTGTTCGCGGCGCTGGCCGGGGCATCGCTGGGGTTCGTCCCGCTGAACCTGCCTCGAGCGAAACGGTTCCTTGGAGATTCGGGGGCGTACTTCCTCGGATTCATGATCGCCGGGCTGAGCATTTCGGGGTTTGTGGATACGACAGGACGCGTGCCGCTGTACATCCCGCTGGTAGCGCTGGGGCTGCCGGTGTTGGATACGGGGGTCGCGTTCTTGCGGCGATTCCTCGACGGCAAGCACCCGTTTAAGGCCGATGCCGACCACTTCCATGACCGCATGGAGCGAGCGGGCTACGGGCCGCTGAAGGTGACGCTCGTGTGTTACGCCATTACGGCGATGTTCTGCCTCGGAGCCCTGTTGGCGCACACGTGGTACAAGACGGCAGGTTCGGCGATTGTTGGGCTTGGGGTGATCGCGTTTGCGGTGGCGCTGATCGTGCTGTTCGGTTACGGAAGTTCGTTCTGGAACTCGGCGCGCATTTCGGCTTGGCGCGGAGCGGCGGCGAAAGAGCAGGCATAGATCAGGGATTCGGGCGCCCAAGAATCTTGTTCTTCGTGGTTCGCGCGGCGTAGGAACCGGCGTGAAGGCCGAAGCGAGCGCCAATGCCGGCAAACGTGACGACATCGACGGCGGTGTTCCCGCGCAAGTGCTTGCGGTAGTAGCGCCACATCCCGCGGTGATGGGCAGCCATGGCGCGGTAGACGGCGCGGCGCGAACTTCCGCCGATGCGATGGGCGACGGTGGCGCCGGGGAAGTAGACCACCTCGAGGCCCGCATCGCGGACTCTGCGACAGAGGTCGACGTCTTCGATGCTGAAGAAGTAGCCGGGATCGAAGATGCCCGCTCGCTCGATGGCGCGGCGGTGGATGAACATGAAAGCGCCCGAGACCCAATCGACGGGGCGGACGCTGTCGTGGGCCCAGCCAGTCATCAGGTAATCGGACGAGTACCTGTTGCGCGGGAAGAATTTCGTTGCGAGCGAGTGCCGGTTGAAGAAGGCGTTGCGGTGACCGGGGAATGCGCGCGCGCTGGCCTGGAGGGAACCATCGGCGTTGACGATGCGACCGCCGAGGATGCCGACCTCCGGATGCTCGTCGAGATAGTCCGCGGCGGCAAGGAGGCCTTCGTCGGAGAGGGTCGCATCGGGATTGAGGAGGCAGATGACGGAAACGCCCGGCAGCACGCGAATGCCCTGGTTCGCGGCGGCTGCGAAACCGACGTTGCGCGGCGATTCGATGACCGCGACCTGCGGCCAGCGCTGGCGGACGGCCTTCGGGGTACCGTCGCCGGAGGCGTTGTCGACGACGACGGTGGTGGAGAGCACCCCGGGCGCGCGCTGTTCGATCGAGGCAAGACACTGGAGAAGCAACTCTCGGCAACGATAGCTAACGATGACGACGCCGAGGCTCATGCGACCAGTTCCCGGTAGACATCGACGGTGTCCTGAGCCGCGCGATCCCAGGAGAAACGGGATGCGAACTCGAGCGCTTTCGCCGATTCGCAGGAGCGGAGGCCGGGATCCTTGAGGAGGCGAATGGCTTCGGTTGCGATTGCATCGGGGTTTCGGATCGGGACGAACGTGGCAGCGCCGTCGAGGACTTCGGACATTGCCGGGGCGTCAGAGGCGATGACCGGCGTGCCGCACGCCATAGCTTCGAGGGGAGGGAGGCCAAAACCTTCGTAAAGCGACGGGAAGATGAGGGCGGTGGCACCGGTGAGCAGCGCGGGGAGGTCGGAGTCATCCACGTAACCGGCGAAGTGGACCGCGTGTTGAACGCCGAGGCGGGCGCCTTCGCGGTGGAGGGCGGAGCTGAGGCGGCCGGGGTTACCCGCGAGGACGAGTTGGGCACCCGGGACGGCCTCGATGACCTTCGGCATGGCACGGATGGCATCGACGGCGCGCTTGCCGGGTTCGGCCGTGCCCAGGCAAAGCAAGTAGGGCTCTTCGATGCCGAGAGAGGCGCGCAGGCGGGCTATGGCATCCGGGCTGGACGGCGCGAGGCCGTCGCGGGGGGCTTCGGCGATGACACGGATCCGTTCGGGCGGGTATCCGAGGTAACGGACAACGTCCGATGCGACTGCCCCGGATGGGACGATGATCCGACTGGCTCGCCTCGCGGTTCGAGCGAGGAGTCGGTAGTAGTGGCGATGGGGCCAGTCGTAACGGCCAGGGATTCGGAAGAAGGTGAGGTCGTGGACGGTGGCGACGGTTGGGATGTGGGCCCGGGGGGTGAAGAAGTGGGCGCCGTGGTAGAGGTCGGGGGCCGCGGTCGCGATGGCCCTGGACATCGCCGTCCACTCCCACGCGGGGCGAAGGGGCTCCGGGAAGCCAGCCCGGACCTGCGAATTCGAAAGTGAGTATGGCGACGGGGCTGCCGAGAGCAGCTCGACGTCGTTGCGGCGAGCGAGGGCAGCGGCGAGTTCGAGCGTGTAGATGCCGGCGCCGGCGGGACGAGCGGGGAGTGCGCTCGCGTTGTAGAAGACGGTGAGGTTTCGCCCTGGCACCGAGCGATCCTACGGAACCGCGATCCTATAATCCCGGCAGATGAAGGGCATCGTACTTGCGGGAGGGAAGGGCAGCAGGTTGCGGCCCTTCACGTACTCCGGGGCCAAGCAACTGGTGCCAATCGCGAACACTCCGGTGCTCCATTTCCCGGTGCGGCAGCTGGTCGAGGCGGGCATCACGGAGATCGCGCTGGTGGTCGGCGATACGGAGCCGCAGATCCGGGCGGCGATGGGGGATGGCAGCGGGTTCGGCGCACGTTTCACTTATGTGCGGCAGGAGGCGCCGCTCGGCATTGCGCACGGGCTGGGGCTCTGCGAGGGATTCGCCGGCGGCGAACCGGTGGTGCTCTATCTCGGGGACAACGTGCTGCTGGGCGGGATCAGCGAGTTTGTGGCGCGATTCCGCGAGTCGAACGCCGGCGGAGCGGTGGTACTCAAAGAGGTCGAAGACCCGCGGGCGTTTGGGGTCGCGGTGCTCAACGGCGAGCGGATGGAGCGAGTGGTGGAGAAACCCGCGGAGCCACCCTCGCGGCTGGCAGTGATCGGGGTCTACGCGTTCGGGCCAGAAGTGTTCGAAGTGATCAAGAACCTCAAGCCCAGCGCGAGAGGCGAACTGGAGATCGCGGACGCGATCAACGGTGTGCTGGCAACCGGGCGACCGGTGGAAACGACCGTGACCGAGTCGTTCTGGATTGATACGGGGAAGATGGAGGACATGCTGGCGGCGAACCGGACAATCCTTGAGACGCTGGAGACATCAGTCGATCCGGGAGCGGTGGTGAACGGTGGAAGCGTTTGCGGATCCACGGTTATTGAGCCGGGAGCGAGCGTGGAGGACTGCCAGATCGCCGGCCCGGTGGCGATCGGGAAAGGCGCGGTGCTCAAGAATTCCGCCATTGGGCCGAACGTTTCGATCGGAGCTGGAACCACGGTGTCGAATTCGCAGATCCGGGACAGCATCGTGATGGAGGAATCGGCGATTGTGGATTGCCCCGGGATTGTGGAATCGATGATCGGGCGGTTTGTGGAAGTGGAACGGGCCCAGGCCGGGGCGAAACTGACGCTCGGGGACCACTCCCGCTTCATTGGGCCGGCATGAAGGTCCTGATTACGGGCGGCTGCGGGTTCATCGGGAGCCACGTCGCGCGCGCATTCGTCAACGACGGATGGGAGGTCACGAATCTCGACAAGCTGACGTATGCGGCGAACCCGCGAAACACGGCCGACCTTTCGGA
Organism: Dehalococcoidia bacterium; assembly: GCA_050185215.1. GTDB lineage: Bacteria > Chloroflexota > Dehalococcoidia > Tepidiformales > Tepidiformaceae > Amarobacter. The sequence goes on along the minus strand of JBFWZP010000015.1, from coordinate 2,583 downwards.
GCGCGGAAACTACCGGATGGTGGAAGGAGACCTGTGCGACGCGGCACTCGTTAGAGAGCTTGTGGCCGGGATGGACCTGGTGGTGAATTTCGCGGCCGAGACGCACGTCGATCGTTCGTTGCTGGACCCGGCGATTTTCGCGCGGACGGATGTCGAGGGTGTGGTTTGCCTGCTGGAGGCGATCCGGGCGGACGGGCGAGCAGCGTTGATCCAGATGTCGACGGACGAAGTGTTCGGGTCGCTGGCGGCGCCGGACGAGGCGACCGAGGAGCGGGCATTCGCGCCGTCTTCGCCGTATTCGGCGAGTAAGGCGGCGGCGGAGCTGATGATCAGGGCGTACTGCGAGACGTACGACCTGCCGGTCACGGTGATCCGTTCGTGCAATGTGTTCGGGCCGAACCAGCACATCGAGAAGTTCATCCCGCTGTTCACGATGCGTGCCCTGGCGGGTGAACGCATGCCGCTGTATGGCGATGGGATGCAGGAACGTGAATGGCTGTTCGTGGATGACCTGGTGGCCGCCTTCAGGTTGGTGGCGCGGGCGCTGCCATCCGGCGGGTTGCAGGCGTTGCATGTGGGGTCGAGTTTTCGAATCCCGAACATCGAGATCGCGCGTGAGATTTGCAGGCTGGTGGAGCGATCGGAGGAGTTAATCCAGCCGGTGCTGGACCGGGCCGGACACGACCGGCGCTACGCGCTGGATTCCTCGAAGCTGCGGGCGATGGGATGGGCGCCAACCACCGAATTCGCGGAGGGCCTGGCACGCACGGTTGCGTGGCACCGGGAGAATGCGGAAAGCGCAGGCGCCGACGGGGAGTTCGCGGGGTATTTCGAGCGCCAGTACGGTGCGCGGCTCGGGTAAGGGTGCGCAGGTCAGCGGCGGTTCCCGATAACTGGAGCGGGGGTACCTCGGCATGGAGCAATGCACGATCTGCGCGCGGGCGGTGATCGCGGGTTCGCTGACCTTCAGCACGGAAACACGGAACGAGCGCGACGCGTGGGAACACTCGGTTTCGCTGGCGGAATTTCTGCTGTGCGACGAGGACTATGCGCGACTCTCGGGGCTGGCGAACGCTTCGGTGCAGGGCTTCACGGAGGAATCGGTGGTCCTGGGCATGCCGCTGATCGAGGGCGGCGTGGTGCTTGGGGCGAACCACTGTGACTGTTGCCAGACTCAGTTCGGCGATGCGGCGACGGCAATGGAGTTGCTGCCCGAGGTTTCGCGAGCAAAGGGCAATCAGCGCACTGGTTCGATTCGTCGCTTACGGCTGTGCGCGGCGTGCCACGGTTGGTGGCTGAGCCTGCTGCGCGATCCGTCGTTGCTAATCGGCACGGCCTCTCGGGAGGGAGAGGGAGGTCTCGGCGGATGGCGTTCGGTGCCGCACGGGGATGCGGTGTTCGCGCACCTTGGCCGGAGGGACGAGCTGATCCTGGCGATGACCATGGAAGCTGATGGGCAGAGGGCGCGACGGATTGCCAATGCGACCCGCCTCCGGGACGACGAGTTCGGATTTGTGCGGGCGGGGCGGGCACATCGGGCCACGAAGTTCATCCTGTCACTGCCGCAGGAGGTGCGGGGACGATTCGCGGTGGTGGCGCACACTGACCAACTGCGCGACGCAGCGGGCGCACTCCGACACGGGGCACGGGAGATCCTGGCTTCGCCGCTTTCGCCGCAGCAGATTGTGGGTGCGGGCGTGCGGAGTTTCGGTAGTGGTTCGCCGGGGCGCGATCCAGGGACGGGGCTGATGAGGCTGGGTTCGCCGTTGAAGCTTTACGGGCTTAGCCACTCGGATGTGAAGGTGACGCCGCGCAACAGCGTCGATCCGCTCGAGGTGGTACTGCTGGTGAGAAAGTTCGTGCGGGGATGGGACGAGATTGGGATTGATGGTGGCGGCAACGTCGTGCTGCGGCTTTACGCGGAGCGGCGGGACGTTGAGCTGATCCTGGGGCGGTTGCGGTTTGCGATTGGGACGGTGGCCAATTTCGACCGGCCGGGGCTGAAGGTGGTTCGGGCGAGTTAGAGATGGCCCGCGCGTGTAGCGGGTTGGTGGGTTGGGGGCGGATTTCCCTCATCCCCGGCCCTTCTCCCGCGACGGGAGAAGGGTGGTTGGTGGTGCCGGCGGCGTGGTGTGGGGGTGGCCATATCGAGAATGTGGACGCGATTGGTGGGGTGCGCGGATTTCCTCATCCCCTGCCCTTCTCCCAAGTCTGGGAGAAGGGTGCTTGGTGGGGCCGGGGAGTGTGGTGCGGTGGTGGCCATATCGAGAGTGTGAACGCGATTGGTGGCGTGCGCGGATTCCCTCATCCCCTGCCTTCTCCCAAGTCTGGGAGAAGGGTGGTTGGTGGTGCCGGCGGTGTGGTGCGGGGGTGGCCATATCGAGAATGTGGACGCGATTGCTGGCGTGCGCGGAGTTCCCTCATCCCCTGCCCTTCTCCCAAGTCTGGGAGAAGGGTGTGGTGGTGGGGCGGGCAGAGTGGTACGTGGGGTGGCCATATCTAGAATGTGGACGCGATTGGTGGCGTGCGCGGATTTCCCTCATCCCAGCCTTCTCCCAAGTCTGGGAGTAGGGGGGTTGGTGG
>JBFWZP010000014.1:0-51799 GCA_050185215.1 Dehalococcoidia bacterium | reverse complement strand
GCGAGGCCTTCCGCGCTCTCAAACGCTTTATCGCCCGCGCGGTCTTTCAAGCCTGGAAAGACTGCTTCCCGCCGCTCCTACCGGCTCCTGTTCAACCTCTCGGTTGAACATAGGAGCGTCTCCCAAGCTTGGGAGAAGGGGAGCTTCGCTGGACGTTGGTTAGGCCCAGGCGCCGAAGTGGAGGGCGGTGCCGACGTTGCTGTGCACGTAGGCATTGGGGAGGGCGGCGGCGACCAATTGCTGGGCGCGCCAGCCGGTGCAGTGGCCGGGGACGATGATTTCCGGGTTGATGGCAACGAGTTCGGTGACGGTCTGCGGGATGATCTGTTCGAAGAGGCCACCGGTGAGGTGCATGCCGCCGACGAACCCGTGGACGCGCGTTTCGCCGGTCAGTTCCTGGGCGTAGCGCAAGACATTGATCGAGCCGGCGTGGCTGCAACTCGAGAGGACGACCAGGCCACGGTTGCGGACGTTTAGCACCACCGCCTGGTCATCCCAGATCCAGGTGTCGGGGACCCACTGGTCGCCGTCGCGGGCCTGTTGGAGGGGGAAGCCCTTCTCGAAGTCGGTGGTACGGCTCACCTGACCGGTGACCATGATTCGGCCATCGAGGAGGAGGGTTGGCGTGCGCTCTTCGATGACTTCCCAGCCTTCGGAGCGGAGCGCGGACTGGGCGGGAGGGGGCATGTGAATCTCGACGCCGGTGGGGAAGACGACGCGTCGATCGAGCAGAGCGTCGGGGTGGAGAACGAAGGGCATGCGGCGTTTGCCAAGGCGGGTGGTGAGGCCTTCAAGGCCGCCATGGTGGTCGGCATGGCCGTGGGAGAGAACGGCCGCCCGGATGTTTCCGAGGTCTTCTCCGAGGACGGCGAGATTGTGGAGGACCGTGTCTTTGCCGAGGCCAGCGTCATAGAGCAGGGTCTCGCGCCAGTCACCATCGCGCGCGGTGACGAGCAGCGAGTATCCGTGTTCGGCGCGCAGCTGTTCTCCCTGTGACCATTCGTGCGAGAGCGGATTTCGAACCGCTACCGGCGTGGAGGCAGCGAGGATATCGAGCGCGTTATCGATGACGATGCGGACTTCGACCGCATCGACTGGCTTGAGATCGACGTGGGTCATGGTGCTTCCTCCCGGTGAGCTTCAGCCTGCGGACAGCCATGACCAAGCCGGCCGGCCGGGCCGAGGATGCGAGCGATTGTAGCCTGCGAACCACGATGGAATCTGCCGGCACCGGTTCACCAGGACTACGGGGTGAGTGACGGAGAGCAACAGGTGTTCGCCGTGTTGGAGTCGCTCGGCTACCACGGGCAGCGACAGCGCGTGCGCAGCCCGAATGGCTTCCTCGCGAGCGGCAGCCGCCTGGCTATCGACGCGATAACCAATGGTTCTTGGACTGGGGCGAGGTGGGAGCCTACGATCCGGCGCACTATGGCAACTTTCCGCATTCTGCTCACACCTGGCGATGGCATCGGCCCAGAAGTCCTCGAGGAATCACTGAAGGTCCTCGGGCGCATCGAGAAACGCTTCAAGCACGAGTTCCAGTACGACGAAGAGACCATTGGCGGCGCCGGGATCGACAAGCACGGCGTTGCTTTGCGACCGGAGACGGTGGCAAAGGCGAAGGCTTCGCGGGCGGTGCTGTTCGGGGCTGTTGGCGGCCCGAAATGGGACGACCCGAAAGCAAAGGTCCGCCCGGAAGACGCGATCCTGGGGATGCGGAAGCAGCTGGGGCTGTTCGCGAACCTGCGGCCCGTGCGCATCCATCCCGAGATGATCGGCGAGAGCACGCTGAAGCCTGAGGTGCTGGACGGCGTGGACATGGTGGTGATCCGCGAGCTCACGGGTGGCCTGTATTTCGGGCGGCCGCAGAAGCGATGGGAGAATTCCCGGGGCCGTCAGGGCGTGGACACGCTCCGCTACAGCGAAAAGGAAGTTGAGCGCGTTTGCCATGTGGCCTTCAAGCTGGCCCGGCAGCGACGGAAGAAAGTGACGAGCGTGGATAAGGCGAACGTGCTGCGGACGGGCCAGCTCTGGCGAGAAATCGCGACAGAGGTGGGGAAGCAGTACCCGGACGTGGAACTGGAGCACATCCTGGTGGACGCCTGCGCGATGTACCTGGTGCGACGGCCGGCGAGCTTCGACGTGATCGTCACCGAGAACATGTTCGGCGACATCCTGACAGACGAAGCGGCGATGCTTGCCGGCTCGATGGGGATGATGCCATCGGCGAGCCTGGGCAAGCGGAACAAGGACGGAACCGGTATCGGCCTCTATGAGCCGATCCACGGGAGCGCGCCCGACATTACGGGCCAGAAGAAGGCGAACCCGCTCGCGATGATCCTGAGCGCGGCAATGATGCTGCGGCTTTCGCTCGGCCTTGAGGCCGAGGCGGCAGCGATCGAAGAGGCCGTGGACGGCGTAATAAAAGACGGCTACCGGACGCCTGACATTGCCGGCGCCGGGGCGAGGGTTGTGGACACCGCGAAGATGGGGACGCTGGTCGCCGAACGCGTCTGAGAGATGCCCGGATGACCCTGAAACTCGGACTCAGCGGGCCAAGTTGAGCGGAGTTCGATGTGCAAGAATCGACCGAAATCGCAACATTGCTGGCGCGCGGGAGAGCGCGCCAGGTGATAAGATCGCGCGGCTGTATACAATCTCGCAGGAGTAATGCGTATGACCACTGAATCTGTTTCCCGGGGCCTCGAAGGCGTCAATGTAGCGGCGACCAAGCTCTGCCGAATCGATGGGCTGAAAGGCGAGCTGATCTACTCGGGGTACGACATTTACGACCTTGCGGAGAATTCTTCGTTCGAGGAGGTGGCGTTCCTGCTGTGGAACCTGCGCCTCCCGACCAAGGCCGAGCTCGATAACCTGAAGAACACCCTGCGGGAGGAACGGCCACTTTCGGAGTTGAATGCACGGATGCTCAGGGAGATCGTCGGCCAGATCCGGCCGATGCGATCGCTGGAGATGGCGGTCATCATCGCCGGGGCGCTCGACCCGCTTTCGAGCGACCTGACGAATTCGCAGCTCAAAGTGACGGCCGCCCGCCTGACGGCTCGGATGCCCACGGTGCTGGCAACGTACCACCGCCTGCGCCAGGGTCTTGAGCCGGTGGAGCCACGCGACGACCTCGGGCATTCGGCGAACTTCCTGTGGATGCTCAACGGGCGTGAGCCGAACGAGCTGGAAGCGCGCGTGTTCGATGTGGCGATGATCCTCCACGCGGAACACGAGATGAACGCCTCGACGTTTTCGGCGCTGGTGACGGCTTCGACGCTGAGCGACATGTATAGCGCAATCGCCTCCGCGATCGGCACGCTCAAGGGGCCGTTGCACGGCGGCGCGAACGAGGCCGTCTACAAGACGGTTGAGGCTATCGGAACGGAGCAGAACATCGCGCCGCACGTGGAAGCCATGCTCGGGCGCGGCGAACGCGTGATGGGCATCGGGCATCGCGTGTACAAAACGACCGACCCGCGGGCGATCATCCTCGAACGACTCGGCCACGAGCTGGCGGCGGTTTCGCCGGACCGGAAGTACTTCGACCTGAGCCTGAAGCTGCGCGACTACCTGGCGCGGAAGCTCGAGGGCAAGCCGCTCTACCCGAACGTCGACTTCTTCAGCGCGTCGGTCTACAAAATGCTCGGCATCCCAAGCGACCTGTACACGCCGATCTTCGCAATGTCGCGGATCACCGGCTGGACGGCACACCTGCTGGAGCAGTACGCGGACAACCGCCTGGTGCGGCCGAACGCGCTTTACGAAGGCGCCAGCAACCGGGAATACGTGGAAATCTCGAAGCGGTAGTTCCCTCACCCCCAGCCCCCTCTCCCGAGTCTGGGAGAGGGGGCTTTTTTTGTTTGCCTGAGGGGGTAGGGACAGACCTGATATCCGGGATTAGTGTGGCCAAAGACTGAACCGGAGCGCGCCGATGAACAGCGGAGAGACCTTCCGAGAGTTGACCCCGCGCGAGAGTGAGGTGCTGGACCTTGCACGGCGGGGATACACGAACAACGAAATTGCGGAGAGGCTGGGCATCACGCGCAACGCCGTGCGATTCCACCTGAAAGAGGTTCACTCCAAGCTGGAAACGGGGAGCGAGCGCAGCGTGCTCGCTCGGAGATGGCATGGCCTGCTGGGGTGGTTGGGGGTACCGGCGGCGAAGCTCGGTATCCCGGCCACTGTGACCGCCTTCGCGGGTGCTATGGCCGTGGGAGGGCTGGCTGTGTATCAATCGTTGCCGGCGGATGGCCGGGACCTGCGAGGCTCGAGCGGAATGGCCGTTGTGGACGGGCGGTACCCGAACGGCTGCCCGACTGAGTACTACGCTGGGACGATGACGCTCGAGGACTTCGCGGTTGGGCGAAGCGCCACGCTCTCAGAACTGCAGGCGCTCAATCCCGGGCTCGGCCTCGGGTCGTTGCCGCCGGGGACGATCGTGAAGGTGCCCTACGACGCGAACGCGAGTTGCGCCGAGGCGGTCACGACGCCGCAGCCAACGGGATCGCCGCAAAAGAACCAGTTTGTCGTCGTTGTAACGCCCGGAGACGGGACCGAGGTGAGCCAGGCAAGCACTCGCTCGTCGGAGCCGGGCGACATCAACGGCGCATGCGCCGCCATCAGGTTCGTTTCACCCGCGGTGAACGGGCAATGGTTCCGTTTATGGCTCGACGGGACCGAGGTTACGGACCAATCGACCTGGGTGCTCCCCGGGACGCAACCCGAAGAAGGGAAGTTGTGCTACGCGCCCGAGGAAGGCTTCGCGGTGGGCACTCACAGCGCCAGACTAGAGATTGGCGACCCGGCCGGAGGTAGCCCCCCACCGGGTGAAACAAGCTGGTCGTTCGTGGTCGGGCCGTAGGCGGGGCGCGCAGCGGGCCGCGATGTTGTTGTTAAAGGGCCCCGCGGCAGTGGACGCCGAGGACCTGGCCATCGATCCACTGCGGCTCGCTTTCGAGCATGGCGACGAGTTCGCGGTACCACTTGTCCTGTTCGGGGTTGTTGGCGTTGTCTTCGTAAGCCTTCTGGGATGAAAACACGACGGACAGGAGAAGCTCATTGGGATTGTCTGTCTCGCGATTGAGCGTTCCAAGCAGCGCCCCGGGCGTCTGGGGAGCACGGTCTTTCCACCAGTGGTCAAAGTGGGCGAGGACGGCCTGTTCCTGGCCGGGCTTTGGCTTCAAAACGGCAACGGTACCGAACATGTCATCTCCTCAATTGCGTGCTCCGCGACGAATACTACGCGAGGAACGACGTGGGCGGGGAATCACTCTCAGCAGCGGACATCGCACCGCCTGGTGTCAGAAAACCGAGCGGTGGTCGTCGGCTTCGGCGCGGCGCTTTTCGGGGAGACCTTCCTCGCCTTCGAGTTTTGCTTCTTCGGCTGCGAGCGCTTCTTCCTCTTCGCGACGTTCGCGCTCTTCGACTGATTCGAGGACGAGGCCGCCCTGCGCATCGACTTCGACGACAGCGTCCAACGGCTCGCCGATAACGGCATAGCGCTTGCCTCCGATGAAGGTGAGCGGGCTGTGTTCGCGGTCCTTCAGGAGCCATTGCTGGGCATAGGCCTCGTCGTCGGCCTGGACTTTGACGACATTGCCGACGAAGAGCTGGTGGTCACCGGTGCGGATGACGTCCTGGAGCGTGCATTCGATCCAGGCGAGGCAGCCTTCGACGAGGGGCGCGTCGATCATGAGCGGGCTGAAGAGCTGGAGGCCCGACGCTTCGAGCTTGTTGTTTTCGAGGCCCGAGAGGGTGCCCAGGAAGGCGGTTTGCTTCAGGAGGCCGGGGCCCGGGATGTTGATGGCGAAGCCATCGGAGAAGCGGATCATGTCGGAGGTGTGCCGCTGGGGGTGGACGACGATGCCAACGAGGGGAGGCTCCATGGAGAGCGCGGCGCACCATGCGATGGGGGCGGCGTTGGAAACGCCGCGCCATTGGGTGGTGACGATGGCGACAGGCCCGGGATTGAGCATCCGGCGGGCATCGGCTGGGTCACAGAGGCGGCGCATGGGTATTGGCCTCCACAGCGCGAAGGCCGGGAAGTCCCGGCCTTCGAACGTGTTCTGAGGTAAGTGTACCAGTCCTAGTGGCGGCCGTTGCCGTTCGAGGACATGCGGCGCCAGCGGAGGAAGTTCCAGTAGGCGAGGAGCTCCGGGAGGTCTTCCGGGTGCTTTTCGAGTTCGCCGATGAGCTCGGCGATATCGCTGTCCTTCACGTAGAGCATGTCGCCGTCATCGCCGAGGAAATAGTGGAGCGGGCGATTGAGGATGCGGGCGACGCTGAGGAGCATATCGATGCCGACAGAACGCTGCCCGGCTTCGTAGAGGCTGATCGCGCTCTGGGTGGTGTTGAGGTTCTGGGCGAGTTGGCCCTGGCTCATTCCGGCGTCGCGCCGGGCTGTGCGAATGCGGTTCCCGAGGCTCGCCGATACAGGCGCCTTTCCGGTTTCGGATGTGGCTTTAATCATTTGTGCTTTCGACTCCGAGATGGGGCGTTTTAGCTTCCCTGATATTCCGCGGTCAGGGATGGTCCAATGCCAACTCAAGGTAAGCAGCCGGACAGTTGGGGTCAATCAAAAACGGAATTCGATACAGTTTCGCAACACATGAGTTTACCGAGCGGTATCAATAGCCGAGATCGGGGCGGGCGAGATTGCGGAGCGACTCGCCGGCAAGGTAGCGCCGGAGGTTATCGAGGAAGAGTGCGGCGGCAGTGCCGGCGCGGCGATCGGAGGCGCTGGACGCATGAGGAGTTATGAAAACGTTGGGCATCGACCAGAGCGGATCGTCCGGCGGGAGGGGCTCCGGCGTGGTGACATCGAGGGCGGCGGAGGCGATCGTCCCGTCCTTGAGGGCGGCAACGAGGGCGGACTGATCGATGACGTCGCCACGGGCGATGTTGAGGATCGACGCGGTTGGTTTCATCGCGCGGAGAGCGGCAGCGTCGATGAGGTGATGCGTTTCGCGCGTTAGCGGCACGCAGAGGACGACGAAGTCGGACTCGGCGAGGAGGGCGTGGAGCGCGGAGTAGGGAAAGACGCCGTCGCAGTCGGGATCGGCGCCTTCGACGGTGCGGCGGGACGCGACGACGCGCATACCCATGGCCCGGGCGCGTTTTGCGACTTCGCGGCCTATTGCGCCGAGACCGACGATACCGCAGGTTTTGCCCTCGAGGGCGATGCCCCCGCGGACGTATTCCCAGCGGTGAGCGTCCTGGTTGCGCAGGTAAGCGGGGAACTGCTTCGCGAGGGCGAACATTGCGCCGATGCACCATTCCGCGATGGCCGCAGAGGCGAGGCCCGAGCCGTTCGTTACGGCGAAGCCTCGCTGAAGAAGGCCCTGGCGATCGAGGCGTTCGAGGCCCGCATTCATAGCCTGGAACCAGCGAAGAGCGGGCGCTGCATCGAAGTACTCCACTTCGAGGCGATTCGAGCCGACCATGATTTCGACATCGGCGAGCGAGTTAAGGACCGCCTGCTTTTCGGCGCCTTCGGGCGGCGAGCCACGCAGGACATTGCCGTAATCGAGGATGGAAATTCGAGGATCCAGCTGCTTGATGGTTGCGACGGCCTCTTCGTCGAATCGGGTCATCAGGGCGATGCGGAGGGGTTCGGCCAAGACGGTTCTCCGTGAAGGTTTCGTTGCATGGTACGTGGGCGGCGACTCTCGCGTGTGGCATAACAAAAGGCGTGCATATACTGGCCTGAATGGCAGAGATCCACGACTTCGAACTGTCCTCATCGGGCGAGGAAGACACACGAAGTGTCGGCGAGCGCCTGGGCCGCGAACTCCGGAAGGGCGACATCGTGTTGCTCAACGGAGAGCTTGGAGCCGGCAAGACCTGTCTCACGCAAGGTATCGGACGCGGCCTTGCGTGTGATGGCCAGGTGAACAGCCCATCGTTCGTGCTGATGAACGAATACGCCGGCCGCGAGACGCTCTTTCACGTAGACCTGTACCGGATCGAAGACGTCGAAGAACTCGACGACCTTGGGCTGTGGGACTACGCCGAGAAGGGCGTGCTGGTCATCGAATGGCCGGAACGCGGCGCGGAGTTGCTGCCGGGCGATGGGCTCGTTGTGGAGCTGGCACCGGGCGGCATGGGACCACGCAGCCGCCGGCTGCGCTTCATCCCGCGCGGGCCACGCGGAGAAGAACTTGTCGCGTCTCTCGGCGCGGCGTGAAGACCATCCTCTGTATCGACACGGCTTCTGACCGTTTCGCCCTGGCGGTGGACCGCGATGGCGTTGTGCAGTCGGTGGAGACGGACGCGCACCACGATCATTCGCGTTTGCTGCTCCCGGCGATCCGGGAGCTTCTTGGCGGCGAGAAGCCCGATGCGATCCTGGTGACAATTGGGCCGGGCGCCTACGCCGGTGTGCGAGTCGGCATCGCGACCGCGCAGGGGATGGCGCTGGCGAGCGGGATCGATGTCTTCGGGATTGGCACGCTCGAGGCGACCGCGTTGGCGGCTGACCTGCAGGACGGTGCGGCGATTCACCCTGCCGGGCGGGGGCAGTTCGCGGTGCAGCGCTGGGAGGGCGGTCAGGCCATCGGGCGGCCCGCGGTCGCGGACGTCGAATCGCTCGGGGCGGCGCGGATTGTGGGAGAGGGCGCGGGCGCATTTGGGGGTACCGAAGTGAGCCCTCGTGAGCGCGTAGAGGCGGCAGTCCGGGCGCGGGCGCCGCAGATCCGGTCGGGTTCGCTGGAACCGAGCGCGGAAGCCTTCTACCTTCGAGAGCCGAACATCACGGTTTCGCGGCGGCAATCGCCCGCTGCTTCCTGAGTCAATCGAACACTACCAACGGAGACCTTTTGAGATGGAACGCGAACGAACCCTGTTCCTGGTGAAACCCGACGCTGTGCAGCGTGGCCTGGCCGGCGAAATCATCAAGCGGCTGGAGAACCGGGGCCTGAAGATTGTCGGCCTGAAGCTGATGCAGGTGACGCGGGCGACCGCCGAGAAGCACTACGGCGAGCACAAGGGCAAGCCGTTCTTCAACGGTCTGGTGGACTTCATCACGAGTGCGCCTGTGGTGGCGGCGGTGCTGGAGGGAACGAACGCCATCGAGATTGTGCGAGCGACCAACGGACTGACGAACCCGGCGGCCGCGGCACCGGGGACCATCCGGGCGGACTTTGGCCTCGAAATGGGTCGCAACCTCGTCCACGCGAGTGACAGCCCGAAGAGCGCGGCGCGGGAAATCAAGATCTTCTTCAAGCCTTCGGAGCTTGTGGAATGGACGCGCGATTCGGACAAGTGGATCTACGAGTAATGGGTTGCCCAATCCCGCTAGAATGCCGCCCGTTGGAGGGACAGGACTATGGCGGGGAGACTCGAAGGTAAGGTGGCGATTGTCACCGGTGGAGCGAGCGGCATCGGGCGGCAGTGCGCGCTGACGTTCGGCCGCGAGGGCGCAAAGGTTGTCATCGGCGACCTCGACGAGAAGCGCGGCGGCGAAGTCGTCTCGGAGATCAAGGCGCTCGGCGCGGAAGCCTCGTTTCTCCGGACAGACACGAGCGTGGAGGCGGATTGCGACGGTCTTGCGGACGAGGCGGTCCGGCTGCATGGCAAGCTCGACGTGTGCCTGGCGGCGGCCGGCATCTCCCACGCGCTCTATGTGAGCGGCGCCGAGCCGAGTGAGGTGCGGGGTGACCGGGCGGCCGTCGGCGTGCTGACCAAACCCACCGAGTACTGGGAAAAGGTCCTGAATGTGAACCTTACGGGGGTGATGATGACGGACCGAGCGGCGGCCCGGCGGATGATGGAGAGCCGGGGCGGTTCGATCATCAACATCGCCAGCGGCGCCGCGAAGATCCCATTGGCAGGGGCGGCGGAGTACTGCGTTTCGAAGGCGGGCGTGTGGATGCTGACAAAGGTGCTGGCGCTGGAAGTCGCGCGGAATAACGTGCGGGTGAACGCCATCGGGCCTGGATTCATCGAGACGCCGATGACGGCGTCGATGCGGTCGGATGAGCAGCGGGTGCAGCAGCTGATTTCGACCATCCCGTTGCGGCGACTCGGGCAGCCGGAGGACATCGCGAACACCGCGCTGTTCCTGGCGAGCGACGAGAGCAGCTATTTCACCGGGGAGATCCTGTTCCCGGATGGCGGCATGTTCACGGGCTAGCGAGCGAGGGCGAGCTGCCCTTCGATGAGGCGAGTGCCGAATTCGACGCCGAGCATGAGCGCGTCTTCGTCGATGACGAACCCTGGATCGTGGTGGCGGCCGGCGATGCGGCGGGCTTCGTTGCGCGCCCCGAGCCAGAAATAGCAGCCGGGCCGGTTCTCCAGGAAGACACCCATGTCTTCGGCGCCCATGCTCGCGGCAGCGAGGATGTTCCTGGGGCCGAAGTAGGCGTCCGCCTGTTCGCGCACGTAGGCGGCGACGCGCGGGTCGTTCACGAGTGGCGGGCAACTGGTCTGGTGGTCGAATTCGTACGTAGCGCCGAAAGCCGCGCAGACCCCTGCGAGGATGTCCTCGGTGCGTCGGAGCATCGTTTCTCGAATGAGGTCCGTGTAGCTGCGGATAGTGCCGGACATGGTGGCCGATTCGGCGATGACGTTGCCGCGGAATCCTCCGGTGACCTTGCCAACGGTGAGCACGGCGGCATCGGACGGAGCGACCGAGCGGCTGACTACCGTTTGGAGGGCGGTGATGACGTGGGCGGCGACGACGACGGCATCGACGGACTGCTGGGGCGCCGCGGCATGCCCTCCGCGGCCGTTGATGGTGATGCGGAAGGCCGTCGGGGCGGCGAAGAACGGGCCGGGGGCTACGTTGATGGAGCCGATGGGGATATCGGCACTGATGTGGAGGCCGAGAGCCACATCGACGGATGGGGACTCGAGGACGCCATCGGTGATGCAGGCCTGGGCGCCACCGGCGGCTTCTTCTGCGGGCTGGAAGACAAAACGGACGCTGCCGGCGAGGGCGTCGCGCTTTTCGGCGAGGACTTCGGCGATGCCGAGGGCTATCGCCATGTGGGCATCGTGGCCGCAGGCGTGCATGACGTTCTCGGTCTTCGAGGCGAACGGCAGCGAGCTTTTTTCGGGGACGGGGAGGGCGTCCATATCGGCGCGCCAGAGAACGGTCGGGCCGGGCTTGGAACCGGTGATGAGGGCAGTGGCACCGGTGCGCGCGATCTTGCGGACGTCAGCCAGGCCGAGTTGCTTGAGGCGCTCGATGACCTTGGTCTGGGTGCGCTGTTCCTGCCAGGAGAGCTCGGGGTGCTCGTGGAAATCACGGCGCGTGGCAACGAGGCGTTCGCGCATTGCAGAGACTTCCTGGCGAATGGGCAATCGCGAGCTTCGGGCCATGCACGAATCGTAGCAGAGCACCCGGCGAGAGGATGGTGAACCTCAGTCGCCGGCGGCAGCGATTGGGGCGGCGAGGGGCGAACGGCGGGCGAACCTGCGAACGTTGGTGCCCTGGACGAGGGCGACTCCAGCCGGGATGAAGCCCAGCGCGGCAACAAGGTTCCAGCCGATCGACTCATCGAGGAAGAGCCAGCCAAGAACGACGCCGATGGGCGGCACCATGTAGGTCACGACGGAAGCGCGGACCGGGCCGACCGACTGGATGAGGTACATGTAGCCGACAACGGCGAGACCTGAGCCGAAGGCCCCGAGCGCGGCAGCGTTTGCGACGACTTTGAAGGTGATGTCGGCATCGGAGTAGGCGCCTGTGAGGAGTGCGGCCGGGACGAGCAGGGCGGCGGCAGTGGTGACCTGCGCCGAGGCGAGCGGGATCGAGGGGACGTGTCCGAGCCAGCGGCGGATGCTGACGGCGGAAGCGCCGTAGCAGAAGGTGGCGACGAGGATGAGGAGGATGCTGCCGGCTTCGCTGCCGGAAAGGTCGGTGAGGTCGCCGCTCATGAGGACGACGACGCCGAGGAACCCGAGACCCAGCCCGGCGATGCGTTGCGGGCCGAGGCGATCGGCGCGCAAAAGGATGGTGGCGAGGAGCGCCGACCAGAGTGGCATCGAAGCGTTGGCAACGGCGGCAGCGCCGCTCGGGACGTGGGTTTCAGCAATGCCGAAGATGGTCCACGGGATGGCGAAGTTGAGTACGCCGAGTCCGAGAAGGGCGAGCCATGTGGCACGCGGTTGCCGGAAGCCGTCGCGGGCGGCCCAGGCGAAGGGAACGAGTGTGGCCGCGCCGAGGGTGGTCCGCACCGCGGACATGCCCATGGGCTCGACGCCCGCATCGACGATGACTTTGATGAAGAGGAATGAGCAGCCCCAAACGAGCGACAGTGCGATGAGGATTAGGCCTTGCTTCAGGGTCATGAGGGATTCAACGCGTCCATAGCTCAAGGGTAACGGGGATAACGCCCGGGCAGAGGTGCCAATCTCACATTTCGGTGTACTGAAGTTGGTAAGTGCGACGGAAGAGGGCGAGCCAATCGGCGGCGTCGAGCGCAGGGCCGGTGAATCCGGGGCATTCCGAGTGGCCGAGAAGCAAGGGCACCAGGCCATAGGTGTTGCCGAGCGAGGCCGCTTCGAACGCGGCGGCGGCGCGGCGGGAGGGTGTGGTACGGGCACGCAGGGCTTCGGGATCCCAGAAGACGACGAAATGGGGATACAGGCGGCAGGCGTTCGGGCGGCCCTCGTAAGTCGTGCAGCCGAGGTGTTCGCCGAGCATCTTGCAGTGGCCATCGGCGCGGGCGAGGAGGTAGGGCTGTGCCATCGGCAGTTTGATCGGCTCGCCATCTTCGTCGACTTCCAGGAAATCGACGAGTTCCATGGATTCGAACTTGCGGAAGCGTTCGACTTCGGCATCGCCGAGATTGACGCTGTAGGCGTGGCAGCAGTAGGCCGTGCACACCTCGGGCTGGCAGATGAAGCGAGGGCTGCCGGGCAGGAGAAGATTATAGGCTTCGAAGCGCGGGCCAACCTCGACCCAGGCGTCGCGCATCGTCTGAAAGAGTTCGTCTTGCGCCATTGAATCGATACTAGAGCGCTGCGCCGATATGCCGCATCGAGGAATTCGTTCGACTGCGGGCGGCTGGTTCGTTGTGCAAGGCAATTCACTGCCTTATCCTGTCGGCTCGGTTGAAGGGTAGTGCCAAGAATTCATGAGTAACGAACCCGTACTGGACACAATGTCGCTCGAAGAGCGAGCACGATTGAAGAAGCAACTGAGCGATCAGGCAGTGAAGCTCGCGGTGAACAGCCGCTGGCAGGAAGCGGCGAACGTAAACCGCGAATATCTGAACCGCTTCGGCGACGAAGCGGAGGCGTTGAACCGGCTGGGCAAGGCGCTGACGGAGCTGGGCCAAATCTCGGAAGCGAGAGAGTGTTACGGGAAGAGCCTCGAGGCTGACCCATCGAACACGATTGCGCGCCGGAACCTGGACCGCCTCGCGACGATGACGGACTCGGCTGGTTCTGCGCCGAGCCAGCTCGATACGCGCCTGTTCGTCGAAGAAACGGGAACCGCGACGGTAGCGAAGCTGCAGGCGACGGATGCCAAGGCGACGGCCGACCTGGACGCCGGCGACATCGTTGGGCTGCAGGTGCAGGGGAACGCCGTCAACGTGCTGACCGTATCGGGGCAGTACGTGGGGATGGTGGAGCCGCGCATCGGGCTGCGCCTTTCGAAGATGATGGACGCCGGCAACCGATACGCGGCGGCGATGGTTACGACAACCGGCGAACCAAAGGTCATCCTCCGGGAGACATTCAAGCACCCATCGATGATCGACAAGGTGAGCTTCCCGCAGGGACGGACCTCGGATGTGCGCGCGTACACGCGCAAGGGGCTGCTGCGCCGGGACGACGACGACTACGGCGACTACAGCGAGGACGACGAAATCGTCGAAGAAGACACCGACGAGGGTTGGAGCGAGACCGACGGCGAACTCGATTCGGGGACGCCGGACATCAACGTCGACCAGGACGACGAGAGCTTCGACTAAATCCCTCACCCCCGGCCCCTCTCCCATGCCTGGGAGAGGGGAGACCCCGCCACGCACTCCGAAGGGACTTGCATCAGGTTCACCCGGTCACGAATTCTGAGGAATTTGGGTACGAATGACCCGGCCAAAGGGTACGGGTGGACAACCGTGTGGTTTTCGGTAAGGCGTAGACTCCGGCTGCAACAATCACGCATACCGGAGAATTCGCATGCAAATCGCACCCGTCCCGACGCTGGACCCGGAGATCAACGAGACCCGGGAGGCGACGGCGAACATCGTCAATCGCTACATCATCCCGAACGAAGATAGGCTTGGGGACTACCGGAACCCGGACACGCAGGTGCTGCGCCGGGAGATTTCGGAGAACGTGAAGAAAGCGAACCTCTGGGCGCCGCACCTGCCGAAGGAGTACGGCGGGATGGGCATTGGCTTCATGAAGCATGCGTACATGAACGAAGTGCTGGCGTGGAGCCCGTTTTCGAACCCGCTTTTCGGCGTGGTGGCGCCTGACTCGGGCAATCAGACGATCCTCATCAAGTACGGGACCGAGGAGCAAAAGAAGAAGTGGCTCGAACCCCTGATTGCGGGGGACATTCGCTCGTGTTTCTCGATGACTGAGCCGGATGCGCCGGGTTCGAACCCGTATGCCATCCAGACGCGGGCGATCCGCGATGGCGACGAGTGGGTGATCAACGGACGGAAGTGGTTCACCTCGGGCGCGGTGGGCGCCGCGTTCGCGATCGTGATGTGCAGGACCGAGGAGGCCGACGGGGATGGCGGCGTCCGCGAGAAGATGACGCAGATCATCGTCCCGACGGATACGCCCGGCTTCAACATCGTGCGGCGCATCCCGGTGTGGGGACACGATTCGAACCACTGCGAGATCGAGTACAAGAACGTGCGCGTGCCGGTGACGAACCAGCTCGGGCGCACCGGGACGGGGCACCAGGCCGCGCAGGACCGGCTCGGGGCTGGTCGCGTGTTCCACTGCATGAACAGCGTGGGGCAGATGTGGCGCGCTTTCGACCTGATGTGCAAGCGAGCGATGGACCGCGAGGTCCACGGCGGGCGGCTCGAAACCAAGCAGTTCATCCAGGGCTTCATCGCCGATTCGTATATCGACATCATGACGGCGCGACTGATGACGATTCACACCGCCGAGATCATCGACAGCGGCATGGACCCGCGGACGATCATCTCCGGGCTGAAGGTGTATGTGCCGGCCGCGCACGAGCGCGTGGTCGACCGGGCAATCCAGGTGCATGGCGCGATGGGTGTATCGGGTGACACGCCGCTCGCGGGCATGTACACGGGCGCGCGGACGCTGCGGATTGCCGACGGCCCGGACGAAGTCCACCGGATCCTGATCGCGAAGAACGTGCTGAAGCAATACCACGAGGGTGGGAGCTGGGACTTCGGGGTGTAGGGGCTTCTTTACGCGGCCGGGTTGTCCTCGGCCGCTTGCTGAATAAGCGTTACGATGGATTTTGCGCTGGCGGCGACTCGACCGTCGTGCGAGATGGCGGCGCCAGCCACCACTCCGATCGCGTTGAGACCGGCAGAATTCAGCAACGATGAACGACGCTCCGCTCGAAAAACATCGCCGGGGTCCACGGTTTGAGAAATCTCCAGCACAAGGACTGCGTCACCACCAGTCGTGCTATCGGTGGCCCACACGAGAAGGTCGGCTGTGGCGATGTCCTTGAGTTCAGCTTCAGACAAAGGATGATTCTTCAGCGCTGTGTCGAAAGACTCGTCTGAATAGACATCGAAAGGACGTGGACGTCGAAATCGAGGGCCGATGTGAGAACGCAGGTTGCGGATGAATCGGCCTTCGAACTCGTGGCCCTCGAGATTGCCGAGTTTGCCAGCAATATCATCCAGACGCTTCTCAGACATGGACAGCCGGGCATCGACAGCTTCCGCGAAAGCATCGAAGCGCTGCACAAGGGCATCCAACCGGGTGGTCAGCACATCGAGGCGGGCCGAGAGGGCAACGATTGCGCCGGGCAAGGCCTGGAAGTCGTCGGAGAGGATGGCGCCGCGTACACGCTCTCGCAGCCCCGGATTGTCCCGGAGTGTGGCGATGAACTCCTCGACCTGTTCGCTCGTGAATGCCATATGCGAAGTATATCAAGGGTAGTGCCGGCTACGTGGTTTCACGCAAACTCACCGGATTGGACGTCTTCGAAACGGCCGGGACTACTGAAGGCGCCAGAACTGCGCTTCTGGTTTGCCGCCAGCCTGGGATACCGGCGAAGCAAGTATCGTGGCGGGGAAGCAGTTGGGTGGCGTGCCGAAGAGCACCGTGCCAGATTCCTGAGACTTCGCCGGCATCTCGGCGGACTTCAAGGCATCGGGAGCATCATCGGCGTACTGGGAATGCCGAGAGCCGTCGGCGCAGAGGAGACTGAGGTCGGGACGGGATGCGTTCGTGCCAGTTGTGTTCTCAGATTCGACATGGACAACGAGCCAGCCCTCTTCCGGCAATGTCGGGTTCCTTCCGCCAAGTTCCGTGGGGGACTTCCGCTGCCAGCTAACGATGCGGAGAGTTACGCCGTTGAAGTTAGCGGTGTCGCCAAGTTTGAGCGCATCGTCCCCGGGCGCGGCGCCGGGGGTCACGGCCTGTTGCGCGACGGTTCCCGTGGTGGTCTGGACTTTGCCAGAGTCGTCGTCGCCGCCACAGCCCGGCCAGAGCAGCGCAAGAGCAAGCAGAGGGATCGCTCGAATGCATTTCATGGCCGGGTAGTATGAGCGTTCCGCGAACCGGGTGCATCGATTTTCACAAATTGCCACGAACCGTCGATGTGAACTCTCGCGCGCAAACGGCTCATAGGGACGGGCGCTCCTGAGTTGGGTCACGACGCGAACACTCGCGCTCGCCTAAGATTTGTGCGTGGCAGTGACTGAGACACCAGCTGAGCCGAGCCCGTCGCGGCTCTCTGTGCCGATGGCGGCGCAGAGGGCCGGCATTCATTACGGGTGGGTGATGGTCGCGATCACGTTCCTGCTCGTGACGGTAACCGCGGGGATTCGATCGGCGCCGGGCGTGATGATCACGCCGTTCAAGGACGACTTCGGCTGGTCGACTGCGCAGATATCGTGGGCGATTTCGCTTTCGATTTTGACCCTGGGGTTTGCAGGCCCAATTTCGGGCCGGCTGATCGACCGGCATGGCATCCGGCCCGTGATTATCGGATTCCTTGTGTTGGGGGTGGCGGGAGTCGCGGCCACGTTTGTCATGCAATCGCTCTGGCAGCTGTACATCTTCTGGGGCGTGCTGGTGGGCTTCGGCGCGGGAGGGACATCCATCGTCTTGAGCGCGACGGTGGCGAACACGTGGTTTCACGAACGGCGCGGGCTGGTAACGGGTGTGCTGGGTGGGGCGGCGAGCGCGGGGCAACTGGTGTTTATCCTGCTGCTGGCGTTCATTGTCGACGCGTGGGGTTGGCGTGCGGCGGTGGGTTTGATGGCGATGCTTGCCGGAGCGGTTGTCCTGCCACTGGCGGTGCTGCTGCTGCGAAGCCGGCCGCAGGACGTGGGGCTGACGGCCTACGGCGCGCGGCCAGGACAGATCGCACTGGCCTCGGATGAGCGCCTGGTGCCGATGAAGGAGGCGCTGCGGACCGGGGACTTCTGGTTGCTTGCGGTGACGTTCGGGGTATGCGGATTCACCACGATCGGACTCATTGGGACGCATTTCATCCCTCACGCGACCGAGCACGGGTTCACGGAAAAGCAGGCGGCTGGGATGCTCAGCCTTATCGGCGGATTCAACGTGGTGGGGACGATCGCCTCCGGGTGGCTGACGGACCGATATTCGCCTCGCAAGCTGCTGGCGCTGTATTACTTCCTGCGCGGCTGCTCGTTACTGATGCTGCCCGCGCTTTCGAGCACCGGGATCCCGTTGATGTCGCTGTTCGCGGTGGTGTTCGGGCTGGACTACATCGCCACTGTGCCACCGACCGTGATGCTGACGGCGAACCGATTCGGGCGGCGTTCGGTGGGGACGATCTACGGTTGGATTACGTTCAGCCACATGGTCGGCGGTTCGATTGCGGCGGCCATGGCTGGCGTCATCCATGATGCGGCGGGCGACTACGGCCCGGCGATGTACATGGGCGGGGTGCTGGCGGTTTTCGCGGCAGCGTTCGCGTTCAGGATTGGGACGAGGGCGGCTGGGCCGAGCGGCGCGCTGCCGGCGGCGTCGTATTAGCCCTGGAGGCCCTCACCCCCGGCCCCTCTCCCGGCTTCGCGGGCGAGGGGGGTTCGGGGCGATGTTACCGTTCTGCGTTGCCGTAGATACCTGACTGATCGATCTGAGGTCGACGTCTAGATCCTTGCCAAATCCTAATGTGCGAGTTGGCGGCGGTGTGCCCTCATCCCCTGCCCTTCTCCCAAGTCTGGGAGAAGGGTGATTTGCGTCGGCCGGGTGGTGAGGTGAGCGGTTTTACCGCCCGCTGGCGTGCGCGCCTCGGACGGTTGGTTGGTGGGGGTGGCTGTCACCTGGGTTCACCGCCCGCTTCCTTCCGGTCGCGGCTCTGATGTGCGGGTCTGGTGGCGGTGTGCCCTCATCCCCTGCCCTTCTCCCAAGTCTGGGAGAAGGGTGATTTGCGTCGGCCGGGTGGTGAGGTGAGCGGTTTTACCGCTTACTTGCGTGCGCGCCTCGGACGGTTGGTTGGTGGGGGTGGCTGTCACCCGGGTTCACCGCCCCGCTTCCTTCCGGTCGCGGCTCTGATGTGCGGGTGGGGGCGGGCATTCGGGTCAGGCGACGTTCGGGGTTCACAGGAGAACGACCCGTGCGTTGTCGCATCCCAGCGCTCCTTTGTCAGTCGCGCCTTGTGTTTTGTTGTCGGGAAGGAACGGTCGATGGGGGTGCGACGCCCCGCTCCTTGCCAGTCGCGGCTCTGACCCTTCCGACGGTGGCTAGCGCTTGCGGGTGGGTTTGGTGGTGACGAGTTCGAAGCTGCGGCGAATCCAGGAGAGGGTCATTTCGCATTCGGCTTCGTTGGAGATGGTGGACATGATCCAGTGGTAGCGAGCGAGGTAGGGGGCGGGGCGCACGAAGGGCAGGGTGAGCGCTTCGGAGCATTCGTCCGGGGTGAGCTTCAGGGACACGTTGGTGCCGCCGGAGTCTTCGGAGGCAATGGCGAACATCTTTCCGTTCGGGGCCTTGAAGACGGGGTGGTCGGAGCCGAATGAGAACTCCTCGCGGCTGCCTTCAAACGCGAGTGCGAATTCCCGGATGTCGGCGGAGAAGGACCTGCGCATGCCGGCAGTCTACGGTGCGAGCTTCTTCGGTGGCATGGGGATGAAGGAGCTCGTGCGGGCTATGTATTCAGCATAGCCTTCGCGGCGGCGTTTGAGAGACGCCTCGAGGAGCGGGACACCGGAGACGCGGGTGAGCAGGACCGTCATGACGATGGGAGCGAAGACAACCAGGACGTTTGCGGGTCGGGCCAAGGCGATCAGGAAGAGGCCCCACCAGAGCACGGCGTTGCCGAAGTAGTTCGGGTGGCGAGTGTATTTCCAGAGGCCCCGGTCCATGACTTTGCCGGCGTTGGCAGGGTCGGCTTTGAAGCGAGCGAGCTGGAGGTCGCCTATGGCCTCGAAGAGGAAGCCGACGAGCCAGACGGCGGCACCGATGAAATCGAGGGCGTTGAACGAGCCGGGCATGCCGGAAAGCTGGGCGACCTGGGTGGGCATCGAAACAATCCACATGAGGACGCCCTGGAGACCGAAGACGGTGAAGAGCGAAATGAGCGGGAAGCGCGAGCCCCATCGCTTGCGCATCGCGCGGTAGCGGTAATCCTCGCCTTTGCCGGCGTTTCTCCAGAAAAGGTAACCGCTGAGACGAAGGCCCCAGGCCGAGGTCAGGAGCGCGACAAGCCACTTGCGGCCTTCGTAGCCATCACCGAATGCAAAGGCGACCCAGGCGACGACCACGAAGCCGAAACCCCAGCCGATATCAACGATGCTGGCGTCTTTGAGCGCGAGGCTGAGCAACCAGGTGAGGACCATGAGCGTCGCGACAGCGATGGCCGTGGCCGCGAATA
The DNA here is from genome assembly GCA_050185215.1 of Dehalococcoidia bacterium. Taxonomy (GTDB): domain Bacteria; phylum Chloroflexota; class Dehalococcoidia; order Tepidiformales; family Tepidiformaceae; genus Amarobacter. The sequence goes on along the minus strand of JBFWZP010000014.1, from coordinate 31,812 downwards.
CCTGCGGAAGTTCATCGGGCATGTTATGCATCCACCTGCGATTTGTTGGCTTCGACCCATTCGTTGACGGCAGCCCACTGGTCGAAGAGCCAGGAGATCCTTGATTCGTTGGTCGTCGGGATGCCGGAGGCGGGGACGCGCCAGAGCTTCACCCGGATGGTGCGGCCGACGAGACCCCCACGGAGAATGCTGCGGTACTCGGTGGCGCCTTCGAGGCCGGTGTGAGCGAGGAAGATGGCATCGACGTTGCGGGCGGCCGCGAGGAGCGCCATGGAGCCGCCGAGGCGGGGCGGGAGGACGTTGGTCATGGTGCGCGCGCGTTCGAGCAAGGGCGAATCCTGTGCTTCGAGGCGCTGGAGGACGCGCTCGCGCCGGGCGGGAGTGAAAAGGCCGCCTTCGGGGAAGATAAGGACGCCATCGCGGGGGCCGAGATTCCGGCCAAGCGCATCGACGCGGCGGATCTCGGCCTCGCTATCGCCGCTGCTGTTGGCGACGAAACAGTTCGGCAGGCGGTTGCCGACGATGTCGATGCAGGGGTCGCGCAGAAGCGAGCGGTTGATGACCCAGCGAAGCTGAATCTGGCGATAGTCGGAGATCAGTGCGACCGGGAGGAGGTTATCGATGGGGCTCACGTGACGGGAGAACACCATCATGGGGCCGTGTTCGGTGACATCGTCGCCTTCGACTTCGAGGTGGAGCGAGAAAAGCCAGACGCCGGCGCGGTAGAGCGAGGACGCCCACCAGCATTCGAGGGCGAAGTTCGCATCGAGGAAGCGCTGGCGGTCGCGGTGGCGGAGCCAGAGCCAGAGCGAGGCGATGGTCCCGGCGACTTCGCAGAAGAAGAAAACATCGACCATCGCAGTCGAGCGCACCGTGGCGAGGCGCCGCCGGAGCGGGATATCGATGAGCAGGCCGAGAAGCAGCAAAAAGGGACTAATGATGACGAGGATTGCGAACGCGATGAAATAGGCCGGTATCGTGACCGACCTCCGAAGCGCGACACGAATTCGCGACTCCTGACCCGGGAGGGACAGAAAGGCCGCGCCCTGGACTCCAGCGGCTGTTTCGCTCACGCGGGAATCCTACTCGCATGGAGCGGAGGAGATGTCATTGTTTTCTAGTACGCGGGAATCGGCGCGAATGATCACCGCCGCGGGAACCGCGTGAGGGTTGCCGAGTTTCGAGGGGGTCGCGATACTCCGGCGCATGACGGAACAGGCGGCACTGATCGGCGGGACTCCAGCGGTTTCGACGCAGGCGCCGGTTTGGCCGCTTGTCGATGCTGAGACGCTGGCCGAAATCACGCGGGTGATCACGGAAGAGACGTTGTGCCCGGTTGGAGCGGAAGGGACACAGGGAGAGTTCGAGCGGTCGTTCGCGGAGATGCATGGCCGGAAGTTCGGGCTGGCGGTGAACGGAGGGACGGCGGCGCTGATGCTGGCGCTGCACGGAGCGGGCGTGCAGCCGGGGGATGAGGTGATCGCGTCGCCATTCACGTGGGGGGCCTCGGTGAGTTGCATCCTGCAGAACCTGGCGATCCCGATCTTCGCGGACATCGACCCCAACACCTTTACGCTGGACCCGGATTCCATCGAGGAGAAGATCACGCCACGGACGAAGGCGATCGTGGTGGTGCACATCTTCGGGTTCCCCGCGGACATGACCCGGATCATGGCGGTCGCGGAGCGCCACGGGCTGGCGGTGATCGAAGACTGCGCGCAGGCGCACGGCGGGAAGCACGCAGGCCGGCCGCTTGGCTCGTGGGGGACGGTCGGGGCGTTTTCGTTGCAGGCATCGAAAAACCTGACTGGCGGGGAAGGCGGCATTCTCGTGTGCGACGACCGCGAGGCGTACGAGCGGGCGATGAGCATGGGGACGCACCCGCAGCGGCTGTACGCAGAGCTCGAATTGCCGGAGTTCCGGGAGAAGATCGACAGCCTGGCGTTCAACTACCGGATGCACAGCATGTCGGCGGCGATGGCGAACAGCCAGCTTAAGTATCTCGAGGGGTGGACGCTGGCGCGGGGCAGGAATGCGCGAGCGCTCTACGAGCAGGTGGCGGACTTGCCGTACGTGAAAATACCGGACCCGTTGCTGGAGACCGACCGGCATGCGTACTACAACGTCCCGTTCACCTACGAACCGGGAGTCATCCCGCTATCGCGAGACGAGTTCGTGGAGTCACTGAAAGCAGAAGGCGTGACGGCCGGGGTCTATGTGCGGGTGCCGCTTTATCTGAGGCCCCGCTTCCAGAATCACGATTACTTCGGGCGTGGGTATCCGTGGGCCATCGCAGAGGAGCCGGTAGTCTATCGCAAGGGTGACTGCCCCGTAGCCGAGGCAATGGCGAAGGTGGAGTTCCAGCTGAACGGGAACTTCTACGAGGACTCGCCAGAGCTTATGGCCCAGGTGGCGGCAGCGATGAGAAAGGTCGGCGAGAGCGCCGAGGCCTTGCGGAAGCACTTCGACGCGAAGAAACCCTGACGCGGGAATGGCGCGGACGTAGCATGGGCGGATGACAGCCGATCGGCAGGCCGTGTTGGAGTTGGTGCGCACGGAAGGGTTCGCACTCGCGGGAATCGCGCAGGCGAGCGGGCTTCCGGAGGCACGAGCGGCCGCCCTGGACGCCCGCGAGGCGGGCCGGCTGGCCGACATGGCGTGGATGACTGAGGAGTGGATCGAACGGTCGACGAAACCGGAGGCGTTTCTCGCCGGGGCGAAGTCGATTGTCATAGTGGCGTTGCCGAATCATTCGCGGGAACCAGAGAAGCCGGGAGAGCCTGGAGCGCGGGGAAGGGTGGCGCGGTACGCGCGGGGTCGCGACTACCACCGTGTGTTCGAATCGAAGCTGAGGCGGATTGCGCGGCGGATACGCGAGGAGTTGGGCGCAGGAGCGCGGGGGACGGTCGACTATGGGCCGCTGCTGGAGCGGCCGTATGCCTCGTTGGCGGGCCTGGCCTGGCTGGGGAAGTCATCGATGGCGCTCGTTCCAGGTTTCGGTCCGTGGGTGATGCTGGGGGCGGTGGCGACGACGCTGGAGCTTGAGCCGGACGCGCCGCTGAAGAAGACGTGCGGATCGTGTTCGCGATGCATCGTCGCGTGCCCAACCGGGGCCATCGCACCCGATGGGCATGTTGTGGATTCGAGACTTTGCATCAGCTACCACACTATCGAGAACCGCGGGGTGATCCCCCGGGAATTGCGGGACAAGTTTGGGGACTGGGTGTTCGGTTGCGACGCCTGCCTCGATTCGTGCCCGGTGGGCGCGGCCCGGTTCGAGAGCTATCCGGACTTCGTGCCGGAGGCTGTGGGCGATGCGTATCCATTGCTGGCGGAATTGGTTGAACTGGACGAAGACGCGTTCCGTGAACGATTTCGCGGGAAGGCGGTCACCCGGGCGAAACGCGACGGGATGGCGCGAAATGCGTGCATCGCGCTTGGGAATGTGGGCACTGTGGGAGACCTTCCGGCGCTGGCAAATGGAATGACCGACCGTTCCCCGCTCGTGCGGGGGCATGCGGCCTGGGCGGTGGCCCGGCTTTACACCAGGGTCGAGCAAAAGGCGGCGGGACGGGTGGTGCTTGAAAATGCCCTGGCTGCCGAACACGATAGCTACGTCCGCGAAGAGCTCGCCGAGGCGCTTCGAGACCTTGCTGGAGGACACGATGGCTGAACTGACACTACTGGAACGTCGCCGCCTTGAGGCGGGAGTGCTTGTGCCGGTTATCCGTGCGATGCAGGCCGAGTTCGGCGAGGAGCGCGTGAACGAGGTGGTCGGGAAGACCATCCGCAACCTGGCGCGGGAACAAGGCGAAGCCGCCCGGCGGGAGAACAAGATCGACACGATGGAAGCGCTGGCGAACCGCTTCCAGAACGGGGTGCTGCGCGAAGGTTCGCTCATCGTAGACGTCGTAGAGAACGACGAGACGAAGTTCGGGTTCAACGTGACGCGCTGCAAGTTCATGGAGATGTACGAGGAGATGGGCGCACGCGACCTCGGCTACCTGTTGAGTTGCAACCGCGATTTCGCGATGTTCGAAGGGATGGCGCCGGACATGGCGTTCAGCCGCACGCAGACGCGGATGGAGGGTGCCTCGCACTGCGACTTCCGGTACGCGATCAGGCCCTGACGCCGGGTGTCGGGGGCCCTCATCCCGGGCCCTTCTCCCAAGCCTGGGAGAAGGGTGTTTGGGGTGGGCTGGGTGGTGGAGGGTTGGCCGGGGGTTCGGGTGTTGACGGTGTGTCCTCATCCCCGGCCCTTCTCCCATGCCTGAGAGAAGGGTGTTTGTGGTGGGGTGGGCTGGGTGGTGACGGTTGGCCGGGGGTTCGGGTGACGGCGGTGGGCCCTCAACCCCGGCCCATCTCCCAAGTCAGGGAGAAGGGTGTTTTGTGGTGGGGTGGGCTGGGTGGTGGGGGGAGCCAGAGTGGGTTGTGTCAGCGGGGAACGCGATTAGTGGGGTACACGCTGGGCGGTCTTCCGTGGCAATCTTGCCTCGGCGTAGTAGATTTGGGGCATGGCGGATGCGCTGGTGTTTGGCGGTTCGAACGGGCTGGTTTCGAAGCTGGCCGATGGCCTGGCGGACATCCTTGGGGTGCGGGTGCGGTACCAGCACTCTTCGGCGGAGGTCGAAGAGCCGGGTGTGGCCATCTCGACGAACGCGGAGGCGTTCGTGGCCGGGCCGTTGCTGGTGTTCGCCGATGACGAGAAGCCGAAGCACGGACTAACGGATTCGAACCGGGCGAGAGCGCTGGGCCGTCTGGCAGAGGAAGTGGCGCGGGGGCGGGCGGTGGCTGTGCTGTCGTCCCGGGCCGAAGCGAGGCGGTGGCTGGACCTGGTAGCGGACGCAGGGCTCCCATCGGAACGGCCATTGCGGCGGATGAACATCTGCGGCGAATCGGGGACGGGGAAGACGACACTGGCGCGGACGCTTTCGGGCGGGCTCGGGATGCCAATGGTTTCGGTGGACGACGTGTACTGGGAAGAGCACCCGGAACTCGAGCCGGGTGAGGCAGCGCGCGGCGGGCTGATAGAGGATGTGCTGGCGCGAGAGGTGTGGCTTGCGGAGGGCGGGTACTGGCGGACGGCTTTTCGGCTTTCGCAGGTGGCGGACTGCACGGTCTACCTCGAGTATCCGCAGGCGCGTGTTGATAGCCAGAAGGCCATGCGGAATGCGCCGCACGACCGCCCCTATTCGTGGCGGGAGAAGTTGGCGGTCTCAACGGCGCGAATGATTTATCCGAAGGCAAATGAGCGGAGGATCCACGCGAAGCTCTCCGGGATCGCGCACCTGGCCCCGGTGCTGGATGTCCGGAATGAGGCTGAATTGGAAGCGATAACGGTGGGGCTAATACGCGGGGCGGCGAGCCGGAGCGTCGGGGCGGGGAACGCTGGCTGACGCGGACGCCGGTACGGCGTAGGCTACGCGGCGCATCACGACGGCCCACTTCGGCCTAACTACCCAACCAAGGAGAAGAGATATGGGAGAGATGGTTACTTTTGCTTCGAACGGCGGCACGGCTGGCGGTTACCTCGCGAAGCCGGCAAGCGGCAGCGGCAAGGGCGTGATCGTCATCCAGGAGTGGTGGGGGCTGAACGGAAACATCAAGGGGATCGCGGACCGTTTCGCGGCGGCCGGATACCTGGCACTGGCGCCGGATCTGTATCACGGCACGGTGACGACGGAGCCGGACGAAGCCGGGAAGCTGCTGATGGCGCTGAATTTCCCGCAAGCCGAGAAAGACCTGAAGGGCGCAGTTGCGTATCTCAAGGGGCTCTCCGGTGGGCCTGTGGGCACCGTGGGGTTCTGCATGGGCGGAGCGCTCTCGCTGTTCGCGGCATGCAACAGCAACGGCGATGTGGGGGCGTGTGTCGACTTCTACGGCGGGCACCCGCTGGTGAAGTACAACTTCGCCGGGCTGACGGCCCCGGTACTGGCGTTCTGGGCGGAGAACGACGACTTCGTAAAGCCGATGATCCCGGGAATCGAAGCAGGCCTGAAGCAGGCTGGTGTCGAATATGAATCGATCACCTACCCGGGTACTCACCACGCGTATTTCAACGACGAGCACGCGGAACCGGAGTACAACCCGACGGCGGCGAAGGCGGCGTGGGAGAAGATGCTGGAGTTCTATAAGAAGCATCTGTAGGAATGGCGAACCGCGAACTTCGAATTTCGTCTCGCGGAACGCGCGGCGAGGTCCGGGTTCAGGGACGCGGCATCAACGCAGAGATGCTGAGGCGCAGAGTTTCGTTGTTTTGAGGACTTGTCGAGACGACCTCTAGCGCACTCGGCGTCTCTGCGTTTAGAGAAGGTTCCGGAGGGCTCGATGGGCAGGCTTGATGGCAAGGTGGCAATCGTCACGGGCGGGGCCTCAGGGATTGGGAAGGCCGCCGTTGAGATGTTCGTGGCCGAGGGGGCGCGAGTCATCGTTGGGGATACGGACTCCGACGGGATCGGGCGGCTCATCGGCGAACTCGGGCACAACTACGTGGACGGCGCAAACGTAGATGTGCGCGATGAGGCGGCGGTGGAGCGGCTGGTGGCACAGGCCCGGCGACGATTCGGTCGGCTGGACATCGCGGTGAACAACGCCGGGGTCGGTGGGTTTTCGCCGATCCAGCACTACGCGCTCGAAGACTGGGAGCGGGTGATCGGTATCTCACTGACCGGGACGTTCCTGTGCATCAAGCACGAATCGCGGGCGCTCATCGAGCAAGGGAGCGGCGGCAGCATCATCAACATCGCGAGCCTGAACGCCATCCAGGCGACGGAGGGCTTCGCGGCGTACTGCTCGGCGAAGGCAGGCGTGGCGATGCTGACCAAGGTGGCGGCGCTGGAACTGGGCCGGCACAAGATCCGGGTGAATGCGATCGGGCCGGGGCTGATTCACACGCCGGCAACGGCGGGGATGCTGGCGGTGCCGGGACTGGAGGATGCATTCATCCACGAGGCGCCGATTGGCCGAGCGGGCGAGCCGGAGGACATCGCGAAGCTGCTTGTCTACCTGGGCTCGGACGAGTCATCGCTGATGACCGCGCAGACCCTTTACATCGATGGCGGGGCGAGCGCCAACAAGTACCCGGAACTCTTCAAGTTCTTCGGGGTTGGTTAGATGGTGCGGCCATTCCGGTTTGGGGTTTCGGTGTGGTCGGCGCCTTCCGCTGAGGCATGGCAGGACGTGGCGCGGAAGGCGGAGGACCTCGGCTTCGACATCTTCCTGGTGGCCGACCACATCAGGCAGAGCCTCCAGCCGATGCTCGCGCTGACCGCGGCAGCTGGTGCTACGAAGACGATCCGGCTAGGAACGTTTGTTATCAACAATGACTTTCGGCACCCGGTGCTGATGGCGCGCGAGGCGGCGACGCTGGACGTGCTAAGCGGCGGTCGCTTCGAATTCGGAATCGGTGCGGGCCATTCGGGGGATGAGTACCGGGAAGCTGGAATCCCGTTCGATCCGCCTGCCGTGCGTGTGATGCGGATGGACGAATCGGTGCAGATCATCAAGCGGCTGTGGAGCGAGGAATCCGTTTCGTTTGATGGCAAGTTCTACAAGATTTCGGGCCACAGCTCGTTCCCGAAGCCAGCGCAGGCGTCCATCCCGGTAGCGATCGGAGGGAACGGGAAATCAGTGCTGGAAGTTGCCGGGCGTGAGGCCGACGTCGTGGGGTTCACCGGGTTCCTTCCCGGTGTGGACGGCCGGGCCAAGGCGTTCCCGCACTTCACGGCCGATGGGCTGGCGAACCGGATAGACGTTGTGAGGGCGAGTGCGGGCGAACGGTTCGCCGGGCTCGAACTCAACGTGCTGGTCCAGGGAGTAGACACGAAAGCGGGGGCCGAAACGGCTGCGGAGTGGGCGAACGAGGTCGGATTCGAGACCCGGGAAATGATTGACAGCCCGTTTGTGCTCTTCGGCTCGGAATCGGAAATCGTGGACAAGTTACTGGCTCACCGGGATCGGTTCGGGGTTTCGTACATCACGGTGTTCGCCCCTGCGATGGAGGCAGTGGCGCCGATTGTCGCGCGCCTGAAGGGCCGATAATTCAGCCCGTTTGTTTCTAGTCTGATAGCGCGGCTAACTTTACGATTGTTAAGAGCGGTTGGATGTGTGGGGAGGTTGCAGAATGCTGCAATCGCTGGGGCTCAAGCTGGAGCGAGTCGGTGAGGGGTGGGAGATCCACACTGCCGGCGAACGGGGGATCATTTTCCCCACATTTCACGCCGCGGTTGAGGCGGTTGCCGAGCTATCGGGGGCGGCGCCCGACAGGGTTATGGTCCGTCGCGACGGTTCGGTAATCATTGAGCGGCCCGACACGGATGAAACGCCGGGCCAGATGGGCGCCTAGGCTGGATTCGCTGCCTCGTCTCCCGAACCGATGGGTGGTCCGAAGACTTTCGCGATGAGATCTGTCCATTGTTGATGCTGGACTTCCCAGGGGAAGTCGGGGTCATCGGTGTGGGGATAGTCGTAGCGGACTTCGCCCCAGAGTTCGAGGTCCTGGCTTTCGCGAGCGGCGAGTTGGCGCGCCTCGTAGCTGATCTCGACGGTGTCGGGGGCAGCCGGGGGCGTAATCGTCGCGGTGCCGAGACCAGGGTGGTAGTCTCGCGCGACGGGCATCTGGTAGGCGGCTATTGCCATGACCGCGCTAATCGGCCGCGTATCCAACGCCTGAATCCCTCGTATCCGGTATGGGACGTAGCCCGATGTACCGGGGTTTCACAAGGAGTGTCGGCCGTAGGGGAAATCCCCTAGGGGTTCAAGGTCGTGACCAATGGGTAGCCGATTGGTGATGACGGCTATTCGCTGGCGGGGTAAACAGGATGGTGAGGCGTCGGGATACACTCGCGACAGCAAACACCGGAGCGAACCATGGCGAATTGGGCACCAAACGGCTGGCACAGCATCACTCCGAGGCTCGTTGTGGACGACGTTGGCGAACAGGTCGCGTTTTTGCGCGAAGCCTTTGGGGCCACCGGAACGTATGTCGAGGGCCGTCCGGCTGAGCTGAAGATTGGAGATTCGATGGTGATGGTGAGCGGCGTTGGCGTGCGGGAGGCGATGCCGGCGTCGTTGTACCTGTACGTGGAAGATGCCGACGCGACGTTTGCGAAGGCGGTGGCTGCGGGGGCGACGGTCATCGAGGAGCCGCTGGATACCGCGTATGGCGACCGGCGGGGAATGGTGAGGGACAGGGGCGGGAACATGTGGCAGATCGCCACGCGGAAGGTGTGAGCCGGCATCCCCGGGTAGGGATTCTGATTCTCCCAGATCTGGAAGAAGGGTGTTGCATTCGTGCTGATTTGGCTGGCTGTTGACGCAGGTCACCGCCCCGCTCCTTGCCAGTCGCGGCTCAGACGGCAGGCGCCCCTCAACCTCCGGCCCTTTTCCCAAGTCTGGGAGAAGGGTGTTTGTGCTGGTTCTGGTGTTTTTGAGTGTTGGTGCGAGAGGTTCACTTGTGTCAGCGGTGGATGCGCTTACTGGCGCGCGCGCCTCGGATGTTCCTTCTTCAGTGTCGTGATGAATCCTCTGCTTCCGAATCTGGCAGAAGGGGAGAGACGCTGTGGTTCGTAGACGGTTTGGCCCTCACCCCCGTCCCTTTCCCGACTTCCTGCGTCGCGGGAGAGGGGAGTGCCTTTAGCTAGATGTACTCGATGAGTTGCATGGCGGTGCCGAAGAGCTCGGCGGCGGGGATGGTGGAGCGGCGGGTGCCGGGGATGACGCCGATTTCGGGGTCGGTGGGGGTGAAGCCGCGGGTGCGAGCGAGGGCGACGGCGTGGTTGAGTGACCCGGAGACTTCCCAGGCGGCCATGCTGGCGAGTGAGGCGGGGCGGCTGGCCATGGGACTATCGGGGGAGGTGGGGCCGAGGAGTTCGAAGATGGCATCGCCGATTTTGAGCTGGCGGATGAAGAGCGCCGGGGTTTTGATCTCGCCGAACACCGAGACACCGAGCGTTTCGCTCCAGAAGCGAGTGGCGGCTTCGAGGTCGGGGGCGATTGCGGCGAGGTGGTCGAGGCGCTTCAACGGGAAACTGTGGTCGAATCTTTCGGCCGCCTTGGAGCGTTCGAAGCGGGCGGACCATGTTTCGGGGTAGTTGGCGATGGAGATTCGGAAGGGGACGGCGCCCCTGGTGTCGATGGTGGCGGTATCGAGGAGCGGGGACCCGTCCGGGCGGGTAAGAGATTCGACGGGGGCCTTGAGGCCCTTCGATTCAAGACTGGCCGCGGTGGAGCGGGCCGATTCGACGCCGAAGACGAGGCCGACCATCGAACCGCCGGCGGCGGCAGAGTCGATGTAGGCGCTCCGGCCGGTCGCGCGGGCGTTGGCGGGGTCGGTGACTTCGAGCAGTTCGAGATAGGTGAAGTTCTCGGGGTTGGCGCCGACGAAAAACACCTGGTTGGTGATGCCGGTGGCGGCGATCTCGGAGCGGGGCGTGAGGGAGAGGCCCAGGCGCTGGTAAGCGGAAGCAGCGGCTTCGAGATTGGGGACGACGGAGACCATGTGGTCGATTCGTTCAAGCATGGGCGGAGTGTACGCACTCAGGGCCGATGTCTGTGTACACTTCCGGGCGCTATGAAGACTGATTTCTACGAAGCTGACGCGTTTTCGGGTTCGAAGGGCGAGCACTGGGCCTCGCTGGATTCTGATTACCGGTGGGAGAAGGGCGACGAGGTGTGGCTCGAATCGAACGGGCGCCGGGCCAAGTTCCGTGTGACGTGGGTGAACGTGACGGTGAAGGACGGGGTGGTAACGCGGGAGTTGCTGGGGTTGAAGCTGTAGCTATTGGCAATCAACCTGCTACCGTTTTCGTATGGCACTCGAAGTAGGTCAGCCCGCTCCGCCGTTTTCGGTCCGCAACAAGCAGCGCGAGGAAGTGACCCTGGATTCGTATCCGGGGAAGCACCTGGTGTTGGCGTTCTATCCGCTGGCGTTCACCGGCGGCTGAACGAGCGAGATGACGGCCTACCGAACCCATACTGACCGGTTCGTGGAGGCCAATGCCCAGGTCCTGGGCATTTCAGTTGATTCTTTCGCGGCGGCAGGAGAGTTCGAAGAGAAGCTCGGGCTCGAGTTCCCGTTGCTGAGCGATTTTCCGAAGAACGAGATGGGCCGCGCCTATGGTGTGTTCAACGAGGCGGCGGGCATTCACAACCGGACGACGATAGTGGTGGATAAGGACCACGTTGTCCGGGGGATCTACGTCGAGGCGCGGGATTTTGAGTCGCACCCGGTGAAGGCGCTTGAGGTGCTGGCGGGGTTGTAGGGCCCTCATCCCCCAGCCCCTTCTCCCAAGTCTGGGAGAAGAGGAGTGTCGCCTGAGCGGTGGCGGTGGGTGATCGGAGCTTCACGACCCTCTGCGCTGCGCTGGAGGGGACGGTGGCCGGTCGCTTACGCTCGCGGTTCTTTAGGGCGTGGCTGGTGTGTGAGGTTGTTCACAGAGGGATTGCGGCGGGTTCGATGGGATGAGTATGCTCGCGGGCACGATGTTCACGAACGCCGCCCTTTCGCATGTAACCGTAGTTGGCAATCTTGCCGGCACGATCGGTTGCACCCGAAAGAGAGAGGCCTCGAAGGACACGTAGGAACCTACCCGCTGAATCCGTCGAGGCCCACCGAACTGGTGGGCCTTTTCGGTTTGGCAGCCAGGAGCAGCGAAGGATGCCTCGACCACTTGAGGGGGAACTGGTCCGTTTGCGGGCGCTGGAGGATTCAGATGCCCCGGTGATGTACCGGTGGATCAACGACTGGGAGACGGTGAAGTACCTGGGTTCGCGTTACCCGCGCACGCTCCAGTACGAGCGGGAGTGGGCGACGAAGGGCGACCCGGAATTCGGCCAGGCGCAGTTCATGGTGGAGACACTGGCCGAATCGAAGCCGATTGGGTGGCTCGGGTTGCATGAGGCGGCACCGGAGAACCGCTGCGCGAGCCTCGGAATCGCCATTGGAGACCACGAGTTCCTGGACGGTGGGTATGGGACGGATACCATGCGGACCGCCTGCCGCTACGGGTTCGACATGATGAACCTGAACCGAATCGAGCTGACCGTGTACGACTGGAACGTCCGGGCGATGCGGGTCTATGAGAAGGTTGGTTTTCGACGCGAAGGCGTGTTGCGTGACGGGATATTCAAGGCGGGCCGCTGGAATGACCTGGTGTTCATGGGACTGCTTCGAGGGGAACTGCAATGACGTATTCACCGTTCCAGGGGCGACTTATTCGACTGCGCGGGAGGGAGCCCGAGGACGAACCGCTGCTGTTCGAATGGTTCAACGATCCCGAAGTGACCGAGCACCTTTCAGTGCGGTACCCGTTCTCTCACAAGACGGAGCGCGAATTCATCGAAGCAGCGAAGACCATCGACTACCAGCACACGAGTTTCGCAATCGAGACGCTCACCGAAGGAAAGCTGATCGGTGGTTGCAGCCTGGAGGGGACGAGCCCGGAAAACCGAAGTTCGATCCTGGGGATAGCGATCGGGGACAAAGAGTACTGGGACGGCGGATACGGAAGCGACACGATGCGAACGCTGTGCCGGTTCGGGTTCGACATCATGAATCTCCATCGGATCCAGCTGGATGTGTACGACGGAAACGCGCGAGCACGGCACGTTTACGAAAAGATTGGCTTCAAGCTCGAGGTGACCAGGCGGCAGGCGCTCTACAAGTTCGGGCGCTACCAGGACATCCACGTGATGGGGCTGCTGGAAGGGGAGTTGCGGGAGGAAAGCTGACCTTTGCTTCCGGGTTTCTCCCGAGTACGACATTAATCGAGGTGGCTCTACGATCTCGCTCAAGGAGATCAACACACGTGCGTATCGAGCTTGTTGGATGGGTCGCGGTAGTCCTAACCCAGGTGTTCTGGATCCCAAACATCCTTCGGCTCGTGAGGACGCGCGAAGTTGAGGGTTACTCGCTGGTGGCGTGGGGCCTGATGTTCATCGGGCTAAGCTGCTGGCTGTTCTATTTCCTGGCGAAGGGCGACGTGGTCGGTATTGTGGCGAACACTTCCGGAGTGACGGGAGCGGCCATCACGCTGGGATGCATCTGGTTATGGCGACGAGGAACACATCGCATAGGGGATAACCCGAATAACGAGGCGGATTCTGTCAACCAACCGGTAAATTTGTGATAGAATTCCCAATCGAGGGGTTGACACCCTGCTTGCTGGATTGGTAGGTTCCGCGAGTAAGCGGTTTTCCCGCCGTTTACACTAGCGCTCGGTTAACACTCAAGCACCTGCCTAGCGCGCTGTAACAGGCGCGACGGGGGACCCAGTTCCTCGGGGCGAATTTAGCTGCTTCGCTGTGCAGCTAATAGGGCGCCTTCCGCCCGAGCCCGTCAGCTAACCCCGGAGGCAGTCTCGGAAGGCCTTGCGAGCAGGTCGCTCGCGTCGAGGTCTTTTTTTCTGCCCTCGAAACCTATTTTGGTCTCGTAATGAGGAGGACATACCTATGCCGGCTTTGCAGGAAGCCCCGCCCAAGTCGTGCCCGAAATGCCGCGGGTCGATGATTGTTGAACGTGACTGGCACGGCACCTATGGCAGCTGCATCATGTGCGGCTACGTGCATGAAGTGCTGACGAGCCCGCCGGTGGACCTGGCAGCTGAAGAAGCGGCACTGCCGCAGCGCCAGCGCCGCCGCCAGCCCTCGCACGGCAAGCTTCGACTCTGAAGCAAATCGCAGGGGAAATGACGAAGCCCCCGGCAAATGCCGGGGGCTTCGCTTTTCTCGGGAGCGCAGACTGCCTATGATTCCGGGCCTCAGGAGATTACATGCCGTACATTCGACTCAGCATTTCGAAGCCGCGTCGCGGTGAGGAAGCCCGCCTTTTGGAACTGATGCGGAAGCTCACTGACCTTGCGGCCCAGCAAGACGGGTGCCTGGAGAGCTACCTGCTCCGGCCCCACGACGACTCGGGGGAGCTCGCCCGAGTGGCAATCTACAAGGACGAGGCGGCAGCCGAGACTGCGGCGAACAACCAGTCGTTCATGGCGCTGCGTTCGGAGATCCACCTGATTGTGGAGCCGGACCACACGGAGCGAGCGTTCTTCAGCATCTAACTCGCAGGCTGGCGAATCTTCACAGGCACCGCGGGGCACGAGCCCCGCGGTGTTGTTGTTTCACCAGCGGGGGATGAGGCAGATACCTTCGGCGACTCAAATTGAGGAGTCACGGGGAACCCTGCGGGCCACCACGGGATAGTCCGAATCCTTATTCGGGTTTCTCCCAATACGCCCGTGAATACGGTTCCCTAGACTTCAGGGAGTCCTAAGGGTTTTGCATTTTAGTCCTTAGGAATCAGGGGAGGCAGCGCGAAGACCGTCGTCTTCGTCGCGCTGTACTACAGAATTTCCAGAGGAGCACGAATGAACACGAATCGCACGGCCGGTCGCCCGGTTGGTCTCCGGGCAGCCACGGTCAACGGCAACACTCAGCCAGCGCGGGGACAGAACCCGATCCGAATCCTGCTGGTAGATGACCATGCGGTCATTCGCCAGGCGCTCCGGATGTTGCTCGAAAACCAGACCGAGCTCGAAGTCGTGGCTGACGTAGAGAACGGCCGTGAAGCGGTTACTGCCGTTGAAAAGCTGCAGCCCGATGTGGTGCTGATGGATGTCGTGATGCCCGGCCTCAACGGCCTGGAGGCGACGCGGCAGATCCGGCGCTCGTGCCCCGGCACGCGGGTTGTGATGCTGAGCGGCTTTGTCGATGAAGACCAGCTCCTCGATTCAATTCGTTCCGGCGCTTCCGGCTACATCATTAAGAAGTCCGATGTTTCAGAATTGGTGCTTGCGATCCAGACCGTGCACCGCGGCAACAGCTACTTCTCCAGCGCGCTGAGCGAAGGCTTCGACCTCGCCGAGGTGCTCTACCAGGCGAAGCGAAGCGACCAGCGCAACGGCGTGGATGCGCTCACGAGCCGCGAACGCGAAGTGCTGCAGCTCATCGCCGAGGGATACACGAACCAGGGCATCGCGAACGAGCTGTACATCAGCGTGAAGACCGTGGAAGCGCACAAGGCGCACATCATGGCCAAGCTGCACGCGCGCAACCGGACCGACCTTATCCGGTATGCCATCCGTAAGGGCATCGTCCGGCTCGAGAGCGTCGAAGAGGCCACCGCGGCCCTCGGCGACGACGCGCTCGCCGGCTAGTTCCATTCTTTAGAACGTAGCTCCTCCCACCACGAAAGGCCCGGCAAATGCCGGGCCTTTCGCGTTGTTCGGAGGCAAGAAGAAAAGCCCCGGTTCTCGACAACCGGGGCCCACTTCGAAGTTCCTGAAGTTGGCTAATTCACACGGCCATCCGGAGGGTCTGTGCTTCGCTGCGAAGCACCATGGCGAACGCACAATCGCGGCAAATGACTGTCGCGTAGGTGTTCGGGCGGAGGCCGTTGGATTCCATGTCGACGACTTCGAGCCGCGAGTGGGCCCGGGTGACCCGTCCGCAGAGCGGACAGGGCAAATGACTGACTTCTTTCATGCTTCGAGACATCTCCCTACCTCAAAGCGCCACCGCGGTTAGCGTCGCATGGCGGGGCATGGAGTGAAATCGGGAATGCACCCTACGGGAAACCCTTAGTTGAGGACTGAGGACTGAGGACTGAGGACTGAGGACTGAGGACTGAGGACTGAGGAACGTATACTTGTCGAACCTGGAGGCTCGATGAGAACTGTCCGTATTGGACTCGCGCAGATAGATACGACCGTGGGAGACCTGGCCGGGAACGGGCAGAAGATTTCGGAGGGGATTGCGGAGGCACGTGCGGCCGGATGCAACATAGTGGCGTTCCCGGAACTGGCGGTGACGGGATATCCGCCGGAGGACCTGGTCCTCCGGCGTTCGTTTTGCGAAGCCTCGCGCGCGGCGGTCTCCAGGCTGGCGAGTGAGACCACGGGGCTGATCGCTGTTGTCGGGTTCGTGGATTGGGCCGACGGCGATGCCCATAACGCGGCGGCCATCTTCGTCGACGGGAGCTGGGTGGACACCTACCACAAGCAACGACTGCCGAACTACGGTGTGTTCGACGAGCAGCGCTACTTCGCCGCCGGGCGCCGGACGCCGGTGTACTCCGTCGGCGAAATCACCTTCGGGGTGAGCATCTGCGAGGACATCTGGTATCCGGGGGCGCCGCTCGACGAGATGGCGCTGGGCGGCGCCGAACTGTGCATCAACATCAACGGGTCGCCGTATCACCGTTCGAAGTCGCAAGCGCGCGAGCGAATGCTATCGACGCGAGCAAGCGACAACCTGATCTCGGTGGCGTACGTGAACATGGTCGGCGGGCAGGATGAGCTGGTGTTCGACGGCGCTTCGGTGGTGTTCGACGCGGAGGGGCGACTGATAGCGCGGGCGCCACAGTTCGAGGAGCAGATGCTGATCGCCGAAGTGGACCTCGACTTCGTGGCGCAGCGACGGCTCCATGACCCGCGGCGGCGCGGCGAACTACAGGAGCGGGAAGGGGACCTCGACGTCGACCGCATCGTCATCGCGGACGAGCAAGGCCGGTTCTCACCGCCGGAACACCAGCCGATGCAGGCGGAAATCGCGCCGCTGCTGGACGACCGCGCCGAGGTCTGGGGCGCGCTTGTGCTTGGGACGCGTGACTACCTCGCGAAGACGGGATTCAGGCAGGCGTTGATTTCACTGTCTGGAGGGATTGACTCGAGCGTGGTGGCGGCGATCGCGGTGGACGCGCTCGGGCCGGAAAACGTGATCGGCGTCTCGCTGCCGAGCCGGTATTCGAGCCAGCACTCGCAGGACGATGCGGAAGACCTGGCTCAACGCCTGGGGATCCTGTACTTCACGATTCCGATTGAGCCGGCACATGCTGCCATGCTGGAGATGCTGGCCGGCGTGTTCGAAGGCATGGAGCCCGGGACGGCCGAGGAGAACCTCCAGGCGCGGCAGCGTGGCAACGTGATGATGACGCTATCGAACAAGTTCGCCGGCTCCATCCTGTTGACCACCGGGAACAAGAGCGAGATGGCCTGTGGCTACGCGACGCTCTACGGCGACATGGCCGGAGGGTATGCGGTCATCAAGGATGTGCCCAAAACGCTGGTCTTCGACCTGGCGCGGTGGCGAAACACGCAGGGGACGCGGCCTGTGATACCGGAACATGTGATCACAAAGCCGCCGAGTGCGGAGTTGAAGCCGAACCAGTTCGACCAGGACACGTTGCCTCCGTACGAAATCCTGGACCCGGTCATCGAAGCGTATGTTGAGGACGACCGGACGATTTCGGAGATCGTGGCGATGGGGTTCGATGAGACGCTGGTGCGGCGAGTTGTCGGAATGATCGACCGGAACGAATACAAGCGCCAGCAGATTGCGCCGGGGGTGAAGATCACTCCCCGGGCATTCGGGCGCGACCGGCGGCTGCCGATTGCCGCACGGATTACACACTGACCCGGGGAGTGAGCATGGATACGAGAGAACGGTTCCTGGTGACGACGGGCTGGCTGGCAGACCACCTGGCCGAGCCTTCCCTGAGGGTCCTGGACTGCACGGTGTACCTGCGCCCCCGCGCAGATGGCGGGCCTGGCTATTCCGTGACGCCAGGCCGGGAAGACTGGGAGGCCTCCCATATACCCGGATCGGGGTTCGCGGACCTGGCGAACGACCTGAGCGACCGATCGAACCCGCTACGGTTCATGATGCCGCCGGCGGAGCAGTTCGCCGAGGCGATGGGCCGGTATGGAGTCGGGGACGACTCCCAGGTGGTGCTTTATGACCGCGCGGGGAACATGTGGGCGGCACGCATCTGGTGGATGCTGCGGGCATTCGGGTTCGACAACGCGAGGATCCTGGACGGTGGCTGGACGAAGTGGACCGCGGAGGGCCTGGCGACTTCGCAGGAAGCGCCGCAGGTGACCGCAGCGAAATTCAGCGTCTCGCCGCGGCCGGAGCTCATCGCGACCAAGGACGATGTGCTGGCAGCGATTGAATCCGGGCAAACGTGCATCGTGAACGCGTTGAACGGCGCGCAACACCGGGGTGAGGTCGCGCCATACGGCCGGGCCGGACACATCACCGGGAGTGTAAATGTCCCGGCGGTGGGCGCCGCCGGAGTCGTAGACCCGGAAACGCAGCTCTACCACCCGATCGATGAGATCCGGAGGCGGTTCGAAGCCGCCGGGGCGCGACCAGACCAGAGGCTGATCACGTACTGCGGCGGCGGGATCGCGGCGAGCAGCGCTGCGTTCGCGGCGACGATGGCGGGGTATACGAACATCGCGCTCTATGACGCCTCTCTCTCGGAGTGGGCTGCCGATCCCTCTCTGCCGATGGAGACCGCCCAACGGTAAGCCGCCACGCAGATTGAGCCCACAACTCCCGGCCACTAGAGTTGGCGCAGCTTGCTGAGGATCTTGGAATGCCAACTTCGAACACGTGTGTAAAAACCGGGCCGCATGCGGTCGCAATGTCGCCGATCCCGTATCCGGACACGCCGGGGCCGGGACAGGCACTGGTGAGGACAACACTCAGCACGATCTGCGGCAGCGATATGCACATCGTGGACGAGATGCCCGTGCCCGGCGGCGTGCCGATGGGCCACGAAGCCATCGGGGTTGTGGAAGCGGTCGGCGCGGGCGTCACGAACTTCAAGGCCGGCGACCGCGTGGCGACGAGTTGCCTGCTCTGTTGCGGCACATGCCGCCGTTGCATGGAGGGCGAGCAGAGCATTTGCGAGACCTTCAATGCGCCGGGGAACCTGCTCTTGGGAGCGCAGGGGGAATTCTTCCTGGTGAATGGCGCGCAGGCGAGCCTGGCGAAAGTGCCGGACAACCTGAGCGACGAACAAGTGTTGTTCGTCACCGACATCATGTCGACCGGGTTTGCAGCGATTGAGCGCGGCGGGATGCGCACCGGAGACACAGTAGCGGTGTTCGCCCAGGGACCGGTAGGCCTGTGCGCGACTGCGGCGGCGCGGACGCTCGGCGCCGGCGCGATTATCGCGGTGGAATCCATTCCGGAACGGGTAGCAATGTCGAAACGGTTCGGCGCGGATGTGGTGCTGAACCCGGCCGACGCGGTCGCGAAGATCATGGAGATGACCGGGAACCGCGGGGTTGACGTGGCGGTGGAGGCGCTCGGCCACCAGGTGACCTTCGAAAATGCGTGCGCCTCGGTGCGCCTCGGAGGGACGGTGAGCTCAGTCGGGGTGTACGGCGCGTTCCCGGAGCTGAAGATGGCGACGAGCGGGTCGTTTATCAATCGCAAGATCGTGACGACGCTCTGCCCGGTGGGAACTAACCGGCTGGAACGGCTGATGGCGCTGATCGCCGGCGGAAAGGTGGACCTTACGCCGCTGATCACGCATTCGCTGCCATTGAGCGAAACGCCCGCCGGATACGAGATGTTTCGCAAGCGGGACGGCGGCGTTCTGAAGATCGCGCTGCGCCCGTAGGCTCGCCCTTCGGGTAGTTGCCGCCTTCCCGAAGCATCTCGTAGCGTGGAGAGCCATGACGCAAATCCCGTCTCATCGGCATCGGAGCGAGCCCGCGGGGATGATGCGGGTGAGGGCCCCCGGCGAACACAGCCGGGTAACGACATTCGAGCTGTTCTTCGACCTGATCTTCGTTTTCGCGATCACGCAGCTTTCTCACACGCTGGCGGGGCATCTCAACGGAGAGGGCTTCCTGCACACAGCGATCCTTTTGTTGGCGGTGTGGTGGGCATGGATGTACACCACGTGGGCGACGAACTGGTGCGACCCGGACCACCTCGTCGTTCGGCTGGTGCTCGTGGGGATCATGCTCGCGGGGCTGATCATGGCGGCTTCGATCCCGGAAACGTTCGATGGTCGGGCGTTCGGGTTCGTGTTGCCGTACGTCGGAATCCAGGTAGGGCGGACGGCATTCATGATCTGGGCCGCCCGCGACCAGGAGTTGCTGCGAGTGACATTCGTCCGGATTACGACGTGGTTCTTCTTCACGGGAGCGCTGTGGGTGGCCGGTGCGCTCGTGCACGACAACGCTCGGATCGCGTTCTGGGTCGCCGCACTCGTCGTTGAGTATGCCGGGCCCTCGGCGGGTTACTGGGTGCCCAGACTCGGGCGAGCGAGGGCCACGGACTGGTCGGTGGAGGGAGCGCACCTCGCCGAGCGCTGCGGGCTCTTCATGATCATCGCGCTCGGTGAATCGCTGCTGGTGACCGGCGCGACGTTCTCGGACCTGAGGTGGACGACCTCGGTGGTGGCGGCGATGCTGGTCGCCTTCGCCTCGACGGTTGGGATGTGGTGGATCTACTTCGACCTGACGGCTGAAGTTGCAACCGAGCGGATTGCCCATGCCGAAGTACCGGGGCATCTCGCGCGGCTGGCCTATACCTACCTCCACCTGCCCATGGTCGCGGGGATTATCCTCTCCGCCGTCGGCGACGAAGTGGTGTTGATGCACCCGGGCGGAGAGACGCATGCCGAGGGAGCGCTGGCGATCGTCGGTGGGCCGATGCTGTTCGTCCTTGGCTACGCGCTCTTCAAGTGGGCCGTGCTGGGCCGGCTGTACCTGTTCCTCGTGACCCTTGCGCTCGTCTTTGGCGGTCTGTTCGCTTTCTACGGAGTGGTTGCGCCGCTCGGGCTAAGCATGGGAGCGAGCGCAACGCTGCTCGCGCTCGCTATCCGGGGGCGGATTGGACGGCGGCACCAGGAGTTCGAGCTCGAACTCGAACCGCAGACTGCGGGCTAGACCCTGGCTCTCCCGCGGAGGGAACGGAACTCAGCTTCGCGGGCATCGAAAGCGGGGAACCGCACGGTCATGGTGCGGAAGATTGCGCCGGGCTCGACTTTCGTCCTCCGCCAATCGGCAAGCACATAGGCAACCCACCACAAGAGCGACGCACGGACGAGGGCCGGAAGCAGGTCCCACTCGGTATCCGAAAGCGGCCGAACCGATTGGTAGCCTTCGAGGAGGGCACGGGCGAACGGGAGCTCGAGCGGCATGTGGGGCATGAGGAGTGGAGCGATGTCCGCCACGAAGGCGTCGAGGCGGGCCTGGTCAAAATCGAGGAGGCCGGTGAGCTGGCCATCCTGCCAGAGCAGGTTCCAGCGCTGGAAATCCCCGTGGATGGGCAGTTCTGGGAGATCCGGGTACTTGAGGCGAGAGAGTTCGCGGAGGCTGCGGTAACGCTGGCGCCGGACGAGTTGGGCGAGGTCCGGGTACTCCGTTTCGAAGTCGCGGAGGATCTGGTTGAACGACCCGAACCCGGCGGGCGCCACCCATGCGTCGAGTTCCCAGAGCTTGCCGAAGTCCGGGCGCTGGCCTTCGGAGGCGAAACCCGCGAGATCGCGATGGAGGCGTCCGAGGAGCCTGCCGATGATGTGGTACTGCGCCGGTGTCTCGCTCCCTGGCGAGCGGGATTCGCCGGGGAGGAACGGGGCCGCAGCCCAGAAGCGTCCTTCGTGTGCGAAGAGAATAGAGCCATCGGCGGCGGGGCTAGCGGCGGCGACGGGCCAACTGCGAGAGGCGGCCTGCTGGACGAGACGTTGTTCCCAGCCGATGGCGGCCGCAGTGCGCGATGGGTGGTAGCGGCGGATGACGATTGATTCGTCCCCACGAGCGACCAGCCAGTGCCGGTTGATCACGCCGCGCTCGAACATCTTCGAGTTCGCGCCAACGAAGCCGAAGGCTTCGAGGACAGTTTCGGGTACGAGTTCGGAGCGGTCGTCGTCCATGTGATCACCATCGGACGGTGTGGGGTTAGGCGGAAGTGCCATGGCCGCGGCGACCGCTAGTGTGAGCGCCTGCATTCGCCCGGGCGTGACGAGCGAGCGCTTCCGCACTCGCCTCTGGTGGTGTGGGTTGGTGGACCTGTCCGTGATTCCGGGCATTCGCTCTCGCGCGACGAACGAGACCTGCCGGTCTGGCCTCTGACTGGTCGGAGTCGTGGACGCCGTGGGCGGTTCGCGGCATTCGCCCTGGCGGGACGGGCGAGCGCTTCCGCACTCGCCTATGGTGGTGTGGGTTGGTGGACCTGTCCGCGATTCCGGGGCATTCGCTCGCGCGCGACGAGCGAGACCTTCTGGTCTCGCCTCTGATTGGTCGGGGTTGGTGGACGCCGTGGGCGGTTCATTGCATTCGCCCTGGCGGGACGAGCGAGCGCTTCCGCACTCGCCTCTGACTGGGAAATGGAACGGGGCGCCCGGTCTGGGCGCCCCGTTGTTGGTTCGGAAGTGGCGTGAGCTACTTCTGGAGGACGTTGAGGGTGCAGGCCGAACAGAGGCCGATGACGTGAGCCATGCCGATTTTCGAGCCTTCGACCTGGCGGGCGCCAGCCTGGCCGCGAAGGTGGAAGACGATTTCGGCGATGTTGGCGACGCCGGTGGCGCCGAGCGGATGGCCCTTGGAAAGGAGTCCACCGCTAGCGTTGACGACGGCCTTCGTCTTCGGCTTGTAGGTCTTGTCCTGGAAGGGTGCGATGTCTTCCTGGTACTTGGTAGGGATCTTGTTGCCGAGCCACGGGGCGCCGCTGGCGATGTGCTTGCCAGCCATACCTTCTTCGCAGAGGCCGAGGTTCTCGTAATGGAGGAGTTCGGCAGTGGCGAAGCAGTCGTGGAGCTCGACCTGGTCGAGGTCCTCGGGACCGATGCCGGCGGTTTCATACGCGATCTTGGCCGCGTTGCGGGTGAGCGTGTTGATGTCGGGGAGGGTCTGGTCGCGATCGGTGTATGGATCGCTGGTGAGGACGCTGGCTGAGACCTTGATCGGCTGGGTGGTGAATTGCTTCGCCTTCTCCATCGAGCAGAGGATGGCCGCGGCGGCGCCGTCGCCGGTGGGGCAGCACATGAGGAGCGTGTTCGGGTAGGCGATGACGCGGGCGTTCATCACTTCATCGAGCGGGGATTCCTTCTGGTACTGAGCGAGCGGGTTGCCGGTGCTGTGGTAGTGGTTCTTCACGCTGGCCATGGCGAAGTGCTCTTGCTGAGTGCCATAGGCGCGGGCGTGTTCCATGCCGGCCATGCCGAAGACGGCGGGCATCATGTAGGAGCCGACGCGGCCTTCGAGGCTGGTGGCGGGGTCGCCGCGGGAGCCGAGGAGGCCCTGCTTGCCCATCTGCTCGGAGCCGACGGCCATGACGACGTCGTAGGCGCCGCTGGCGATGGCGAAATAGGCTTCGCGGAACGCCGTGGAACCGGTGGCGCAGGCATTGGCGACGTTGACGACCGGGATGCCGGTCTGGCCCATTTGCTGAAGGATGCGCTGGCCGGAACCGGAGGTGGCATAGAGGTTGCCGCTGTAGAGCGCCTCGATGTTCTTCATGGTCATGCCGGCGTCTTTGAGGGCTTCGAGGCCGGACTGGGCTGCGAGCTGGGCGAAATCGCGGTCCGGATAGCGCCCGAACTTGATCATGGATACGCCGACGATTGCTACTTCTTGCATCAGATTCTCCTGGTGGCTGGCTGGCCTTACGCGAAGGTCACGAAGTGCACAAAGGGGATGGAACTGAAAACCTTTGCGTGCTTTTGCGCCCTTTGTGTTGTTTCGGTCCCGATTACTCAGGCGGGGGTGAAGCGGTAGGCAACGTAGCTGTTGCCTTCTTTGTCTTCGGAGACCTTCTCGGTGAACATCTTGACCTTCATGCCGAACTTGAGGTTTTCGGGCTTGGGTTCGATGCCAACGATGTTGGTGTTGACGCTTCCGCCGCCATCGAGGTCGACGATGGCGGCCACGTAGGGCGCCTGAACGTAGGGCGTTGCCTGGTGGATGATGGTGAAGACGTGCAGTTCGCCGGTGGAGGCGAGCTTCACCGTATCGAAGGGGCCGGCACTGCTGCACTTCCCGCAGAAGAGGCGGGGGCCAACGTATTTGGTCCCGCAGTTCTTGCAGATGGACCCGTTGAGGTAGTCCTTGTCGCGAGTTTCACCGAGGGTGAGATGTGGGACGAGTGGGCGCACTTCCGGCGCCGCGGCTGTGGCTTCGGCCAAGCGGATCCCCCTTTCAGGCTGGCAGCCCCTGGGCCCGCGCACGGTTGCTGTCCCCGGGCCGGGGCGGTGCGATGGGTATTGTTTGCCTCTCGCGAAAGGCTGTCAACGGAGGGGGGTGTGGCGGCAGGCCGAGGTTCATGCAGGCTCGAAGCCGGCCACGCCGACGCCAAGCAGGATCATCATCACGCCCGCGACGGACAGGAGGCCCCCAATCGCTCGCAATGCCCACATGGTGGCGCCACTTCCTGCTGCCGATTGTTTCCACACGACGAGGCTCAGGCCAAGGAGAGTCAGCCCTGCGAGGACAGCTACTACGCCTACGGGGAGAAACAATGGCATGCGCCCTCCACTCTGGCCAGAGCACGCGTCGTTTTACCTGCTGAGACTCGATAGAGGCTCGCCTTTACCGACGCTGTCGAATCCGCTTGGCGCGGCGTTCGCCAAATCCTAGATCCTCGAGAACCTGCTTTCGAATGTTTGCTTCTGCGTGAATCGTCACCACGAATCCGCCAGGTAAACCACAGCAGAGTTGATCCCTGGCCTCTCGCGAAAGACTGTCAACGGATGGGGTATGGCGGGTTCGCGACAGGAACCTAGGGATGCAAGGCTGGTTTGGCTGCCGGGGACACTTTCGCCGGGGTTTGCGCTATGCCTCCGACGAACCAGACCGAGGTTTGGTCGCAAGAGGTGTCGGGTTCCCGGCTCCAGACGCGAGACGCTGGCAAGCTCGCTTGTCCACCGCCAAATGCCACCGGCTCGCCCAGTTGGATTACGTGGCCGTCTACTACGAGTGCCGAAATCGAATTGTCCCACCAGCCATGGATCGAGGACGGCGGAAAAGCAAGCAATGATTGCCGACCAGCCTCGTTCGCCACATACAAGCATGCGCCATCGCGCACAAGTACCCCTTCGATCCTCCCGCTGTCGAAGTCCGGCCCGTCGTACTTGCCCCTGGGCAGGAAATCGCCTCCCGTCGAGGTCTTCTGACAAGCGACGGATAGCAGCCAGACAGCGACAGCGATCGTGACGGTTCGCCACAGAGTCGTAGGGGCGGGGGCGTTCACCATGTCTTCACTGAAACGCCGAGATACGACTGACATGGCCATTGTTTCCTCCTTGCCTCCGGCTCCGGGGGGACGCTTTCTATGGCATGGGACGCTGGTTGGAAGATACTTGTCAGGGAGTAAACGTCGCAAAGGCGAAAAAAGTTCCCCGGGCACGGCTCGAGGGCCGGACGGGGTGGCGCCAGAGACTGCGAGGGCAGTGCCTCGGAGCTACCCATGGGGAGTTACGGCGTGGCAGGTCGCGACTGTAGCGCTCCTTGTCAGTCGCGCCTGTTGTCGTCGGTGTTGGTTAGGGCGTTCAGCAGTTCGGATTTCGTTGTGGCGAGAGCGCTGAAGAACATGGGGTTGAGTTCGCCCGATTGGATGATGCCATAGGCGAGGGTGAGGGGGTCGATTTCGCCGCCTCCGGCCTGGGCGACTAAGCGGGCGGTGAAGTTGATGGCTTCGCGGGCTGCGGAGCCGAACATGACGTTCTGGGTGAGCGCGTCTTCGCTCATTCCCTGTGCCATAAGGAGGGCGGATTCGAGCTGGTCATCGGACGGAAGGCCGGGGTGGCCGGATGCGTTGAGGACCTTGAGGCAGCCGGCGAGCAGGTGTTCGGGGGCGACGATGCCTACGTTGGCGCGCCAGCAGAAGTTCTCGGCTTCTTGCATCGCGCGGGAGGAGGATTCGGCGAGGGTGATTTCGGCCATGGACTAAGTAGAAAGAGGGAAGAGGAAAGAGGAAAGTCCGGGGAACCGGGGGGAGGGAGCCGGGAGCCGGGTTGGACGTCGTGTTCGGCGGCGTTTCGCTTGCTGGTGAGTGGCGGATTTTGCTCGGAAGTATGGGTGGTGGAGGCGGCGGGACGCGTGGGTCGGCAGCGCGCCTCCCTTACGGTCGGATCTCGGAGGGGTGTGGAGGGTGCCGAGGTTCAGGCGAGTTCGAGGGGGCGGGATTCGAAGGCGGGGGCGATATCGAGGACTTCGAGTTCGACGCCGTCGCCGCGGAAGTCGCGCTGGAGCGAGAAGACGATATCGACCTGGCCGTCGAGTTCAGCTTCGGCCTGGCGGAAGGCGATGCCACGCCAGGTGATGGGGCCGTCCTTCACGGTGAGGCGGAGATGGGACTGGTCGGAACCGACGGGTTTGGCATCGCGGAGCTGGACGCCTCGGGCGAGGAGGACGGGTTTGCGGTTGCCCTGGCCGCAGGGCTCGAAGCGCATGAGGCCTTTCACTTCGATGCCGTTAAGATCGCCGAGGCGAACTTCGGCGTCGACATCGATCAGGCGGCCGGTTGGTTCCCAGCCGAGCTGCTCGGCGGCGGTGTCGACCAGGCGGTCGCGGAGCAGTTCGAGGTTTTCGTTGCGGACGGTGAAGCCGGCGGCGGCGCGGTGCCCACCATGGCGGACGAGAAGGTCTTTTTCCTTGCGGATGGCCGAGACGATATCGAAGCCGGGGACGCTGCGGCAGCTGGCACGGCTCTCTTCGGGACCGCGCGAGAGGACGACGGCCGGGCGGTTGCGGCGTTCGGCCAGGCGTGAGGCGACAAGCCCGACGATGCCGGGGCTGAGGCCTTCGGCCCAGACCATGGTGAGCGGATCGTCGGAGGCGCCGAGCTTCTCTTCGGCGAGGGCGAATGCTTCTTCTGTCTGGGCCTGGCGCTGGCGGTTGAGGTGGTCGAGCTGCTCCGCGAGGTCGCGGGAGGTGAGCGGATCCTTCGCGAGCATAAGGTCGAGGGCGATGTTCGCGTGGGCGAGGCGGCCGGCGGCGTTCATGCGGGGGCCTATCGCGAAGCCGAGGGTTTCGGCGGTGAAGCGCTCCGGCGCGGTGCCGGAGACGTTGGCGAGCGCCTTCAGGCCGGGCCGCAGATTCCTCTGCATCTGGGCGATGCCCTCGGTGACGATGCGGCGGTTCTCATCAAAGAGCGGCGCGACATCGACGACGGTGCCGAGGGCCGCAAGGTCAACGAAGGCGGATGTGTCGAGAGCCCGGCCCATGGCTTCGTAGAGGACTTCGAGGAAGCGGTAGGCGACGCCGACGGCTGCGAGCTCGTCGAACGGGTAGGGCGAGTCGAGGCGCTTTGGGTTCACGGCGGCGAGAGCCGGGGGCAATTCATCGGGGACGGCGTGGTGGTCGAGGATGATGACTTCGAGGCCGAGTTCGTTGGCGTAAGCGACTTCGGCGACGGAACTGATGCCGCAGTCGGCAGTAATAAGGAGATGGGCGCCCTGGTCGCGGAGCTTTTTAACAGCGCCGAAGTTGAGCCCGTAGCCTTCGGCGAACCGGTCGGGGATGTAGTTGATGCAATTCGCGCCGAGGGGTTTCAGTCCTTCGTGGAGGACGGCGATAGAGGTGACACCATCGACATCGAAGTCACCGAAGAGGGCGATGGTTTCGTTTTCGGCGATGGCCTTGCGGACACGGGTGATTGCTTCGCGCATGCCGGGGAGTTCGAGCGGGTCGTAGTCCGGGGCCAGATGCGGCTTGTAGAAGAGGTCGGCCTGGGCGCGGGTGGTGATGCCGCGGGCGGCAAGGACGGTGGCGACGATTGGAGGGAAGTTGGCGATGCCGTTCTGGTGGGCGTAGGCATCGCGGAGGCGCCAGCGCGGCTTCGGCATTCCCACCAATTGCGTCATGCGCGCGGCCTGTATTTGCGGAAGATGAGGCTCGCGTTGTGGCCGCCGAAACCGAGGGAGTTGGTCATGACCGCTTCGAGGGAGGCGGAGCGGGCGACGTTCGGGACGTAGTCGAGGTCGCAGTCCGGGTCCGGGGTCTCGTAATTGGCAGTGGGCGGAATGATGCCGTGCTTGAGTGCGAGGATGCAGGTTGCGGCCTCGACGGCGCCGGCGGCGCCGAGCAAGTGACCGGTCATGGACTTGGTGGAGCTGACAGGGAGTTCGTAGGCGTACTCGCCGAATACCTTCTTGAGCGCGACTGTCTCGAGCTTGTCGTTCATGGGGGTGGAGGTGCCGTGGGCGTTCACGTAGTCGATATCGTCGGAGGCGAGACCGGCTTCGGCGAGGGCCTTCCGCATGGCGCGGGCCGCGCCTTCGCCGTTCTCGTCGGGCTGGGTGATGTGGAAGGCATCGCTGGTGGCACCATAACCGGCGAGCTCGCCAAGTATTGTCGCGCCGCGAGCGACGGCGTGTTCTTCGGATTCGAGGACGAGGACGCCGGCACCTTCGCCCATGACGAAGCCATCGCGGTTGAGGTCGAACGGCTTCGACGCACGGCCCGGGTCGTCGTTGGCGGTGGTGAGAGCCTTGGCGGCGGAGAAGCCGGCCATGCTAATCGGGGTGATGGCAGCCTCGGTGCCGCCGGCGAGGGCAATTTCGGCATCGCCGCGACGGATGATGTTGGCGGCTTCGCCGATGCTGTCGGCGCCACTGGCACAGGCGCTGACGAGGGCGTAGTTCACGGCCTTGGCGCCGAGGCGGATGCTCAACTGCCCGCTGGTCATATCGGGGAGCATCATGGGCATGAGGAACGGGCTGACGCGGCTGGGGCCTTTCGCGAGGAGCGTGTCGTATTCGGCCACGAGGGTAGTGATGCCGCCGATGGCGGTGCCGACGATGACGGCGAAGTCGGCGCCATTCGAGGGGTCGACATGGTAGTTGGCCTGCTTGAGAGCCTCTTCGGCGGCGACAATGGCGAACTGTGTGGTGCGGTCGGCGCGGCGGGCCTCCTTGCGGTCCATGTAGGCGGCGGGGTCGAAATCGGGGACTTCGCCGGCAACCTGGGACTCGTAGGCAGAGGCATCGAAGAACGTGATGCGTCGAATTCCGGACTTGCCGGCGATGAGGTTTTTCCAGTTGTCTGCCGCGTTATGTCCGAGGGCGGTGACCATGCCGATTCCGGTGACGACGATGCGGCGGACCGAGGAGGCGGGAATGCTCACTGTTGGAGGTGAGTGTACATCAGGGCGCCGCTACGTCTTTGACGACGCCCGGGAGGCGGGCAGCAATTTCGCCGGCGAGCAGGCCGGCCGAGCCGTATTCCTCTCGCATGACCTCGCCGACGGCCGCGTGGAGATAGACGCCGAGGCAGGCGGCCTCGAATGGGGCCGCGCCCTGAGCGAGATAGCCGGCAACGATCCCCGCGAGGACATCGCCACTTCCGGCGGTGGCGAGGAGCGGGTTGGCGAATGGGCTCAGGCTGGTGCGACCGTCCGGCGAGGCGATGACGCTGTGCGCGCCTTTGAGAACTACTGTGCATCCGAACCTGGCTGCCGCCTCACCCGCAACAGCGAGGCGGCGGGAGAGGATACCCGGGACGGTGGTATTCATGAGGCGGGCGAGTTCGCCGGGATGGGGCGTGAGGACAGCGTTGGCCGGGACACGTTCCGCGCCGTCGGGCATGGTGGCGAGGGCGTTGAGGGCGTCGGCATCGATGACGCAGCCGTTTTCGAGCGTGGCGAGGTCGGGCAGGGCCGCCCAGATGAAGGCGCGCGTCTCCGAGTTGTCGCCGAGGCCGGGACCGACGACGGCCGCGCGATAGTTGTGCCATTCGTTACGGAGGGCGACCGCGGTCGCGCCGGGGAGGGAGCCATCTTCGGTTTCAGGCTGGGGGAGCCAGGTAACTTCGGCCGCGCTGGCTGCGACGGCGTTCGTGATGGCCTGGGTGGTGGCGACCGTGACGAGGCCGGCGCCAGCGCGGTAGGCGGCGGTGGCGGTGAGGTTCACTGCGCCGATGTAACGGCGACTGCCTCCCACTACGAGAACCTTGCCGAAGGTGCCCTTGTTCGCGTCTTCCGGACGGCCGGGGAGATTCGAGCGAACCCAGCGGGCAGTGAGGAGTTCGAGCTGGACCTGGTCCTGGGCGGCTCGCGGGATGCCGATATCGATGACCTGCACCTTGCCGAGAATGCCACTGGCTGGCGCCTGGTACATGCCGACCTTCGGGAGGCCGAAGGTGACGGTCATGTCGGGTTCGACGGTCTTCGGGTCGACGGCACCGGAATCGGCGTTTACGCCGGTCGGAAGATCGATGGCGACGAGCTTCGGGGGCTGGTAGCTCGCGCGGGCGGCGGCGACCTTCAAGAGCGCGTCGGCGATGGGTTCGCCGTCTTCGAGTGGGCGCTCCTGGCCGATGCCCAGGAGGCCATCGATGACCATGTCGCAGCCGACGAGAGCGGAATCGAGGGCGGCCTGGCCCGGGTCTTCACGGCCATCGATGACGGTGACTTCGCGCGCGCGGACCTCTTCGAGGCGCTCTTCGACGCGGTGGCCCTTGGGCATGTATACGGTGAGGTCGGCGCCCCATTCGGCGAGGTGCCGGGCGGCGACCAGGCCATCGCCGCCGTTGTTGCCAGGGCCGGCGAGGACGACAATCCGACGGCCTTCGAGCGTGCCGAGCATCATCCAGGCCTCTTGTGCGACAGCGAGGCCGGCTTCTTCCATGAGCTGCGCCTCGGAGCTGCCGGCAGCGATGGCGGCAGCTTCGAGTTCGCGCATCTGAGCGGCTGTTACGAGTTTCATCGGAGCCCCTTTTCGCGAATGAGTGCGAGCGCATTCTCTCCACGGCGAGGGGTGTCTTCGAGCTCGGTAAGCGCGCGTTCGCCTATGACCGACGCCATGGCGATGCCGTCCGAATGAGTCATGGAGATCTCGAGGCCGCGGAGCTCGATGGCTTCGGCGCGTGCGGCCCCCCTGCCGTAGAGGAAGACGAGCGGCTTGCCGCGACGGTTGGGGAGCACTTCAATATCGCGCCAGCCGACTCCGCGGACGCCCGTTCCGAGGGCCTTCATCACGGCTTCCTTGGCAGCGAAACGGACGGCCAATTCCGGAATGCGACCGCGGCAGTGCGCTATCTCGTCCTGTGTGTAGACGCGATTGAGGAAGCGGTCGCCGTGACGAGCGATGACATCGGCAACGCGATCGATTTCGATGATGTCGATGCCATGGGCGAACTTTCTGGGCATGAAGGCGATCGTACGCGAGCGGGCCGGTTCGCGCCCCGCGGGGCTATTCTCGGCATGATCGCGACACCAGGATGGCGGCAACTTCAGAAGCGCGAATTGCTTTCGATAATCAGGGTGGAGATTGAGGAACGACAGGGTGGTACAGGGGTAGAAGTCTATGAACAGCAACGACCGGCGAGTGCATCCCCGTTATCCGGCGTGGTTCCCGATCAACGTCCGGATCGACGACGAACCGTTCTTGCGCCCGGCGATGCTGTGCGACGTATCGATCGGGGGCGCGCTGGTGTGGGGATTCTGGGAGGACTCGGGCGGGGAATCCGCACTGCTCGACGTTTCGTTTCGATCGGCGAAGTTTGAATTGCCGGCGCGCGTGGTTT
Source organism: Dehalococcoidia bacterium (assembly GCA_050185215.1). GTDB lineage: Bacteria > Chloroflexota > Dehalococcoidia > Tepidiformales > Tepidiformaceae > Amarobacter. Next base: position 547 of record JBFWZP010000014.1, on the reverse strand, counting down.
CGGTCGAGCGGCAATGGGACACGGTGATCCTGCACCTCGAATTTCCGGCGGGCATGGTCGAGGGTTCACCGCGGCTGAACGAACTCATCGGTGAATTGAAGGCACACTTCGAGGCGTACCAGGTGTATTTGGCGCACCGGGCGGATGACGACCCTTCGTTGGGCCGGACGGCAACGCAGTATCCCGGGGACCGGGCGAGCGCATAGGCCCTCATCCCCTGCCCTTCTCCCAAGTCTGGGAGAAGGGTGTTTTTGGTGGGGGGCTGGGTGGTGGAGGTTGGCGTGGTTAGGGGTGCCGGCGGCGGGCCCTCATCCCCGGCCCTTTCATCCCCTGCCCTTCTCCCAAGTCTGGGAGAAGGGTGTTTGTGGTGGGGGGGCTGGGTGGTGAAGGCTGGCGATGTTAATTGTGCCGGCGGTGGGCCCTCATCCCCTGCCCTTCTCCCAAGTCTGGGAGAAGGGTGTGTTTGTGGTGGGGGGCTGGGTGGTGGAGGTTGGCGTGGTTAGGGGTGCCGGCGGCGGGCCCTCATCCCCGGCCCTTCTCCCAAGTC
>JBFWZP010000013.1:0-76808 GCA_050185215.1 Dehalococcoidia bacterium | reverse complement strand
CCGACAGAGCCACGACATGTCTCCCGAAAGGCACGAAGCCAGAAGGGGTCTGGGTCAGTGAACTGCCCTGCCTGCGCTCCCTCGTTTCCTACCAGACATCTGCCTGGCTACCAAAACCTACAGAGAGGGGTCGGGGGTGAGGGACAAAGGCCCGGCACAGGGCCGGGCCTTTCCAAAGCAACAGAATTCGGATCTAGATCCGCCGGGCCTTCGCCGCCAGCGCCACGCCGCCCATTCCGAGCGCCGCCGTCACCAGCATCAGCGGTATCAGCGGCATCGAGCCGCCCTGGTCCGTCGCTCCGGTGTTACCCGTGACCGGAGCGCCCGGCGTTGCCGTCACGGTCGGGGTCGTCGCCGAAACCGTCAGGTTCAGCGTCGTCAGTTCGTAGTTCTTCCAGCTGCCGGTCTGGCCAGCCTTCTTCCCGTCGACATAGAAGTCGACGGTGCTGCCGTCCACACCGCAGCCGGGGTTCGAAACCGGGTCGAGCGCCGGGATGTCGATGGTGTATCGCATCTCGCTGCCCGAAGCGAAGACCGTCGTCGAGCCACAGGCAGCGCCCGCGATTCGCGCCTCCACTACCGCATTCGTCGGCGCCGGCGACCCGTTGACTGTCACGTTCCCGACGAATCGGGATGGGGGCGCCGGCGGCGCCTGGGCCGCGGCGAGGCTCACCACCATCGCTGCTCCAATCGCCGCGGCGGCCATCGCGGCGAACATCAATCCAACCTTGCGCTTCATCTTCTGCATTCGTGTTTCCTCCAGGTTCCTAGTTAGTGGGTACGGTCCAGTTCGTCGAACCGGTCTGGTTGATAGCGATCCAGTACGCGCGGCCCGTTACGAACGTCGTGAAGTCGTTCGCGCCCGGAATGCCGGCACTCCCGGGGAAGAAGCCTTCGAACTTCTGCAGCGGGTTGTTGTAGTAGAAGATCGCCGTCACGATGCCCGAGACATCGTTCGTCAGCGGGTTGTCAGGCGATTCCAGGTTCTTCAGCGTCGCCGCGATGTCGGCGCCGTTCTTCCCGGTCCACACAACCAGCGACCACCGGAAGTAGAGCGTGAAGGTCGTTGTCGCGCCGGTGCCGTACGTGAAGCTGTCCGCCGCAACATCCGGCGAAGCGCCGATTGGCGTCGTCACGATGACGCGTGCCACGCCATTCGCATGGGCCGGCGAATTGACCGTGATCGTGGTGTCGTTAACGACCACGAGCGAAGTCCCGGCGATGCCATCGAAGGTCACCGAAGTCGCGCCCGTGAAGCCGGTGCCGGTGATCGTGACGGCCGTTCCGCCTGCCGTCGGCCCCTGGCTCGGGCTGAGCGAGGTGATGTTCGGGCCCGCGCCAAAGGTGAAGTTGTCGGCGGTGGTATTCGGGCTCGTGCCCTCGGGTGTCGTCACAAGCACGTCCACTGTGCCCGCCGCATGCGCCGGCGAAGTCGCCGTGATCTGCGTGTCGCTATCGACATCGAAATCGGTGGCCGGGGTGGCTCCGAAGGCGACGCCCGTCGCGCCTGTGAAGCCGGTGCCGGTGATCACGACGGTCGTACCGCCGGCCGTCGTCCCGGAAGTCGGCGCCAGGCTCGTTACGGTCGGCCCGTCGGTGTAGGTGTAGTTGTCGGCCGCGCTGTTCGGGCTCGTGCCCAGCGGCGTTGTCACGGCGACATCGACCGTGCCGGCCGCGTGCGCCGGGGTCGTCACAGTCAGCGTAGTGCTCGTCGTGTCGTTAATTGTGGCAGCATCTCCCCCGAAGGTGACCGACGTCGCGCCGGTGAAGTTCGTCCCGGTGATAACCACTTCCGTCCCGCCGGCGGTTTCACCGCTGGTCGGGCTGATCGACGTGATCGCCGGGGCGCTCCCGTAAACATAGTCATCGGCCGAAGTATTCGGGCTCGTGCCTGTGGGCGTCGTCACGATGACACTCACGGTCCCCGCCGCATGGGCCGGCGCGATGGCCGAAATCGTTGTGCTGTTTACGGGCGTGAACGAGGTCGCCGGCGTGGCGCCGAACTTAACCGCAGTCGCCCCGGACAGGTTCGTCCCCGTGATGGTGACAAGCGTCCCGCCACCGACGGGCCCCCCGGTTGGGGAGACCGAAGTCACCGTGGGGCCCGGCGCCACAAACGTGAACTTGGCGTTCGCATTCGTCGCACTCGTCCCGCCAGGTGTAATCACCTGGACATCGACTTCGCCTGCCGAATGATTCGGCGTGGTCGCCTGGAGAGAAGTGGCGAGGACACCGGTCGCGGCAACCATCGTGCCGCCGAAGCTCACCTGTGTCGCGCCGGTGAAGTTCGTACCGGTGATGGTCACCAGCGTCCCACCCACGGTCGGGCCACTGACAGGCGCCACCGAGGCCACGGTCGGCGGCGACTGGTAGGTCAGCGTCGCCGCGGGGCTGTCGCCGTCGCCGTTGGTGACGATGACGTCGACATCGCCGGCGGCATGCGCCGGGGCCGTGAATGTCAGCGTCGTGTCGTCGACTTCGTCGAAGGTCACGCTGTCGCCACCGACGGTCACATCAACAGTGCCCGTGAAATCGGTGCCGGTCAGAGTGATGGTCGCGCCGCCGGCCGTGCTTGTTACTGCCGGGTCGACGTCGCTGATCGTGGGCTCCACGGCAAACGCCGGCGTTGTCCTCGCCGCGAAAAACGCGGCGAACAACAAGGCCAGGACGAGTCCCGGTTTCACCAGTGATCGGTTCTGGGTTCGCATGAGCATGCTCCTGGGTTGGCCCGGCCGGGAACTTTGGCCGGGTTCGGACGGAATGCACTGGGGCGAGGGGCGCCGCCGCAGAAAGTGGTTAAGCGCCGCACACGCGCTCGTCGGACAATGTCTCGCGCTGACAATCCACTTTCTGCAAATCCAGACGACAAGCGTGTAACAATTCCCTCAATAATCCCTGAGGCCGCCCGGAGTTTCCCCTTCCTGAACCCGGTCCTGTGCATCCGGCTATTCACAAGACCAATCGCTGATACCCGAACCTTCACTTACCCTTACGTCTACGTTAGGGTAAGCTCATTCGAGTAATGGCAGCGCGCTTCACCCCGAGTACATTCCGCGCACTCGGAGCACGACAGTTTTCCTCGCTGGCCATCTTCAACTACCGCGTCTACTTTCTCGGCCAGCTCGTCTCGCTCATTGGCACCTGGATGCAGACCACCGCGCAGGCGTGGCTCGTTCTCAAGCTCACTGGTTCTCCGCTCGCCCTCGGAACCGTGACCACACTGCAGTTCCTTCCCATCACGGTCTTCACCCTCTTCGGTGGCGCATTCGCCGACCGCGTGCCCAAACGTCGCGTCCTCATCATCACCCAGTCGCTCTCGATGCTTCAGGCGTTCACGCTCGGGCTGTTGGTGCTCACGGGCACAGTCCATCTCTGGCATGTCTATGCCCTCGCCCTCATGCTCGGCACCATCAACGCGTTCGATGGCCCCGTCCGCCAGGCCTTCGGCGTCGAACTGGTGGGCCGCGAACAGGTCGTGAACGCAGTCGCGCTCAACTCCTCCATCTTCAACATGGCCCGCATTGCCGGGCCGGCTGTCGCCGGTGTTGCTATCGCGACGGTTGGAATGTCGACCGCGTTTCTGATTAACGCCGCCAGCTACATCGCCGTCCTTGGCGCCTACGCCATCATGCGCCCCGAGGAATTCTTCACCGTCCCGAAGCGCCCTCCAACAGGAAATGTTCTCCACCAGATCCGGCAGGGCATCTCCTATTCCGTCCGAACGCCCGGGATCCTGTTCTTTTTCATCCTGCTCGCCTTCTTCGGCACCTTCGGCTTCAACTTCACGGTGCTCATCCCGCTTGTCGCCGAATTCGTCCTCAAAGTCGATGCCAAGCAGTTCGGGTTCCTGACCTCGGCCATGGGCGCCGGTTCCCTGCTCGCCGCGCTTGGGATGGCGGCAGTTGGGCGGCTCTCGGTCCGTGGGGTTATGGTCGCCGCCGGAGCCTTCATCGTCGTGTTCGTCGGCATCGCCGTCTCCCACTCGTACTACCTCACGGCAGCCATGCTGGTGGTCCTCGGAGTCGTGAGCGTCCTCTTCTCCACGACGATCAACACAACTCTCCAGATCACCGTCCCGGATGAGCTTCGCGGCCGTGTGATGAGCATCTTCTTCCTGCTCTTTGCCGGTTCCACGCCGATCGGCGGCTACCTCACCGGCGTTCTCGCCGAAACCTTCGGGGTCACCGCTGCGCTGGTTGTGATGGCCAGCATCTGCGGCACCGGGCTTGTCACTGCACTCGTCTACCGGCAGGTGACCGGCCTCGGCTGGTCCGGTGAAGTCAAACCCGCGCCACTTCCCGCACCGGTCGAAGGCACCCCGCTCAAGCCCGCAAGCACTCCCTGACCGCGCGCGGCGCTATCCTCTTGGCGATGGCCCCCCACGAATCGACCCTTCGCGCGCTCTACGCCGCCTTCAACACTCGCGATGTCGAAACGGTGCTCGCCGCTCTCGCCGAGGATGTGGACTGGCCGAATGGCATGGACGGGACTCGCGTCCACGGAAAAGCTGCCGTGCGCGCCTACTGGCTCAACCAGTGGACTGTCATCGATCCGTCGGTCGAACCCGGTGCCATGGTCGAACGGGAGGACGGCGCCACCTCGGTCGAGGTTCACCAGGTCGTCCGCGACATGAACGGCACGCGCTTAAACGAACGCGTGCTGACCCACGCCTACTGGTTCGAAAATGGGTTGGTCACGCGGATGGAGATTGAAGCGTAGGGCGAGATTACTTCGGTTCGAGCACCATCACCGTGAGGTCCGCGGGCAGGCTGCTCCGGCTCACTGTGATCTTCGCCTGTGGCTCCGGCTTGGCGCCTGTCTCCTTCAGGAAGGTGGCCAGGGGTTCCAATTCCAGCTTCTCGCCGCCGGTTTTGTAATTCATTGGGATAGCGATGCGCGGTTCGATCTTGGTCATCAGGTCGGCTGCCAGGTTCGGCGAGAGCGCGTTTGAACCCCCTACGGGCAGCAGGAGGATGTCCACATCCTTCAGGTCGTCGAGGCTTGCGCTGCCCGCCAGCCCCAGGTGCCCCACGCGGATGCCGTCGATTTCGCTGATGAACATCACGTTCCGCGTGCCATCGACGCTCTTCGTGGCCACGCCCGTTATCAAGATGCCGCCGACTTCGTACTCGCCCGGCGCATCGAACACCATGGGGTTGCCGCCGATACCATCGGCCCACGAATACCCGGGGTCGTCCCGCCGCGAGATCGTCACCACCTCAGCCGTCTGCTTTCCGATCGCGAAGCCGCTGTCGGGTGGGCACGGGTCAGTGATGACACACCCCTCGCGGCCTTTCAGCCGAAAGCAATTGCGTCCGAGATAAGTGATTTCGATAGGCACACAGTAATGCTACCGCCACGATCCTCAATGAGCGAGATATGGCTAGCAGTACTTATCAATTAATTAGGAACACCGGCCCGAAAGGCGTTGCCCCGTTACTCGAGTTCCTCGTCCAGGAACTCATCATCGTCCTGGCGCTTTCGCCAGAACATCACGGCACCCGCGACTGCGCCCAACAGGGCAAAAATGCCCAGGAACTTCTTCATCTAAACCTCCAGGAGCCAGTCACCCGGCCCAGCAAAGTATAGGCAGGAACCCCAACGATAGCGATTACTTCTCTACCCGCCGCCGAAACAAGCGCGTGTGCTCAGCCTCGGAACGCCGCAAGCCTTACGCGGCCGCGGCCGCGGAGTCACACGCTCCCGCTCGCCGTATCACCGGGAGCGTAAGCGCCGGGCGACGCCGGGTGGCACAATGCGGTGCCTCAGGAGGAGCCTCGCGTTGAGTCGCACTGTCTACGTCGTACCGCACTGCCACTGGGACCGCGAGTGGTACCAGCCGCACGAGCTCTTCCGCTGGCGCCTGGTCCAAATGATCGACGAGCTCCTCGACTACATGGAGGCCCACCGCGAGTACCGCTGCTTCAACCTCGATGGCCAGTCCATCGTCATCGAGGACTACCTGCAGTTGCGGCCCGAAAACGAAGGCCGCCTCCGAGCCCTCATCCAGGCGGGCCGCATTGTCATCGGCCCCTGGTGGGTGCAGCCCGACGAGTTCCTCCCCAGTGGCGAATCCCACATCCGCAGCTTTCAGAAGGGCATCCGTTTTGCCGAGCGTCTCGGCGGTTCGCTCCGCGTCGGCCATTGCGCCGACCAGTTCGGCCACATCGCCCAGATGCCCCAGATCATGAAGCAGCTCCAGCTCACCAGCGCCTGCCTCTGGCGCGGCGTCTCCGATGCCGTCCCCGGGTGGAGCTTCTGGTGGGAAGCCCCCGATGGCACCCGCCTGCCGGTCCTCTACCTGCGCAACAGCTACAGCAGCGGCTGGCGCCTCCCGAACGAACCCGATGACCTCCTCGAGCGCATTCGCCGCCAGGAACGCGACCTCGCCGATGGCCTGCCCGCCGTCCTCATGAACGGCACCGACCACTCCCGCATGGAGAAGCACGTCCCGGCCGCGCTTGCTTCAGCCAAGGACCGCGGCTACGACTTCAAGCTGGCCACCCTCGAGGAATACGAAAAGGCCGTCCTCGCCGCCGGCGTCGATGAAGTCGTCCACCGGGGCGAAATGCGCTCGCCCGATCGTTCGAACGTCCTCGTGGGCGTGCTTTCTGCGCGGATGAATATCAAGCAGCGCGACTTCGAAGTCTCCTCCTGGCTCGAAAAATACGCCGAGCCCCTCGAACTCCTGAGCTACCTGCACCACGGCCCCGACGGCACCCCCGCCCTCCGTCACGCCTGGCGCACGCTCCTCGAAAACTCCCCGCACGATTCCATCTGCGGCTGCAGCGTGGACCAGACGCACCTTGAGATGTTCCCCCGCTTCGACCGCGCCGAGCAGCTCGCCATGCAGGTCGCGAAGGAATCCATGTGGCACATCGCCGGCCGCGCGAACGTCCCCGCTCCCGGCGGGCTCAGTGTCCTTCGGCCCGTCGCCAACGCCGCCACGGTCCTGCAGGCCGATGTCCCCCTCGAATGGGCGAATTCCGGTGGTCTCCAGCTGCCCGTTGGCTCCCGGGTGCCATTCGCCGTCGAATCCGAAACACCCGTCGAAGTCCTGCTCCACCAGGCTGATCTCACCCCCTGGGCTGCCCTCCGCCACCTAGATTTCCTCCGCGAACAGCGCTACGACGAGCAGAACATCGAATCCATGGAGTGGGAACTCGAAGGTCGCCACCTGAAGGTCACCACAATCGTTGGCCCCGACCTCACCGTCGTCGACGAGGAAACCATCCGCCACGAAGTCCGCCAGATAGCCACAAACAACCTCGCCGACACCGCCGAAATCACCGTCCAGAAATCCGCCCGCGCCGAAATCACCGCCGTCTTGCCCGCAACAGAATCAGTGGGCGTCCAAATGCTGGCTCCATCCAACTCCGTCGAAATCTCCTCACCAGCGACGGAGACTCCCCCTCTCCCGCGAAGTCGGGAGAGGGGGCCGGGGGGTGAGGGCCACATCGCCAACGAGCACTACGAAATCTGGCTCGACAAGAAGGGCCGCCTCCGTATCCGCGACTGGCAGAACGGTATCGACCTCAAGAACGCCTGCGCATTCGTCTCCGAAGGCGACCGCGGCGACGAATACAACGCCGACATCCTCCCGGATGGCGTGTCTGTCCCCATCTCTGTCGACTTGCTCGCCGTCGAAGAGAACGCAGTCTCGTCCTCGCTCCGCTTCGCAAGCGTCTACGAAGTCCCGTACGAACTGAACAGGAAGCGCACCGGCCGCACGAAACGCGACCACACCCTGCTCCCGCTGGTCACCACCGTCACCCTCTACCGCGGCCTCAACCGCGTCGACTTCCGTGTGACGCTCGACAACAACGCCCGCGACCACCGCATTCGTGCCCTCTTCCCGCTGCCTTTCGCCACCGAAACAGCCATCACCGAAAACCAGTTCCACGTCGCCGAACGTTCCCTCACCCCTCCCCCGTGGAACGGCGTCAGCCCCGAACAGCCGCCAACCACCTTCCCCCAGAAGACGTTCGCCGCCTTCGAAACCGATGGCATGGGTGTCGCCGTCTTCAATAAAGGCCTCCAGGAAGGCGAAGTCGTGAATGACAAGAGAGGGCGCCAGGCGTACGCCCTTACGCTCCTGCGCTGCGTTGGCTGGCTCTCCCGCCCGGACCTCGTGTCTCGCCGCGGCGGCGCCGGCCCCACCATCTCCACCGAAGATAGCCAGATGCAGGGCACCCATACCTTCGAATTCTCGCTGACCACCTACCGCGGTGGCTGGCGCGAAAACAACGTCCAGGCCATGGCCCACAGCTTCGCCTTCCCGCCCATCGCGTGGGCGACGAACGAACACGAAGGCTCGCTCGGCTCCGATGTCCCGCTCGCGAAAGTCAGTCCCGGCGTCGTCCCCACCGCGTTCACCCGCAGCGATCTCGATGGTGCCCCGATTATCCGCGCCTACAACGCATCCGGAACCGAAACCGAAGCCGCCGTGTTCGTCCCATCTGCCGTCCCCGGCGCAGGCCTCGTCGACCTCATGGAGGAACACACGCACAACGTCGTCACCACGCACGGCGACTGGCGCTTCCCCCTCCGCCCCTGGGAATTCGCGAGCGTGCGCTTCGGCCGGCGCGAATAACGACCGACGGGTCACCCCACCCTCGCCCGGCGTCTCCCGAGCATCTCATAGATCCGACCGTAAGGGAGGCACGAAGGTCGCCCCACCTTCGAAGCCTCCCCCTGGGCCGACCATCTCGCCGCTTCCACCGGCCGCGCCTCCCGGACACAAACCCTCGAGGCTACGTCCCTTACCCGCCCGAATCGCGGGTGGTCGGCAGTCGTTACAATACTCGGGGTATGTAAATGCGTTTCGCGATCGTCATTCTTGTCGCCGGGCTTGCCGGAATTGTGATGCCCTCGCTCGTGAATGCCGCCGACCCCGGCACCCCCAGCAACGCGCGCGTCGAATTGCGCGAAGGTGCCGGCGGCGAAATCCAGGTCGTTGTTCGTTGGGAGGCCAGCGCGAATCCCGACGCCAACTACGAGGTCTGGCGCCGAACGCCGTGGGATGTCGCGTTCCAGGTTACGGAACCGTACGCAAACGTCCCCGCGTCCGCCCGTCTTGCCGACGGCACCTTCGAGTTCGTCGACCCTGCGCCGTTCTCCATTCCCGAACGCCCTTGCTACCAGATCGGCGCCACCGTAGGCGACCCAATTCAAAGCAGCGCGCTCGCCGGTTGCATCCCCACGCTTCCCAAAGACACGGAAGGGCTTTCGCTTGCCGCGATTCCCGCACCAGCCGCTGACACATGGTTTATTACCGGCCATGGTTTTGCTGCCGGCGCCCGAGTCCAACTCCAGGAGATCCCTGCTGGTTCCGCTCCGCCATCCGGATTAGACCTTCGGGTGTCCACCCAGATCGAGACGAACCTCGACGGCCGGTTTTCAGTTGAGGTCACCCTTCCGCCGGCATCTGACCGGACGAAGAGGCGCATTGCCGCCTTCGAACCGGGCTGGCTCTCCTCGCAGTTCGCGTCCGCTCCGGTGGTGGAGGTCTCGGCGTCTAATTCCGGAACGGTGGTTGGATATCCACCCTCAATGCGTACGGGCGAACCGGCTGTGGACCGCATCCTTGACATCCTCGCCTCAGGCGACGAGGCAGCCTTCGCTGCCGTGCTTCAATTCCGCAAGCTTCCGGCGCCGAGCGATGGGTCGTTGGTCGATGCGATTCCGCGAGTCACCTGTGGTAATGGCGACGGGCTTGTTGTCGCGCCCGAGTCAGTGCCGATCACTGAAGGCCTCAACGCGTTCTTGAGCGATTTCTTCGGTTACCAGGTCTACGCCGTGTTTCAGGTCGCGCCCGTGTCCGATTCCTGGATGGCGTACAAGGGCGCTACGCACGTCATCGTGCTTGCTAGATGGATGTCCGGCTACCAGGTTCGCGCCGCCGCGCTCGCTGTGAATGGTTCCGGCGTCGTCGGCGCCGGACAGCCCTGCGGGGAACCACCGACGTTCTATCTTCGTGACGTGGGTTCGTTTCTACTGCCCCCGCTCACAAGTCCCGCTCCACCGGCAACCGGAAACGCAGCCAGCGCAGGTTCCGACCGCGGCTCCTTGCGGCCTATCGCGTGGGGCCTGCTGCTCGTTTCGGCCACATTTGGGACTATCTGGTGTGTGGGCCGTTCGCGGCCGGGCTAACGTCGGCCAACCGAGAATTCGGGCTGACGACGCCGTGGGTCCACCCCAAAATTGGTGGAGGGCGCCAAAACACACCTCCTTGACATACCCCCGATACCACCACAGGCTTTCGCGAACCCTTCAGGGAGTGTCGGATGGCCAAGATCTACCGCGGCATCGTCGTCGTCCATGGTGTTGGCGAACACTCCAAGGGCTCATACGTTAGCGGCTTCGTCGAACAGCTCGCGAACTACCTCGGCGGAATCCCCGAATTCGCCCATAGCAAGGTCGAGCTCACCGCTCGCAACCGCAGCGATACCTCCGACACCAGCTGGGCGACCATCCACATCAAGAACCCCGACACCACCCGGCCCGATGAGGAGTGGCACATCCGCGAGGCCTGGTGGACGCGCACCTTCGAACCCAGCAACCCCGGCCGCATCTACCTCTGGGCCGTGCTCGCCGGGCTCGCCCTGCTCTGGTCGGCCTGCGTCCAGCAGTTCGGCCGCGGCCTCCTCGCCTTCTTCGATCCAGCCCGCCTGGCGAAGTGGCCCTCCGAACGCATCGGCCGCCCATTCGACCGCCAGGCCCACACCCACCTGCCCGAAACCGACCAGGGAGTCTGGCGCCAGCCCGGAGCCGGCCGCCTGAAGTCCATCCTCGATGCGATCATCTGGTTCGTCCTCACGGCACTGTTCATCGCCGTCGGCTTTGTCGGCATCCTCGTCATCGGCGTGGTCTACCTCGTGCTCGTCCTCCCGGTCAGCCTCCTTTTCCCCGAATTCGCCAACAAGATCGTCCGTGCCATGATTCGAATCATCGTCTTCACACTCGGCGACCAGGAAGCGATGACCACCCGCCAGGTCGCCCTCGCGGCCGCGGCGAACGAGGTCAACGCCGGGCTCTGGAACATGCTTTCGAAGCAAGGGCTGCTCGCTCGCAAGCGCGACGACCTCGACTTCGCCGGCTTCGAGACCGTCACCGTCGTCGCTCACTCCGGCGGCTGCGTCGTCTCGATGGCTGCCCTGAAGAGCGTCGACTTCGATCAGTTCCGCACCGAAAGCCTCCCCGCCACGCTCAGCCGCCCCGCCTACGTGAACTGGGTGACTGCCGGCAGCGGCCTCAACCTCGCCTGGAACGTCCGCTTCGGCGAGACCGCCTCCGATACCGGCCTCTGGGAGAAGCCCCTCGAGCGGATCAACTGGCTGAACTTCTACGCTCGCTACGACCCGGTGCCCCAGGGTCCCACCCCGGTGGAACTCGCTGCCGACCTCCTCGGCGCCGATCCCGAAGCCAACCCCCTGCCGCCGGAACCTCCACCGGCCCCAGGTGCGCCGCCGCCCGCTCCGCGCCCGCCGTTCGTCGGCATGCGCGTCGCCAACACCGATAGTCCCTGGGCCGACCACAGTGGCTACTGGGGCAACCATCCCGAGGTCATGTCCCGCGTCGTCCACGCCGTCACGGATTCACGGCTCGCATCTGGGCCAATCAGCCCGGAGCAGCGCGATATCGGCTCGAAGAACCTCCAGGCGCTAGAAACCGCGATCACGCAGCAGGTCGAATCCGGAATCGCCCGGCGCCGGGAGAAGGTGACGCGTCACATGCTCATCATCCTTGGAGGTCTCGCGGCCTTCGTCGTGGTCGGCGCCATCTGGGCAGGCGATGCAGGCCGATGGGTGCTCGGCACCGATGGCTTCCTCGGCATGGACCCCTGGGCCCCGGGCGGCCACCAGCTGGAGAGCGTCGTCACCAAGAAGTTCGCCTCCATCGGCATCGAAGGCATGCGCGACCGCGTCATCGGCCTGGCTGTCATTGGCTTCGCCGCCCTCATCGCGGTCGAATACATCAGGCTGTTCACCTGGCTCTGGGATTTCAGCAGCCGCCGCAACACCAGGCGCCGGAAAGTCCTCTGGTTCGCCGCCAGCGCCACCATCCTCCTCTCGACCTACGCCCTCCTCGACCTGTTGCTCGTCCGCTGGCCGACCGGTGCGCTTGGCTAAGGAGCCTTACGGTCGATAGATGAAGACCTGCCGCACCGAAATCCACGAACGGTTGTCCACCGCGATCCTGCCGGCATAGGCGAGCGCGTCTTCCTCCGAGCACTCCACCAAGAAGTAGCCTCCCAGCACCTCACGTGTCTCCGCGAAAGGGCCATCCGTCACCAGGATTGCGTCCGCGTCGTGCCTAACAGTCTTCGTGAACATCTCGCCTGGCATGAGCCCGCCGCCCGAGCGGTAGTGCCCGCTGGCGCGCATCTCGGCCTCCAGCTTCTGGTGTTCGGCGACTTTCGACGGGCTTCCATCGGATTTCGCCTTCGGGTCGTACATGATTGCGAGCATGTAGTGCATTGCGTTCTCCCTCGCCGCGATGGCGGCTCAGGATACAGACGAAGACCCGGTCAATGGTTCGACCTGCGCGACATAATCCGGGGGAACCGCCGAGGTCGCCGCCCTCACCCCACCTGCTCCGCCAGCCCGACGATGATGCCCTCCGGCCCGCGAACATACGCCAGCCGGTACGAATCCTCGTACTCCATGCGTCCGATGAGTTCGGTCCCATGCGCTCCCATCCGCGCAACATCGGCATCCAGGTCATCGACCGCGAACATGAGGCGGCGAAGGCCGAGCACGTTCACCGGCGGATTCACCGGTCCAAACCGGACGGCATCCGGCGTGTGGAACTTGTCCAGTTCGATCGCCTGTCCATCGGGAGTCCGAAGCGTGACGAGCGTCGCCCGGACATCCTCCAGCCCGATGAGTGCCCCAACCTCCGGCCCCTCGACGATTGCTTCGCCCTCCACCTTGAGGCCCAGCGCCACGAAGAATGCCTTCACCGCCTCCAGGTCGTCGACAACGATCAGGACGTTGTCCATGCGCGTGACCGTCATGTCCGTCGCTCCTCCCTTGCTGGGCCGTCCCGAAACAACTGATAGCTGTCGCGGCCGCCCCTCGGGACACAAGCCGAAGCACGGAGGCTACCGCAATAACCGCCGTGCCCTCCGTGCCTCCGTGGTGAGTTAAACCCGGTTGCCCTTGCTGGCCCCGGTAATCTCCGCCATCAGCTCGATGGCCTGGTCGTCTCCCGCGACCGTAATCCCCGTGAGCCCGCTGTTCTCCCAGGCCTTGAAGCGCTCCCGGATGCGTGCCGGTGGGCCGACCAGCGCGCCGTCGTCGCAGAACTCGTCGGGCACGGCCTCCATCGCCTCGCCCTTGCGATGCGCGAGGTAGAGCTCCTGGATCGCCTTGGCGGCGTCGCCGTATCCGCGCCGCACCATCATGTCGTTGTGGAAGTTCTTGTCCTGGTGGCCCATGCCACCGACGTAGAGCGCTATCCGCGGCTTCATCTGCCGGAACGCATCCCGCAGGTCATCCGTCACGATCACGGTGACACTCGACTGCATCTCGAAGTCCTTCCAGCTCTTGCCGTTCCCGGCGCGCTTGAAGCCTTCTTCGATCCAGCCCTTGTACATGCCCGCGGTCTGCGGCACGAAGCCAAGCGGCAAAAGGCCGTCGGCGACTTCTGCCGCCATCCGTACATTCGTCTCGGTCCCGCTGCCCAGCCAGACGGGGATGTTCGGGTTCATATGAAGGATCGACTTCAACGGCTTGCCGATGCCCAGCGAGCCCGGCCCGTGATAGGGCAGCTGGAACTCCTTGCCGTCGTGTGTCACCGGCTCTTCCCGCGCGAACACCTTCTTCATGATTTGGACGTAGTCCTTCAGCCGGTAATACGGCCGGCCCCACGGCTGTCCATACCACCCCTCGACGATCTGCGGCCCCGAAACGCCCAGCCCCGCGATCATCCGCCCGCCGCCCGAAAGCGCGTCGACAGTCGCCACCTGCATCGCCGCCATCGCCGGCGCCCGGCCCGCCAGCTGCATGATGCCCGTCCCCAGCCGGATCCGCTTCGTCAGCGCCGCGATGTATGCCAGCGGTGAGATCGCATCTGATCCATAGGCCTCCGCCGTCCAGACCGAGTCGTATCCGAGCGCTTCCGCGTGCAGCACTTTTTCGATGGGCAGGCGCATATCGGCGCCCGAATAACCAACGCTTATGCCGAGTTTCAATTCAGTAATCCTTTCCCTTCCGTTGCGCTCCGGAACTTGCCACGGCTGGTCAACCCTTGCAACCTCTGGTAGGTATTAGTATTGCCGGACCGTAAAATCCGGCGCGGGCGAGACGAACGGAGGTCTTTCGATGGCCTGGTACGACGACCCTTCGAAGACCACATTCGTTGGCACCTACGCCAACGAAAAGCAGTTGGTTTGGGATGCCGACGCCGCATCCAAGCGCGGTTGGACCATCCAGCCTGCCGCTCCGGAAGAAGAAGAACTGGTGATTGGCGCTCCAACGAAGAGCAAGATCACCGTCACCTTTGTGCGCCGCGAAGACTGGCTCCAGAACCGCAAACTCGAAATCGCCACCTCGTTGCGTGAATCGGCCGCCCAGGCCGCCGACGAAAAGGAAGCAAAGCACGTCAAAGCTGCCGATGAACTGGCCCGTGCCGAGGCAGTCTTCTCTGCCCGTGTCGACGCCGTGGCGACCGCCAGCGACTCCCTCCGCGAACAGGCGGAAAAGGACGTGTTGAGCGCCCTCAAGGATGTCATCGCCCGCCGCAAGGACGCGCTCCGCGCGAAAGACGAGGCCATCAAGGAGATGGATGCCGCTGTTTCTGTCGGCGCCTCCGAATTCGCGCGCTCGATGTCGCTTCTCACCCGCGAGCGCGAGGTCGAAGCGACCCGCCTCGAAGCCGAACTCGCCCTCCTCGCGTCTCAGGAGCAGGTAACCCGCGCCGCGCGCGACTGGCGCGATTCCGGCGACCGCCGGCTCGCCGCCGAGGAACAACTCGCCAGGCGCGTCGCCGATTTCGAACTCAAGGATGCGGCCCTCATCGAGCGCATCCACGCCCGGGATGCGCTGCTGGCCGGGCTCAGACCGGCCGTCCGCTAACCCACCGTCCGCTTCCCGGCGACGCCCTTCGAATCTTCCAGGTCGTCGAAGAACTGCATCACCTGTCGGGAATACTCGTCGGGCCGGAGCGACGGGATGCCGTGGCCCGTCCCCCGGAAGGTCACGTAGCGCGCCTCCGGCAGTTCGCGCATCATCACATCCGATGCGCTTCGCACCGGGTCGTCCTCGCCGATGCAGACCAGCACCGGCATCGTCAGCCGGTCGCGCAATTGGGGAAGCAAGTTCCCGCGCGAACGGCGCACGCTCGCCGCGCCCAGGTAGCCTTCCCGCGAAAGCCGCGAAAACCGCTTGCGGATCCCCTCCGCCAGGAACGGGTCGGTGATGTCCTTCGCCGCTCGCTTGCCCAGTTCGGCGGTGCCGAAAGCCTCGACGATCTCCATCTGCCGGCCGATCCGCGCTTCCCGGTCGTGGTACGCCTGGTCGTATTCCGGGTGCTCGAACGCCGCCGAAGTGTCGCTCAACACAAGGGCTGCGAGCCGCTCCGGCCATGTCACCGCAAACTGGAGCGCCACCATCCCACCGAAGCTGCACCCCGCCAGCGCGCAGATGTCGATCTCCAGGTGGTCAAGCAACGCCTTCAGGTCGTCGGCATACGCCTCGATCGTGTAGTCCTCGATCTCCGTCGGGGCACTTGTGACGCCGTGCCCGCGCATATCCGGCGCAACCACCCGGTACTCCTGCGCGAGCTGTTCCGCCACGGGCAACCACATCCGGTTGTCACTCGTGAAGCCGTGCAGAAGCACCACGGCGGGCGCTTCGGCGTCCCCGGCTTCCTCGTAGTACGTGGTGAACCCGTCGCGGGTGAATTCAGGCATCCCGGCATTCTAACGGCATTCCGCGCGGAACCCTCTCTGCGGTACTGTCCAGTACATTGACACTAATACCGGCCGCGTCCACCATCCTCGCATGGCGAAGACTCGTCACGACCGCGCGAAGGATTCCGTCCTCGAAACCCACCTGGGTCGCCTGCGCGACGCCGAGACGGTCATGGCTGCCGCCGCCAAGGAGATGAACCGCGCCCGCGCCCTCCGCAACGAGGTCATCCGAACTGCCGTGGAGGCGGGCTTGTCCCTGCGCCAGGTTTCCGGAGCTGTCGGCCTTTCCCCCGAGGGCGTCAACGCTTCCCTCGCTCGGCCGGCTGCGATTTACGACACGATCGGCGCCACCTACGCGCGCACCCGCCAGGCCGACCCGCGCATCCGCGATGCCATCTGGGCCGCAATCGGCGATGCGAAGTCTGTGGTGAATGTCGGCGCGGGTGCAGGTTCCTACGAACCGCCCCAGACTCTCCTCGCCGTCGAACCCTCGATGGTCATGATCGCCCAGCGCCCGGCAGGACTGGCCCCGGCCGCCGTCACCACCGCCGAACGTATCCCGCTCCCGGACAAGTCGGTCGATGTCGCGCTTTGCTCGCTGACCATTCACCACTGGCCCGATTTCGATGCCGGCCTGGCCGAGATCCGCCGTGTCGCCCGCAAGATCGTCATCTTCACCTGGGATTTCGATGTCTCCCAGGACTTCTGGCTCTGTGACTACATCCCCGCCATCAACGACGCGGATCAGCATATCGCCGTGCCGGTTGCCCACCTGCGCGAGGTGCTCAACAGCGCGGAAGTCTCCCCGGTCCCGGTGCCGCACGACTGCCAGGATGGATTCCTGGGCGCGTACTGGCGCCGCCCCGAGATGTACCTCGACCCACTCGTCCGCGCCGGCATCTCGACGCTCTCAAAGCTCGACCAGCAGGTCGTCCGCGCCGGCCTCGAAACACTCCTCGAAGACCTCCAGGGTGGCGCGTGGCACCGGCGTTACGGTTCGCTCATGGACCTGGAAGAGCTCGACATCGGCTACCGGCTCGTGGTCGCCAGCCTGGATTAACCGGCCCAGAGCCTGCCTTTGTCACGAGGTCGCAATGCCCACTCGAACCCGTTGAGGTCTCTGCGAGGCCCATCGCGTTACGGTCGGAAGAAGCCGGGAGCGGCGGCCCAAACACCCGATGGAGAAGTTCGATGGAAAAATGCGCTCATACCGCCTGCACGTGCCCCGAGGCCACCTATGTCCAGGCCGGCGTGAAATTCTGCAGCCAGAGTTGCGCCGACGCCTCCCAGAACAGGAACCTCGCTGACGCCATCTGCGGCTGCGTGCACGCCGACTGCGGCAAATAGGCTCTGGCCGCCCGGGGTAGACTCCGCGGGTGGCGAAACCTCTGTACCGGCTCGGCCGCCTCGAGGGCGATGGCATTGGGCCCGAAATCGTGCCCATCGCGATCAAGGTCGCCGATGCCGCGCTCGCTTCGGCCGGCGCGTCCGTCGAATGGGTGCCCCTCCCGGTTGGGCTTGCCGCCATCAAATCCACCGGCTCTGCGATTCCTGCCTCGACCGTTGAAGCACTGGGCAGGCTCGACGGTTGGGTACTCGGCCCGCATGACAATGCCTCGTACCCCCCGGAGCATCGCCGCACCCTGAACCCGAGCGGCACGCTCCGCCATCACTTCGACCTCTACGCCAACATTCGTCCTGCGAAGGCTTTCCCCGGCACGAGCTCCCTCGCGCCCGGAATCGACCTCGTAGTCGTCCGCGAAAATACCCAGGGCTTCTACGCCGATCGCAACCTCCACACTGGCTCGGGAGAGTTCATGCCCACCGCCGATGTCGCGATGTCGCTTTCCGTCTTCACCCGGCCATCCGTCGAGCGCATCATCCGCGCCGGTTTCGAAATGGCCCGGGCACGGCGCCGGAAGCTGACTGTGGTCCACAAGGCCAACGTCCTGCCGCTCACAACCGGCATGTTTCTCGAAGTCGCGCACGAAGTCGCGCCCGAGTTCCCGGATGTGGCCGTCGAGGACTTCCATGTCGATGCGGCGGCCGCCCGCCTCATCCGCCGCCCCGCCGACTTCGACGTGGTCGTCACCGAGAACATGTTCGGCGACATCCTCTCGGACCCGGCGGGCGAGCTCGCCGGCTCGCTGGGTATTGCCCCGAGCATCAACGCTTCCGGCGAGGTTGCCATGGCCCAGGCCGTTCACGGCGCCGCCCCCGATATCGCGGGCAAGGGCATTGCCAATCCCACTGCCCTCGTCCTCTCAACGGCCATGCTCCTCAATTGGCTCGGCCGCAGGCACGCCGATGAGTCATTGCTGATCGCCTCAAATGCGATGGAGAACGCGGTCGTCGAGGCTCTCGCCGGTGGCATGTCGACACCGGATCTTGATGGCCGTGCCGGCACCGCCGAATTCGGCGAGGCAATCCTGCGCGTTCTTTAGTCCGGCGCGCATTTTCGGGTTCGCGTGAATCTACCGATGCGAGCGTTAATACGCCCCCGTCGAGGTTTGATCCCCCTTTAGGCCGATGGTATAACTCGCTTTGCTACATGATTCACAAAGTAGCCCGGGCCGCTTCGCGCCCCGGGACCCGCCAAGGGGGAGGCTGACCGGTTGGACTTCGCGAATCTCCCGCATGACTTTGCAGAGACGCTCGAGCTCGTTTTTGTAGGCATCACCATCATCGTCACGCTCGGCATCCTGGTCGCCTTCGGCCACTGGTGGCAGAGGTAATATCGATGGCCGTTGAATCTCCTACCAAACCGACGATAGCCGATAAGATCTACGACAAGATGTTCCACAACTATGTGTGGAAATCGATTTTCCGGACCGGCTATCCGAACACCCCGCGTAACCAGATGCTGGTCGTCGCGACCAACGTGTTCCTCCACCTCCACCCGACTCGTATCCACCGCACCCACGTCAAGATCACGCACACCTACTGCCTCGGTGGCCTCTCGTTCTTCATGTTCCTCGGCCTGACGGTCACGGGAATCCTGCTGATGTTCTATTACGTCCCCAGCGTTGAACGCGCCTACCTGGACATCCAGAACATCACCACCACCGTCCAGTTCGGCCAATTAATGCGGAATATGCACCGCTGGATGGCCCACGCCATGGTCATCCTTGTGTTCCTTCACATGATGCGCGTGTTCTATACGGGCGCCTATAAGCCGCCGCGCGAATTCAACTGGGTGGTCGGGGTCATCCTCCTCGTCCTCACCTTCCTCCTCAGCTTCACCGGCTACCTGCTGCCGTGGGACCAGCTGGCCTTCTGGGCCATCACCGTCGGCACCAACATCGCCGGTTCCGCGCCGGTCCTCGGCCCGAAGACTCGCTTCTGGCTCCTCGGCGGCTTCGAAGTCGGCCCCGACTCACTCATTCGTTTCTACACGCTCCATGTCATCGGCTTGCCGTTGCTTGCGGCGATCTTCATGGCTGTCCACTTCTGGCGAATTCGCCGGGATGGCGGCCTCGCCCGCCCGCTCTAAGCGGGCAAACGGTCCAGATTCGGTTCTACCGAAAGTCAAAGAGGGGAAAGCATGGCAACCGCAGTCGTAGCCCGGCCCGTCGCCCGCCCACAGGCACGCGCCCGAGACGAGGAGGTACTCGTCTGGCCGGATCTGGTCTTCGTCGAATTCATCTCGGCGATGCTGTTTACGGTCACGCTCTTCATCCTTTCCGTGGTGATCAACGCCCCCCTCCTGGACCAGGCGAACGCGGACGTCACCCCGAACCCCTCGAAGGCCCCCTGGTATCTCCTCAACCTCCAGGAACTCCTCCTCCATATGAATGCGGCCATGGCCGGCATCATCATCCCCACCGTCTGGCTCATCATTCTCGGCGCCTTCCCCTACTTCGACCGGGACACCGAAGGCCAGGGCGCCTGGTTCCGCACCGAAAATGCCGTCCGCATCACCATCGTTGCCGGCATCGTCGGCTTTGTCGGCACCTGGTCCCTCATCCTCTGGGACTCGGGCAAGGTCGCCTTCTTCCTTCATGATTGGTTCGGCCTTTCCGGCGGCGATTCGATGCGCTTCCTCGAAAACGTCCGCTCCATGCAATCGCAGTTACCGTGGCCCGACTGGTCGAAAGACATCACCTACCTGCCGTTCAACCTCAAGATTCTCGATGGCGGCGGCTCCGGCGGTCCGACTACGTTCCAGCATCTCGATTTCCCCGGGTGGCTGGTGGAACAGGCAATTCCGATTGCCGTCCTCCTCGGTCTTCCCTGCCTCATGATCTACACGCTCTGGCGCATGGGCTGGGTGGTCACCCGCCGTGATGCCTTGCTCGCCCTCTTCAGCGGGTTCGTCACCGCGTACGGCGTCCTCACGCTCGTCGGTACGGCCTTCCGCGGCCAGGGCCAGGAACTCGTGTTCCCATGGGAACTCAAGGTGAGTGAAGGTATCCCGGGCCAGGAGGCTGGGCACTAAATGGCTGCTGAACAATCCGCTCCCCGCGCGACAGGGCGCATCGAACGCGCCCGCCAGATCGAATCTCGAAAGCTGGCGCGCCGCTCCTTCCTCCGCGTAAGCGCCTTCGCCGGCCTTTCACTCTTCGTCGGCTCCATGGCCGCCGGCTTCCTCGGCTTCTTCAACCTCCGCAAGCCAAAGGGCTTCGGCGGCGTCGTCATCGTCAGTGCTGGCCGGATTCCTTCTCCTGGCGCCGACCCCGTCCGCATCAGTGAAGGCAAGTTCTGGCTCAGCAACCTCGATGGCCCCCAGGGCGATGTCCTCGGCGTCGGCGGCACGGGCGGATTGATGGCCCTCTATTGGAAGTGCCCGCACCTCGGATGCAGCGTCCCGTGGAACCCGGCGTTCAATGGCGCCACCGTGAACTTCCCCGGCATCATCGGCTGGTTCCGATGCCCCTGCCACGGCTCCACCTATTCACGCGCAGGTGTCCGCGTCTTCGGACCGGCCCCCCGCCCGATGGATACCATGGCCCTCACCGTCAACGCCGACGGTTCGATTCAAGTCAACACCGGCGCTATCACGCGCGGAACGCCCGATAACCCGCTTCGCGCGGTTCCGTACAACGGGTAGACGGAGGAACGATTGAACACCCAGAAGCAAATCGTCCTGATCGTCGCCCTCATGTTCATCTTCGTGGGCGGATGCGCGGCCTACTCCGCCATCGAACTTCCCGTTCGCGCCCCCGACCAGACGCAGTGGACCAAAGACCAGTCGCTCGAACGCGGCGCGCTCCTTTTCGCGAACAACTGCCGCACCTGCCATGGCAACATGGGCCAGGGCGGCGTCGGTCCGCAGCTCCTCAACAACCCCGATTCGCAGTTCCAGGACCAGGATCCGCTCAAGCTCGCTGCCAACCGCGCGCTCATCACCCGTACCCTCAGCTGCGGCCGCGCCGGCACGCTTATGCCCGCCTGGCTGAACACCAACGGCGGCTCCCTCAACGCCATCCAGATCCAGCACCTGGTCGACTTCCTCACCTCGCCCATCGAGGTCAACGATCAGGGCGACGCCACCTCGCAGTGGTGGGAAGAGGCCGTAAACTTCTCCCACAACCTCAACGGCGAAGTTACCGCCCTCGTCGGCGGCGACACCCTGGAGACTATCGCGAAGTCCCACGGCATCGGCCCGAAGGAACTCGCCGCCCTCAATAACCTCCCCATCGAAGGGCTAATCAAAAAGGGCACGGAGCTCCAAATTCCTGGCGGCAAGGACTTCAAGGGCTACACCTACACCGTCTATAAGACGAACGAGACCATCACCAAGATCGCCGAGGCCCAGTACGTCGGCGCCGTGATCCTCGCCGACCTCAACGGCCTCAACTACGAACTGACCGAAAAGCGCGGCGTCGCCACCTTCCAGCTCAAGACCGAAGAGGGCAAGGACATCACTGGCCTCTTCCCCGGCGCTGAGCTCAAGCTTCCCGATGGCGCGACCTACACCGTGCAGTCCGGCGACACCATCGATGCCCTCGCCAAGCGCCACGGCATCTCGGCCTCCGAACTCAAGAACCTGAACAAAGACCTCCTTGGCGACCTCGCCAACGACGACGAAATCCCGTTCGAGCGGCGCCTCGCCCTCCCGAAACAGGTCGTCATCGTCCAGGACGGGGATACCCTCGGTACAATCGCCCAGCAGCACGGAATCGAGGTCGCCGACCTTGCCGCCGAAAACCAGCTTGCCGAAGACGCCGTCGTCGATGTCGGCACCGAACTGAAGCTGCCCGTCGATGCCGAATACATCGTCCAGGCTGGCGATACCTGGGGTCTGGCCGCCACGATCCACGGCACCACCGCGGACGAGCTCGCGGCCAAGAACAACGCGAAATCGTCGGACCCGCTGAAGCCGGACGTCATCCTCCAGCTGCCCAAGATCGACAAGTACGTCGTCCAGGGCCAGAACCTCGAAGATGTCGCCAAGGGCTACGGCAACGTCACCGCCGATAGCCTGGCGACCGCCAACGGCCTCGAAGCCAACAGCATCCTCGCTGTCGGCACCGCCCTCGAGCTGCCGCAAGACGCGTTCGGCACTTCCCCGCCCGATGCCAAGAACCCCGGCACAGCCTGCGTCCAGTACGCCGTTCCGGCCAACGTCTTCGACGAAATCTCCGGCAACACCACCCCCGTGACCAAGCCGCCCACAGCCTCCAGCTCGGTGAAGGTTGACGCCCACGCGAACGACTGGACGGTGACCGCCGATGGCGCCGCGCAGCCGGCCAACAAGGGTGTCGTCCTCATCCCGAAGGGCACGTCCGTGAGCTTCGAATCTATCGTCGGCCTGCACACCATCACCGTGAACGGCGAAAAGGATGACGGCGACCTCACCCAGGGCAGCTCGCGCACCCTCACCTTCAACACCGCCGGTGAATTCGCCATCACCTGCGACTACCATCCGCCGATGCACGCCACCTTCTTCGTGGAGTAAATCGCCGGTCCGGGACCTTTCGAAAACGGGGCCGATTGGCCCCGTTTTGTTGACCATCGAATCTGCCGTCAGTAGCATCCGGCATACATCACACATCGGCCGGGTGGGCCGGTAACAACTTGAACACTGAGGTTTGGGATGGCTGCAGCACAAACAGGCAAGCGTTACGTCGTTCCCGGCGGCGTTGCCGAATTTATCGTTACCAAGGGGGGCGCCGGCGAACTTCGTTGCGGCGACGCACCCATGCAGATGCGCGGCGCCGAAGACGCGTCCGTCACTGTCGACACCACCGGCATGGATGCGGTCCAACTCGGCAAGCGCTACAAGGATGAAGAGACCGGCGTCGAAGTCCTCGTCGTTAAGCCCGGTCCTTGCTCCCTTAACGTCGATGGCCGGCCGATGGAGCTCCTCCAGCCCAAGGTCCTTCCCTCCGCCGACTAGGCGCGAGGATCATCAAATCGAACTACTTTCCGGGGCCGCCAGGCCCCGGTTCTCTGTCTGCCGCGAGAGTAAATCCTATGGCGTCTCCTGAATCGTTCGCCCGCGCCGATGGCCCCGGCCGGTACATCATCAATCGCGTCTCTGCCGGGCCCTGGGATCCGAATTCCCTGCATGCCCGGGTCCTTGCCGGCCTCTTCGGCCACGAAATCGAGACCAAGTTCGCCGGCGACGACTTTCACGTCGCCCGCCTCACAATCGACCTCTACCGGCTTCCTACCCTCGCGCCCTGCGAGATCGCCAGCAAGTACATCCGCGAAGGCAACCGCATCCGTGTTGTCGAGCTGGAGTACCTCTCCGAAGGCACCTCTTTCGCGCGAGGCACCGCCGTCCTCCTTAAGCGCACCGATAACCCCACCGGCACGGTCTGGAACCCGCCCGATTGGGACGCGCCTCACCCCGACAACGTCCCGCCCCAGCCGGTCCCTCCCGGCCTGGTCAACTCGAACTGGACGCCGATGTGGGAAACCCGGGCGATGACTTCGCGCGACCCGAAAAACGTGGTCCAGGGCAGGGCATGGCTCCGCGAAACCCGCGAGCTTGTCGAAGGCGTCGCGCTCACCCCCTTCATTCGCGCCGCTTCCGCCGCCGACTGGACAAACCCCGCCGCCAACTGGGGCAGCAACGGCCTCGAATTCATCAACGCCGATATCACCCTCTACCTCCACCGCTACCCGACCGGAGAATGGGTCGGCTTCGAAGTCTCTTCGCACCACTCCGCCGACGGTATCGCCGTCGGTGAATGCACCATGTACGACGAACAGGGAGCCATCGGCAGCAGCACCGTCTGCGCAATCGCCCAGCGCCGCAAGTAAATCGCGCAGACGCTCCGAGGCGCGCACGCCGGCGCGTCCCCTCCCCGAACCCCACCCACTCACGCATCTTCTCGTCAGCCTCTGTTGCTACGTCCCTCTGCGGGCGCTTGGCGCCCTCTGCGACTTGGCGGTTGCTCATCCCCGCGTCCCCTCCCCGAACGCCACCCACTCACGCATCCTCTCTTCAACCTCTGTTCCTCTGCGCCTTGGCGGTTCCGAAATTTGCTACACTCGCTCGCAAGCATGAGCCTCGAAAAAACCATCGAAGGTGCCATCCAGGAAGCCATGACCGCCGGGGCGTTCAAAAACCTCCCAGGCGAAGGCAAACCTCTCGCATTCTCCCGCGAAGCCCAGGCGGCCGCCGGCGATAACTGGCTCGGCTACAAAATGCTCCAGAACGGCGGCTACCTCCCCGAGTGGCTCAACCTCGGCCGCGAGATCGAACTCGATTTGGAAGCCCTCGCCCTCATCGACCGCAACCACCAGGAATACTGCGAAGGCGCCGCCGACGCTGCTGCCTGGCCGCGCATCGCCGCGGCCGTCGACCGCCTGCGCGCTGCGTACGAAAAGAAAGCCCGCGAGATCCGCAAGAAGCAGGACCGCTACAACCACGATGCCCCCGGCATCCGCACCCAGCGCCCCGCCATCTGGGTCGAATACCACCTCGAACGCCTGACCGCCCGGGAACAGGCCGCCGGCCGCCCCACGGCCTAAGAACCGCGCGTAGGCGCCCGGCCCTCATCCACCCGCGCGCATCATCTGAGCCGCGACCGGAAGGGAGCGGGGCGGTGACGCACCCTGGCTGTTGGCCATCAGCCGTTTGGCCGTTGGGACCCCGCATCGAACCGCGAACGTAAGCGACCGGCCGCCCCCTCCAGCGCAGCGCCGAGGGCCGTGAAGCAGTCCATCTCCCATCTGGCTACATCAAACTCCCCTCTCCCAGACTTGGGAGAGGGGTTGGGGGTGAGGGAAACCGGCCGCCCCTTCCAGCGCAGCGCCGAGGGCCGTGAGCAGTCCATCCTCCATCTGGCTACATCAAACTCCCCTCTCCCGCGACGCAGGAAGTCGGGAGAGGGGCCAGGGGGTGAGGCCCTGCTCAGCGCGGGCTGCTGTCCCATACACCACTCCAGGACAGGTCAAATCGTGAGAGCCACGGGTTACACTGGAGGAACACACACCCATCTGGAGGTACAAAATGCCAGAAACCACCCGCATCCCAACCGGGGAGTATCCGAAGCCGGCGCCGGCCCACGAGGTAGACCTTGAGACCGAGGCCGACCGCCTGTTGGAGGCTCTGCCCGGCCATCGCCGCCAGACGAAAAGCCTCGCACGGGAGTCCGGCGTCTCCGTCATCATGATGGCCCTCGAAGCCGGCGACGCCATCGAAGAGCACTCCGCCGACGGCGTCGTCATGGTCCATGGAATGCGCGGCCATGTAACCGTCCGCGCAAATGGTGAGACCATCGAACTCCGCCGCGGCCAACTCGCCGTCTTTCAGCCCGGCGTCCGCCACGACCTCACGGCCCAGGAACAGTCCGTAGTCCTCCTCACAGTCACTGGCGGAGACGAATAGCACCTTCGTCCCCATTCACAGAGGCCCATCCGAGGCGCGTACGCCCGTATCCCGCCCTGGCGGTTAGCCATCCGCCGCGCCCATCCGAGGCGCGCACGCCAGTAAGCGCGTCCACCTCACCGATACCGCCCCCTCTTTCCTCTTTCCTCTTTCCTCTCAACGTCCGTTCCCCGTTCCCACCAAATCTGTTAAGTTGGAAGACCTGCGGCCCTTGTACAGGGCAATTCGTCCGCATGAAGGCGAGGTGATCTCCCCTTTTGGCAGAAGTAATCGTCGGCGATGGCGAAGGCTTCGAAGCCGCGCTCAAGCGCTTTAACAAGCGCGTGCAACAGGATGGAATCCTGGCCGAAGCGCGGCGTCGCGAGCACTACGAAAAGCCGAGCGTGAAACGCAAGAAGAAGGAAGCCGCGCGCATCCGGAAGCTTCGCAAGAAGCAGCTCCGAAGCGAAGCCCGCGCAGCCAGCAGGCGCTAGCTCAGGCTCCTCGATATACAACACCCGCGAGCCCGGCGAAGTCGCCGGGCTCGCTCCATTTCACGGAGTCGTTGTTCATGGCCTCCCTCAAGGAACGCGTCCAGGCCGATCTCACCGATGCGATGCGCAACAAGGAAGAGACCCGGAAGTCCGCCCTTCGCATGTTGATCTCCGCAATCCGCAACGCCGAAATCCGCACGCCTCCCTCCGGCGCCTCGGATGAACAACTCGCCGAAATGGCGAAGCTCCCCCCGCTCGTCGCCAGCGACGAAGAAGTGCTGTCCATCATCCAGAAGCAGTTGAAACAGCGCCGCGACAGCATCGAGCAGTTCGAAAAAGCAAAGCGCGAAGATCTCGCATCGAAGGAACGTGCCGAAGCCGAGATCCTCGAACAATACCTCCCGAAGCAGGCCGCTCCCGAAGAGATCGAAGCCGCCGCAGCGAAGGTCATCGCCGAGACTGGAGCCTCTGGCCCGCGCGACATGGGGAAGGTGATGCCTGTGCTCACCAGGCAGTTCGCCGGCCGGGCCGATGGACGGCTCATCAACGAAACCGTGCGCAGGCTCCTGGGCGCCTGACGTGGCCATCCGCGGGGTGCTCTTCGATTGGGGCGGCACCATCGTCCGCGATGACTCTCTCGTTGTCGGAGCGCCCGCCGCGGCCGTCGCCTCATTTGCCCGCGCTCGCCTCGAAATCGAGGTCTCCGATGCGGACCTCGAGCGCGCATTCCATGCCGTCCTTCCCGAATACCGCCCCGGCGAAACCGAAACCGCGCCGCACATCTCCCGCCTGCTCGGCGCGGCCTTCACATGGCTCGGCCTCGCCGTTGGCGCCGGTGATGTGGAGGCCTGTTCGAGGATCTTCTTCCGCGAAGCCACCCACGGCCTCGCCGTCTACGACGACGCTCGCGCCCTCCTCGCTTCGCTGCGCGTGCGTGGCTACAGGACGGGCGTCGTCACGAACGCCATCTTCCCTGCGGCCCTCTTCGAACCTAAGGTCAACGAACTCGGCCTCGCCGGCTACATCGATTCGTTCGTCGCCTCAGCCGATGTCGGCCTCGCCAAACCGAACCCCAGCCCGTTCCTGAAGGCCCTCGCCGATGTCGGTCTCGAGCCGCACGAGGCGCTCTTCGTCGGTGACATGGCCGATACCGACATCGCTGGCGCTCGCGCCGCCGGCATGCGCGCCGTCCTGCTCGAACGCACGGACCGTGCTCGCGACCGCGCCGGATTCCTGGTCATCGAACGCCTCACCGCCCTCAACGAATTCCTCGGTGAGGGCCCGGCCGGCTGAGCCTTCCCGGCGCCGCACCCGCCCTCTGGTATCCTGCGATCACCCTATGGCCCGTCAACTCACAAAACCCAACGTCTCCCGGATGTCGGCGGGGCTCTTTGGTCTCATCATCGCCGCCGCCACGGTGGTTCTCGTTGTGCCCCTGTTCCGCCTCGAAGGAGACCTCAAAGAGGGCGACATCGCTCCCGCCACCCTTTCAGCGCCGCACGAGGCCAGTTTCGAATCGGCCGCCCTCACCGACGCCGCCAAAACGGCCGCCGCCGAACAGGTCCCACAGGAATCCCTCCCCGTCGATACCTCCGTCCGCGATGCGCAACTCGATAAGGCTTCGCGCTACCTCGATCAGGTGCGAGACATCGCCACGAGGATCGATATCACGACCCAGCAGAAACAGGACCTGATAGCGAAGCTCGCAACTCCTTCGACGCTCACCAACGCCGAACGCGCCGCCCTCCAGTCTCTCGACGTCGTCTCGTTCGAAGTCCTCGATCGCCAGGTGGTGGCCGGTCTCACTGCCCTCATGTCCACGCCGCTAAAAGCCGACCAGATCGAGCCTGCCATCGGGGAATACGTTTCCTCCCTGCCGAGCGGCCAGCTTACCGCCGCCCAGTCCGAGGCCCTTACTGGCGTCCTCCGTGTGTTTGCCGTCGAGACCTTCCGTCTCGATGCCACGGCCACCGAGAAGAAGAAGGAACAGGCCCGGCAGGCCGTCGCGCCCGTATTCCGCACCTTCGCCGCCGGGCAGGTCATCGTCACTGAAGGCCAGGTCATCACCGACCAGGACATCGAAGCCCTGAAGGCCACCGGCGTCATCGAAGATGGCCTCGATCTCTACGCAATCGCCGCGGGGGTAATGGTCGCGCTTGGCGCCGGACTCTTGGTCGCCGTCTATACGTTCCTCCTGCAGCCCTTCGCCGCTCCCGCGAACCGCCGGATGGTCCTCGTGGCCGTCTCCTTCGGCCTCATCCTCGTCACGGCACGCGTCGTCCTCCCGCTCGTCACCCCGGATTCCGACCGCTATTACGCGTTCGGCGTGCCGGTGGCGGCGGCCGCCATTATCACTGCATCCTTCGCCGATCTTTCGCTTGCCGCGCTGCTTGCCGTCATGGCGGGTTTGCTTGCCGCCTACATCGGCGGCACCGCTCCGCAAATCGCCGGTACCTCGTACGTTGGCTCGCTCCAATCCCTCGAACTGGCGATGACCTACGTTGCCGGCGGCTTGGTGGGAGCGGCCGTCGTCCATCGCGCCAGCCGCCTCTCGCGTTTCGCCATGGCCTCCATCGCCGTCGCCATAGCTACCGGCACCGTCATGGTTGTCTTCTGGATGGTTTCCGCCCAGCGCGCCAACGTCGACCTCGCCTGGATCGGGCTTGCGGCCGGTATCCATGGGCTCGTCGCCGCCGGTGCTGCCCTCGGCGTCTTCGTCGTGCTCGCGCTGTTCTTTGGCGTCACCACGCGCCTCCAGCTCATGGAGCTGGCGCAGGCCGAGCACCCCCTCCTTCGCCGGCTCCAGGACGAGGCTCCCGGCACCTATCACCACAGCATGCTCGTCGGCGCCCTCGCCGAACGCGCTGCCTCCGGCATCGGCGCCGATGCCCTCCTCGTCCGCGTCGGCGCCTACTACCACGACATCGGAAAGCTCGCGATGCCCGACCACTACGTCGAGAACATGCTCGGCGGTAACCCCAGCCCCCACGACGCAATGGAGCCCGTCGATAGCGCCCGCGTCATTCGCGCCCACGTCACCAACGGCATCGAACTGGCAAAGAAGTACCGGCTGCCGCTCGTTGTGCGGAACTTCATTCCCCAGCACCACGGCACCAGGCTGGTCACCTACTTCTATCGCCAGGCCACTGCCGAAGGGCAGACAGTCTCCCCCGCCGATTTCCGCTACGAAGGCCCTCGCCCCCAGACGCGGGAAGCAGCCATCATCATGCTCGCCGATTCCTCCGAGGCCGTCGCCCGCGCCCGCCAGGATGATTCGACCGCCTCGATCGATCAGATCGTCGATTCCGTCTTCGCCGAACGCCTTGCGGAAGGCCAGCTCGACGAGTGCGATATCACCCTGCGCGAACTCCAGGCCGTCGCCGCCAGCTTCAAGACCACCCTCCGCGCGGTCTACCACCCACGCGTCCAGTACCCCAGCGCCACCCCCGACGAAATCGCCCAGCTCGCCCGCGGCGAAACTCCCGTCCACAACTAACCGCGGAGGTCTGAGGCCCTCGCGCCTCTGCGCCACCGCGTTTAACCGCCTCTCCGCACACGCACACTGCCTGCCGCGTAAACTCCGCCTACAAACCACATCCGGAGGCACACCATGGCCGGGACAGTCCTGTACGAACGCAACGGGCGCATCGCCACCATCACTTACAACCGCCCCGAAGCGCTGAACGCTATCAACGGTGAGCTCCGCGCGGACCTCGACGCCTGCTGGGCGCAGTTCCGCGACGACGACGAGGCCTGGGTCGCCATCGTCACCGGCCAGGGACGCGCCTTCAGCGCCGGCGCCGACCTCCGCGAAAGCGCCCGCCCCCGAGGCACCACGCACTGGGAAACGCCGAGCCTCACCTCCCTCGAAAACGGCATCGAAATCTGGAAGCCCACCATCGCCGCCGTCAACGGGTACTGCCTCGGCTTCGCCTGCACCCTCGTCGCCGCCTGCGATTTCGTTATCGCCAGCGAGCGCGCCGAGTTCGGCTTCCCCGAAGTGCGCATCGGCGTGCCCACCATCCAGGGCTCGGTCCGCATGCCCCAGAAGGTCGGCTGGCAGAACGCCATGGAGCTCTTGCTGATCGGCGAACGCGTGGACGCTCAGCGGGCGAAAGAGATGGGCCTCGCCTGGAAAGTCGTCCCGCACGAGAAACTCATGGACGAAGCGCGCGCCCTCGCCGAACGCCTCTGCAAGTCCGCTCCCCTGGCCGTCCGCGCCACCAAGGAAGTCGCCTGGCGCGGCCAGCAGATGCCCTGGGTCGAAGCGATCCGTTTCGGCGAGACCATGCGCCGCGTCGCGGGCGCAACCGAGGACGCGAAAGAAGGCGGCGCCGCCGCCCGTGAGAAGCGCCAACCCAACTGGCAGGCCCGCTAATTAGGGTATGCTTGATCCATGGTCGTCAGCTTCGCCACCTACGAGCGTGTCGCCCTCGAAGACTCAGATGCGGTCTGGGAACTCGTCTGCGGGCACCTGCGCGAAAAAGAGCCCATGACTCAGGCCCACAACTCGCTGGCGTCCCGACTCGTCACTCAGCTGGCACGGCAGCTCAGCGAGGATGACTTCGAAGTCCGCATGAACGCTCCGGCGCTGCACGTCCGCGAGGGCACCTATCTCGTCCCGGACGTCGCTGTGGTGCCACAACTCGGGCTTACTGCCGACAAGCATCTCGAGGCATATCGAGATCCTCTTCCGTTCGTCGCTGAAGTCTGGTCGCCATCGACCGGGGACCGGGACATCGAGACGAAGATTCCCGAGTACCGCCACCGCGGCGATCTCGAAATCTGGCAGATTCACACGCGCGAACGCCGGGTGACAACCTGGCGACGGCAATCCGGCACGTCCTACCGCGAGTCACAGCATCGCTCGGGCGAGGTGCAACTTGGCTCATTGCCTGGCGTGTCCATCAGCATCGAACGGCTCTTCCGCTAATTGATCGCTGCCAGCACCAGGTCTCGCGCGATCGGCCCCGCTTCGATCGACCCCGACTGCCCCTCGTCCAACACCACCGAAGCCACCGCTTCGGGCGCCGCCGCCGGCGACATGGCGACGAACAGCACGTGTTGCTGCGAGCCGGCATCTTCCGCCGTCCCCGACTTCCCCGCGAAGTCGTAATACCCGGCGAGGCTGAACGCTGTCGAAGCCGTGCCGGACGGCCCCGTCACGAGCTTCAGGCCGCTCATCAGCAGGTTCCACTGCTCGTCGCTAAGCGGGATGTCGTTGCGCACGGTCGCCGTCTCGTCTGAGAGCAGCTTCGGCACCCGCAACCGCCGCGCAAGAAAGCTGCTGTAGGCGTTCGCCAGTTGCAACGGCGTGATCAGCAGATCGCCCTGGCCGATTCCCAGGTTCACCTCGTCGCCCGCGTACCACGGCTCGCCCGTCTTCGCCTTCTTCTGCGCAGCGTCAGGAACGATGCCTGCCACTTCGTTCACGCCCACGGTCCCGGTCTCTGCGCCGAACCCGAACATCCGCGCCGTGTCCGAAAGCGCTCCGTCGGTTTCGTTGTAGAGCGTCAGCGCGATCTCATAAAACACCGGGTTGCACGACCGCATCAGCCCTTCCGCGATCGTCAGGTTGCCCTGCGCGCCTTCCCAGTTTCGCCGCGGGGGGTCCAGCCCATACCAGATCGAGCCGCACTCCAGCCGGTCAGTCGTCTTGTACCCCCCGAACATCAGTCCCGCAGCGCCCGTGATCAGCTTGAACGTCGAACCCGCTGAATACCGGCCGA
Organism: Dehalococcoidia bacterium; assembly: GCA_050185215.1. Lineage (GTDB taxonomy): Bacteria > Chloroflexota > Dehalococcoidia > Tepidiformales > Tepidiformaceae > Amarobacter. The sequence goes on along the minus strand of JBFWZP010000013.1, from coordinate 44,903 downwards.
TCGTCGCCCGGTTCGTCAGCGGTCCCGCTTTGTTTCCGGTGATCGCTGCAAGCGCCGCCGCGTCGTTCCGCTCGAACGCGTCCGGGTCGAACGAAGGCGAACTGTTCAGCGCGAGGATCTCATTGCTCCGCGGGTCGATGACCACGGCCGCTCCCGCCCGGTCGCCCAACCGTGCATATGCCGCGCGCAGCGTGTCCGCGTCGAGCGTCGTCTGCACGTCCGCGCCCTGCACGAACGGCCGGCTCTGCACCGTCAGCACCACCGTCCCCGCCGTGTCCACCACCTGCAAGTCCGCCCCGATCTTGCCGGCAAGCCGGTCGTCCAGCGTTGCTTCGAGCCCGGTGGCGCCCGTCCGGTCCCCCGGCACGTACCCCATGCCCTTGCGCTGCGCCAGCTGCTCCGCCGTGAACTCCACCGTGTAACCGACCACGTGTGCGGCGGCCGGCCCAAGCGGATGCACTCGCTGTGATTCGAAATACAGGATGACGCCGGGAATGTCGCGAATGCCTCCGGTCAGGTCTTCCTTCCCCGCAGGCACCTGTCCCACTTTCACACGCTGGCTCTGCCCCGCACTGCTGTTGAACGCGCCATCCACCTGCTCTTCGCTGAACCCGAAGGCGATGAGCGCCGCCTTGAGCGCCGCCTTGTCGCCGACCAGGCTGCGGTTCAACCCGATAAACCGCAGGTCGACAGTCTCGGCCAGCACCGTGCCGTTGCGGTCGAGGATTCGACCCCTGGTCGGCTGCTGGATGACGCTTTTAAACTCCCGGCCGTCGGTCATCTCCGGGTGGATCGCCGCCGGCGTCCAGTCGATCGCCCAGCCCAGCGGGGTCTGTGAGAGGTTAAGCGTTGTGGTGTATTCGAAATCCCCGAAATAGGCTGTAGCCATGTTCACCGACAGGGAGGCGACCCCCGGCTCCGCCGAGAGTACCGTCGCCTTCAGCGAAACTTCTGTGAGTTCGTTTGAGAAGTCAGCGTAATACTCGTCGAACACTTCCTGCGGGTACTGTTCCTGCGCCGAGGCGGAGAGGAGCAGGTACATCGCCTTCGTGTCGTCGAGGATCCATGCCTTCGCGAAATCCGAAGCCGTCGCGCCCGGCGAACCTGGCGCGTCAGCCGCTCGCTGCGTCGGCGTCGCCGAACCCCCGCCGTCATTGCCCGATAGCGCGCACTCAGCCCCGGCGACACCGCCACCCACGATCAGACCAATGAGCACAGCGAACAGAAGTACGGATCGAACCGCCATGTTCCACCGCTTCGACCACCCCGCGCTGGCGATTGTAACAGCGCTTTGCGTTCTTGCAGCGCTCCTTTCCGTTGCCTGCGGCGATTCGAAGGGCTCCACCGACCCCGGCGAATCGCCCACTGCCGCCCAGGGGCCCGGCCCGGCCGTCGTCCGGCCCTCCGAATCCGGCGAACCTCGCACCCTCAAGCTCGGCTTTAGCGCGCTGCCCGCGGAGCGCACCACCGAGTCCTACATCGATGCCTTCGCCACCGCCCAGCAGTACGCAGACGTCATCATGATCCAGCGCACCCCGCCCTGGGAGGACTTCATGCCCGGCGGCACCGTCACCCAGGTCACCGCCGATAGCACCCGCCTCGAAGTCGCACTCCTCGAACAGTACGACCGCCTCCAGCTCTTTTACGCGATCGACCCCACCGATGGCGTCGTCCAGCGAAGCCGCCCCGCGAACCTCCCGCCCTCTGTCGATCCGGCCGATGGCTTCCTCGATAAGCGCGTGCAGGAGGCTTTCGTCGCGTATGCCGCGTACGTCGCGAAGAACTACCACCCCGCCTACCTCGCCCTCGGTGTCGAAGTGAACATGACCTACGAACGTGCGCCCGACCAGTTCGACGCCTACCTGGCGATGTACAACGAAGCCTACGACGTGGTGAAGGGCAACAGCCCGGACACAAAGGTCTTCCCCACGTTCCAGCTCGAAGATCTCGAAGGCACCTTCGGCATCGTCCATCCCCCGCGCTGGGAACTGCTCGATAAGTTCGCCGGGCGCATGGATGTCCTCGCCATCAGCACCTATCCCTTCCTCGGCGAAGCGAAGAGCGCCGCCGATATCCGTGCAGACTACTACTCACAGCTTCCCACCCACTGGGATGGGGAGGTCATCATCTCCGAAACGGGCTACGCATCCGCGCCCGTCGAAGGCCGCGTGAACGTCGGCACCGAATCCGACCAGCAAGCCTACCTGGAGCGCCTCCTCACCGAAGCCAACGACCTCGGATTCGGCATGGTGGTCTGGTTCGCAGCCCTCGACCCCGCCTTCGCAAGTTCCGGCACCACCGCCGTCTTCAAGGACATCGGCCTCCGGAAGAGCGACGGGTCGAACAAGCTTGCCTGGACGACGTGGGAAGAATGGGCCCGGCGCCCGCTCGCCAGCCCGTGACCCTGACCGAACGCCGTCTTCTCCAGGCTGCGGCCGTTTCTGGCGCCCTCGCACTGCTGCTGACCCTTTACGTGGCCTGGCATGGGGCGCCACTGCCCGGCGATGTCGAGGTAGCCCGCTGGGTCCAGGATCGCTCACTGGCTAACCGCTTCGAAGGCCCGATCAACCTCCTCGGCAACTTTCCCGTGCAGCTCCCCATCGGAGTAGCCTGCATGGTCCTCGCGGCATTCGCCCCGCGGCTTGGCATCGCTTCGGCCACAGCGCGCGACCGTACCTTCGCCGTCTGGGCACTCGTCGCCGCCCTGATCCTGCGATCAGCCTCGACCCCGCTGAAGTCGATGGCCCAGGCCGATCGGCCCGAGCCCGGCTTCGATCTGCACATCGCCCGCGATTTCTCCGGTTTCGGGTTCCCAAGCGGCCACGTCCTCTCGGACATCGTGGTCTATGGCACGATCGCCGTTATCGCTCCCGCGATCTTCGGCAGGGCGGCGGGCGCGGCCGCGCGAGTCTTCTGCGTCGCAATCATCCTCTTCTCTGGCCCCGCCCGGATCGCCGTTGGCGCGCACTGGCCCGGCGACGTGCTGGGAGGTTACCTCTGGGGGCTCGCGGGCCTCTTCCTCGCCCTCGCCTTCGCCCACCGCCTTGCCGATCGCTGAATCTGCGCACTTGGCGCGCCGCCCCCGCTCCCGTAGCGTACGCACGTGGGCACCGCGTTTAAGGTCGGCAGCGTCTTCGGCATCAGGATCGAAATTCACCCGACCTGGTTCCTCATACTTGGCTTTGTCGCCTGGTCCTTGAGCGATGGTGTCTTCCCCGCCGAGTACAAATCCTGGAGTACGGCAGCCTACTGGATCGTCGGCACCATCTCGGCCGTGCTCCTCTTTATCACCGTCCTCATCCACGAACTCGCCCATGCCCTCGTCGCCAAGAGACGCGGCCTCGATGTCCCGCGAATCACCCTCTTCATCTTCGGCGGCGTCTCCCATCTCCAGCGTCAGCCGTCCTCAGCGGGCGAGGAGTTCCAGATCGCTGCCGCAGGCCCCGCGACGAGCATCCTCATCGCTATCGTCACCGGCGTTCTGGGCCTCCTCCTTGGCGGCATCAGCGAGAAGCTCGAGGCCATCCTCTACTACCTCGCCTTCGTGAACGTCCTCCTCGGCGTGTTCAACATCCTTCCCGGCTTCCCGCTCGATGGTGGCCGTGTGCTCCGTTCCATCGCCTGGAAGCGCAGCGGCAGCTTCCGCGAGGCCACCCGCGTGGCCTCGTCCGTCGGCGAATTCTTCGGCTACGGCCTCATCATCGTGGGCTTCTTCCTCCTCCTGAACGGGTTCGTGCTCGATGGCGTCTGGATCGCCTTCATTGGGTGGTTCCTTCTTGGCGCCGCCCGCAACGAAGCCTCCGGAGTCCAGCTCGAAGGCGTCCTCAGCCGCCTCACCGCCCGCCAGGTCATGCGCGAGGACTTCCCCAGCGTCACCCCGGGCAGTTCGCTCACGTCCATCGTCGATGACCTCATGGTCGGCCGCGGCGAACGCGCAGTCATCGTCGCCCTCGGCGATTCGGTCCAGGGCATCATCACCGTGAACGATATTCGCCGCGTGCCGCGCGAAGAGTGGGCGAACACCCCCGCCCAGCGCGTCATGACTCCGCGCAGCGATGTCATCACCGTCGATGCCAACATCTCCGCGGTCCAGGTCCTCACCCTCCTCGGCGAGAAAGGCCTGAACCAGGTGCCCGTCCTCGAAGACGGCCGCATGATCGGCCTCATCACCCGCCGCGAGATCCTCGAACGCCTCCAGCTCGCCGAAACGCTCCGCCCCGATACCCCCATCGCGGAGCCGGGCCCCCACACCCCTCCCGTGAGCCCCTCTTAGCATCGCTCCGGGTACCATGAGCGCATGCCAGTTGAACAGGCCGCTCTCGATGCCGTCGCCCTCTCACGCGCCGAATACGACCTCCTCGTCCAGCAGCTCGGGCGCGAGCCCAACGAGGTCGAACTTGGCATGTTTGGCTCCCTCTGGAGCGAGCACTGCGGCTACAAGAACAGCAAGCCGCTCCTGAAGCTCTTCCCCTCCGGCGGAGACCATATCCTCACCAAGGTCGGCGCCGAAAACGCCGGCGCGATCGATATCGGCGGCGGCCTTTGCATCGTCATGAAGGTCGAATCGCACAATCATCCCTCCGCGATCGAGCCCTACCAGGGCGCCGGCACGGGCGTCGGCGGCATCGTCCGCGATATCTTCGCCATGGGCGCCTACCCCATCGCCCTCCTCGATTCGCTTCGCTTCGGCCCCCCGGAAGACCCGCAGAACCGCTACCTCTTCAACGGCGTGGTCGGCGGCATCGGCGGCTACGGCAACTGTCTCGGCATCCCTACCGTCGGCGGCGAAGTCGTTTTCTCCAGCTCCTACAACGGCAACCCCCTCGTGAACGCCATGTGCGTCGGCTTCGCCGAAACGAAGAAGCTCCTCAGCGCAAAGGCCCAGGGCGAAGGCAACGTCCTCCTCATCGCCGGCTCCGATACCGGCCGCGACGGCATCCACGGGGCCAGCGGCCTCGCCAGCCGCACCGATCCCGAGGCCCGCTTCGAAGAGATGCGCCCCGCCGTCCAGGTCGGCAACCCGTTCATGGAAAAGCTCCTCATGGAAGCCTGCTACGAAATGGCTTCCGAACACGGTGACTGGATCGTTGGGCTCCAGGACCTTGGCGCCGCCGGCCTCACCAGCTCGGTGGTCGAGTGCTGCGCCAAGGGCGGCGCCGGCGCCATCCTCGACCTCGACAGGGTCCCCCGCCGCGAAGCCGGCATGACCCCCTACGAAGTCATGCTCAGCGAGAGCCAGGAGCGCATGCTCATCGTCGCGAAGAAGGAGCACGTCGAAGACGTCCGCGCCCTCTTCCACCACTGGGAGCTCCATTGCGAGCCCATCGGCGTCGTCACTGGCGGACGAGACGTTGTGATCCGCGACAACGGCGTCGAAGTCGGCCGCGTCCCGTTCGACATCGCCACCGAGCCGCCCCAGTACCGCCGCAACGGCGTTCGCCCCCAGGAACTGACCGAACTCAACACCTTCGACCTCGATTCCCTCCCGGACGTGGCGCCAGCCGAAGCCACCGCCAGCCTGCTCGCGCTCATGGCCCGCCCGAACATCGCCTCCAAGCGCGGTGTCTTCCGCCAGTACGACCACCAGGTCCTCAATGGCACTGTCGTCGGGCCAGGCGGCGATGCGGCCGTCATCCGCGTCCCCGGCACGAATAAGGCCGTCGCCATCTCAACCGACTGCAACGGCCGCCTCTGCTACCTCGATCCCTACGCGGGCGGCGCCATTGCCGTCGCCGAAGCGGCCCGCAACGTCGTCTGCACTGGCGCCACCCCCGTCGCCACCACCGACTGCCTGAACTTCGGCAATCCCGAAAAGCTCGACGTCTATTACACGCTCGAACACGCCGTCCGCGGCATCGCCGAAGCCTGCTTCATCTTCGGCACGCCGGTCGTCAGCGGGAACGTCAGCCTCTACAACGAAACGAATGGCCGCCCGGTCTACCCCACCCCCGTCATCGGCATGCTCGGGATCCTCGAAGACGCCTCGAAGGCGCTCCGCTCGGCCTTCGAGGGGCCTGGCCGTTCGGTCTACCTCCTCGGCTCCGGCCTCGAACACGCCGCCGAGACGCTCGCCGGCAGCGAGTACCTCGAATCCGTCCACAAGACTGTCGCCGGCCTTCCGCGCGTGAACCTCGAAGCCGAGAAACGCCTCCAGCAACTTGTCCTCCGCGCCAACTCGGAGGGCCTGCTCGCCTCCGCCCACGATTGCTCCGATGGTGGCCTCGCCGTCGCCATAGCCGAGTCCGCCATCCTCGGCGGCCGGGGTTTCCGCGGCACGGCCAGCTTCCCCGGACGCCTCGATGCCGCGCTCTTCGGCGAAGCCCAGGGACGCATCGTCGTCAGCGTCCAGCCCGGCTGCGAAACCCGTCTCGTCGACCTCGCCCTCGAAAATGGCGTGCCGATCAGCATGCTCGGCTCAACGGCCGAAGGCGACGAGTTCTCACTGGGCCCCATCGCGACGACCCTCACGCAACTCCGCGAAGCCTACGAATCCCTCATGTAGCCCCGCTCCCCCGCTACTGGTCGAAGACGTACTTGATCCCACCCGTGCCTGCGAATCCGTGCCGGAATCGCAGCTCGAGCGGCACCGCGTCAGCCGGTAGCACGAAGGCGGCATTGATCGTCGCCGCACCCCGTTCCGGGATCCGTGCGGGAGCTGCAAGATTGTTCACCCCGATAACCACTGCGTCGATCGTCTTGGTCTTCAACTTCCCGTCGTCGCCCTCGTATTCCACCTTCAGGCTCGCGGCGTCGCCGGTCACCAGCGCGCTCTGGCTCCGGCTCGAATTCACCACCGACCACTTCACCACCACGATGCGTTCGTCTCGCGATGGCTGGATGATCTGGAGGAACTCGTCGCCGGGGTCGAACGCCTGCGTCAGGCGGATGAATACGGCCTCGTTGCCATAGCGCTCGAAGGTCACCCCCGGCTGTTGTTGGCCGGTCTGCACCTTTGCCCATTCCAGGTTCTCCACCGTATGCGGGTTGTTCCCGAGCACGATCGCGACGGTGATGAGTGCGGCGTATCCCGCGCCGACCAGCGCCCCGATGACCCCATTGGCGACGGTCGCGCCGTTGCTCGCGGGACCCGCCTCAGCCGAAAGCGCGTATGGCGGGAAGCGGTCGTTGAACGACATGAAATAGCTGGTCACCCGCCAGTACCATCGCTGGATGCCGACCACGAACTGGAACAGCCCGCGCGGGTAATTCCCCGTGAACAGGATCCCGAACCACGCGATCACCGTGACCGCGAACACCGCGATCATCAGGAAGCCCAGCACAATGAAGTGTGGGATCAGCAGAATCCCCTTCCAGAAGAACACGCGCCAGCGGCTGAGCTGCCCGGAAGGCGGGTCGTCGAACTCGAGCGTGACCGGGCTTTCTTCCTTCGAGAAGCTCGGGAACTTGTCCGTCAGCAGCAGCCAGTAGGAGAAACTCCTCGCCACGTAACCGAACGCCCCCGCCATCCCGGTGAACAGCCACATCGGGTACTTCTTCCGCCAGAACACGGTGGTGAACCCGATGAACGAGCCCATCTGCGTGAAGTACTGGAACAACCCCAGCATCAGCAGCACGGGCAAAATCAGGAACGCCCGCAACAGCGTCTTCCAGCGGCTCAGCCCCTCGGGATACTCAATATCGAACCGCACCGGATACAACTCCGGTGGCTTCCCGGGGGGAGGAACTGCTTCGTCCGGCGCCGCCACTGTTGCGGCCAGCACCGCCAGCGGCGCCTTCTCGGCGGATTCGTCGTCCGGCCCGGCGACAGGCTCCTCCGGCGGCCCGAACCGAAGCCCCGGCGCCGGCGCGGGCGCTGGGCGTTGCGCGCTCTGCCGCTGTTCGAACTCTTCCTGCGAAATCAGGCCGCGCTCGCGCAGGCGCTCCAGCATCTCCTGGCCACTCTCCGCAGCCGGCGGAGGGCCGGACGGTTCTGTCGGTAGTTCCCCGGAATCGCCCGATTCTGGTGGCTGCGTCATCGAGTCTTCGCTCCCCCGGCGCAAATCACCTGCAGGCGAAGCCGGCCTTCGTGCATTCTAGTTCAAACTAAACGGCGGGTACTTGTCCGTCAGCAGGAGCGTGTACGCGTTGAGACGCGTCCCCCACCGTCCGACGCCGGCCATGAAGTTGTGCATCCCGCCCGGCACCGAGCCTGTGAACAGCGCGATGATCCAGGAGATGAACAGCACGATGTAGAGAGCCAGGATCAGGAAGTAGAAGACGATGATGTGCGGGATGATCATGAAGATGCGGAAGAACGTCGTGAGCCGGTTCCGTCCCGCTTCCTCACCCATCCCCGTGAGCCGTACCGGGTAGTTCGCGTCTTCTCCCAGGGCAAAGGGCGGATACGTCCCGGTCAGGAGGAGCGCATATCCGCCAACGCGCGTGTTCCAGTGGAGGATGTTCGTCGAGAACTGCAGCAAGCCCGCCGGGTATTTGCCGGTGAACAGGATGGCGAACCACGCGATCAGCGTCACGATGTTCTGCGCGAGCCCGAGGAAGTACAGGATGATAACGTGCGGGATCAGCATCAGGATGCGGAAGAAGACGGTCAGCCGGCTCTGCGGAGCAGGCTCGTCCACTTCCAGGCCGAAGGGGTACGCGGGCGCCATGGTCATCGGGGTTGGACCTTCCTGCCGGCATCCGGATTGGGCCCGCCGCGACACGGACCGCTGCCGACGCCATCGTTGTACGCCCGCTTACATGGTTTTGTAAAGAAATTGCTTGCCCGTCCGCTTCAGAAGCCCCGCGCATTCGCCGTGTTCGCATCTGGCAGTTTGGCTCGTCGCTTCGCGGCCCTCGGCGCTGCGCTGGAGGCGAGGGTGGCCGGGTGCTCACGTTCGCGGTTCGATTCGGGGCGCGAGGCGTTTGCCTCCCCGGGAGATGCGGGCTACTCCCCGAGCAGCACCCCGATGTTCTGGGCCGCCCTACCCACGCTCGTCAGGTAGCGCTGGAAGTGAGGGAGCGCCTCCGGGTATTCCTGCGGCATTCGCTGGATCCGTGCCTGGAAGACGTCCAGCCGCGATGCCGCCATCCACGCGCCCAGTTCCGGGTGGGAGATCCATTCCTGCCGGTTGGCGAGCTCCACGCGCATGGTCCGTAGATAGTCCTCCGGAGTATCCGGAATTGCCTGCGGCCTGCAGATGCGATTCTTCACTTCGATGTCTTCGACCGTCGCTTCAACATGCCCGATGAACGCCGCACTGAAGACCGGCTGGCAGAACCGCACGAACTGCAAGGTGATCCGGTCGCCGTCGAACACTTGTTTACTGGGCAGACGCGGGATGCCGACGGCGGAGCAATCGACGTGGAGCACCTCAGGCCCGGTCGGAATCGTGCCCTTCTCAAGGCCGATCGCGTCCGCACCGATCCGCGTCACGCGGCCCATGCGGACGATGCCTTTGATCCTTCGCAGTTGTTCGAGTTCGAGGTCGCTGATAATTGCGCAGTGGTAGCCCTCTGGTTTCACCGAGGGGTCGATGCGGCGGACGTTGCCTCGGGACTCCAGGTCCAGGAACAGCCCATCGATAGTCTCGGCCTGGGCCAATGCCTCCGTTTCGTTTGCGAGGTTCTCGGCGCCTGCCGCGAAGAATTCGTTCCCTGGCTGGAAATTCTTGCGAGACAGGAGCCAGAAATCGCGCGGCATGATCCAGCGGATGCTGTCCGGGTCTGCTCCGTTCTGCAGAAGCCAGATGCAGGCGTCCATCCCAGTCTTCCCCGCCCCGATGACCACATAAGAGCTGTATTTGCTATCCGCGGTAGCGCGAGGAAGTTCGTTTAGCGGAACAACGGTTACGCGCCGATCGATCTCGTATCTGGGCTTTGATACCGACGGAACCTGCATCCTGGAATGCGTCCCGTCCACGAACTTTCGAGCCTTGATCGTCGTCTTTGTTTTTGAGAGGAGCCCGGTTGCCGCGCCGTCTTCGGAAAGCTCAGTCATCGGGAAGTAATGGACTCGCCCTGTGGGCAGAAAGCGTTCATTCATCGTCAGGTCGAAGTGGCTGAGCACCTCCTGGCCGGATGCCAGTTCGTAGAAGCCTTTGTTCAGGCCAACCTGGTCCTTCGCACCCGTCCCCAGTGGGCGCGAGTTCACGCCGTAGTACGCCGAAGGCTGGTGCAGGCGCACGAACGGGTAGGCGTCGTTCCAGTGGCCTCCCGGCTTATCGTGCTTGTCGACCATCGCGATGGTCGCATCGGTCTCGGTGAGCAGCGTATCGGCGAAGGCCATCCCTGTGGCGCCGGCTCCCTTGATCAGGTAGTCGACTTCAATAGTTGGATTTGGCATGAGCGTGCCCCCGGGGAGGAGTTGGCCGCGATGCTAGAGACTCGGCCCGCCCATGGCAAACCCGAAACCGGAACAGCGTACGCTGTGATAGCGAACCCTCTGCTCTCCGGACGGACCGTCATTCCACTCCGGCACCCTCCGCCACCTCAAGGCCCTCGCCGGCCGGCGCCTGCGTGGTGAGCCGTTGCAGGTTGGCGAACTGCCGCTTCTGCATGATCCAGTGCGAGGGCTCCAGCAAGAGCACGCTCACCAGTGGCTGCAACCACTTCGGCCGCAGGGCCCAGTACCCGCTGACCACGAGCCGAGTTTTGCCCACCGGCGTCTCTCGCAAGAGGAAGCTCCAGGTAGAGTCGGTGAAAAAGCGCGGCCGCGGGCCATCCGGGTCGAAGGCACGACCCAGCAGGTCGAGCGACATCCGAAGGCTCAGGAATCGCTCCGGTTCGCACTCCTGAACCAGCCAGGATTGCGAACCATCCGTGGTGCCGTAGAACTTGTCGCCCACGGCGATCGGTTGCCACTCCGGGTGAATCCGGTTGGCGCTCTTGCGCCCGAAGTTGTCGAGCCGATCCCAGCTGTACCAGCCGGCCCGGTCCGTCCCCATCTGGACGAGCCACGGCCACACCTTCGCGGGCGGCGCATCGATGGTCGTCGCCATCGTTGCACTTCGTGTCCCCTCGGCAATCACCTGGGCCCCCGGGAAAGTCGACTCTACTTCTTCATCGGTCGCCCCGGCGCGAATCATGCGGGGCCTTGCGACGAACAGGTAGGCGGCGCCAAGAGCGGCCGCAAGTCCTCCAACCATCTGCAAGCTCTTCATTCAGTGCCTCCTTCTCGAACTTCGCGGCGATAGAGCAACACGCCGAGTACCGCGATCCATGCCATCGACCCGAAGACCGCGACGCGTTCCCAGACCCCAAGCCATGGGGTCGAGTCGTTCTCTGCGACACCACCGCTTCCCAGGCTGGTCAACGTCCCAAAGATTGCGAGCGCCGCAATCGTGGCAAGTGTGTAGCGACGGAATCCCTTCCCGAACGTCCCCAGCCCAATGACCATCATGAGGAGGAACAGGGTCGAGGTGACGCCCGCCAACACCAGGTGGGCGCCATCGGTCCAGGTGTCGCCGCCGGCGGCGAGTACCTCACGCTGGTGCATGGGCGCGAAGGGCCACAACAGGCCGGTCACTCCATAAGCCAGCAGAAGCGCTCCGATCATCAACAGCCGCCGCCGCCCTTTGGCCGCTACCAGGATGGCCGCCGCGAGTCCCAGCATCAGCCCCTCATACGGGAGCACGAGTATCAGCCAGAACGTTCGCGTCGGCGCATCGACCGCGGACAGTTCGGAAATCGTCTGGTCGCGGTAGCTGTAGCCCGCGTAGCGCCACGCGGCAATCAGGTCCATCGCAAGGTAGAGCACCAGCGCGAGCACGCCGAACAGCAACGCCTTCCGCCAGAACCTGGCTGTCGCCGACTCGCGAACGCGGTGCCCGACGGCGAAGGGAAGGTGTCGAATCGCCATCGCAATCGCCTCCACCACTCCGATGTGATCCCATACCGATTTCCACCGCTCGTAGAGGTCCGAACGAACCAGATTCCCTCCCCCAAAAGGGACGCGAGAAAGCGAACTGCGAGCCTTAACTGCGAGACTTCTCCAAACGCCGCCCAATCGAATCACATGCCACTGAACGCCGCGGTAGGAGCGAGGCACTGTCCTCGCACATCTTCGTCGCTCACGGCCGCATCACGACCAGCCGCGCCCTTTCTCCCAGGCTTGGGAAAAGGGGACACGAGGGATGAGGCCCCTACCCCACTGCCGCCATAAACCGCTCCAGCTCCCCGGGAATGTCCGGCCCCGCCGGTTGGTACGCGATCTCCGTCACGCCCGCCGCCTCCACCTGCGCGAGGCGCTGCCGCCACCCCTCCGGCGTCCGCGCAAGGCCGAATCGCTCGAGCATCGCGCCGTTCACCACCTTCGCGTCCCGTTCCGTCAGCGCGATGAGGTGCCGGTCATGCACCGCCAGGTGCCGCTCCTCCTCGGGCAGCACCGCGATCTCCGCTGCCCACTCGGCCCCGCCAGGGATGGCACCGAAGTCCGCCCCGCGTTCGAACATCGCATGCAGCGAAACCGCCGCCCCATGCCCGGCCGCCGCCAGCACTCGCTCCGAACCCGCGCTCTCTCCCTCCCCAAGCACCGTCCCAAACGAAAGGATCACCGAATTCCGCCCCGGCGCCTGCCGCACCGCGCTCGGCGAGAACACCCCATCGGCCAGGTCTTCGGCCGCCGAAATTCCCTTCGGCCCGCCAACCCCCAGGATCAGCGGCACCTCAATCGGACGAGCCGGCGCGAACCCCTCCGGGTGCATCATCTGGATGAGCTTTCCATCCCACTCAACTTTCTCGCCGCGAAGCAGCGCCTGTACCGTCTCCACGTACTTCCGCACGAACTTCCACGACAGCGGGCGTTGCCCCATCGTCATCCGGCCGGTGAACCCGGAGCCGATGGCCACTGCCAACCGTCCCGGCGCAAGGTGTTCCAGCGTCGCGATAGCTGCGGCGTTGGTCATCGGATGCCGCAGGCTCGGAATGAGCACTCCCGGTCCCAGCCCAATCCGCGACGTCCGTTCCGCCGCCAGCGCCAGCATCGCCCACACATCCGGATACAGCGCCGGCGAGTCATACAACCAGGCCCGGTGATACCCGAGTTCCTCTGCCACCACCACGTGGTCCGGCGTCGCAAGCGAAGTAGCAAACGCACAAGAAATCTTGATCATGGCAACCTCCAGCGCAGTTCCTGGCCACGCGATTCTCCCCTCTCCCAGACTTGGGAGAGGGGGCTGGGGGGTGAGGGCTACCTCGCCGTGTACCCACCATCGACCGGCAGGATCACACCGGTGATGAACGAAGCCTCCGGGCTTGCAAGGAAGGTCACCGCTGCCGCGACCTCCTCCGGCTGTCCCAGCCGCCCCATCGGGTGGATCGACTCCAGGTACTTCTGGTACTCCGCCTCGCTCCGGATCATCTCCGTCATGGGCGTGAAAATGTACCCCGGCGCGACGGCATTCACTCGGACGCCCCGCTTGCCATACGTCACTGCGAACTGCTTCGTCAGCCCAACGACGCCATGCTTCGCCGCGACGTACGCGCCGGCCCCCGGCTGCACCGGCAACTCCGCGGCCAGAGCCGGACCCGTCAGCCCAACCAGTCCCGCCACCGAAGCCGTGTTAATGATCACTCCACCACCGCGCTGGCTGAGCATCTCCGCGCCATGAAAGGTGCCGTTGTACACGCCCGTCAGGTTGACCGCGATCGTCCGCTCCCAACCAACACCGCCGCCAACGCCCGCATTGTTGAAGATCACATTCAACCCGCCGAGGTCCCTCACCGTCTGCTTCAGCGCATCGACCACCGCCTCCTCCGAAGACACATCGAGCGCGATAGCCGCGGCTGTCCCGCCATGCTCCGCGATGCTAGCGGCCGTGTCCTTCGCGGCATCCCCATCGATGTCCGCGCACATAATCGCCGACCCCGACGCCGCCATCTGCAGCGCCGAAGCCCGCCCGATCCCCGAACCCGCCCCTGTAATCAGCGAAACCATCCCCGACAAATCAGCCATACGAACCCCTCAGTCCAACAAGTGGCGGTAGCCTACCCGAGTCGCGGAGGATCTGGAGAACCGTTCGCTCCACAACCGATTCGCTACACTCTCCCCGTGGAGCGACCTTCCTACGTCCCGCGACATCCTCTCCTACGACTACACCCGGATCAGCGCGCAGGAATTCGCCCGTGCGCTCTTCGATCACCCCGTGCCCGATCCCGGCCCCGACCCGGACTGGGAAGGCAAAACCTTCGACCCCAATCCCGGTGACCAACGGTTCGTTGAGCTCTGTACGGAATTGTTCACCCGCTTCGGCGAACTTTCGGCGCCGTACTCGATCGAACAGATCGACCAGGGCCTCTGGAAGATTCACGGTGACCCGTACTTTCTCGCGTCTGTCCATCTCACCGACGAGGCAGTGCCGGCAAGTACAGGCATCTCCTGCGTCAAGTCAATGCTCCATCTCTTCACCGACTTCCTGGCCGCCAGGGACCCCGAAGCCCATGTCGGTTCGCTGTACATGTGGTGGGATCATGGATGGTTCAACGCCACACCCGAATTCCTGCACACGGTTCTCGCCTCCCTGATAGAAGTCCTCAAACTCCCCACCCTCCAGTGCCAGAAGGCGGCCCTCCACGGCCTCGGTCACCTCATCGGACGCCAAACCCTCGTCGAAGGAGCCGCAGCAGCGATCGAGGCGTTTATCCGCGAGAACGCGACAGCCTCACAAGAGGTCCTCGGTTATGCCCAGTGGGCCTTAACCGGGAAGATCCCCTAGCCTATCCCGGCTTCTCCCTTCTCCCTTCTCCCTTCTCCCTTCTCCCTTCTCCCTTCTCCCTCCTCCCTTCTCCCTTCTCCCTCCTCCCTTCTCCCTTCTCCCTCCTCCCTTCTCCCTTCTCCCTTCTCCCTTCTCCCTTCTCCCTTCTCCCTTCTCCCTTCTCCCTTCTCCCTCCGTATAGTCCCTCCCATGACCGCCTTCTCTGGCATCCGCATCATCGATTTCTCCGAAGGCATCGCCGGCCCCATGGCCACCATGCTCCTCGGCGACCTCGGCGCCGAAATCATCAAGGTCGAATCCCCCGCCGGCGACCGCATGAAAGACCACCCCGGCTACCTCACCTGGAACCGCAACAAACAGGTCGTCACGCTCGATATCCACCAGTTTGCCGGCCTCTCCGCCGCCCGTTCGCTCCTTGCCACAGCCGATGTCGCCGTGTTCGACTCTGCACCGGGGGAGTTGGAGCGGAACGGCCTCGACTCCGTCACAGTCCGTGCGACGAACCCCGCCTTGTTGCACGCCTGGTTTCCGCCCTACTCCCCCCTCGGCCGCTGGAGCCAGCTGCCACCGAACGAGGCGCTTCTCTCGGCTCTCACTGCTGTTTCGTGGCTGCAATCCAGCTACGAAGAGCGCCCAACCTACCTGGTCACCCCCCAGGTGATGTACGGGCAGGCCATGCTCGGCGCCGGTGCGCTCGCTGCCGCCCTCGTTGAACGTGAGAAGTCCGGCCTGGGGCAGGCGATGGTCGTCGGTGGCCTCGATGGCGTCGCCGCCGTCGAGAGCGGTGGAACAATCCGCGCAGCGGACATGTTCCGCATGGGCGGGCGCGGCAGCCGAGGCGGCGTCCCCAACTACCGCCTCTACGAATGCGCCGATGGCCTCTGGTTCTTCCTGGGCACGCTCACGCCCCAGTTCTTCCTCAAGGCTCTCGAAGCCACCGACATGCTCGAACTCATGGCCCTCGAAGGCGTGGACGGCGAGTTCACCAACCTGCTCAAGCCGGGCATCAACCAGCTGGTTATCGAGGCGCTGGAAGAGCGCTTCAAGCAGAAGCCCCGCGCGGAATGGCTGAAGATCCTGCACGACGCCGATGTCCCTCGGGGCCCGGTCGGCAAGTCCCTCGAATGGTTCCGTGGCGAAACCGCCCTCGCGAACGACATGCACCTCGAGCTCCACCACCCGAAGCTCGGCCGCGTCGAAATGCCCGGGGTTCCGGTCAAGCTCACCAGCACCCCTGGCACCGTCCGCTCCCTCCCAACCCCGACGAAGCTGGATTCCATCCCACCCCACACACCCACAATCCACAGTCCCAAATCCGAAATCCGAAATGGCCCGGGTCCGCTGGCGGGCATCCGCGTTCTTGATCTTGGCGCCTTCATCGCCGGCACCTTCGCGCCGGGCATCCTCGCCAACTGGGGCGCCGATACCATCAAGATCGAACCCGTCGATGGCGACCCCTTCCGCACCTACGGCCTGGGCTTTATCGGTTATAACCGCGGCAAGCGCGGCCTCAGCCTGGACCTCAAGAAGCCCGAAGGGCTTGCCGCCTTCATGGACCTCGTGAAGGTCTCGGATGTCGTCCTCGATAACTATCGCAACGGCGTCCGCGAACGCCTCGGTATCGACTACGCGACGCTCAAGAAGGTGAACCCGCGCATCATCTCCATCTCGGTCACCGGCTATGGGCCGAAGGGCGAGCTTTCGCCCGACCCCGGTTTCGACCCCCTCGTCCAGGCTCGCAGCGGCTTGATGGACGCCCAGGGTGGCGACGACGAGCCGATCTTCTACCAGATCCCGGTGAACGACACCGGCAGCGCGATGATGGCCGCTTTCGGCATCGTCGCCGCGCTCTACGCCCGCGAACGCACCGGGCAGGGGCAGGAGGTGCTCACCTGCCTGGCGAACCAGAGCATCCTCACCCAGTCGGGCGAACTCACCTGGTACGAAGGCCGGCCGGCCAACCCAAAGGGCGGCCTCGACCTCCTCGGCACAAGCGCCACCAACCGTTTTTACGAATGCAACGATGGCTGGGTGATGGTCGCGGGCACGAAAGCCGAGCATTTCCCCGCGATCTGCATCGCCCTTGGCCACCCCGAATGGTCTGGCCGCTACATCGCCGAGAACGCTATCGAAGAACCGGTCGAAGGTGCGCTCGCATCCCAGTTCGCCGAAGCCTTCGGCGCGATCTCGAAGGACGAGGCCGTAGATCGGTTGCTCACGCGGGGAGTCCCGGCGGCGCCGGCAACGGTCACCATCGACGTGTTCGACAGCGCCTGGATGCACGAGAACGACTACTTCGAGGACTTCGATCATCCCCAGTTCGGCAACATCCGCGGCCCGAAGCACCTCGGGCGGTTCGAACGGACGCCGGGCGGTTATCCGCGCCGCTCGCCGCTCATCGGCGAACACTCGGTGGAGGTTTTGCGCGACTGCGGCTTCAGCGAGGATCGCGTTAACGAACTGGTCGCCGCGGGCGTAGTGAGGCAGGGCTGAAGATGACCGTCCGACTACGCATTCCCACCGTCGAAGATGTCCCCCTCCTCGATCGCTGGGGGTCTTCCATTGAATTCCGCGGCGAGTTCAACGACTTCGGCCTCCCACCTCGCTCCCACGCCGAACGCGCCGAAAAGGGATTTATCGACGAATCCAGCGGGACCATGATCATCGAGGCCGAAGACGGCACGCCGGTCGGCACGGTCGACTGGCGCCCGGCGATGTATGGCCCTCCGCCGGAATCCATGGCGTATCAGCTCGGCATCTCCCTCGCGCCGGAAGCGCGCGGCCACGGCTATGGCGGCGAAGCCCTCCGCCTCGTCGCCCAGTACCTCTTCGAAAACACCAAAGCCAACCGTGTAGAAGGCTCCTGCGACGTCGAAAACTGGGCCAGCCAACGAGCGCTGTACAAGGCTGGCTTCACCTATGAAGGCATCGCCCGGGGCTCCCAGTTCCGCGCGGGCAAGTACCACGACCTCGTCCTCTTCGGCGTCCTCCGCGGCGAAGTCTGAAGCTTTGCGGCCAAGGCTACTCCCATGCGCCATTCGGGGCCGCTTCGTCGAGCTCTTCGCGGAGCCGCGTCAGTGCGCGCAGGAGGGTGCGCCGAATGGAACCCTCCTTCTTCCCGAGGATGTCCGCGATCTCTCGGAGCGTGCATCCACTGTAGTAGTGCAGCGCGATGATGGTCCGCTGGTTCGGACGAAGCCGCGAGAGCGCCACGGAAACCGCCGAGACTTCGAGCAGGGCTTTTCCGGCGAACACACCCTCGACGGTTTCCAGCGGCTGCGTCGCGATTCGCGCCTTTCGCCCCTGAGAGCGGACCTGGTTCTTGGCGATGGTGAAAATCCATGCCCGGTAGTCGCCTGCGTTCGCGCGGAACCGCCTGGCGTACTTCCAGGCCCGCAGGAATGTCTCGGCCACGAGGTCTTCGGCCGCTTCGTCCGTTGCGGCTTGAGAACGGACGAAACCGTACACGTCGCCGGCGAGGAGTGAGTAGATCTCGGCGAATGCCTGCCGTTCGCCGCGGGCGGCCCGTGCCGCGAGAGCGGCCAGGACATCGTTCTCGCCGCCTTCTGACACTGCGCCCGTGGCGTCTCGGGCCCAGTCGTCTTCGAAGGTCGGCATCCGCTCAGGATTCCCGTTTTTGGCTGGCCGCGCAAACGCGATTGCCGATCGCGTTAACCCGATTGTCACCGCTTGTTCACTCGATGGTTGATGTCAGCCGCCGGCGCACGAGTAGTTCGGGCATGGGAAGGAGTACTCGGTGATTAGACGCATCGTTCGCAGGTTTACGCACGACCAACGTGGCCAGTCCATTGTCATGCTTGCCGCGGGATTCGCCACGTTCTGCGGGCTCGTCGGGATGGCGGTGGATGTGGGCCATGTGGTCTACATGCGCACCGAGCTCCAGAAGACGGCTGATGCCGCCGCCTTCGCGGCCGCGCAGAACCTGCCGGCGACGGCCGATGCAACCAGCGAGGCCAACGATTACGTCGACCTCAACACGACCGGCGCGACCGCGGACGTATCCTTCGGCTACTCGGGTAACTCCGCGAACTCGGTAACGGTGAAAGCCGAGCGCCACGTGAGCTACACGTTCCTTCGCCTCGTCGGTCTCGATGGCCTCGATGTCTCTGCAAAAGCAACGGTTCGAGTTGGTACGTACAGCGGTGGATCTGGACTGCTCCCGTGGGGTCTCATCGCAAGTAACAACAACAACAGCACGCTTCTCCAAAACGCCTGCTATCAGGGACTCGCATCAAACGGCAACCCGATATTCAAGCAGAACCAGCAGTGCGTCTTGAAGTACGGTGCGGGTTCGAACTCGGGTGGTGATTTCGGTTCGCTGTCGCTGGGAGGAAGTGGGGCCAGCACCTACCGTGACAACATCAAGTACGGCTCAACCGAGACCTACAAGCGCGGCGACAAAGTCAACCCCGAAACAGGGAACATGGTTGGTCCCACGAAACAGGGAATTCAGGATCGCTTTGGTGTCGCTCCGCCGGCCGGCTGTCCCGGAAATGCGCGCAACGATGTTCTGATCGACAACCCGGACGGCTCCGTCTCAGTTCGTCCTGGCTGCGAATCGAGCGCGCGCATTGTGATCATTCCGGTAGTGGACAAGATTCAGAACCCCCAGGATTCGACCATCCTCGGTTTCGCCTTCATGTACCTCACCGGCTATTCGAACGCCGGCGGCAGTTCTCAGGTCACGGGCGAGTTTGTGGAGTTCGTCACAGACCTCCCCGGCGCGGTTTACGACGGGAGCGGTGAGGGCGCCACGGCCATGCAGTTGATAGAGTGACCAACCGCAGGCCCGCGATTCACGGTAGGTGCGGGGCACTGCCCCCGCACAACCCCTACGGCAAATACGCGATCCGGCTCGTCTGCCCAAGCAGGTCGGGGATGATCCGTTGTGCATCGCGCACGAAGTCGACCATCAGCGGCCGCGTCTCGCGCGGGTCGATGATGTCCTCCACCGCGAACGCGTGCGCCGTCCGGAACGGCGAACGCAGCGCATTCAGCCGCGCCTCAATTTCCGCGCGCTTGGCCTCGGGATCCTCCGATGAGTCGATCTCGCGCCGGTATGCCGCCGTCACGCCGCCTTCGATGTGCATCGAGCCCCAGTGCCCAGAGGGCCACGCGAACCGCCGGTACATCGCCGTGCCGCCGCGGTAGTGCAGCCCGCCCGCCACACCATAAGCCTGCCGGATGAGGAAGCACATGTACGGCATCCGCGAAAGCGAGAGCAGCGACACGATCCGCGCGCCCGCGCGCACGATGCCTTTCTTCTCCTCCTCCAACCCCACCATGAACCCCGGCTCATCGCAGAGATAAATGAGAGGCAGGTGGAAGGTGTCGCAGAGCTGCAACAGCCGCGCCGACTTCTCGCCGGCGGCCTTGTCCATCGACCCGCCGAGGTACCGTGGGTTGTTGATCATCACCCCCACCGGGTACCCATCCACCCGCGCCAGCCCCGTTATCCGCGACCGCGCGAACTCCGGCTGGATCTCGAAGAACGAATCCTTGTCGAGCACCATGTCGAGGATCTTCCGTGGGTCGTACACCCGCTGCCGGTTCTGCGGGATCACCGAAAGCAGCCCTTCGTCACGCCGCTCAGGGTCGTCCGACGGATCCATGCGGGGCGGCATCTCCCACACATTCGAAGGCAGGTACGAAAGGAACTTCCGGATTTGGCCCAGCGCGTCCTCCTCGCTCTCCGCGAGGTTCGCCACCACCCCGGATGTCCGCACCTGGATGTCCTCGTTCCCCAGGTCCTCCTTCGAGATCTCGATCCCCAATCCCGCCCGCACCACCGGCGGCCCCGCGACGAAGAGCTGGCTCGTGCCCTTCACCATCACGTTGAAGTGGCACATCGCTGCCTGCACCGCCGGCAGTCCGGCCACCGAACCCATCACGGCCGAAACGCACGGCACCATCTGCAGCAGTTCCGTATCGAGCACTCGGTCGTTCGCCGGCAGATACGTCCGCCCCATCGATTCGAACGTGCGCACGCTTCCGCCTGTCGCGTCCAGCAGCCGGATGAACGGCAGCTTCATCGAATAGCTCTGCTTCACCGCCCATCCGCTCTTGTCGGCCACGCTCCCATCCGCCGAACCGCCTCGAATGGTGAAGTCCCCGGCGTGCACCACCACCTTCCGCCCATCCAGCTTCATGGTGCCCGTCACCGAATTCGCCGGCGTAAGCGACTCCAGTTGCTCACCGTCGTACGTCGCCTTCCCGGCAAGCACGCCGGTCTCCTGCAGCGAACCCGGGTCCGCCAGCAAATCCAGCCGCTCGCGGACCGTGAGTTTTCCGCGGCTCTTGTGAAACGCGACCGATTCGGGCCCGCCCATCTGGCGCGCAATCTCCGCGCGGTGGTGCAATTCGTCGACATCAGCCTGCCAGGTCATGGGCACTCCTCGAATCCGGGTTCTCTTGTGCCGCGATTCTATCGGGAGAAGGAACCGGCAGGCGAACTTCGATTATGTCTTGGGTCGGGTAGGGACGAAGGCGCTGTGATGCCCGAACATGAGGACATGGAACGGGCACGGCATTACGAGATAGAGATCACGGATCGCCAGCGTCAGGTCTGGCGTCTCGTCGCGAAGGGCCACACCAACGGCGAAATCGCGGAAAAGCTGAACATCTCGCTCGACGGCGCGAAGTGGCACGTCAGCGAACTCCTCACAAGACTCGACGCCAATACCCGCGAAGACCTCGTCGAAGCCTGGGATGCCGCCCGCCGCCCACAGGAACGCATGCGACGATGGTTGTCCGGACTATCTCCACTTCCGCTCGCCCAGACACTTGGAGTGGTCGCGGCAGTGGCGGCAGTTGGCGGCGCCGGAGCCTTGTACGTCGCGACCGACGGGTTGCCAGGCGACGACCAGTACCACGCCGTCGCCGATTTCCCTTCCCCGGCGACTCAACTCACCGAGGCGGAGGCTGTGACTCGTGCTGAGGACCTCGCCAACGGGCTCCTCGAGCAATACCTCACCGAGTATCTGCCGCCGCGAGGCGCCACCATCGAGAACGACTTCGTCGAGGCGCAACATCAATGGATGCCACCTGGCGAATTGTTTGTCTCGCCAAATGGCTCGAACGAGTGGCAGTCCGATCCTGCCGCCACCTCTGGGGCGTGGGCCTTCTCCTGGACCGCCGAAGATCTCGGGACGGTCGATGGTCCCCTGGGCGGTCTCGGGGACATCGAGGTAGAGGTGATTTTTGCAGATACCACTCAGTCGACCATCGACGCAGCTAGGGCCCAGGTTCGAGTTTCCACTGGCGGAATGTGGGCCTACGGGTACTCAGAAGGTTTTCACGCTCGCGACGGAAGTGAACGGTTCCAGCCAACCCGCGGAACCTTTCATATCGCCTGGCTGAACGGCGTCGTAGGTGGCGATGAGCTGGTTCTGTATCGGACAACAGACAATTTTGTCTGCACGAGGACCGTCCGCCTGAACGGATCCGGCGGGGGAGGTTGTTGGCCCTTTGCCGGAGCGACACGGAGCCAACCTTTGTCTCAACTTGGGGGCGACGGTGCAGGATTCATGAATGGCGTCGAAGTTGCCTCGAACGTCGAAATACGCACGGACCCCGATGTCTTCGAAGTCGCCATCGTCTCCGAAAGCGGTGCCGAAGAACGGTTCCCCACTTACCCAATCCCGCCGGAGCTGGACTTGGACTACCGCGTCGCGTTTTTCAGTTCTCCGGGCCTGGACGGCATCCATTGGTTCGTCGCTTACGACGCCGAAGGCAACGAGATCTATCGCCAGGGCCCATGGGGCGTGCCGGGAGAAACCATTCCGCCGTTCTTCGAGCCTTTGGACTAGTATCAACTCACTCCCCCTCGCCCGTCCTTACGAAGAAGGATCGAGAGGGGGCCGAGGGCTACCCGATCACTCCCTCTGCCAGCAGTCGCACGTATTCCTCCTCCTCCAGCCCCACAACTTCCCGGAACACGTACTCGTTGTGCTCGCCCAGCGCGGGCGCTCGCCGCACCGGGTTCGCGACACCCGCAATGCGAATTGCCTCGCCGTGCACCGTGATGTCGAGTCCTGGGTCCGTTGGCTGGTGCACCACCTCGAACCGCCCCGCCATCTGTGGGTCGCGGTCGAGCTGATCCGCGATGCCCTCCACCGCCGCGGCCGCAACCCCTGCCACCTGGAGCAAGTCGGCGGCCCGCCACCGGTCTTGCGTCCGCGTCCACGCCGAAACGATTTCGGCGAGCGCGTCCTCGTTCGCCTTCCGGGCAGCATGCGTCGCGAACTTCACATCGCTCGCGAGCTCCGGACGGCTGATCGCCTCCGCGAATCGCGCGAACTCGGCATCGTCGCCAACCGCGATGGCAATCCACTCATTGTCGCCCGCCGCCGGGAAGTTCCCATGCGGGCAATGGTTCTCGCTCCGGTTCCTCCTTCGCTCCTCTTGGCGACCCGTTCGCGCGAACCGCATCCACTCCGCCGACATCAGTGAGATCATCCCTGGCAACTGCGACATGTCGATTTCCTGGCCGCGCCCCGTCCGGTCGCGTTCGATAACGGCGGCCAGCACCGCCGAAGCACACAGTCCGGGCGAGACGAAGTCCGCAAAAGCCACGCCCAGTCCCGTAGGCGGCGCGCCCTCCCATCCCGTAATCACGTTTAGCCCGCTCGCGCCGGCGATCATGTTCCCGAAGGTGGCATAGTTCGCCCACGGCCCTGTCCGCCCCGCTCCAGACATGTGCGCGACGATAGCGCCGGGATTCCGCGCGCTCAGTTCGTCATAAGGAATGCCCATGCGCTCCAGCGCCCCCGGCCGCATGTTCTCGACCACGATGTCGCAGGTCGCGGCCAGCCGAAGGAGCAGTTCCCGCCCCTCTGGGGACTTCGTATTGATGGTCGCGGAGAGCTTTCCGGTATTCGCATCGTTGAACCACCCGCCCGCGGTCAGCGTAGGGCCGCTCTGCGGCGCGACAGAACCTCGGATCGAATCCATCCGAAGCTCCGACTCCACCTTGATCACTTCCGCCCCAAGATTCGCGAGGATGCGGCAGGTCAGCGGTCCAGCCAGCACCCAGCCGATTTCCAGCACGCGTAGTCCCTCGAGCGGCAACCCGCCCGGCCGAGCCGGTTGCTCCGCTCGCTTCGCCTCGACCGGCGCGAAGCCGCCCGAGCCAAGTTCCGGCGCGGCTCGCAACGGCTCCACCCCCGGCATGCCCGAAAACGGGCTTTTCGGCACGGAAAGCGGCCCAAACGCCGGATGCTCCACTTCCACGAATTCTGAAATTGCCGCCAGGTGATCGTTGTCGCGCATGTCCTCGAAGGACATCAGCGGCAGGCCCATCAGCCCGCGCTCGCGGCCGATCGCGAGGAACTCGTCGCGGTCGTACATCAAGCCCAGCGCGTCGACGATGTCGGCGGCCTCGCCCAGGCGAAACGACGCGAGCTTCGCGCGAGTGGCACCGCGCCAGTCATCCGCCGCTGCCTTCACAGGGATTCCACGCTCAAGCGCCCACTCGCGTAGCCTGGGCCACTGGTCCGGCCGCGAACGGATGACGGCCCAGCGCTCATCCTTGCACCGCACCACAGGGAACTCGAAGGCGGTGTTCCGCGGCACGTTCACGCCATGCCAGCGCCAATAGCTCGGGCTGGCGGTCTGTAGCGTCGCGAACGCGGTGCACTCCTGCACCGAGACGTCGAAGCGCCCGCCCTTCCCGCCCCGCAGTCCCGCGATCATCGCAGTGCAGGCGGCTATCGAGGCCAGCTTCTGGCAAACATCCCCCGCCGCATGGATCGGGGGGCGCTCGGGCTCCCCCGAGACCCACGACATCCCGCCCGCGGCCGCAGCGATGAGGTCGGTCCCCACACGCTGGGCCCACAGCCCTTCGAGACCGAACGGCGTGATTGAAACGCGCACCAACCGGTCGTTGGCGGCCTCCAGGGCCCCATCGCTCGGGCCATGCCGTTGAATGAATCCCGCCGGGCCCGAATCGATGAGCCCATGCGCGCCGGCCAACAGCGAAAGGAACTGTGCGCGCCCATCGGCATTCTCGAGATCCAGTTCAATCGACCGTTTCCCGGCATTGAATGCGAGGTGCCCGAAGCTCCGCTCGACGCCGGCGAAGTCGTCGAGGAACGGTGCGCTATTTCGTACCACATCGCCGCCGGGCGGCTCGACGCGAACTACCTCCGCGCCAAGGTCGGCCAGCAGCCGGCCCGCGAAGACACCCGAGGTGTCGCCGATTTCGACGATGCGGAAGCCCTGGAGAGGCGGCATGAACCGAACTCTACGGAAGGGCACCCGTGCCGACTACACGCCCGCCGGGCAGGGGTCCTCCTAGACGGTGACCGCGCGGCCGCTCGTGCAGCTCGTGTGGGCGGCGTCGATCACCCGCATGTACCGCACACCATCCACGAAGTTCGTGAGGCGAATCGGCGCCCCCTCCCGGACAGACGCGACGAAGTCCTCTTCGACTTTCCAGCCGCGGTCGGTTCCCGGGTCAGGCTCCAGCGGCTTCGCTCCGCCGCCGTGAGGCTGCAAGACCGCCGTATCGCCCATCTTCCACCTCAGCGTGGCCTTCGTCCCAAACACAGTCACCCCATTCGTGTCCGCGCCGGCAGCCACAGAGCTGAAATGGTAGGTGATCCGCGCTCCGCGCTTCAGGTGCCCGGTGACGATGTACGTATCCGGCACGGTGACCGGCATCATCGTCCCTGCCTCCGCGTCGGTGCGCTCATTGATGAACGTATCGCCGGAGGCCAGCACCTCCGCGTGGTCGCCCAGCCAACGGTGCATCACCTCCACGAAGATGCCGAACATCATGACGTTCTTGCCCGAATAATCCGCTCGCTGGCGCCAGTGAAGCGGAATCGCGGGGTCCAGCGCCGACGCATTGAGGACATTCACCGTCACCTCGCGGATGTCTCCCAGCGCCCCCTCATCGATGAGGCGGGTGATGGTCGGGCCGAGGCGAAAGTCGAACGGGGCGGGCACGAGTTGCGCGACGAGTCCGGGGTTCCGCTCGCTTGCTTCGAGCATGTCCTCCGCTTCGGAGAGGTCCATCGCCATGCGGGCTTCGCAGAGCACGTGCTTCCCCGCCTCGAGCGCCATGATCGTGTACTCGCGGTGCTTGTAGGGCCAGGTGCCGATGCTCACCGCATCGATATCTGGCGAAGCGCAAAGCTCCTCCACCGATGCGTACACCTTCGGGATGCCGAATTCATCGGCGATTCGCCGGCCGCTTGCGACGCTGCGGTTCGCGACCCCAAGGATCTCGACGTCGGCGCACCGCCGAAATCCCGGGATGTGTTGGGTACGCGTATTGGCGCCCGCGCCAATGAGTCCAATGCGAAGAGGCATGCCGCTAGCTCCGTAAGGTGGTGACGGATTGAATCACGAATTACGTCCGGGAGACAAAGCCAGCTAACTGAAGCCGGAAAGATGCACGATCGAATTGGCGACGTCTTCCGCGCTGAGCGAGGAACTCACGAGGACCAGCCGACGAATTTGCTCGCCGACGCTCCAGAACTGGGTATTGCAAACCACGATTCCGGCATGGCTCGTTCCGACGACCATCCATTGCTTATGGATGCGCGCGTAGTCCCGCACGTTGGCGGAATACAGGACTCGCGACTGGGAAGTCGCGAATTCGAGGTGCTCTTCGTCTCGGCGTCCGAGCATCTTCGACTCAAGGCAAGTCAAGACATCAAATCCAGATGTCCGCAATCCGGAGATCAACTCTGCAGAAATGCGGTCTTCGTCGATGTAGAGGGCGAAGCTCAACCGGCGAGTTTGCTGAGTCGATCTTCCTCAGCAAGACGTGCGCTTTCTCGCTCGTCTTCTTCGATGCGGGCATCGATGGCGTCGCGATTGGCGAAGTAGTAGGTGAGTGCAGCGAAGATCTGCGCCAATTCGACATGCGGCAGTTGCTCGTGGATCTCTCCCGGTGTCATTCCGAAATGGTTGTACAGAATCGATATCCGTTGCACGGACGTAGCGGTCCCGGCGATGCACGGCCGCCCGCCGTTCACGCCCGGCGTCGAGGTGATAAGCGTGCCGATATCCACAGTCGCGCTGCTCATGTGCTCAATTCTACCAGACGCCTGGAGGCCGCTACCCCAGCACCACCACGAGTTCCTCGGCCCCGTGGATCCCGCGCACAATGATCTTCTCCACGTCGGCCGTCCGGCTCGCGCCGGTCAGGACGAGCGCATCGCCATCCCCCAGTTTCGGCGCGAGCCCGTGGGGATAGGCCACGATCGTCTCCGGGTCCACCTTCACCACCACCCGCGCGGCGCCCAGCAGCGGCCGTCTCGCGGCCTGTTCCCCGGTAAGCAACACACTCCCGGTCGAAGCGATCGCCGCGGTCGCTGTCAGGAGCCGGTCGCCGTCGCGCGGTTCGTACTGTTCTACCACGGTCACCCCCAGCTGCTTCGCCCGGAAAACGAATCGGCCCCGCAAGTCCGCTGGCGGCTGTTCCGCAATGGCGGCCTCGGGGATCACGTTGCGACGCTCTGCCGCCTTGTGCAGGAGTTCCGGGTCGTGCTCAAGGCCCGGGTCCGGGAGAAGCCGGGGGTCGTCGCGTTGTGGCCCAGGGGGACGGACCGTCCGGCCGACGCTGCGCAGCCCGACTCGGGCCAGAGCGGTCGCCGCCCGCGCCCGCGTCGCGCCGCCGAAGGAGGCGGCCCACGCTTTCCACGCCACGCGCTCCTTGATGTCCCCCGCGTCATGCTCCCGCACCCCATCTGCACGCAAGTCCAGGAGCATGCGGTGGAGCGGAATGCC
The DNA here is from genome assembly GCA_050185215.1 of Dehalococcoidia bacterium. GTDB lineage: Bacteria > Chloroflexota > Dehalococcoidia > Tepidiformales > Tepidiformaceae > Amarobacter. The sequence goes on along the minus strand of JBFWZP010000013.1, from coordinate 17,487 downwards.
CACGGGGCACGATTCGCTGCAGCGCCCGCAGAGGCTCGATGCGAACGGCAGGTCCGCGAATCGCCCATCCGGCCAGAGCAGCGGCGAAATCACCGCGCCAATCGGCCCCATGTACGGGGACCCATACGAAAGCCCACCCGCCGTCCGGTAGACCGGGCAGCCATTCATGCAGGCGCCGCAGCGGATGCACTTCAGGACTTCGCGATAACGCCGGTCGTGGAGGATCGCTGAACGCCCTGCGTCGACGAACACCAGGTGCCGCTGTTGGCCGGGCATCGGGTCCGCCAGGAAGTGGCTGAACGAGGTCAGTGGCTGCGCTGTTGCGCTCGGGGCCAGTACCTCGAGGATGGAAAGCGCCGCCGACTCGTCCGCGACAACCTTCTCAAGCCCGGTGATAGAGATGTGCAGCTTCGGGTGGCTCACCCCGAGCGAGACATTCCCCTCGTTTTCGACGATCGTGATTCGCCCCGAACTCGCCACTACCGCGTTGGCCCCGGTGATGCCCGCGTCGCACTCCTTGAAGAAATTGCCGACAACATCGCGCACGTACTGGCTCAGGCGCGTGGGGTCGTCGTCGGGCAGTTCGGCGCCAGTCCGTTCGAGCATCTCCTTGATGCGCGTGCGGTTCAGGTGAAGGGCCGGCGCTGTGATGTGGCTCGGCCCCCGCCCTTCGATATCGACGATGTACTCGCCAATATCGGTCTCGAGGACGTCGATGCCGTCGGCCCGCAGTGCATGGGTGAGCCCAATCTCCTCGGCCACCATCGATTTCGATTTGGCCACCCGTTTCGCATCGCCAAGCAGCTCCCGCACCTTCGCCACGACCTCGCCGGGCGTGGCGCACCGGTGATAACCGATTCCCCGGCGCTCCAGTTGGCCCCGAAGCTCCCTGTGCAGCTCTTCCAGGTGGTCAATGGCGTAGGCCCGCGCTTCGGCGGCCCGGTGGCGCGCATCGGCGGGCCCCCGCGCAAGCATCGCCTCCGAATCCGCGACCAGCTTCCGCATGATCGGCGTCACCGTCGCCGAAGGGCGTTCGGTGCGCATCTCGTGGCTGGCGCGCTCTCGATACTTGCTCATGAGAGCGCCCGCGAGAGGAGTTCGGGCAGCGACCAGCCCTGCACCTGCATTCCAATTCCACGCGCGCCTGCCTCCAGGTGCGCGAGGCAAGAGTAGTCGCTCGAAACCAGCACGCGCGCGCCGGTCAGCGAGACGTCGTCCAACTTCGACGTCATCATTGCCACGGAAATTTCCGGCTGTTTCGTCGAGAAAGTGCCGCCAAAGCCGCAGCATTCCTCGGGGAAGGCAAGCGGTCGCAATTCGAGCCCCTGTATGCGTTTGAGCAGGCCCATGGCGGCGCCGCTGGCATGCAGCTCGCGCCGGGCATGGCACGAGTCGTGGTAGGTGATTGTACCTTCGAGTTGGAACACCATCTTATCGATCTTCGGATGCGTGGCGACGTAGCTGGCGAAGTCGGCAAACCGGCTTGCGATGCTCGTTGCGCCGGCGGCCCGGGGGCCTTCGAACAGGGTCGGCAGGTAGTGCCGCACCATGGAAGTACAGGAACCCGACGGAGTGACCACGACCTCGTGGGGTTGCGCCGCTTTCAGTAACTGCCGGCCCACCGTCTTCGCTTCGCTCCGAAATCCGCTGTTGAAGGCGGGCTGGCCGCAGCACCGGCCGTCGATCAGCGTGACCGTGTCGCCGAGTGCTTCGAGCACATGCCGGGCGAAGCCAATGTCCTGTGGCCGCAGCGCCGACATGTAGCACGGATCGAACAGCGCAACTCTTGCCATGGGCCATTGTAAACACGTCACGGCAAATGCTTTGTTGCGTGCCGGTCGATCTGCTACGCTGCCATGCACTTACATTTAAGAAGAGGGTTACTGAATATGGCCGAAGGCACGATCAAGGTCCGCGACAACGGTCCCTACGTCATCACCGGCGACGTCACCGTCACCGACTCGGAGGGCAACGCCTTCACCACCCAGGAAACCATCGTCCTCTGCCGCTGCGGCCACTCGGGCAACAAGCCCTTCTGCGATGGCCAGCACCGCGCGAACGCCTTCGAATCCACCCCGCGCGCCCAGGCCTGACGCCCAACCGCCGTCAGGCCAGATTCCCCTCTCCCAAAGCCGGGCGAGGGGAGCTTCCGGGGCGAGGCGCCTTACGGCTCCCGCTCCAGGAACTCGAGCCGGTTGCCGAACGGGTCCATCGCATAGAACCGCCGATGCCCGGGCAACTGCCTGTCGGTCTCGGTCTTCAGCCCGGCCGCTTCCACCCGCGCCTTGAGGCCGTCCAGGTCTTCGACCAGGAAGGCCGGGTGCCGCCGCGTCGCCGCGATCGGCTCTTCAATCCCGCAATGAATCTCCTGCATCCCGCACTGGAACCACACGCCGCCCCGGTCGCGCAGGACCTCCGGCTTCGGTAGTTCCGGAAGGCCGAGCAGTCCGCCATAGAATTCGCGAGCGGCGTCTTCTCCCGCCGGTGGAATGGCTACCTGCACGTGCGCAATCCCGAAGATCGTCATTCAAACCTCCCGGATTCCAGCTTATCCGACGGTAGCTCATCGCATGTTTGGCCCGGTCTATATGCGTGCTTCGTCACACTCTTTCCCTATCGGGCCAAATTTCGGCCTTAAGCATGAGCCGCTTCTGCGCTTAGGGAGGATTGCGGTTCCTCCACCCTCCCGACGAGTCTCCCGGACCGTTCTCCCACACTCGAACTACGGGCTGGGTTCAGCCCACGGGAGGTACCATGATCTCATTTCTCTCGCCCGACCGCCTTGCGCGGCGCAGTGCGAATCACCCCTGGCTCACACTCGGCATCTGGGCCCTCGTTGTTGTTGCCTCCGTGGCCGCGGCGAGCCAGATCAAGTTCACGCCCGGCTTCGAAGTCCGAGGCTCCGATTCGGTCAAAGCCGAACACATCCTCGAAAACGACATCCTCGGCAAGTCCCCGGCGGCCGAGACGGTTGTCGTGCAATCCGAGTCGCTGACGGTCGACGACCCTGCCTACCGGGCCTTCGTCGAATCCCTCACGGCCGATATCCGCGCCCTCGATGAAACGGTCGGCAGCGTGACCAACTACTACGAGATGAACGATGAAAGCGTTGTCTCCGCCGACCGCCGGACCACGGTCCTCCCGGTCAGCCTGAACGCGGAAGTCGCGGATGCCGTCGAGAAGGTCGGGCCGATGCTCGATGTCCTCGCGTCGCGCTCGGATAGCGGCTTCACCGTTGTCTCCGCCGGCGACGGCTCCATCTGGCACGATGCCCAGGATCAGTACGAGAAAGACATGGCCGCCGGCGAAACGCTCGGTGTGCCGATCGCCCTCCTGATCCTCGTGGTCGTCTTCGGCGCGGTCGTGGCTGCGGGCGTCCCGGTCATCCTCGCAATCCTCGGGATCCTCGTCTCGGTCGGTCTCACCGCCGGACTGAGCCGCGTCCTCAGCATCGACAGCATCACGATCAACATGATTTCGATGATCGGCCTGGCCGTCGGCATCGACTACACGCTCTTCATCGTCGAACGCTTCCGCGAGGAACGCCTCCACGGGGTGGAGAAGGTCGACGCGATCGTTGCCGCGGGTGGAACGGCCAGCCGCGCCGTCCTGTTCTCCGGCATCACCGTCATCATCGCCCTGGCCGGCCTGGTCATCGTCCCGACGATGATCATGGCGAGCCTCGCCATCGGCGCGATGACGGTCGTGGTCGCCGCCGTGGCAGTCGCGCTGACGCTGTTGCCAGCGCTCCTCAGCCTCCTCGGCGACCGCATCAACTGGCTGACCATCCCGGGCCGAAAGAAGAAGGCCGAGCAGAGCGAATCAGCCGGCTTCTTCGGCAAGACCACCAGCGTCGTTATGCGCCACCCGTGGGTCTCCGCCGGCCTGAGCACGGGCCTGCTCGTCGCGATGAGCATCCCCTACTTCAGCATCGATATTGGTTCCACCGGCATCAGCACGTTCCCCCAGGGCCTCCAGAGCGTCCAGGCGTTCAACATCCTCGATGAGGAGTTCTCGGCCGGCCGCATCGACCCGGTGGATGTCGTCATCAAGGGTGACGTGAACTCTCCGGAAGTCGCCGCCGCGCTCGAACACCTGCGCGCCATCACGGCAGAAGATTCCGCCTTCGCCGAGATGAGCGACCTGCAGAAAGGCCCGGCTGGCGACGCCGGCTTCGTCTCCATCTTCCTCAACGGCGATGCCACCAGCCCGGACGCGATGAGCGCCCTCCGCCGCCTTCGCTCGGACTACATCCCAGAAGCGTTCGATGGGACCAGGGCGGATGTGGTTGTCGGTGGCGGCACCGCCGGCACGGTCGACTACATCGATACGATGAACACCTACCTGCCGATCGTCATCGGGTTCGTCCTCACGCTCAGCTTCGTCCTCCTCCTGATGGTTTTCCGCTCGATCGTCATCCCCCTGAAGGCGATCGTGATGAACCTCCTCAGCGTCGGCGCGGCCTATGGCCTCATCGTCCTCGTCTTCCAGATGGGTGTCGGCAACGAACTCTTCGGCTTCAACCAATCCGACCAGATCGAAGCGTGGCTCCCGGTGTTCCTCTTCGCAGTCCTCTTCGGGCTTTCGATGGACTACCACGTCTTCCTGCTCAGCCGGATCCAGGAGACCTTCCTGAAGACGGGTGACAACAACTACGCAGTGGCCCACGGCCTCCGCTCGACGGCCCACATCATCACCGGCGCAGCCGCCATCATGATGGTCGTCTTCGGCGGCTTCGCGATGGGCGAAATGGTCGCCCTCCAGCAAATGGGCTTCGGCCTCGCGACAGCCGTCTTCCTCGATGCGACCGTCGTCCGCTCGGTCCTGGTTCCGGCGAGCATGGAACTCCTGGGTTCCCGCAACTGGTACCTCCCGAGCTGGCTCGAGTGGCTGCCTCGCATCTCCGTCGAAGGACCGGCACACACCCCAAAGGTGGAGCGCACTCCGGCCTTCGACTACATGCCCGGGATCGCCGGCGGCAAGTAACCTTCCAATCCGCACCAATTCCACGGAGGGCCACCGCACGCGCGGTGGCCCTCCGTTTGCTATTCGCGAATGCGCATCAGCTCCTGGATCCAGCGCGACGTCAGGTTCGCCGAGAGCGTCGTGCTGAAAAGCGCGGCGCCAGGAATAACGAAGAGCCACCACCCGCCGGTGTACAGGTGGTCCCGGCTCTCGGCGAGCATCAGCCCCCAGGACGAGCCGGGTGGCTGGATTCCCAGCCCAAGGAAGCTCAGGCTCGATTCGGCCAGCATCACGCCCGCGAAATCGAATACCGCCAGCACCGAAAGTACCGGAATCAGGTGCGGAAAGATGTGGAAGAACAGGATCCGCGGTGTGGTCGCGCCCACCGCCTCAGCGCCTTCAACGAACGCCAGGTTTCGCACCCGCAACGTCTCGGCTCTCGCGACGCGGGCGAATCCCGCCCAGCTGAAGATGGTCAGAAGAATCACCAGGTTCGTCACCGAACTCCCGATCAGGTAGAGCAGAAAGATGGCGAGCAGCATCGCGGGGAAGGCCATTTGCAGGTCGACGAGGCGCATGACCAGTTGGTCCACCCAGCCGCCACGATAGCCGGCAACTAACCCGAGGATGGAGCCGATGGTGCCCGAAACGAACGCGGTCGCCAGGGCAATTCCCACCGAAACGCGCGCGCCCCGGACGGTCCGGGAAAGCACATCGCGCCCCAGCTGGTCCGTGCCGGCCAGGTGCATGGTGCCGTCCGAGCCGTGTGAGAGTGGCGGCTGCAGCCGATCGAGCAGTGAAGGCGCCTGTGGGTCGGCAAGCGGCAGCATCGGCCCGAAGACTGCGATGACAGCAACGAGGAGCAGGATCGCTGCCGCAATCGCGTAGACGGATCGCTTTCGAACTTCGGCGCCAACCCGCCGGGTGAATCGCCCGAACGGCAGTTCGCCGAACTGCCCGGCAGCTTCAAGCGCGCCCGGCGCCGCGCTCACGAGAACCGCACCCGGGGGTCAACCGCCGCATACGCGACATCAACCAGCAAATTGACCACGGTGACCACCACGCCGATGTATACGACGCACGCCATCAACACCGGAAGGTCCCTGCGCAGGACCGCCGTCAGCGCGATCTGGCCGGCGCCCGGCCACGAGAAAATCGTCTCCACGAGAACCGCTCCGTTCAGCAGCGCGATGATCTCGCCGCCAAGGAGAGTGATCCCGATGATGCCGGCGTTCCGGATGACGTGCCGAGCGATCACCATCCGTTCGCTCAGGCCCTTGGACCGTGCAGTGCTCACGTACTGGCGCCGCAACTCGGTCGAAATTCCCGCTTCCAGTAATTGCGTGTACCGTCCGATTGGCGCGACGGCGAGCGCCAGGACAGGCAGCAGCAGGTTTTTCCACGAGCCGTACCCGCCGGTCGGAAGCCACTTCAGTTCGACCGAGAAAACGAAGATAAGCCCGAGCGCGAACCAGAACGCCGGCAGCGATCCAAGCGCGGTCGATATCACAGTAATGACCGCGTTCACCCGTCCGTTTCCGCTGCGTGCCGCGAGAACCGCCGCCGGGATGGCAATCGCGAACGTCACCAGGAGCGTGCATCCCGCCAGGAGCATCGAGGCCGGTAATCGCTCCAGGACCACTTCGGCCGCCGGCCGGTTCTGCCAGATGGAAGTGCCGAAGTCGCCATGGGCGGCAGCCACGATGAAGTCCCAGAACTGCTCCCATACCGGCCTGTCGAACCCGGCGGACTTGATCAGCGATTCCCGTTCGGCGTCGCTGGTGAACTCGCGGTCCACGAGCAGGAAGACCGGATCGCCGATGTAGTGCGAGGCAAAGAACGTGACGGTGATCAGACCTATCACGACCGTGGCCCCTGCCACCAATCGCCGCATGAGGTACGGGATCATGCGAAGCTCAGATCGGTCATGAGCAGGTAGGCGTTCAACGGCAGGTCGGTCTTCACCCCTTCGCTGAGCCCGTGCACCTGGCGCACACCCATCACCCACGCCCGGGGCGTGGCTTCGTTCTGCAGCCGCTCTGCGATCGACTGCAGCGAGTTCAGCCGGTCCGTTCCCGAAAGCGTTGCCAGCGTTGCGAACTCGGCGTCGTACGCCGCATCGCAGAATGTCCCGGTGCCTTTGCAGCCGTACTTGTCCCGCAGGCCCGAGGCAATTTCGCCGTAGTTCCCCGAGCTCGTCGTCTCCATGTACAGCGGCGGTTGCTCGGTGAAGGGCTTCCCGCCGAGTTCGTTGTATTGCTTCGCCTCAAGCCGGGTCAGCTTGATCTTCAGGCCAATCGCCTCCAGTTCACTTTTGTAGATTTCAACGAGCTGATTCTCTTCCGGGATGCGGCCCTCGCCGTAGACAAACTCCAGTTCCTGGCCCTTCACTCCGGCCTGTTCGATGAGCTTCTTCGCCTCATCCGGTTTGTACGCGTACGGCTGCACCTTTCACCGGCTGGAAGGCGAAGAACCCGATCGGCTGCGCCGTCCCCTTGAAGATGCTCTTGTTGATGGAATCCCGGTCGATGGCCAGGTTGATTGCCTGCCGCACGCGGATGTCGTTGGTCGGCGCGATCGAGTTGTTCAGGCGGATGCCGCTCGATTGGAAGCCGCCTCCGACCACCTTGTACTCGAGTGAATCGCCCTGCTCCGCCCCGATGTTGTACGCGAAGTTCGCCTCGCCGCTCTTCACCGTCTGCGCGCGAACGCTCGCCTCTTTCCGCGTGATGAACTTCAGCGCCGGGATGTTCGTGACGTCCTTGTTCCAGTAGTCCGGGTTCTTCTCAAGCTTGATCTCCTGGCCGCGTGACCAGCTCTTGAACTTGAACGGCCCCGTCCCAACTGGTTTTTCGATCATGCCGGCCATGCCGCCGTTTTCGCGGAGCGCTTTCGGCGAAACGGCGGAATAGCCGAGGCGGACGCCAAACAGGAACTCGTTCTCGCTCGTCGGTGCGTTGGAGGTGAACTCGATGGTCATCTCGTCGACGATGCGGGCGGCCTTCGCGACAGACACGAGGATGGGGCTCTTCTTGAGCGCCTGCGTGCCCGGCACGTCCAGGAAAATATCGGCTGCGGTCTTGGCCGCCTCGGCGTTCCACGGTTCGCCGTCGTGAAACTTCACGCCCTGGCGCAGCTTGAATTCGAATGTCGTCGGGCTGGTCTGTTTGTAGCTTTCGGCCAGCATCGGCACGTACGTGATGTCGGCGGAACCGTCCGGTTTCAGCGCCATCCGAACCTCAACCAGTGTCTCGTACATGGAACGCATTACGAGTCCCGCGCCGAAACCCGAGAAGTAGGGAAGCAGGTCGTCCGGTTCTGCTTCGTTCGCCACCACCAGCTCCGAAGGGATGGCCTTCGAAGTAGGGTTCGCGGCGACAGCGGTCGAGCCGGCCGGGCTTGTCGCCTGGGGGCTGTCGTCGTCGTCATCGCCCCCGCAAGCAGCCCCGATCGCTGCCACGGCCGCAAGGCTCGCCGCGCCGCCGATCAGCCGCCTGCGAGTGATTACTCCGTTCAGTTCGTCGTCCATATTCCGTGCCCCCATGTGTGCTGGGAGCCATGTTTCGCGCCGCCAGATGAACGGATTGCGAATGAACTGTTAGCGGCTGATTAGCGTCGAAAACTTCACATACCAGACATCTCAGCCGTCCGAAAACATGCACAAGCCATTAACAGGGCTTCCCCAACGTTGTCGCTGCCTCACCGCAAATTCGTGATCCCTGGAGATAGAAATGGAAGCGACACTCGGACGAATCCTCGATAACGAAGTCGAAGGAGCCGTTAACCTCCGCGACCTTGGGGGCCATGCAACCCCTGCTGGCCGCGTTCGCCACGGCCTCGTCTATCGCTCCGCGATGACTCATCACATCACGCCTGCCGGTCTCTCCGGACTCTCCGAGACGCTCGGCATCCGAACGGTTGTCGACTTCCGCAATCCCTCCGAATTGGAAGCGGATGGCGTCGCCCCATTCGATACCGTTGGCATCCGCCACAAGAATTTCGCCGTCAGCGCCCAGACCGTCACCACCCCGGAAGAGCAACGAGCCCGGCTACACGCCATCCGCGATGGCCAGGTCAGTTGGAACGTCCTCTACACCCAGATGACGCAGACCGGACGAGATGCTTTCGCCGGCTTCTTCAACGAACTCGCCGATGCCGAGTCCCTTCCGCTGCTGTTCCACTGCACAGGCGGCCGCGACCGAACGGGCATCGCCGCGGCGCTTCTCCTCGCCAGCCTCGGCGTCTCGGATGACGATATCGCCCACGACTACTCGCTCACTGGCGCCGCACTCGTCCCGCACATCGATCGCTTCGATCGCAACATGCGCGAGATGGATATGACCCGCGAACAGTGGAACCAGCTCGTCGCCACCACCCCCGAGCCGATTCACGAGTTCCTCGGCTCGGTCCGCAGCGAATACGGCGGAGTTACCGAGTTCCTCGCCACGCTGGGCGTCGGTCTGTCCATGCAGCGCCACATTCGCGAGCGGCTTGTCGCCTGAATGCCCGTGCCATCCTCGGGACGGTATGCTGTGATCGCCGCGACTGTCCCGAGGTGCACATGAAGGTCCAGCAGTTCATCACCGAGTCCCTTGGCGACTCTTCTTATTTGGTCATCGCCGGTGGCGTCGCCGCGGCAGTCGATCCGCAGCGCGATGTCCGGCCGTTCCTGGCCGCTGCCGAGCGCCTGAATGTGTCGATCCAGTACGTCTTCGAAACGCACGTCCACAACGACTATGTCTCCGGCGGGCGCGAACTTGCCGCCCTCGGTGCGCACGTGGTTGCCCCGGCCAACGCCGGCCTCCAGTTCCCGCATATCGCGTTGGAAGATGGCAAAGACATCGAGTTCGGCGGCGCACGCCTCCGCGCCGTAGCCGCACCGGGCCACACCTACGAGCACACGGCCTATCTCGGCATCAGCGAGAAGGGCGCCGTCGAAGCTGCCTTCACCGGCGGCGCCCTCCTGATGGGCAGCGCCGGCCGCACCGACCTCCTCGGGAGCGAACACACCGCCGAGCTCACCCGCCTCCAGTGGCAGACGGCCCAGGACATTTGCGCCAAACTTGCACCGACCTCGTCGCTCTTCCCAACGCACGGTTCCGGTTCGTTCTGCAGTTCCACCGGCTCGGCGATGGAACGCAGCGGGCCGCTCTCCGAAGAGCTCATCCGGAACCCGGCGTTCCTGACGACCTCGCCTGAGGAGTTCGCGGCCATCCAACTGGCGGCTTCGCCTCCCATACCCGGCTACTACGCGTACATGGCCCCGATCAACCGCGCCGGCCCCCGCGTATTCGGCGCCCCACCGGAGCCGCCATTGCTCGAACTTGATGATGTGGGGAGCACGACGGCCACGGTGATCGACATCCGTCCTCGCACGGAATTCACGCACGGGCACATCCCGGGGTCGCTCGAAATCGAAGAGAGCACCAGCTTCCTCGCCTACGTGGGCTGGATGATCCCGTTTAACGCGCCCATCGTCCTGATCGCAGCCGATGCCGCACAGGCCCGGCGGGTCACGGTCGACCTGTTCCGTATTGGCTACGAAGACGTTCGCGGTTTCCTCCCTTTCTCAGAATGGCAATCGGCGGGCCGGCCCATCGACATGCTGGCCGCGGCAACCATCGGGGAAGCGCGCGAAATCATCGCGGACTCGCGCCTCCCGGTCGTCGATACGCGCTTCAAGGATGAGCAGAAAGCGCTCCCAATCCCGCATGCGGTTGAGTTGCCGTTCGATGAGTTCCGGTCGTGGGCCGCGTTCGCCCCGCCGCGCGCACTTGTCGTCTGCGCCAGCGGCCAGCGCGCGACCATGGCCGCCAGCGCGCTCCAGAAAGCCGGCCGCGAAGTGGTGGCACTCGTCGAAGGCGGCGCTGAAAACCTGGTCTAGCAATCGAACTGAAAGCGAGCGAGGGCCCTGAAGCCGAGCCCCTAGTGAGCAGCCGGGGGAGAAGCCTCGCCGAGGTGCGTCTCGAAAAAGGTCTCCATCCGCTTCCAGCTGTCCTCCGCGGCCGCGGGGTTGTAACCCACCCGCGTGGGACCCCAGGAGTTGAGCTTCGCCAAGACGCCCTTGTGGTCGCTCATATAGCTGTGGCCGGCTTTCGGATAGGTAACCACGTCGTTCGCGACCTGCAGGCCCTGGAGGTGGTGCGCGAGGAGTTTGCCGTTCTTCCCGAATACGCGGTCGCGTCCGCCGAAGCCGCCCAGCACAGGGCACACACCGTCCAGGTCGTCTTGCTCCTTCGGGACGCTCCCATAGAACACAGCCGCGGCGCCGACCTCCCCTCGCACGGCGAAAAGCAACGCGATGCCGCCGCCCATGCAGAAACCAACAACCCCGATGCGCGAGGCATCGACCTCCGGGCGATCAGCCAGCCACCCCCGGCAGGCATCGAGATCGGCGAACACCGGACCTTTGCCGTCCTTCAGCCCACGCACGGTCCTCATGATGCAGAGCGGCATCGGTCCGCGAGTGGAAAAGAGGTCTGGCGCGAGGGTCACGTAGCCCATGTCGGCGAAACGCTGCGCCTTGGCGCGCATATCGGAATTCAGGCCCATCACTTCGTGGATGATGATCAGACCCGGCCGCGGGCCTTCGTGCCGCGGCGAAGCCAGGAGCGCTTTGAGCGTTCCCGAAGGCGCCTGGATGCGTGCGAGTTCCACCCGCCCGATTCTACCTGCGCGGTAAAGCGCGTGTCTTAGTCGCCGTCGGCGGCCAGCCCAACGGTGACGGCGCAGCCATTCCAGGTGCACTTCGCCGGCTTCGGTGGGGGCGGTGTTGCTGTAGGCGTTGCCGTGAACGTCGGCGTCGGCGTGGGTGTCGGCGCTTCTTTCGAACACCCGGGCGTGCCGTTCCCATTGTTCGGAGTGAAGACAGTCACGGAGTCGCCGAATTCCGAGAAGTACTCGTAGCTGCCGCCCGCCGTGAACTTCAGAGAACCCGAAGTTTCGCCCGGCTGCAACGTCCAGTCCGGATCATCGGGAAGCCCGCCGAACCCCGGCTTGTATACGCGGATCGGCACGTCGGATACGTTCTTGAACTGGACTTCGTCGTTCCGGACGATGTTGCAGTGGCGCGGGTTGAAGCCTTCCTTGTCGACCTCAACGGTCCACCGCGTGACGGCGCCCACCGGCGTGTCACCGCCGCCAAACACGGCCAGGGAAATTGCTCCGAACAGCGCCATCATGAGCGCCAAAGCCGCAAACAGCGGCCGGTAAGAAACTACGCGCATACCGAACCTTCAGGTCCCCACCCCACCACGGGCGCACTTACCGTAACGATTGAACAGGAAACGGGAAAGCAGCGGTTTCCCTACCTTGCCGAAAGGCGCTCAGTCGAACGCCACCGCCGGCATCCGCAGGCAGAACTCATTTCCCCGGCAAGGAGGCTGCGGCGGCCTGAAGTCCGGGTCCGGCGTACAGATCGGCTCCCAGTACTCCACGAACACCGGCGTGATCACTTCCATCGAGTGTTCCGGGTGGTCCACGTCGATGAACGTCGTCGAACCGCCATAGGGGATTGAGAACTTGGAGGAGTACTCGCCGGGTTCGATCGTCCGCACGTCAAACGGCGGATCTCCGGGAGTCACCCCGGGCTTGCCGACGCGGATCGTGGTCGAACCGACGTTGTGGAATTGCACGAACTCCCTGTTCATCCGGCATACGCCGGGGTTGAATCCGCCCTCACTCACTTCGACGGTTTGCACGGTAAGCGCCCGGCCAGCGCCGCCAGGCACAAACCCCGGGGCGGCGACGGCGATGATTGCCAGGAGCGTGAGGGTTGTCCGGATAGTTCGCCACACAAGCGCAGACTAGCGAAACGGGCCCTTTCGGGCACGAATGGCCGCTGCCTTTACGAAAGTGCAAGGAATGCCGGCATGGGCGAAAGGCCTTAGCGAGCGCTGGGCACCGAAAATGGAGCGAATGGAAGGAGGAGATGCCCAATGACTCGCATCAAGAACACCATCAAGGCACTGCGCAACCGGTCCAACAACGAAGAAGGTCACGCCTATGCCTGGGGTGGCGGTGGTCTGTTGACGATCGTCCTCGTCGTCCTGCTCATCATCCTGATTTTCTAGTTCCAACTGCGCCCGCACACGCAAACAGGCCCCGAATCCATCGGGGCCTGTTACTTTTCGCTCCTCTTTCGTCCAACCGGGCGGCTGAACGAAAGCGAGATGTCATTTGTTCGCAGGAACACTGGCGTCATTGCTGCTCCCGAGGGGAGCAATCCGGGACGTGCTGCTTCGTGCAGATCTTCCTAACTTACGCCCGGCACTTTTGGTAAAAACTCTCGAGACACCTGTCCTGCATGACTGCGGTGTCCGGCCTGCTCAATGCAGGCCATCTCTCTGCACAATCCAGACTCCGTAGACTGCGTGAAGCTTCCGTAGCATAGGCCTTCTCCTCACGTCATTGCGATTTCCCCATCGCTCCCGATCCTCTTCAAACCGGGTGGTTCATCGCGGTGTCTGTTAACCAAAGTACTCCTTCAAAATGCCTTGTCAAGGGTCTTTTTATGTGACTTCGTCAATGTTCCGCACCCGGCCAACCACCCGCCGATTCCGCCCTCAGTCGACGACCGCCACCACCTCGACTTCGATAAGCAAACCCTCCATCGCCAGGGCCGTCACTCCGACCAGCGTGCTTGCGGGAGCGTTCTCCGCCGGGAAGTACTGGCCCCGAACCTCACGGATCGTCGCGAGCATGTCCGGGTTCAAATTCACCACGTAGGTGTTCTGCTTCACCACGTCGGCGAAGGTCGCCCCGCCAGCCGCGAGGGCGGCCTTCACGTTCTCCAGCACCTGGGTCACCTGCGCCCGAAGGTCACCGCGCCCAACGATGTTCCCATCCTTGTCCAGCGAGATTTGCCCGGCGACAAACACAGTCTTGCCACCGGTGGAAGTAACCACGTGGCTATAGCCGCGCGGCGTCGAAAGGTCATTGGAAACGGGATACGTCTTCATCGCGAAATCTTAGCCCACTCGCCGCGCCCGACCACGAGGTCCCAACAAGAGAAAGTGCCCAGCGGCCGGGGGATGAGGGCCAGATCCGCGACCAGCAAGTCGATCGCCGCTCTCGAGGTTCCGAGCGGCGCTCCTCAGTCCTCCAATATCGCCAGTGCTGCCCGGATCCCGTCCGCCGCGTCCCGCTCGTGCTTCGCGGCCCGTCTCAGCGCCATCGCCGCCGCCCGCCGCAGCCCTGCGTTGTTCACGTTCCCGTGCCCGCCCGAAGGAAACGGAAACAGCGTGATCAGCGGCGAGAGGGCCTTCACCTGTTCGCGGATGGAGGCCGCCGCCACCGTCAGCGGATTCGCCAACTCCGGGATCGACTCGGCGACATCCTCGAGGAAAATGGCCCCGTCGGTCCGTGCTGCCTGCAACACCACCAGTGTGTAGGCGTTCCCGGCGCGGTCGATCTCGCCATCGCCATCGAATGCCTCGGCCCAGGCATCGATTGCGGCTGTTCCTCGCGGTTGGCCGTCTTCCGGGCCGTCCGTGCCGGCGAAACAGTCGAGCGCCGTCTGCAGCGCCCCGCCGATGCTCTCCAGCGGGTCGGGCTCCACCGGTTCTACCGGCGCGAACAACTCCAGCTTCCCGATCGCCGCCGTTGGCCACACATCCCACAACACGAACGGCCCCAATTCCGGCGTCAGGACATCGTGCACGAGGAAACCACCGCGGTCCTGGTCGTAGCCATAGACGATCCCGTGCTCGTGCAGGTGGAAATCCCAGCCGATAAGCGGACGACCGGCATCGAGGTGGCCCATCGCCCAGGCGGCCGCCGCCTCCCGCATCTCCTCCCACGGACCTTCGCCCGGCAGTTCGCCGCCGAAGCGCTCCCACCGGAAGCCCGTCCGCGCATATCGATCCACCATCGCCTGCCAGTCGAGGTCGGCCGGCCCCGAGGGCAGCGCGCTGACTTCGCCTTTCGTTCCGAGGCACATGTGCCATGCGTGACCGGTCAGCCCCATCAGCGCATGTCGCGGCAGCGGCTGGCCGAGGTGCCCGAGGATCCCTTCGAGCGCGGCCACCGCACTCGTCCAGTTCTCGCCCAGCTGAAGTCCCGGGATTTCCGTCTTCACAGTTCGAGTGTACGGGGGCCATGGAACGCGGTCGCGTCGCTCACGCCGGCCGCCGACCCTTCGTATAGTGAAGGCACCTTATTCGCAGAGCAGGAGCCGCACCATGTCCGACCAGATGGGCATCTTCGATGTCATGTACACCACCCGTGCCATGCGCCGCATCAAACCAGATCCCGTCCCCGAAGAACTCCTCGTGAAACTGATCGACGCCGCCAACCAGGCTGCCTCGGGCTCGAACCAGCAGAACGGCCGCTGGATCGTCGTCCGCGACCGTTCTCAGAAAGAGAAGCTCGCCGAACTCAACCGGAAGGTGTTCGAGGCCTACACCGCCCCCAGCGGCGGGCGTGCCGCCGCCCTCCCCCACCAGTCTGAGGAGAAGCGAGCACGCATGCTCGATGCCGTCCGCTGGCAGGCCGAACACTTCGCCGAAATCCCCGCCCTCATCATCGCCTGCCTCCAGGTCGCCCTTCCCGTCCGCGACACCTTCGCTGCCGGCGCTGGTTCAGGCGGCTCAATCTGGCCCGGCGTCCAGAACCTCCTCCTCGCCGCCCGCGCCCTCGGCCTCGCCGCCACCCCAACCACCTTCGCCATCGCCGACCGCAACGCCGCCCGCGAAGTTCTCTCCCTCCCCGAAGACATCCAGCCCTTCTGTCTCATCCCCGTCGGCTACCCCATGGGCAACTTCGGCCCCGTCACCCGCAAACCCACCGCCGAGATCATGCGCTGGGACCGCTGGTCCTGATCCGCCGCCAAATCAGAGCCGCGACCGGCAGGAAGCGGGACGGCGACGCGACCGTATGCCAATGTCCATCCCCGCTTGCACGCGCCCCCCTTCTCCCAAGCTTGAGAGAAGGGCCAGCGAGATGGAGGACGCTTCACCCTCCAACCATCTCCCCCTACTCTTAGATCCACTCCCACACGCGAACCCAGCGGAGGCTCCCATGTCCGCACTTTCACGCCTCGACCCGGAGGTCGCCGCCATCATCAACGACGAGCGCACTCGCCAGATCGAGTCGCTCGAAATGATCGCCAGCGAAAACTACGCTTCGGCGGCCGTACTCGAAGCGACCGGCTCCGTCTTCACGAACAAGTACGCCGAAGGCTATCCCGGTAAGCGCTACTACGCTGGCAACCAGCACAGCGACCGCCTGGAAGAACTCGCTATCGCCCGGGCGAAGCAACTCTTCGGCGCCGAACACGCGAACGTCCAGCCCACCAGCGGCGCCGAGGCCAACATGGCGGTCTACCAGGCGTTCGTGAACCCGGGCGATACCATCATGGGAATGGAGCTCAGCCAGGGAGGCCACCTGACGCACGGCTCGCCGGTCAACTTCAGTGGCCGCCTGTACAACTTCGTCCCCTACACCGTCGACCGCGAATCCGAAGTTATCGACCTCGCCGAAGTGAAGCGTCTCGCCGAGGAATCGAAGCCCAAGATCATCGTCGCCGGCGCCACCGCCTATCCACGCGCCATCGATTTCGCCGCCTTCGGCGAGATCGCGCACGCGAACGGCGCGCTCCTCATGGTCGACATGTCGCATATCGCCGGGCTCGTCGCCGGCGGAGTCCACCAGACACCGGTGGGGCACGCCGATGTCATCACCACCACCACCCACAAGACCCTCCGGGGCCCGCGCGGCGCCCTCGCCCTCTCCACCATCGAACACGCCGACGCCCTGGACCGCGGCGTCTTCCCCGGCACGCAGGGCGGCCCTCATCTCCACAGCATCGCCGCCAAAGCCGTCGCCTTCGCCGAGGCCCTCAAGCCTGAGTTCAAGACCTACGCGAAGCAGATCGTCACCAACGCCGCTGCCCTCGCCGAAGAACTCAAAGCCGGCGGCATCCGCCTCGTCTCCGATGGCACCGACAACCACCTCCTCCTCATCGACTGCAATTCCACGGGAATTAGCGGCCTCAAGGCCCAGAACGCCCTCCAGGGCGCCGGGATCATCACCAACCGGAACACCATCCCCTACGACCAGCGGTCGGCCTACATCACCAGCGGCCTGCGCATGGGCACCCCGGCGCTGACCTCGCGAGGCATGGGGGTCGAAGAAATGAAGCGCGTCGGCAAATGGATCGTCCGCGTCCTGAAGGATCCCGATGGCGAAGGCGTCCGCGAGTCCGTCCACGCCGAAGTCACCGACTTCGCCCGCGCCTACCCGGTCCCCGGCATCAGCGACGCCATTGCCGTCTGATCAGGAGCAGCGAACCACGAGCGTAAGCGAGCGCCGCTGCAAGGTCCCCGCCAGGGCAGCGCCGAGGGTCGTGAAACCCAACCGCACACTGAACTCCCCTTCACCCGCGACGCAGGAGTCGGGAGACGCTCCTATGTTCAACCGAGAGGTTGAACAGGAGCCGGTAGGGGCGGCGGGAAGCAGTCTTTCCAGGCTTGAAAGACCGCGCGGGCGATAAAGCGTTTGAGAGCGCGGAAGGCCTCGCGG
>JBFWZP010000012.1:0-90478 GCA_050185215.1 Dehalococcoidia bacterium | reverse complement strand
AATTCCGTTAAACGGGTTCCCAGACGTTCTCTTTCGTCCGCTATCCAGTTGTTAAAGTGCGCTGGCCCTTCGCAAGGCCCGAAGGAGAAGAATAGCCCTCTCTTCCGATACCTGTCAACCGGCACGCCCTGGCGTACCCGTCCCCAGCGTTAGTCGCCTTGCAGGGGGACGCTCACCGTACACGACTCACCGGTTGCCGCAACCCCGACCACCGGAATCTTCACGCTCAGCCTTTCCCTTCGGGCCTGCCTCGTTCGACCCATTTTGCCTTCTGTGCGCGGCGCACCTCTTCGTCGACGGCCTGGTAGCGGCCGAGGTAGTCGGTGGCGAAGTCATCGAAACGGCCGGCCTCGATTGCCTCGCGCATGCGTTCGGTAAGGCGTACCAGATAGCGAATGTTATGAAGTGTGGCGAGTCTGTATCCAAGGAGCTCGTCGTTCCGGAAGAGGTGGTGGACGTAGGCCATGCTGAAGCCGTTGCACATCATGCAGTCGCAGCCGGCGTCGATTGGGAGCGGGTCTTCGCGGAAGCGAGCGTTGCGGATGTTTGCGCGGCCGGAGTCCGTGAAGAGCGTGCCGTTGCGAGCGAGGCGGGTGGCGAGGACGCAATCGAACATGTCCACTCCGCGGCCAACGGCGTTGACGAGATCTTCCGGGCTGCCGACGCCCATCAGGTAGCGGGGGCGGTCGACCGGGAGCTCGCGGGTAACGACCTCGGTCATGGCCCACATCGAAGATTTCGATTCGCCGACGGAGAGGCCGCCGATGCTGAATCCAGGCGGGTCGAGTTTCGCGGCTTCGCGGGCGTGCATAATTCGCAAGTCCTGGTGGACCCCGCCCTGGATGATGGTGAAGGTTGCGAGTCCTGGCTCCGCGGCGCGGCAGCGTTCAAACCAGCGGAGGGTGCGCTCGACGGCGTCCTTTGCGGCATCGTGGCCGGATTCACCGGGGAGGACGTGGTCGAGGGGCATGGCGATGTCGACGCCGAGGGCGGCCTGGACCCGCATGGCGAGTTCGGGCGTGTAGAAGTGTTCGGAGCCATCGATGTGGGAGCGGAAGCGGACGCCCTCCTCGCTGACCTTTCGCAGGCCTGCGAGTGAGAAGACCTGGAACCCGCCGCTATCCGAAAGAATGGGCCTGTCCCAGCCCATAAAACGGTGGACCCCGCCGAGGCGTTCGATGAGTTCGTGACCGGGCCGAAGGTAGAGATGGTAGGCATTGACCAGGAGGATATCGGCGCCGGTGGAACGGACTTCGTCGGGGCTGGCCGTTTTGACCGTGGCCAGGGTGCCGACGGGCATGAAGGCGGGTGTGCGAATCTCGCCCCGCGTGGTGCTAAGGAGGCCGACGCGTGGCCCGACCGGGTCACCGGTGCCAGCGGTTACGCGAAAGGAGGTGGTCACAACCGGTAGGGTACGCGGATGGTGGGGTCGTCAGCAGGGAAGTCCCTGGTATTGCGAGTGACCAGCGGAACATCCCGGTCTCTGGCGGTCGCGAGGATAAGGGCATCGGGGAGCTTGAGGCGGAACTCACGCCGGAGCGCGACGGCATGTTCGGCAATTTGCGGAGTCACCTCGATGACGGTCAGCGTGGAGAGAAGTTGACGGGCGACGGTGTCCTCAGCGGGCGTTCGACAGCCGGCGAGAACTTCGATCCACGTGACGCGACTGATTGCGCATTCGGCCAGGCCGTCGATGGTTTCAAAAGCTGAGCCGTGTCCGTTCAGCGCATCAACGATGATGTTGCTATCGGCGACGGCTGCGGTCAGTCCGGGTCCCACTCGCGATCCCACTCCGCGCGAATCTGGCGCTGGTATTCGAGCCCGTCGATCCCGTGATCCTTCCAACTTCCGAAAGCCGCCTTCAACGCCTGGCGGCGCTTCCTTCGAAGATCGTCGACAGTCTCTTCCTCGCTGCGGAGAAGCAGCGCGACTCCCCGCCGGACGGCCTCAGCCCGCGAAATGTGCTTTCGTTCGCAAAGGCGCCGAAGATCCTCTATCTGCTCATCCGTCAGGTCGACTATCGTTCTCACAGCGTCATCATACCATGATGACGTCAGGCCGGGAGGAGAACCGTTTGAACCGCCCGCCTCACCACCTCATCGGGGACGTTGTCCCGGGTGACGGCGTTGCCGATGCCCTCCAGGAGCACCCAGCGGACCTTTCCGGCGCGGACTTTCTTGTCCGAGAGCGTGGCGTCGAGGACTGCATCGACGTCCAGCCCAGGGGCAGATTCGGGCAACCCGAAGGCCTTCAGGACGAGCTGTTGCCGCTGGTACTCGTCGTCGTGGAGCAGGCCCAGGTCTTTCGAGATGAGCGCGGCCACGCGCATACCGATGCTGACGGCCTCACCGTGGAGGTATTGCGAGAACCCGGTCACGGATTCGATGGCGTGGCCGACCGTGTGGCCGTAATTCAACAGTGTTCGGCGGCCAGCCTCGCGCTCGTCGTCGGAGACGACTTCGGCTTTGATGGCGACGCTCCTGGCGATGAGTTCGGCGGACATGAGGGGTGGCCCGTCGACCGACCGGTCTTCGAGGTCTCTGAAGAGTTGTTCGTCGAGGATGAGCCCGTGCTTGATGAGCTCCGCCCACCCGTTTCGGAGGTGTCGCGGGGGGAGGGAGTTGAGGACGGAGGGATCGATTACGACGGCACGGGGCTGGGCGAAGGCGCCGATCATGTTCTTTGCGCGCGGGTGGTCGACGCCGGTCTTGCCGCCGATCGCCGCATCGGCCATTGCCAGCAGCGAAGTTGGGGCATGGATGAAGTCGATGCCGCGGAGACAGGTGGCGGCGGCGAAGCCCGCAAGGTCCGTGACGACACCACCACCAACGCAAACGACGAAATCGGATCGTTCGACGCGGTTGGCGATGAGCCAGTCGTAGACGGTCTCGACGGTGGCGAGGGTCTTGTGATCCTCGCCGGCCGGGATCATGAACGTCTGTGCTTCGTAGTCAGCCTGGAGGAGGCTTGCGCGGGCACGTTCGACGAACAACGGACCAACCGCCGTATCGGAAACGATAAAGGAACGGCCACGGAGTCCCACGTTTCGACAAACGGCGCCGATGGCATCGAAACAGCCATTCGAAACGATGACGGGGTAGGTCGCGTTCGGCGTCCGGACGGTGGCGGCCGGCTGGAGGGTGACCGGCAGGATCTCTTCGGCACGGGCCTCGCGGTCGTTGTGGTGCTGGCGAGCGTATTCGTCCCAGAGGATCTCGATTTCGAAGGCGACTGATTCCGGACTGAGCTCTTCCACATCGACGGCGGCGTCGGCGGCCCGGTAAAAGTCGGCGCGTGCCTCCAGCAGCGCGGTCATTCGCTCCACCGGCGGTACCGAAGGACCTCCCGGCCCGGCCAGAAGCGGCCGCTCCGTGGCGCCGACTTCCGAGGTGGCGCGGCGCGCAGCCTCTTCGGGGGAGACCGAGAGCCAGACCGCAAATCCGGTGCTCAGGACATTCCGCGAGGCGGCATAGGTGGGCGCGCCGCCGCCTGTCGCGATGACTATGGGCTCGCGCGAGGCGAGGTTCGAGAGTGCCGCAGCTTCGAGTTCCCGGAAGGCCGACTCGCCCGCAGAACTGAAGATCTCGGGGATGGAACGACCGGTCGAGCGCTCGACTTCGTGGTCGGAATCCTCGAAGTCCCATCCCAGGCGTTGGGCGAGCAGCTTCCCCGCGGTGGTCTTACCGCAGCCTGGAAGGCCAACAAGGAAGATGCGCTGCGGGACCATCAGTCTCTGCGGGCTCGCGGCCCGATCGTCGTGAGGTAGTGTTCGTAGTTGGCGCGGGACTCCTCGATGGTGTCGCCGCCGAATTTTTCGAGCCAGGCGTCGGCGAGGATGATCGCGACCATGGCCTCGGCCACGACACCTCCCGCCGGGACGACGCAGACATCGCTGCGCTCGTAGTGAGCGAGCACCTCCTCGCCCGTGTCGAGGTCGACCGAAGGCAGCGGATGAGCAAGCGTGGGGATCGGCTTGATGGCCGCCCGGACGATGATCTCCTCGCCCGTGCTGATGCCCCCTTCGATACCACCATGGTTGTTCGTTTTATGGCGCCAGGCCTGGCCGCGCCATTCGGAGATCGGGAGGATCACGTCGTGAACCTGCGACCCGCGGATCTCGGTTGAGGCGAATCCGAGCCCGAAGCCAACCGCCTTGAAGGCGTTGATGCTGCAGATAGCCTGGGCAATGCGGCCATCGAGCTTGCGGTCCCAGTGAACGTGCGAACCAAGGCCGAGCGGGACGCCCGAGACACGGACTTCCACTTCGCCGCCGACGGTGTCGCCGTCGGGTTTGGCCGCGTTGATGGCGTCGATCATTTTCTGGCTGGAATCGGCGTCCGAACAGCGGACCGGGTCCGCCTCGACGGCGTCCCAGTCAATCTCTTCGGGAACATCGGCATGGACGCCGCCAATGGAGATCGTGTGACTATGAAAGGCGACTCCGAACTCTTCGAGGAGGCGCTTGCCGACAGCCCCCACGGCAACGCGGGCGGTGGTCTCGCGGGCACTGGCGCGCTCGAGGATGTTGCGGACGTCATCGAAGCCGTACTTGATGGCTCCGGGAAGGTCGGCGTGACCAGGGCGCATCCGCGTGACCCGCTCGATCTCGGTTTGGACTGGTTCGATGGCCATCTTCTCGGTCCAGTTCACCCAGTCCCGGTTCTGGACCCACATCGAAAGCGGGGAGCCGAGCGTGTAACCATGGCGGACGCCGCCGGTAATTTCCGCGTGGTCTTTTTCGATTTTCATGCGACCGCCGCGGCCATAACCGCCCTGACGCCGGGCGAGATCGGGCGCGATATCGCTTTCTGCGAGCCGCAAACCCGCGGGGAGACCTTCGACGACCATCGTGAGGCCCTTTCCGTGGCTTTCGCCGGCGGTAAGAAAACGGAAGTGGCCCACTAGTCGAGTCCTCCATCGAGAGATGCAGCGAAATCGGCTGCTGCCTGTTCCGTCGGGCGTGGGGGGGTGCCCTGGATCTCAGGGAGTTCGATCGGAGCGGGTTGGCCGTTCGCGGAGCGAGAATAGCTGGCGCCGAAGCGGCCGAGAATCTCTTCGGGTGTGAGCGCTTCCCAGGTCATTTCATCAGCGGTGTGGCGTTCAGCCGTTGCCGTCAGGATCGGCAACTGCGTAGGCGTCCCATCAGCTCCGGTGAAGGTGGAATACACGTCGACGCGGGCATACCCGAGGCGAAGGTTTGGGACATCGTACATGATCATGTCGAGCAATCTCGCAGCGATGGCTATCCCCTCATCGAGTGCCGACGCCACCTGGACGCGGCGCCCCCCCTCGGTGCGGAAGTCGCCTTCGGCCGAAGTTGAGAGCGTGACGCCGTCGGACTCGACGGCGACGAGTTGAGTCGCCTGAACTCCCGCCCAGAGGCTCGCCGGAGTCCCACGCGGAGGCCGGCCTCGACGCCAGGTGGCGAGGGCCTCTTCGATCAAGGCTGCAACGATATCGGTATCCCCGGATTCGACGCGGCGGCGCCATGCCCGATGCTGGAACATTTCCGTGGAGACCGCCCAGCCCACGCCAAGAAAGATAATTGCAAAAAGGACAATCCCGACCACGATCATTTGCGCTGCTCCGCGAGTTTTTTGCGGGCCGCTTCGAACATCACATCCACGGGGGCCGGAACGCCGGTCCAGAGTTCGAATGCCAGTGCACCCTGGTAGATCAGCATCGGGAGGCCGCCCAGGGTCCGCATTCCAGCGGTATGCGCCGCGGCGAGAAAGGCAGTCGCCTCGGGCTTGTAGACGATGTCGACGGCGAGCGCCGAAGCGCGCGCGTTCACAAAATCGCATGGCGAGGCAGCTTCTGTGCCAGTCCCTTCCATGCCTACCGAAGTGCAGTTCACGATGCAATCGAAATTCTCGACGTTCGGCGACGAAACGACTTCGACGGGACCGCCGGCGGTGGCGACGTCCCTGGCAAGTTTGGCGGCCCGTTCGGCCGTGCGATTCCAGAGCCCAACTCGGGCAGCACGAGCTTCAGTCATGGCGAAAGCGATCCCGCGGGCGGCACCGCCAGCCCCGAGAAGGAGGATCTCTTTCCCAGCCGGGTCGAAAGCGGATTCGTTCTTCAGGGCGGCAACAAAGCCCGGCCCATCGGTATTGAAGCCGAAGAGGCGGCCGCTCCGGTTCACGATCGTGTTGACTGCGCCCACACGGGCGCTTTGACCGCCGAGCTCATCCAGCAATGAAAAGACGGCTTCCTTGTGGGGAATGGTCACATTCGCGCCGAGGTACGACGGATCACGGAGAGAAACGACGCGCCCGGCAAGGGCCTCCGGTTCGGTGTCCCAGAGTTCGTAGCTGACATCGAGGCCGCAATGGGCGAACGCCGCACCCTGGAATGCAGGCGAAAGCGAGTGGGCTACCGGGTGCCCGATGATGCCGGTCCGGCGGCTCACGGGGAACCGTACAGAGCGATATTTTGCTGGTGCTCTTCGAAAGTCACCGAGAACCTGTGGGAGCCATCGCCCTTTTTGGCGTCGGCGACGAAGTAGTAGTAATCGGTCGCCTCTGGATTGGCGACTGCCTCAATCGAGGCGAGGCCCGGATTGGTGATCGGCCCGGGAGGGAGACCCGGGTACTTGTAGGTGTTGTAGGGCGATTCGAGGTCGAGGTCCGCTTGAGTGAGTTCCGTTTTCCAGTACCCGAATTCCTCCACCGAGCCCGTGACCAGGGAGGCCGCATATTGAACGGTTGGGTCGGCGCCGAGGGTGTCGTTTTCGGCCAGGCGGTTATAGAAGACTCCGGCGATGCGAGGGCGTTCCTCGGGCAGGACTGCTTCTCGTTCGACGATCGAGGCGAGCGTGAGGACCTGGTGGGTGTTCAGGCCGTGCAAAGCCGCAGCTGAGCGAAGCGCCGGGGAGAATCGCTCCTGGAGCGTGTCCAGCATGTACTGGATAAGCTGCGCCGGGGTGGACCCCACGGGCATGATGTAGGTATCCGGGAAGAGGTAGCCCTGCAGGGACGCACCCTCGGGGAATGCGTCTTCGAAGCCGGGTGGGACTTTGGCGCTGGCGGCCGCGGCCAGGAACTCGTCCCGCGTGCCGAAACCGGCCTTTTCGGCGATGACCGCCATCTCTTCGATGCGGATGCCTTCGGGGAATGTGACCTTCAGTACCGGGACGGCATCTTTGACCGTCAGTTCGCGGACGATGGTCAGGGCCGAAGAGTTCTTCTTCAAGAGATAGTCTCCGGTGCTCAGGGAGCTCTGGAGGCCCATCAGGCTGACGAGAAATTCGAACTGCGATCCTGATTTGATTACGCCGAGCTTCTGAAGGTCGTTGCCGATGTCTTCGGCGGAACGGCCATCGGCAAGCGTGTATCCAACCTCGGCGCGGTCGGTGGCGGGCGTCGCGGATGGGATGATGTCTTCCCCGAGCTGAGCCGACGGTGTCTTGGCCATGCAGTAGCTGGCGACGAACACGGCTAGAACGACGACAGTCCCGCCAAAGACGCCGAGTGGAGTGATACCGCGAAAGTTCATCGGGCTGCCCGCGACCGGCGGGCATCGAGGACGCCCTGGAGGACCACTGCCGCTGCAGCCGAGTCGAGCGTGCCATCGCGCTTCCCGCCGAGTTTTGGTTGTGCGGCCACGGCCTGGGCCGAAGAGAGACGTTCATCGACTTCGCGGACCGGGACGTTCAGCGCGGCACGGAGCGCCTCGACCAGTGGGCGGGTCGCCTCCACCTGGTGTCCGCGGGCGCCGGCGAGGGTGAGGGGGAGACCGACGATCACTTCCGCGATTGATTCCTCATGCACGATGCGTGCAATCGAGCGCACCGCTTCGTCCAGGGAACGTGTGCGGATTGCGGCTCGAGTGTGCGCATAGAGGCCCAGGTCATCGCTGACGGCCACCCCGATGCGGGCCTCACCCGGATCAAGGGACAGCAGTCGCGGTTGCAGTGGCTGTTGTGGTTGGTGTTGTGTCATTCGGGATGGCGAAACCAGATCCGTTCGTCGCCGGTCGAGCCGCGAGGTTAACGTCGATACGAAACCCGAAGCGCGGCAAGCGCGGCGCCCAGCCCGAAAGCCGGACCTCAGCGTCCTGAATACCATACCGCTCGGAGAGGGTCGACAGCACCTCGTCCTCGCTCTTTCCTTTTACCGCGCTGCGAATGGCGTCTCGAGTAACCCCACGAGCGAGTTCGCCCTGGACCTGGAGCTCGGTCCTGATGGTCGCGGAATCGGCATCCAGCTGGCGGGCGCCGGTCTCGACGGCTTTGACGGTGCCCGGAACAAACTCGCCATCGCCAGCCTGGGTGTGGAGCACCTGGCGTGCGACCTGGTCAAGCGTATTTTCGAGGACGGCCAGCGCGGAAAGGCTGACGTTCACTTCAAGGAACACGACATCCGCCGGGGTGCCCACAGCCGGGTGAGATGCGCCCAGTTCAACCTTGCTGGAGGCAGTGCTCATGAAGACCGCATCGTGCGGTCGGGCATCAATGAGCGACTGCTTCACTGCATTGGAATTCTCGAGCGTCTTCGCAAGGGCGTTGAGGCTGGCCACGTCTTCCGGAGCGACCGCTGGCCGAGGCTCGCTTACTCCGCCGGCAGCTGGCGCGGCGTTCGTGATCTTGAGGAAGCGAAGTCTTTCGGGTTCCCACCCTGCGATGGCGGCGGCGGCCACGTTGCCCGCGACGCCGGGGCGGCTGGCGGTAACAACCGCCTCGACCGAGCCCGCTGGTGGCACCGTGACTGTCTCATCGAATGTGAACGGAAAGAAATCCGGGGCCGCGAAGACAATCGTGCCCTGGGCGACGACAACCGCTGCCTGCGTGTCGTTGGTGACCGTGACGGTGGCTTTCGCTGGCTGCGTACCGACCATCGTGGTCCCGGTGGTGGCGGCTGCCAGCGTGAACTTCTCGAGGGTCGAAACCTGGCTTGCAGGCACTTCGAGGGTTTCGAGGTTCACCGAATCGCGGGATTCCGAGGCGGTGATGGTGATGACCTCGGTGACGGTCTCTGTCGGCGGATACGCCGTGATGGTCGCGGACGGCCCCATCGCGAAGATGAGGAAGAGGCCAGCGAAGGCGACCGCGACGATGATGGCGACCTGAACGTAACGTCCAATGCTGGGAGCGGCGAAGTTGAACTTCCCGACGCGGACGACATGGCGCCCACCGGCGTCCCAGCGGATGCTTTGCGGCTTGCGGGCAACCGGTACGTTGAGTTCGCGAGCGCGCGAGCTCAGTGCACCGGAACGGGTGGCGATCGCAATGACTTTGCCGGCTTCTTCCGCGTGATGGATGAGGCGGCGCATGCCAAGTTCGGTGCTGAGCTGGCGGTTTCCGCCGGGTGCGTGGATGACGACGGCCCAGGTAGGCGCGCCATCGATTCTTCCGCAGACGGCTGCAACATCTTCGGAGCGTTCAACGAGGACTACGCTGGCGACATCGTCCCGGGGCGCCGCCGCTTCGTCGCCGATAATGGGACCGGGATCCTCCATCGCCACACCACTCCCTCGCTCTCACCGGATCGCTATCCGGAAAGTGCCTCCGTTGCTCTTCGGCGGCCCTCGGCGAGGGCTGCGTCGATGAGCGATGCGTCTTTCGCGCCGGCCTGCGCGATATCCGGGCGGCCGCCGCCGCCGCCGCCGGCGACCTTCGCGACCTCGCGGATGAGGTTGCCGGCATGGATGCCGTTTTCCACAAGATCCGGAGTCGCAGCCGCGAGAAACGCGGGCCGGCCATCGATGTTCGCTCCGAGGATGATGAGCGATGGCTTGAGCTTGTTGCGGACGCGGTCCGCGATGTCGCGGAGGACGTCTTGCGACGAGGCATCGGCACGGGCGACGACGAGGAATGCATCCCCAACCTTCTGGGCGCCGTCGATGAGGCCGTCGCTCATCGAAGCGCCCTGGAGGCGCTGCAACTCGCTGCCCTGCTTGCGCAGGCGTTCGAGTTCGGATTGGAGTGCGTCGAGGCGTTCCTCGATCTCCGATGGCCCGGTGCCGAGCTTTTCGGCGATGTTGAGGATGCGCTCCTGCTGCTCGATGAGGTGAGACTCGGCGGCTCGGCCGGTGAGCGCCTCGATGCGGCGCGTGCCCGCGGAAACGGCGGATTCGCGCAGTACGTGGACGTATCCGATTTCTCCGGTGTGGTGGACGTGCGTGCCGCCGCAGAGCTCGGCGCTGAACGTTCCTTCGAGATCTTTGATCTCGACGACGCGGACTTCGGCACCGTACTTGTCGCCGAAGAAGGCGAGCGCGCCGCCTTCCACGGCCTGGCGGTAGCCGGTGGTGCGCCAGGCGACATCGAGGTCGTGGCGGACTTTCTCGTTCGCGAGCTGTTGAACTTCGGCGAGGACGCTTCGGGGCGTTTGCTCAAGGTGGGTGAAGTCAAAGCGCAGGCGGTCGGGGGTCACGAGCGAGCCTTGCTGGCGAACGTGCGTGCCGAGGACCTGGCGCAATGAGGCGTGAAGAAGATGCGTCCCCGTGTGGTTGCGCGCGGCGCCGTGGCGCATGCCGATATCCACCGTCGCCTGGGCGGTCTCTCCCACGCGGATCTCTCCCTCTGTCACCCGGCCGCGGTGGATGATGGCGCCGCCGCTGGCCTGCGTGTCCTCTACCTGGAAAACGCCAGAACGCGTGCGAATGTTCCCGTGGTCGCCAACCTGTCCGCCGCCTTCGGGGTAAAAGGGAGTGATTGTAAGGACGACCTCACAGGTTTCCCCGCGGGTCGCGAGGTCCGCGATGGCGCCGTTCTTGAGAATGGCAACGACGCCGGCATCGCTTTCGATGTGGCTGTAACCGATGAAGTTCGAGTGGTCTTCGCCGAGCGCCTGGAGAGCCGGCGAAACTTCGCCTTTGAGGAACTTACCCTGCTGCCGGGCGCGGGTACGCTGGGCTTCGAGCGCCGCCTGGAAGCCGGCATCATCAAGACCGAAGCCTTCGTTC
The DNA here is from genome assembly GCA_050185215.1 of Dehalococcoidia bacterium. Lineage (GTDB taxonomy): Bacteria > Chloroflexota > Dehalococcoidia > Tepidiformales > Tepidiformaceae > Amarobacter. The sequence continues at coordinate 79,570 of JBFWZP010000012.1, read as the reverse complement.
GCGGCGATTTCGCGGGTGAGTTCGAGCGGGAGGCCGAAAGTGTCGTAGAGCGTGAATGCCTCGTCGCCCGGGACCATGGTCGCGCCAGCCTCCCGGAGGCGGTCGAGGATGGCCTCAAGGCGCGACTGACCGCTCGCGAGCGTGCGCACAAAACGTTCCTCCTCGGTATCGAGGGCCTGTTCGATGAAGCGGCGCGATTCGGCCAGGTGCGTGTAGTAGCCGCCCATTTTCTCGATGGCGGCGCCGCCGACGCGTGCTGTGAACAGTGAGGTGACACCAGCGCGGCGGGCGAGGTAAATCGCCCGGCGGATGACGCGTCGAAGCACATAGCCGCGGCCTTCGTTGCTGGGGACTACGCCATCGGCGATGAGCAGGACGGCTGCCCGGCAGTGTTCGGACATCGCGCGGATGACGTACTGGAGGTCCGGTGAAGCGGTGGCGTACGTCTCTTCGAAGATGCTTGCCGCGCGCTCGAGGATCGGCTCGAAGATGTCGGTTTCGAACACGGAATCGACGCCCTGGATAACCATTGCGACGCGTTCGAGTCCGCTGCCTGTGTCGATGTTCTGCTTCGGCAGCGGTTCCCGGTGGCCATCGGGATGCTGGTAGAGCTGCATGAATACGAGGTTCCAGATTTCGAGGAACCGCTCGTCGTAGCCGACGCCCTTCTTGCTGGCCGCCATCTCTTCGAGGGACATTTCCGTCTCGACGGGCCCCAATTCCGGGTGGAGGTCGTAGTAAATCTCGCTGTCGGGGCCGCAGGGGCCACTCGCGCCGGGCGTGCCATTCGGGAAGCTGAACCAGTAGTTCAGGTCCTCGTCGCGGCGGTGGATGTGATCCTCCGGTACACCAACCTCGCGCCAGTAGAAGTGGGTGTCGTCGTCATCGAGGTAGATGGTGACGTGGAGTCGCTCCGGATCGAGCTTGTAGACGTTGGTCATCAGTTCCCAGGCGTACTGGACTGCCTCGCGCTTGAAGTAATCGCCAAAGCTGAAGTTGCCCATCATTTCGAAGGCGGTGCAATGGCTGCGGTCGCCGACTTCTTCGATGTCGGTTGTTCGGAAACAGCGCTGCACGGTGACGGCGCGCGAGCCAGGGGCATCCTGTTCGCCCATGAAGATGGGCTTGAACTGCTGCATGCCGGCGCTGGTAAACATTGAGGTGGGGTCACCGATCGGCACGAGGGGCCAGGGCGGCAACAACTGGTGGCCCTTCTCGCGGAAAAACGAGATGTAGGCCTCACGAATTTCATCGGCGGTGCGCGGCTGTTCGGTCATAGGTGTGTCAGCATCCTATGGGGCGCGTTGTTCCAGTGTCGATATGAACACGCGATGCTGACGGCCGGGGAATCTGACGGAAATGCTAACCCCGGCGAATAAATATCTTGACAGCCTATTTCGGCCGCCCCACGATGAGGCTGGACGTGCGATTCACGTCCCTTATGCGCACTGCTTCTGAGCCTCCCAGTACCGACGTATTCGCTAGTTTTGGCCACATGCCGCTGTGGCTTTCGGCACGCCCGTCATGAGTGAGAACCTCGGCGTCATCGTGTTGGCCGCGGGTATGGGCACCCGGATGAAATCGCGCCTGCACAAGGTGCTCCACCCGATCTGCGGGATGCCGATGGGGGAGCACGTGATCCAGGCGGCGCGCGCTCTGAAGCCTCGCACAATCGTCGTCGTCGTAGGTCACCAGGCAGAGGAAGTTCGAGCGGCATTCGCAGCGGCCGACGTGACGTTCGTGAACCAGACCGAGTTGAACGGGACCGCTGATGCGGTGAAGCGCTGCGAGGATGCGCTGAGCGGCTGCGACGAAGTGATGGTCCTCAATGGCGACTGCCCGTTGGTAACACCGGAACTCCTGACGAGCCTTCGGACGGTACGGCTGTTGCGCCCGCTTTCGTTCGTTTCCAGTTTTGTTGAAGAGCCGGGTCGTCTTGGCCGGGTCGTGCGCGATGACAACGGAGACCCGGTCGAAATCGTGGAAGCCGCGGACTTCCACGGCGCCGACGGTCCGGCGGAGATCAACGCGGGCCAGTACGTGTTCGACGCCTCGTGGCTCTGGCGCACGCTGCCCGCCGTGCCGGTGAGCGCCAAGGGCGAGTACTACCTCACCCACCTGGTTGCGGCCGCCGCAAAGTCAGGGACGCCGGGAGCTACGACGGTTGCCGAGCCGCTCGAGATCCTCGGGGTGGACGACAGGCTTCGGCTCTCCGAGGCAGAGGCGGCGATGCGTTCGCGCATCCTGAAACGGCACATGCTGAGCGGGGTGACCATCGTCGACCCTTCGACGACGTACATCGATGCAGGGGCAGAGATCGAGGCCGATGTAACGATCCGCCCGAATTCACACATTCTCGGCCGATCGGTGGTGGTGACCGGAGCGGATATCGGCCCGGCGACCACGCTGCGAAACGCAACCATCGGGCGGGACACCACGGTCCAACAATCGGTGGTGGAAGATTCGGCCGTTGGCGCGCGCTGTTCGCTGGGGCCGTTCGCGCACGTGCGTGGCGGCGCCACGATTGACGACGATTGCGAAATTCACAACTACGCCGAGGTCAAGAACTCGCACCTTGGCCACGGCGTCAAAATGCACCACTTCAGCTACATGGGTGATGCCGACGTCGGCGCGCGCGCCAACATCGCCGCGGGCTCGATCACCTGTAACTACGACGGAGAGCGCAAGCACAGGACGGTGATCGGCGAAGACGCCTTCATCGGGTGCGACACGATGTTGATTGCGCCCGTCACGGTTGGAGCGCGCGCGTTCACGGCGACCGGCGCGGTGGTAACGCGAGACGTGGCGCCCGGTGAGACGGTGGCCGGCGTTCCCGCCAGGCCATTCACGCGCCGTTCGGCGAATGAGGGGGCGGCCTCCTGATGGATGCTTCCACCGTTGCTTCTGTGGTGGTCATCGCGCTCTCGTCGTTTCTGCTCGGGGCCGTCTCGGCCGCCGAGGCGGCGATCGAACGTGCGAGCGACGTTCGCATCCAGGCGCTGGCGGCGCGAGGCAACAAGCAGGCGAGGCGGATTGCGGGCGATGTCGGCCAGCCGGGGAGGTTCCTTGGCCCCCTGACGGCGGCACGAGTCCTTTCAGCCTCCGTAATCGTCGGACTGTTCGCGTTCCTCGGAGCGCGGGAGTACGAAGGCTTCTTCGGAACGCTCGGATTCGCACTCATCGGGGGCATTTACGTTGCATTCATCCAGATGACGGTTGGCCTAGTGGTGGCGCGCTCGCCGGAGATCGCCGCGTTGCAGCTGAGCGGCGTCGCGCGGGTGACGAGCCTGGTGTTCGCCGTGCCGGCGTTCATCCTGGGCCTGCCCTCGCACCTTGTGGCACGCTCAATCATTACGGTCGCCCGCGACCCCGATACGGACATCCTGACGCTGGTGGAGCGAGAAGAGGCGGCTGGCGGCGTCGAGGAGCAGGAGCGGCGGATGATCCGCGGGATCATCGCGCTGGAGGACAAGTCGGCACGCGAAATCATGGTGCCGCGCATCGATATGGCTGTAGCAGACGTGGAATCACGATTGGAAGATGTCGCTTCGATCGTGACCGAGCGGGGCTACAGCCGGATCCCGGTGTTCCGCGAGAACATCGATGACATCGTCGGGATTGTCTACGCCAAGGATCTCTTGCGGGCGATGAGCAATGGCGGCGGCGAGAAGCCGCTTTCGGCCTTGCTACGCGAAGCCTTCTTCATCCCCGAATCGAAGCACCTGGATGAATTACTGCAGGAGATGCAGCTCCGCCGAATCCACCTCGCGATCGTCGTCGACGAATACGGCGGGACTGCCGGGATCGTGACCATCGAGGACCTCCTGGAAGAGATCGTGGGCGAGATCGAAGACGAATACGACGTGGCGCGACCGGCAATGGAAGTTATCTCGGAAGACGAGGTCGTGCTGGACGCCGGCACGACGACGGACGTGCTGAAAGAGCTCTTCGACTACGAGATAGACTCGGAAGATTTCGACACGGTGGGTGGGTTCGTCATCCACCAGCTGGGGCGGCTGCCCTCGGTGGGGGACGAGGTGGAAGTGGATGGGTTGAATCTGCGCGTGCTCAGCATGTCGGGCCGGCGCGTGCGACGGCTGCGAGTGGCACGAGTCCACGAGATGGAGCCCGAGGGCGCGGGCGCGCACTAGCCTGTACAGTTCAGGCGTGGAGCAACACCCGGAACTTCCCTACTGGCTCGCGCTGAGGCGGGCGGGCCTCGGCAGCACGAATTTCGCGCTGCTTTTGGCGAGGTTCGGGACGATCGAGGCCGCGTGGAACGCGCCATCGGAGCTTGTGCAGAGCGCCGGACTTGAACCGCAGTACCAGCGGGCAATGGCGAAAGCCAAATCGACCTTCGACGCGGACCGCGAGCTTTCGCTGATGGTGAAACACGGAGCACACGCGCTTACCTGGCTGGACGAGAGCTACCCCACGAGCCTGCGTGACATCCCGCAGAGCCCGCCGGTCATCTTCATCCGGGGAGCACAGGGCCCGCAGTTCGAACAGGCCGTGGCGGTTGTTGGCACGCGCCACGTCACGCCGTATGGACGGCAGGCGGCGGAGCACTTCTGCTCGGTGCTTGCGGATGCAGGCGTCGCGATCATCAGCGGGCTGGCACGAGGTGTCGATGCGATCGCGCATCGTGTGGCAATCGAGCACGGCGCTCCGACGGTGGCGGTGCTGGCAGGCGGCATCGACCAGGTCTATCCGCGAGAGAATGCCGGGCTGGCGGAACGGATCACAGAGGTTGGGTGTCTCGTGAGCGAGTATCCGGTTGGAATTCCGGCACGGCGCGACTATTTCCCCCGGAGGAACCGCATCCTCTCAGGGCTGGCGAAAGCAGCTTTGCTGGTGGAGGCTGGCGAAGGGAGCGGCGCGCTCCACACGGCGAACTGGGCGTTCGAGCAGGGCCGTGACGTATTCGCGATCCCGGGAAGCATCTTCTCCCGCCAGAGCTATGGGACAAACCAACTGATCCGCGAGAACACAGCCAAGCTCGTAGCGACGCCGGAACAACTGTGCGAGGAGCTGAACCTGATCGCGACGGGCGTGCCCGCGACCATCGCCTTGCAGGCCGAATCGCAACCGGCGCTGTTCGAGAAACGGCCCGCACCTTCACCGAAACAGCAGAAGGCCCCGGTAAAGCAGGATGACCACCCACTGTTAAAGTGGTTGGTAGACGGACCGCTGCATATCGACGAGATCGCCCGGAACGCCGGGCTGCCAATCGCGCAGGTGAGCGGTTCGCTCCAGATACTCGAACTCGAAGGACGTGTTCGGTCGGCCGGGGCAATGACCTACGCGATTTCCTGATTTGCGTCGCCCGCGCGTATCGCGCGCGGGGCCCTTCGGGCCCACCCACTAGACAGAAAACGAACAGGCTCTCTACTCTCGAAAAACGCGCCGGTCGAACTACACCGGCGAAAGGCATTTCTTTGGCAACTCAAACAGCAACCCGCAAGGGTACTTCCCGGACCACGGGAACGAAGACCACACGCCGGCCGGCGTCCGCCTCGAGGGCGCGGCGAGCGCCTGCGGCGCCTGCAGCCGAGACTCCCCGGCACAGCGGCAGCGCTCGAAACCTGGTGGTGGTCGAGTCCCCGACCAAGGCCCGGACCGTGAAGAACATACTTGGCGACGACTACGAAGTCATCGCTTCGGTTGGCCATGTCCGCGACCTGCCGCCCTATGGCTACGGCGTCGAAAACGTCGAGAAGCTGGACTTCACTCCCAAGTACGTCGTGGTGAAGGACAAGCGCCGCGGGGTGGATAAGAACGAAGTCGTAAAAGACATCGCGGAGGCCGCGAAGAAGGCCTCGCGCGTGTTCCTCTCGACAGACCCCGACCGCGAAGGCGAAGCCATCGCCTGGCACATCAAGGAAGCAGCGGGCATCCCGGAAGACAAGGTCACTCGGGTTGTCTTCCACGAAATCACCAAGCCGGCGATCGAAGCAGCGTTCGCGGAAGCCACGGGCGAGCAGGTGGATGGCGCCGCCGATCACGGGCGAAAAGCGCCGGGCCGGATCGATATGGACCTGGTGGATGCGCAGCAGGCGCGCCGCGTGCTCGACCGGCTGATTGGCTTCCCGTTGACCTGGTTTGTCCAGAAGAAGGTGAGCCGGGGCGCGAGCGCTGGGCGGGTCCAGAGCGTGGCGCTCGGGCTGATTGTGAACCGCGAGAAGCAGATTCGGAACTTCGTGCCGACCGAGTACTGGTCGATCCACGCCGGACTGGAAAAGGCCGGCCGCGGTTTCGAGGCAGACCTTGCGACGTTCCCCTCGATGACACGCGGTGCTTCGATGAAGCCACCCTTCCGCGCTGCCGGACCAGCTATCCCGAACGAAGAGATGGCGAACTCGCTGACGGCGACGTTCAAGCGCTCGCAGTTCCGGGTGGCTTCGGTCACCAAGGGCGAGAAGCGCCGGGGCCCCGTCCCGCCATTCACGACGAGCACGTTTCAGCAGGCCGCCGTGAACCGACTCGGGATGAGCGCGGCGCGAGCCATGGGCACGGCCCAGGAGCTCTACGAAGGCATCGGCGGGCAGGCCGGACTGATCACCTACATGCGGACAGACTCGGTGAACATCTCGCCGATCGCTCGGAACCAGGCGAGGAATTGGGTTTCGAGTACGTGGGGCAGTGAGTTCATCCCTGAGAAGGAACGCGTGTACTCCACGCGGAGCAAAGGCGCGCAAGAAGCGCACGAAGCCATCCGGCCGACCAATCCGGCGGCGACTCCCGAGAGCATGCGGCGCCTGCTAAGCGCCGACCAGTTCCGGGTGTACCAGCTGATCTGGCAGCGGTTCGTGGCCAGCCAGATGACCGACGCCCGGTACGCGACAGTTGCCGTGGAAATCGAGGCTCGGGAAAACAACGCTGTGACCGGCACTTTCCGGGCGAGTTCGAGCACGCTCGTGTTCGAAGGCCACCTGAAGGCGTACGGCGCCGACGTGAACGACACCCAGGCGGACGACGACGACGAGGCCAGTGTGACAGCCCTGCCGGACCTGGCGGAAGGCGATGTCCTGAATCAGCGCACCATCGACCCGCGCAGGCACCAGACGGATCCGCCGCCACGGTTCACTGAGGCATCGCTGGTGCGGGCGCTCGAGGAAGAAGGCATCGGACGTCCAAGCACCTACGCGAGCATCGTGCAGACCGTGCTGAAGCGTGACTACGTGGAGAAACAGGGCCGCCAGCTCGTACCCCAGGAGCTGGGCTTCATCGTGCATGACCTGCTCGAGCAGCACATGAAGCAGTACGTCGACCTGCCCTTTACCGGCGAAATGGAGAAGGAGCTCGACGAGGTTGCTGCGGGCGACCGCGAATACGACGATGTCCTCAAGGAATTCTGGCCAGCGTTCAAGGGCCGGCTGGATGAAGCGGAAGTCAGCGCTATCAAGCAGCAAGAAGAGACGGACGTTCGCTGCAACGTCTGCAACCAGGCGAACCTGGTCATTAAGTGGGGCCGAAACGGCAAGTTCTTTGCATGCCCGCGCTACCCGGAGTGCACGAATTCACTACCCATGGGCGAGGACGGCAAGCCGCTCATCGTGGCAGCGCCGAAGGAGACAGCCTTCAAGTGCCCGAAGGACGGCGGTGCGCTGATCCAGAAGAACGGGCCGTACGGCGCGTACGTGGACTGCGTGAACCGGGAGAATGGTACTTGCGACTTCCGGGGCGGAGTGCCCGTCGGGATACCTTGTCCCGAGGAGCCAGAGACCGGCCAGCTCGTGGAAAAGCAGACGAAACGGGGTAAGTTCTGGGGCTGCTGGAACTACCCGAATTGCAGCTACACGACCAACAGCCTCGAGAAGCTCGCGCCGGCACGCCCACAGGCGGAGCGCGAAGAAGCGAACCGGAAGCTGTTGGAACGAAGCGCGCGAGGGAAAGCCGCGTTCGCGAAACGGAAGGCGAATGCAAGCGCAGCAAGGGCGCGGAAGGCCAGCTAACCGGGTTTGACCGCTCTTGTGGCGAAGTATCCCGGCATGAACTTCGCGGTGGCGTTGCTGTGGTGCGGCGCCTCATCGAACCCGGTGATGATGAAGCCCACGGAGAGCTGACCAGCGATCTGTTCGGTCATAGTGTGGCTGAACTCCAGTGGCCATTCGGATCGTTGTTCGAGTTCCTCGGGAGTCAGGCTCTCAGTGTCCGAATAGGGGAGTGAGTGCCGGACGATTAACTCGTCCCGGTCGTCGAGGGCGTCGCTATCGAAAATGTAGATGTCGGGGTTCATGAAGCCGGCGAGAAGCGTTCCACCGGGCCGAAGGACACGGAAGCATTCGCGCCAAACGGGCTCAAGTTCGGGGCAGTAGACGTTGGAGACGGGGTTCAGGATCAGGTCAAACGAGGCATCGGCGAAATCGCTGAGGTCCCGCATGTCGCCGAGAACGGTGCGAGTGGTAAGGCCCTCGCGGGCGGCGACCTGACGGTCGCGTTCGAGCTGGCCGGGCGAGTTGTCGAAGACGGTGACGTTCGCGCCGGCGGCAGCGAGTTGCGGTCCCTGCTGACCACCACCGGAGGCCAGACAGAGGGCATCAACACCGTGCAGGTTCGCCGGCAGCCAGTCGCGCGGCACGGGCTTGTGGCCAATCAGGACGACTCCCGAGAAGTCGCCCGCGCGAACGGCGGCGATGGTTTCGGGCGAGGCGCCGACGGTCCATTCGTCTCCGGCGGCGACCTGCCGATCCCAGGCGGTGCGATTGTGGGCGACCACGTCATCGTGAGACATGGCGGAATCGTAAACCGTCGACGCGATCCACGGGCGGCTTCTCCCTATCGGCTTAACACTTCAGAATCGCGTTATGCCAAGCGACGTTGCTGCACACAAGACTGCGGAAGCGTATCTCGATTCATATCTGCGGGAACTTTCGGCCGGAAACCGTTCGGGATACACGCTGCGCAACTACCGCAACGACATCGGAAACTTCCTCGCCTGGTGCGAAACACGAAAGCTTGAACCGCTGCGCACCAGCCGAGCGACGTTCCGGGAGTACCTCACTGAGCTGAAGGACGGCGGGATGGTCGCGGCTTCTATCACCCGGCGCACGAGCACCGTCCATGGCTTCTACAAGTACCTGTTCCAGGAGGGCGCGACTGAACGCGACCTGCTGTACGGGGTCGCCCTGCCGAAACGGCCCAAGCGGCTTCCGAAGGTGCTGGACCCCGCGGTCCTCGATGCGTTGCTGAGAGCGCCGGACCCCGAAACCGCGGCAGGGCTTCGCGATCGGGCGATGTTTGAACTTCTCTATGCCGGCGGTTTGCGAATCTCGGAACTGGTCTCGCTCGAAGTCCACCAGGTAGACCTGGGCGAAGGTGCGGCGATCATCCATGGGAAAGGCGCGAAGGAACGCCTGGTGCTGTTCGGAGAACCCGCGATGCAGGCGCTCGAACGGTATCTCGAGTTCGGGAGGGCCGAGCTTGCCGGAAAGAGGCGACAGCCAACTCGCGCCTCTGATGGCAGCCCGCTATTCCTCAACCGGTTCGGTGGCCGCCTTACGGCGCGCTCTGTGCAGTCACTCATTAAGCGACACGCCATGGCCGCGGGAATCGCCGGGGACGTTCATCCCCACCTGCTGCGGCATTCGTTTGCGACGCACCTGTTGGACGGCGGCGCCGACCTTCGAATCGTCCAGGACCTGTTAGGTCACAGCTCGGCGAACACGACGCAGATCTACACCCACGTTTCGCAGGCGCGGCAGGCGAAGGTCAGCAACGACGCGTGGGAGAAGCTCGCCGAACAGGCGCTCGAAGGTCCGAGGCGAAAGCGGACCCGTTCGGCCTAACGACTATATCCACACCCCACCCGCGTTTGTCGTCTTCCCCCGCGACCGATAGGCCGCGTCGACGAGCGACTGGCCGCGGTCGTTGAGCAAGATCCCCTTGCCCATGCGGGACATGGCGTAGCCGAAGCTCATGCCCTCCGCCGGGTCGGCGAAACCGATGCTTCCGCCCGCACCGACATGTCCGAACGCGGCCGAAGAGAGGATGGCACTGTCGGTGTTCCCTGGCTTCCAGTTGCGGTTGTCCATCGACTTCATGAATCCGAGGGCGAATCGCGTGGGGATGAGAAGCGTCGCGTCTTCCTTTGTCGCTGACGACACTTCGCCCATTCGCCCCAACGTCACGGGATCGGCGAGCGTGACGCCATTCAACGACCCGCCACAGGCCAGCGGCGCGTAGATGCGCGCCAGTCCTCGTCCATTTGAAATGCCTCCGGCGCCGCCAATCTCCGCCGCGTGGCATTCGCGCGCATTGGGATCGAAGCCACCGCCGTTCAGGAGCGAGAGCGCTGAGATCGACTTGGGATCTGAAAGCAGCGCGAGAGTGAAGTCGCCGGGCACGTCACCCGGCTGCGGCGCGTAGGGGATGACCGGTGCGATTCGCTCCTCGACCTCCTCTGGCGCGCCAATCCAGAATTCGGCCCCCGTGGGCACGGCAACCTCTTCGTGGAAGAACGTGCCGAGGGATTTGCCGGAGACGCGCCGGACGAGTTCGCCTACGGTCCAGCCGAAGTTGATCATGTGGTAGCCGTTGCGGACGCCTGGCTTCCAGAAGGGTTCTTCCTCCGCGAGCCGCTGGACCATGTAGTCCCAGTCGCAGCAGGCTCGCTCTTTCAACGGTTCGCGGATCGCTGGCAGGCCAACGGAGTGGTCCAACATCATGCGGACAGTGGCCTGCTCCTTGCCGTTCCTCGCGAATTCTGGCCAGTACTTCGCCACCGGAGCATCGACATCGAGTTGGCCTCGGCTCGCGAGCAGGTGGGCAGCGATCGCTACCGCGCCCTTGGTGCACGAGAACACGGTGCACACGGTGTCCCTGGCCCACTCCTTGTCCGCCGTCTGCTTCCCGCCCCAGAGGTCCACCACCGTTTGGCCGTCAAGCGTGACGCACACGGATGCGCCGCGTTCGTCACGTTCGTGGAAGTTCTTTTCGAACTGCCGGGCGACCTCGGCGAACCGGGAGTCGAACGTTCCTTGAATCAGACCGGCCGCGGTCTCAACTCGTAGCTGTTCCAAGTAGCCTCCAGTGGGCAACTGCGTGTGATGCCGCCGACCATACCGGCGCGACGGCCGCGGCGCGAGCGCGGCTTTGACAGGACCCGGCTACCGCGCGTAGCTTGCTTCCACTTCGTTACCCAGCGTGGTTGCAAGAGGCTCTCCATGACCAGCACAACCGTCACAGGCGTCCCCACAATGCTCGGCCACATAGCCCTTCGCGTCCGGGATGTCGACCGGGCTGTGGAGTTCTATCGCGATGCGCTCGGGCTTACGTTGAAGAACAAGGGCAAGGTGGCGTTCCTTGGCGCCCGGCCCGACGCCTCACACGAGATCGCGCTCTTCCCGCTGCCGGACGGAGCCGAAGGACCCGACCAGAAGCGCGTCGGGATGTACCACATGGCCTGGGAAATGGCATCGTTCGAGGAGTTGGAAGCTCTGCACGAGAGACTCGTCGCAAAGAACGTGAAAATCGTTGGCTACAGCGATGGGCAGTGCAATGTGATGTTCCACGACCCGGATGGAAATGAACTCGAAGCGATCTGGGAACCACCGGCTGACGTGGCGGCCAGGCTGAAGGAAGAAGGCCGCTGGCCAAAACTCAAGCGCATCCCGGGCTTTTAGGATCGACAAACTGTTCGCGCTCAATCGAAAATCAGCCGGATGAACCTCCTGCTGGTGCATGGGCCGAACCTCAATTTGCTTGGCGAGCGGAAGCCCGAGGTGTACGGGACGACGACGCTCCTCGACATCGAGGCGGATGTTGCGGCGGCGGCCGGAGCGCGCGGTGCGACGGTACTGAGCTTTCAGAGCAACCACGAAGGCTCGATCATCGACTTCCTGCATGAGCACCGAAAGTTTGCGCACGGCGTGGTGCTCAATGCCGGGGCGTACACGCACACGTCGGTGGCGCTGCACGACGCGATCGAGGCCATCCAGATCCCGGTCGTGGAAGTGCATATTTCGAACACCCATGCCCGCGAGGGATTTCGACACCGCTCGATGATTGCACCGGTGTGCCTCGGGCAGGTGACCGGACTCGGCAGGTCCGGGTACACCGTGGCTACGAACCTGCTGCTCGACTACCTTGGAGCCGGGAAATGACGGTTTCGGAGGTGGCGCGCCAGCGACTGGACCGGATTCGGGAGGCGCTCGCGGAAGCGAATCTCGAGGCGTTGATGATTTCGGCGCCGGGGGAAGAGCACCTTGGGATGGAATCGCGGTACTACACGGCCGGATTCACGGGCTCGGCGGGGGTTGTGCTGGTGACAAAGGAGAAGGCGATAGTCGCCGCCGACTTCCGCTACACCGAACAGGCGGAGGCGGAATGCGCGCCGCGGGGATTCGCTGTTTTCCCGGCGCTTGGCGCTCGTAAGGAATGGTTCGCGAAGTTCGTCGGCGAGTCGGGGATTGCCGGAAAGCGCGTGGGGCTCTCGACGCATGACCTGACCTGGGCGGCGAGGCGCTCGCTGACATCGCTGGCCCGTACGCTTCCGACGAAGGACCGGCCGAAGTGGCTGCCGGCGCCGGATATCCTCGGGAAGCTTCGAAGAGTGAAAGACCCGAATGAACTACGACTCCTGCAGGCGGCGATCGACATCTCCGACCGGGCCTTCGAACAGTTGGAATCGGCTATCGCGCCCGAGACGAGCGAACTGGTTGCCGCTGAGATGTTCGCCGCGAACGTGAAAGCCGAAGGCGGGACTTCGGTCTCGTTCGACACGATCCTCGCCGGTGGGCCGAATGGGGCGATGCCCCACGCCAATCCGACACCAACGGCGGTGGGCTCGGGCCGCCCGATCGTGATCGACATGGGGGCGAAGTTTGGCGGCTATTGCAGCGACCTGACGCGGACCATCGTCCTCGGCGAGCAGGATGCGAAGTTCCGGGAGATCTATGCCATTGTCTACGAGGCCCAGCAGGCGGCGATCGAAGGTGTGGAAGCGGGCATGAAGTGCGTGGACGCGGACCGCCTCGCGCGCTCGGTTATCGAGAAGGCCGGATACGGCGAGCGCTTCGGACACGGGCTTGGGCACGGGGTGGGGCTGGCAGTTCACGAAGATCCCTACCTCGGCAGTAGCTCGTCGGATACCTTGGAAGAGGGAATGGTGTTTACCATTGAGCCAGGCATCTACCTCCCCGGCTGGGGCGGCGTTCGCATCGAAGACATCGTCGTTCTCGAAAACGGCAAGGCGCGAGTGCTCAGTAAGGCCAGAAAACTCACCCCCGCAGGAGTCTGACGACGTGATATCCACCGCTGAACTGAAGAAGGGCGCGACCATCGAAATGGATGGCAAGCTCTTCGCGATCATGGATTACGCCCACATCAAGACCGGCCGCGGCTCGGCGCAGGTCAAAATCAAACTGCGCGACGTGCGAAGCGGTTCAATCATCGAGCATACGGTGCAGTCGGGTACGAAGTTCACGCGGGCTCGCGTCGAGCGCCGTGAGATGCAGTACCTCTACAGCGACGACCAATTTTACTACTTCATGAACACCGAGACCTACGAACAGATCCCGGTCGGCGCAGAGAAGGTTGGCGACGCTAACAAGTACCTGAAGGAATCCGACCTCTGCGAGGTCGTGCTTTTCGGCGACGAAGTGATCGGCATCGAATTGCCGATTTCGGTTGAGCTCACGGTCACTCAGACCGATCCGGGCTTCAAGGGTGACACCGCCACGGGTGGCAACAAGCCTGCGACACTCGAGACGGGCCTCGTGGTTCAGGTACCGTTGTTCATCGAAGAGGGCACGAAGATCCGAGTGAACACTGACCTCGGGACGTACATCGAACGCGTGCAGTAGGCGCCTGGAGTCTGCAAGCGTTCGCTCAGCGGTCCGCCAAAAGCCAAACGAGCGCTTCGTCGTAGTCCCAGAAGACGCGGAATGAGTGCTCCTCGTCCAGGCCTGCCGTGAGGATGGCCTGGCGGCTTATGCCAAACGCGAGCCCGGACGAGGCGACGACGGCGACCCTCGCGCCGAGCCGCTGCAGCGTTTCCGCAGCATCGAGGAACGACGTGAAGGGCACGAAAATCTGGGTGACCGGCCGGTAGTCGACCAGCATTCGTTGACCCTGGCGAATGGGAAAGCTATCGGCGGGCACCCAATTCGCAGGCGAAATCACCGGGGCCGCTCGAACCTCGACGAACCCGTCGCGCACGAAGAATTCGGGGGCCGGTGGTTCTTCGGCGTTCTTGAGGAGTTCCTCCCAGCCCGGCCATTGCTCCTGGCCGGAGATTGAGAACACCCCACCGGCGTTAGCGGCGACGGTCGCGTGAGCCACCCCGTCTCCGGGCAGGACAAGCTCGGCAGAGGTGGCCCGGTGGAGTTCGGGAATTGCCACGCCGGCGAAGAACTGACCATCCCAGGCGGTCAGCCTGTCTTCGGCAGCCTCGATGATGATCTGGGCAAATCCCGGGAGTTTCTCCCCTGCCTTGAGATGAAGAGAGGCGATTCCCGCCCAGTGATGAATCGAACCCGTAGCCACTTCGTCCCGTCCGTTCGAAGCCAGTCTACTTCGGCAGCGCAACTTCCGTGTTGGCTGGGATAATTTCGCCATGGACGAAGACACCGGCCGCAACGAGGAGATAGCCCGGCTAGCGGAGAGCCTGTATGGGGTGCGACCGCGTGTGCGCAAGTTGCACAGCGAAAACAACTACGTCTGCAAGCTGGAATTCGACGGTGCGGTAAGCCCGAAGGTGTTCAAGCTGGCCGGAGGGGAACACCTCTATTCTTCCGTGCGGCAGGAGGCAACGGCGCTGGAACGTCTCGCCGCGGCAGGACTCGCAGTTCCCCGGCTCGAACATTTTCGAGACGACGGGCCATCCGCTCCATGGATGACCCTCGAGTTCGTCACCGACATCGATCTCGGTCAGGCGATCGCCGGCGGAATGAGCTGGGCGGAAGAAGGCTGCCGAAGGGCGGGTGCATTTCTTCGTGATCTCCACAGGGCGCCGCTTTCGCTGGTCGATAGCTTCACGCCTCAGCACGTGGCGGTGACCACCAACGTCAGCTGGGAGCACTGGTCGCTCGTGCAGGCGTGGGATTCGGCCGACGGGGAGACCCGCGAGGCGCTGATCGCCGTTGCCGCGTGTCTCAATGAACAGCTGCAGGAACCGCCGGTGACGGTTGTCCACGACTCGTTCGTCGCGAATCACGTGTTGATGGACGGCGGCAACGCCTTCGCCGTCAACGATTGGGAAACCATTGGGGCGGGGTATCCCGAGCGTGACCTGGCATGTTTCGTGGGTGCGCTCCAGGCGTGGCTGGGGGGCCTTCCGGATCATCGTGACGCGTTCCTGGAGGCGTATCGCGAAGGAGCCACCGTTTGGGCGGCCGTTGAACGGAGGGTGGCGGCCTGGGAGGTGTACTACCTGATGAACTGGACCGCGTTCACGCTGAGGCACAACCGCGCCGAGATGTCCCAGCACCTGATCCAGTTGACGAAGAAGTCGGCAATCGCTTTCACGCGGTAATGGCGCTGCACCGATCGGCAGGCTCCCATATCCTCTACGTCACCAATGAACCCGCCTTCTGCTCTCTCCGTCTCGGCCGTGGTTTCGTTCCTGCGGGAAGTGCTCGAATCGAACGAGTTCTTTAGCGACCTGTGGATCCAGGGCGAGGTTTCGAACTACACGCGGTCGCAGGTGGGCCACCGATACTTTTCGCTCAAGGACGCAGGTGCTTCGCTGCGGACAATCTTGTTCCGAGACAACATGCCGGGATTCCAGCTTAAGGACGGCGAGCGCGTAGTCGCCCATGGACGCATCACGGTTTATCCACAGCGAGGCGAGCTGCAATTCGTGCTCGACTTCGTGCGGCCGGAGGGAGTCGGATTCCTTGCAGCGAAGTTCGAAGAACTGCGCCTGCGACTGGAAGCTGAAGGCCTCTTCGATCCGGCACGGAAGCGGCCGTTGCCGGCGTTTCCGCGGCGGATCGGCGTGGTCACATCGCCGACCGGCGCAGCGCTGCAGGACATTCGCAACGTGCTCGCTCGTCGCTGGCCGTTGGCGACCGTGCTGCTCTCGCCGGCACTGGTGCAGGGCGACCAGGCGGCCGGCCAGGTCACCGGCGCACTCCGGCGGCTCGCGCGAGAACCGGACCTGGACCTCGCTATCGTGGCGCGGGGAGGAGGAAGCGCTGAGGACCTTTCCGCATTCAACGATGAGCGGGTGGCGCGCGCCATCTACGGCTTCCCGGTGCCAGTGGTTTCGGGCGTTGGCCATGAGACTGACGTGACGATCGCGGACCTGGTGGCAGACCTTCGAGCACCAACTCCAAGTGCCGCTGCCGAGCGGTCGGTGCCAGATATCACCCAACTCGAACGGGCGCTCCGCATCACCGACCGGCAGATGGCCTCGGCGGCGCGGGCCGCGCTCGCGGACCATGCCAGCCGCGTGGAGGCTCAGTTGCGCCGCCTGCAGTACGGTGCCCCGAACCCCGAGGAGCTCGCGGGGCGCGTCCGCACGCTCCTCCGCGAAATGCAGGCCGGGCTCGAGCGACGGACCTCGACCGACCGTGCTCGGTTCGAGAACGTGGCGGCGCGGATTGATTCGCTCAACCCGATGGCGACGCTGGCACGTGGGTTCGCAATCGTGCAGAAAGAAGGGGCGACCAAGAAGCCAGTAGTCAATAGCGCGCGCAAAGTGAAACCGGGCGAGCGGCTATCCGTATCGGTGGCCGATGGCGCATTCTGGGCGGAGGTGAGCTGACTGATGGCCGAACCAACCTTTGAGGCCCTTTACGCCGCGCTTGAAGAGAAGGCGCGAAAGCTCGAGCAGGGCAATCTGCCCCTCGAGGAATCCCTGGCGCTATATGAAGACGGCGCGAAGCTCGTCGACCAGTTGCGCTCGATTCTCGAGAAGGCCGAACTGCAGGTGAAGACGCTCCAGGGGCGAATGGAGGAGGACGAGTTCCAGCTTCGGGAAGTGGAAGCCGGCTACGAGGCAGAGGAGTGAGAGCCCTCACCCCCCGGCCCCTCCTCCCGACTTCGCGGGCGAGGGGGAGTGACAGATGACGAATGTGCTGCGGATTGCATGGCTGACGACGGGGAGAGGCCCGGGCTCGTATGGCGCGCTGGAGTACACCCTGAATGCCATCGACAGGGGGTTGCCGGTTGACGTGGCGGTGGTGTTCGTCAATCGCGACCGGGGGGAGTACGAGGCGACCGACCGGCTCATCGCGATGGTGGAAGCCCGCGGAATCCCGGTGGAGACGAATTCTTCGGTGCGTTTTCGGAAGTCGGTCGGCGGGAGGATCGGCAAGCCGGGCGAGGCACTGCAGCCGTGGCGCTACGACTACGACCGCCAGGTCGCAGAGACACTTGGCCAGTACGACTTCAGTCTCGGAGTGATGTTCGGATACATGCTCATCGCGACGGAGCCGCTGTTCGGCCAGTTCACGTTCATCAACGACCACCCCGCGTTGCCGGACGGGCCAATCGGTACGTACCAGGAAGTCATCGCTGAATTGATGCGGACGCAGGCTCTGGATTCGGGGTGCATGATGAACCTGGTGACCGGAAACGTTGACCGTGGTCCAGCAATCAGCTTCTGCCGGTTTGCGATCCAGGACGAGATGAACGAATCGGCCTGGAACGCCGTCTCGGGGCAGGAGATCGATGACTCGACGCTGGACCGAATCATGGCGATGCCCCTGTATTCGGATATTCGCGCGCGAGGCGTGGCGCGAGAACGGCCGTTCCTGGTCGAAACGTTGCGGGCGATTGCGACGGGAGCGTTACCTGTCCCGCCGGGCGAGCCCATCGATCTGACGGCAGAGGTCGAGCGAGCGGTCCACTCGACACGGCCCGTATAATGCCCGCCATGGCTCAAACCTTGCCCAACTGCCCTGATTGCCAGGCGGAATACCAGCCCGACGACAACTACTGCCGCCAATGCGGCATGTTCCTCGCCGCCGTACGCGATACCGCGATTGTTGCGGCCGCGCCAAGCCTGCCAGCGCGGCAACCGAGGCAGCGCGCTCCGTTGCCGGCTCCGGTGAAGAAGGCGGCGACGGCCATGGCCGTCGGGACAGCGCTCCAGATAGGCGTGAGCCTGACGGGCAAGTTCCTCGCGAAGCAAGCGGGCAAACAGGCACTCAACGCAGTCGCCGGCCGCCCGAAATCCGAGAAAAGGTCACGGCGCCCGGAGCGCTCGAAGGAAGTTTCTGTGGCGCAGCAGGCGCCGGCTGCCGACCCGTATCCCCATGCGGCGGCCGTGAGTGAGACTGTGGTGATCCGCCGGGTGTGGATCCGGCGGTAACCCTCACCCCCGGCCCCTCTCCCAGGCCTGGGAGAGGGGAGTAAAGCGAACTTGCTGAGAGGCTAAGGAGCTGCGTAGTACATGTAGTCGTTGTACTGCCAGCCGGTGGAAAGCCGCGTCCAGAGACGAACGTACAGGGGCTGACCGCCACGCGGCATGTTGGCGAGGGTGACGCTCGTGTTCAGCCCCGTCGATGCGCCAAGCAGGTTGTTCGAACCCTGGCTGGTCCCCAGGTAGAAGAAGTACTGCTGGGCGCCGCTGCCCGGGGTCCAACTGAAGCTGACGGTTGTCCCGGAGAGGTGAGAACCGTTGGACGGGCTCGTCATCACAGCCTTTGCGGCCTGGGAGCCGCCGCCCGAGTTTGCGGCGGTGTACGCGAAGTCGCGGTACTGCCAGCCATTCGAGAAGCGCGTCCAGAGGCGGACGTAGATGCTGCCGCCCGATGTTGGTAGGTTTGTCGCCGTGTACGAAGTGCCAAGCCCAACCGAGCGGCCAACGATGTTGTTCGAGCCAGATGCGGTCCCTGCGTAGAAGAAGTATTCGAGCCCGCCGGACACTGCCTGCCACTGGAAAGTGGCTGTTGAACCGGAGAGCGTGGAACCGCTGGATGGGCTGGAAATCGAAGCCGGTCCGGATGATGCCGGCGGCTGTGTCGGGGTTGCTGTTGGAGTCCGCGTGGGCGTTGCCGCGGCCCGTGTTGGTGTTCGCGTTGCCGTGGCGGTCGCTGCAGCCCCGGTGGCCGTGCGGGTAGGCGTCGCGGTGGCACTCGACCCGCCTCCGCCGTTCGTGCCGTCGTTCACGAGGCCGAAGTCTGTGACCCAGTACCAGCCGTAGGTGCTGCCGGACGTGTAGGCACGGGCGATTCCGATCTGGCGGTACGAGCCGTTGAGCATGTTTGCGTTATGTCCCGAAGAGTTCTTCCAGGCGTTGAACACGGCACTGGCCGAAGACCACGCGCCCCCGGCGGCGATGTTTTCGCCGGCGCCCGAGGGGTAGTCGCAGTTCTGCGCGCGCGTCGAAGGCGAACGCCCGAGCGAATCGGTATGGGAGAAGTAGTTCTTCGCGCCCATATCGACCGCCAGCCAGGTGGCCGAGCGATTCAAGTTGGTCGACATCGTGAGTGCGCCGAGACCGTTCTGGGCCCGGTAGTTGTTGATCAGGCCAAGGAAGGCCTGCTCCTCCGCGTCGACGCTGTTGTCGCTCACTGAACAGTTCGTGAGCGCGCTGGCGCTGCCATCGAAGCCGATACCGAACATTGCGGCGGCGCCGATGGCGAGCCCGGCGATTCCTCCTGCCAGCGGCAAGCGCCAGCCGTTCCACTTCCTCATCACAAACCTCGTCTCGGGGGCGCCGCACAATGGAACCGTTAGAACCGCGTAGGAACGTCAGAGAGGAGTAAACCGGCGGCAAAACCTCCTGAAATCCGCGCCGGAAACGGGCGATCGACAGGCCAAACCGCGGAATCCACAATGGATTCATGCCCCGCGTGCGTGTGGAACCACTCGACATCGAGTTCGAAACCCCGGCGAACGAGACCGTGATGGATGCCGCGAACGCCGCCGGCTACTGGTGGCCGGTGGGCTGCAACCGGAATGGAGAATGCACCAACTGTGCGATGGACGTGGTCTCGGGTGTTGGCCGATTGAGCAAGATGGGCCGCTTCGAACGCGCGAATCTCATCCGCCAGCGGGGGCAGACTTCGGTGCAGGATCCGCGATTGCGGTTGGCGTGCCAGGCGCGAGTGGAAGGCGACGTGGTTGTGTATAAACTTGGAGTCCGTCTGGATACGCAGTAACAGGAGCCGCGCCCGTGCCTTACATCATCACCGAGCCGTGTATCGGCGTGAAAGATGCCTCGTGCGTAGACGTTTGCCCGGTGGATTGCATCCACACGACAGATGAGGCGGACCAGTACTACATCAACCCGGATCAATGTATAGACTGTGCGGCCTGCGAACTGGCCTGTCCGGTGAGTGCGATTCACGACGAGAACGACCTCGCGGAAGACCAGCGGCGCTTCATCGAAATCAATGCGAACTTCTTTCGCTAACCACCAGCATCCCGGGTGCAAGCCCCGGTAGGAGCACTCTTGGAACTCGCCCAGCTCGAAGCCTTCATCCAGGTGGCCCACCACCGATCGTTTAGCCGCGCGGCCGAGTCCCTCTTCCTCACCCAGCCATCCGTAACGGCGCGCATCCAGTCGCTCGAACGCGAAATTGGTGACCGGCTATTCGAGCGCACGGGCCGGAGTGTAACGCTCACCGACGCCGGGCATGCATTCATGCCGCATGCGCAGCGGGCACTCACCGCCGTGCAGGAAGGCACCGACGCGATCGAAGCGGTCCGTCACGGGGATATTGGCAACGTCCGGATCGGGGCGAGCTCGTCCATCGCGACATACGTGCTGCCGCGCGTGCTCAAGCAGTTCCGCGAGCAGCGCCCCCGTGTGCATGTCCATATGACCACGGGCCAAACAGAAGACCAGATCGACAAACTCCTGGCGGGGGAGATTCATGTAGCCGTGACGCGGCTGAGCCAGCACCCGGAAGTGGATGCACTCCACCTCTACAACGACGACCTGGCGCTGGTCGTGGCTCCAAGCCATCCGTTTGCGAAGAAACGGCACGCGACCATCGCAGAAGTCGGCAAGGAGCCGTTCCTGTTCTTCGAGCGCGGATCGAGCTACCACAGCCTGATTTACAGCATGTTCCTGCGAGCCGGAGTCGTGCCCGAATCAGTTATGGAGCTGGACCTGATGGAGGCCACCAAATACCTGGTAGAAGCCGGCCTGGGAGTGAGCATCCTTCCAGAGATCTCGATCAAGCGGGAGTTGGAAACTGGCACGCTGGTGCAGGTGGAGATAAACGAGATGGAACAGCCGGCCCAACGAGAGGTCGGCGTTCATGTTCTTCGAGGGCGGATCCTGGCGCCGCCGATTAAGGACTTCCTCGCGCTGCTTGCCGCTGACTATGGCGTCGAGAACACCTTCGAGAAGTAGTCTCTAAAGAGCGAGCGCCGGGAAGGCCGCACGCGTGTTGGCGGCCAGGATTTCCCGGGCCTGGGCGAATCGCCAGTCCCTGAGGAGAGCGAGCGTTTCGCCGACCTTGACGACGTGAGCGGGCTCGGTGTTCCTGTTCGGAAGCGGGTAACTATCGGTTTCGATGAGGAGCAGGTGCTCGGGGTAGTGGCGCGCGACCTCCCGAAGGTCCGGCGAGCGGCGTAGAGGATTACCGAATGAGAGGTAGTGTCCGCGGTCGCGATGCCAATCAGCCTGGGCCTGATCCCCGATGAAGTAGTGCCGGACCAGGTGAAGCCCATCGACTTCGCCATAGTGTTCGGCAAATCGTTCGAAGCAACCCGCGCCATCGATGTGCAGCACGAGCGGGAGGTTCCTTTCGCGGGCGAGCCTGCACTGGACGTGGAAGGCCGCAAGCTGCGCCTCTGCAGACGCACCTTCGGCATCGAAGCCGCACTCGCCGATCGCGACCACTGAAGGGTGTGCCGCCAGTTCGCGAAGCTCATGCTCGAAAGGCTGGCCCACATTCCGCGGGTGGACGCCGACGCACACGCCGAGGGCACCCTTGCGGGCAAGGAGGCGCGTAGAAGATGCGACGTCGACGCCCACGGAGATGAAGCCGACTTCGGCTTCGACGGCGCGGGAAAGCATCACTGATTGCTCGGGTTCCGAGTAGCGATCCCAGTGCACATGCGTATCGATCCAGGGCTCCACGCGCCCATGGTGCCACGTCTGCGTAGAATTCGGCCCGATGAGCAGGTTGATACTTCGTGGTGGACTGATCTGGGACGGGCTCGGCGCCACGGCCGAGGAACGCCCTCTTGCGCTCGATGGCAACACGCTGCCCGATTCAGATGGTGGCCCCGGTGAGACGCTGGACGTCTCAGGTTGCACGGTGATGCCGGGCCTCATCGAGGGCCATGCGCACCTGTGTTTCGACACCACCCCGGGGTGGAGAACCACCTACGACACCGATACGCCGGCGCGGATGCTGCTCCGCATGGCCGGTTACGGGAGGCGGATGCTCCGGGCGGGGATCACAACGGTCCGCGACCTTGGGTCCCCGACCGATCTCGGGATTGAGCTTCGCGAGAGCGTCGCCGCGGGGCTGACCGAGGGCCCTCGGCTGCTAGTCGCGGGGGCGCCGATCACGACGACCGGGGGCCACTGCTGGTTCATGGGCGGCGAGTGCGATGGCGAGCTCGGCGTGCGGCGCCAGGTCCGCGAGCATGTGAAGGCCGGCACGGACTGGATCAAGGTGATGGCAACCGGCGGCAACATGACCCCAAGGACGAATACCTTCGAGGCGCAGTTCACTGTCGACGAGCTTCGAGCCTGCATCGAAGAGGCTCACAGGCTCCGACGGCGCGTGGCCGCGCACGCCCACGGCATCGAGGGCATCCGGGTTGCGACCGAAGCCGGTGTGGACTGCATCGAGCACTGTTCGTTCACAACGCCGGGAGGCTACGAGTTCGACGAGGACCTCATTGGGAAGATTGCCGCGAAGGGCATCCTGGTTTCGCCCACTGTGTCGGTGGGCTTCCGGAACTGGCCCGACGATGGCCGGAAGGAGCAACGCGGGCGCGTATTGAAGGCGCTCCTCGACGGCGGCTGCCGGGTGCTGATGAGCACCGACTGCGGCATACCAAACGTCCCGCACGAGGCGCTTGGTGGCGGGATGGAGGTCCTGCAAGAAGCCACCGGTTACCCGGCAGTGGAGATTCTCAAGCTGGCAACGAGCCGCTCGGCCGAGTTGCTGGAACTCAAGGATCGGGGAGTGCTCGCACCCGGAAGACTGGCCGATGTGCTGGTGGTGGAGGGCGATCCAACGAGGGATCTCGGCGCGCTCCAGCACGTGAAGCACGTTATCAAGGGCGGCGAAATCGTTTATTCGGCGCGGTAACGTTACGGATCGGCGGCTCGCCCGTTCACCCTTCGAGATGCCCGATTCCGTCGAATGGACCGTGCACGCATTGACGCCCGAACGCTGGAGCGATTTCGAGCAGCTGTTTGGGCGGGCGGGCGGATACGGTGGCTGCTGGTGCATGTGGTTCCGGCAGACCGGGAAGGAGTACGAGGCCAGCCGGGGCGAGCCGAACAAACGGGCGATGTGCGAGCTCGTGAGTTCAGGCAACGTGCCGGGGCTCATCCTCTACGCGGGCGGCGCCCCCGCGGGCTGGGTAGCGGTGCAAGCACGAGCTGCCTACCCGAGGCTCGAACGATCGAAGGCGGCGCGAAGGATCGACGACGCTGAGGTGTGGTCGGTGGTGTGCTTCTTCGTGCACAGGGATTTTCGCGGGATGGGAGCCATGGGCCGGCTACTCGCCGCAGCCATTGAACAGGCGCAGGCGAACGGCGCCACTATCCTCGAAGCCTACCCGAAAGACCTGGCGGACGGGCGTCCCTCGGCCGACGCCGCCTATGTCGGGTTGCTACCGGTGTTCCTCGCGGCGGGCTTCACGGAGGTCGCGCGGCAGGCGAAAGGCCGGCCCCTGGTCCGGTTGAACCTTTCGCAGGCTTGACGGTCCAATGGCGAGTAGCCAATGGCTGGCCTAGACTCGAACTCCGTGATCTCCGCGATACTCCTTGCAGCTGGCATGTCCACCCGGATGGGCGAAACAAAAGCTCTTCTCGATTGGGATGGCGAACCGCTCGTCTGCTATCAGGTGCGGCAACTCAAGGAAGCGGGCTGCGATGAGGTAATCGTCGTGCTGGGGCACAAGGCCGACAGCGTTTCGCGGCGAATGAAGGCCCTGGACTGCCGAACGATGTTGAACCCGCGCTACCAGCATGGCCGCGCGGGATCGCTCCGCATTGGCGCCAAGGCGGTGTCTCGCGATGCCGACGCGATCGTCATCGCGGATATCGATAGCCCTCGGCCAGCCTCGTTCCTGCGGACGCTGATTGCCGGCCACCGGCCGGAAAGTGCAATCACGCGGCCGGTGCACAATGGCAGCCGGGGCCACCCGGTGGTCGCCTCGGGCCGGCTGCGCGAGGAGTTGATGGGCGTGACTGACGAGACGGAAGGCCTGCACGCGGTCCTTCGTGCGCATGCTTCGGAAGTCGGCGAAGTGGACGCGGGCGATCTCCTCGACCTCGGCTTCAACACCCCTGAGGAATACCAGGCCGCTCGCAAACGGTGCGGCCTCGGGGGCTAGCCGTGGGCCTGGCTGGCGGCCTCCGGCCGCACCCGCGGGCAATAATCTTCGACCTCGACCGCTGCCTCATCGATTCGCGCAACGCATGGCGATACTGCATCGAAGAATCGATAGCGGCGGCGATGGGACGACGCCTGGACGCCGGCGAGCTGGTGGACGAGTACCACACCCGGCCGTGGCGGGACGCATTACGCATCCTGATCCCCGAGCCGGATGACGCGATGCGGTGCGAAGACCTCTGCGCGACGATGTTCGGTCGCAGCGCGATGAAGAAGCTCCTGGTGCATGAAGGGGTCGGGATGGCGCTCGATGCCCTCCGGGGCGAGAGGATCGAGTTGGGCGCGATCTCCCGGTTACCGCATTCGCTCTCGGTGAAGCAGGTGCAGAGCACCGGCCTCGACCGTTTCCTCGCGGTCGTGGCTGCCACACCCGCAGGGGAGCGCTGGGATGCGGGCGCGAGGATCCAGCAGTGCCTGACGTTCCTGGAGGCGGAACCAGTGCGTTCGGCCTACACCGCCTCCGATCGGTTCGATATCGAGGCGGCGAAGGCGCTAGGTTTGCGGGCCTACTTCGCGGCATGGGGAGCGGCGGTAGCCGAATCTACGGAAGAGCCGGCAGTCGCAGCGCCGGGGGACATGCAGCCCGTCGTGTTGCGGGACTGGCCGAGTTCGGGTCGAGGCTGATCGCTGGCGCTCGACGGTTGACAGCTACGTTCAAAATGAAAGGAGGCGGCTCGACTTTTCAGCCGTCACACCATCCGATTTCTGAGGTACTGATGCTCAATGGCCGGCGATTGCTCATCCTTGTGCGCCGGTCGGCAAAGGAATTCTCACAGGACCACTGCACCCACCTCGCGGCGGGGATCTCGTACTACGCGCTTTTCGCCATATTCCCGCTGCTCCTGTTCGTCAGCGGCATAACCGGGCTCGTACTGCGGGATGCGAACCTGCAAAAGGACCTCGTGGACGCGATCCTCGATGCCGTGCCGTTGGACGCGGTCCAGGGGCGAAGCGACCTGCAGGACCTGGTCGCGGGGCTCGGACAGCCGTCCTCAGGTGTGATCGGTGGCGCGGGACTGCTGCTCACGGCCTGGAGCGCCAGCTCCCTGTTCGGGGCAATCCGGCGGTCGATCAATATCGCCTACAACGTCGATGCGCCGCGGCCAGTGGTGCAGCAGAAGTTGCTGGACCTTGGAATGGTTCTTGCGCTGGCGCCATTCTTCATCGGCTCGATTGTCCTGACCGGTATCGCCACATTCGCCCGGTCGGCGCTGGATGACGTGCCCGTGGTGGAAATCATCGCGAGCCAGTCCGCTGCCTGGTCACTGGCGACGATTGGCATTTCCACCCTGCTTTCATTCGCGGCGTTCCTGACGCTTTACTGGATTGTGCCTGCGACCCGGCTGGGACTGGGGGATGTGTGGCCCGGGGCGGCCGTAGCGACTGTGCTGTTCGAAGCTGCCAAGTTCGGGTTTTCGTTCTACCTGCGGAATTTCGGCAATTACGACGCGGTTCTCGGGACGCTGGGCGCTGGCGTGGGCCTGCTTCTGTGGGTGAACCTGAGTTCAAACATCATGCTCTTCGGCGCCCAGGTGGCTTCGGAGTATCCAAAGGTGCGCAGCGGCGAATTCGACAATGAACCCAAAGACAACCGCCCGTGGCGCGAGCGCATCACGGGCGGCATTCGATCACTCTTCGTGAAGAGCTAACCGGGTTTTGCTTAAGCGGCGACTGCTTCCACCATCTGGTGGCATCCCGGGCAGTACGTCTTTTCCCGGGCGCTCGTGAAGTGCAGATCGCAGTTGGGGCACACAACAATTCGCTTGTTCATTTCTCAGGTCTCCCTTCCTGTGGCTAGATCCAGATTCGGAGAAAGCGAAATTGCCAGCTATTGCGACTTGCCGATGGATCTTCCAAAACCCATAGCGCAGACCTATCGATCCATCAGAAAAGTGACCAACAGGTTTCGGGCGGGCGCGCGGCCACGCCCGCGGCCGGACGACGAACACCTGTGCCACGGGAGGTTTATTTCGTCCGGAACCGCTGGTGATGTCGCAAAACAATCTCAGAGTGACCAACGTCACGTTCGCTCGACAGCAACGGAAGCGTGCAGGATGTAGCCTGTTAAGAGACGATACGTAGGCTTAGTCGCGTTCTGGAGGTTTACTGACGTGGTGACGAAGGTTGGCATCAACGGTTTCGGGCGCATCGGGCGCCAGGTTCTGAAAGCAATCACCGACCGCTACCCGGGCAAACTTGAAGTCGTTGCCATCAACGACCTCGTTGCGACCGATGTGAACGCGAACTTGTTGAAGTACGACAGCAACTATGGCCGCTGGCACAAAGAAATTCGCTCGGAGTCCGACGCTATCGTCGTCGATGGGCGGGCGATCAAGGTGTTTTCGGAGCGCGATCCGGGAGCAATCCCTTGGGGGAGTGTCGGCGCCGATATCGTCGTGGAATCCACCGGCCTGTTCACCGATGCCACGAAGGCCGTGGCGCATCGGCGTGATTCCGTGAAAAAGGTAGTTATCAGTGCTCCCGCCAAAAACGAGGACTTCACGATCGTCCTCGGGGTGAATGCGGACAAGTACAACCCGGCGGCTCATCACGTCGTTTCGAACGCGAGCTGCACAACCAACGGCCTCGCCCCGGTGGTGAAGGTGATCGTCGACAACCTGGGCATGCAAAAAGGCCAGATGACGACGATCCACAGCTATACGAACAGCCAGCAGATCCTGGACAAGGCGGCCGGGAGCGACATGCGGGAGATGCGCGCGGGCGGCCTCAACATCGTGCCCACTTCCACCGGCGCGGCGAAGGCTTTGCGGCTGGTGATCCCGGAAGTCGACGGGATTCTCGATGGGCTCGCGTATCGCGTGCCAACGCCAACGGTCTCGATCGTCGAAGTGGTCGCACTGACCGAGAAGGACACGACGAAGGACGAACTAAACAACATCCTCCGCGAGACCTCGGGCGAGAAGATGAAGGGCATCCTCGGCTTCACGATGGACCCGGTGGTTTCGATGGACATGAAGGGCGACGAGCGATCGAGCATCGTCGACGGTATGTCAACCAACGTCGTTGGGGGCAACCTGGTGAAGGTGGCTGCCTGGTACGACAACGAGTGGGGCTACGCGTGCCGAATCAGCGACCTCTGCAGCTTCCTGGTGGACAAGGGACTCTAGCGATTTCGGATCGTTGATTTCCGATTTCGGATTGACCCCAGTAGATTACTTGCTGCCATCGATCGGGCAGTAAAGCGCGTTCGGCTCGATCTGGAAGACGCGGTTGAAGCGGGCGCGGAAGTTCTCCATGGCAGCAGTTGCTGAGAGTTCCACGAGTTCAGCTTCATCGAAGTGCCCTCGGAGGCGTGAAAAGAGCTCGTCCGATACCTCGACGGCTGCCGCCGACATCGCGTCGGCCAGTTCGAGGGCGGTGCGCTCGCGCTCAGAGTAGTGGGAGCTGCTGGCGTAGTTAGCGAGGTCAGCGATCTTTTCGTCGGATATGCCGAGTTTGCTGCCGCCGGCAGCATTAATGTCCACTCAGAATGGGCATCCGACCAGCGAGGCGACGCGGACGCAGACGAGTATCCGGAGTTCGGGTTCGAGGACGCCGCCTTTGCCAACCGAGGCGCCCAGGGCGCGGGCAGCGGCCAGGACCGGAGGACGGTACGCAAGGACGCCCGTGGGGTTCAGGACGAGACCGAAGCGGCGCATATCCTGATCGAACGCCCCGCGGGCATCCTCATGTGCCTCATCCTGTGAAAGCGGCCGGATACGTGACATCGATTCCTCCCGAATCCTGGGTGAGAACAGCATGGAGTCCCTTGGCGAACGCGAACAGGGCCAGACGAGGAGCGTTTCGGCCAGCGATTGTGCCCGTTCGGACACGGCGAAAACGTAGACGGCTTCGATACGATCGAAGCATGGCTACTGAAGACGACAACCTGACCGTCACCGACAACACCACCAAGAGCCGGTTCGAAGTCACCGTCGACAATCACGGAGGAACCCTCGACTACAGCCGGAGCGACGACCACATCGTGCTGATTTACATGGAGGTGGACAAGGAACTCGAGGGCAAGGGAATTGGCGGGCGGCTTACGAGGTTTGCCCTGGACGATTCGCGCTCCAAAGGACTTAAAGTTGTACCGCGCTGCCCGTTCGTCGCCTCGTACATCAAACGCCATCCGGAGTACGAGGACCTGGTGATAGAACAGCCGGCGTAATCCACACCCGGGGACTGCGTGTGACATCGGAAGAACGGGCTTCGGAGGAGCGCTACGCCGCGGACGTCCGAAGGAGCTACGAGGGCGAAGGCATCGTTGTGGGATGGGAGCCGAAACTTTGCATCCACGTTGCCGAGTGTATTCGTTTGCTGCCGGGCGTCTTCGATCCCAACGCCCGACCCTGGGTGAAGGCCGCTGGAACTCCCGCGGACGAAATCGCCGAGGCGGTCTCCAGGTGTCCCACGGGCGCGCTTACCTACCATCGGAGCGACGGAGCGCCACAGGAAGCGCCGACATCGCCGACATCGGTGCAGCCGCGCAGGAATGGACCGTTATTCGTCCGAGGAGAAGTAGAGGTGATCGATGCCGCGGGGAGGACAACCCGGGAGGCGCGGAGGATGGCGCTCTGCCGGTGCGGCAACTCGGCCAACAAACCGTATTGTGACCTTTCGCACCGGGTTACGGGCTTCCAGGGTTAAGAACGTGACGTAAAAATGCGGTAGTGAAGACGAAAAGCCCTTTACGCGGGCACCTATTCGCGGAGTAGAGTGACAAATGTGCTGGCGGCGGAGTCGTCACCACCGCCAGCCCGTTCCCTCCGGGCAGGGCCAGGGTATGTTTCCCCTCTCCTGGCTCTGCCCTTCTACTATCTCCGTACGAATGCAAGGGTTGGCCTGGATCTCTTTAAGCGAACTCGAATCGCGATGTTCACTGGCGGTGGCCACGATTTCGCCACTTTGGTCGAGGCCACGTAGACTCGCCTGACATGACAAACCCCTTTCCTCCGGGCGCCCTCGCGGGCGTAAAGGTCGTGGAGTTGGCACAGGCGCTGGCGGTGCCGTTCGCGGGGATCCTCCTCGCCGACATGGGCGCCGACGTAGTCAAGATCGAGCCGCCTGCCGGCGACGGCATCCGGCACACGATGGAACCCATCCTCGACGGCGAAAGCAAGGGCTTCACGCTCATCAACCGGGGCAAGCGTTCGATCTGCCTCGACGTGACGAAACCCGAAGCGCGACCAGTACTCGAGAAGCTGGCGGCGTGGGCCGACGTGGTGATGGTTTCGATGAAACCCGCCGACCTTCCCCGTTACGGACTGACCTACGAGCACTTCAGGGCGATGAACCCGAAGCTGGTGTTTCTCGAACACGTACCACTGGGGAGCAAAGGACCGTTCGGCGGCGAACCGGGTTACGACGTTATCGTGCAGGGCATGTCGGGGACGGCGGTGCTGACGGCGCGGGAACGCAACGGGGTGCCGATCAACATCCGGCCCGCCTTTAACGATATGGGCACTGGCGCGTTCTCGGCGCTCGGGGTGGTGGCCGCGTTGCGACACCGGGACCTGACCGGAGAGGGCCAGCGCGTAGAAACTTCGCTGCTCGGCACCGCGATGGCCCTTGGGAACCAGTTGCTTAGCTGGTTTGGAGTCACTGACCCGCCGGTAGAGGAGCGGTATCGCGCGGCAATCGCGACGGCACGAGCAAATGGCGAGGGTTTCGAAGCGCAGCGCTCGATCTGGGAGAACCACTACACGCGCGGCGGGTTCGCGAACATCTACTTCCGACACTACCGCACAGCCGATGGATTCATCTCCATCGGCTGCCTGAGCCCCCAGTTGAACGCTCGATTCCGGGCGGTGACCGGGGTGAAGGACCCGCGCAGCGAACCGGGTTTCGAACTTGGGACGGAACAAGCGACCGAACGGCTCGTTGCGCTTGTTGCTGAAGTCGAAGCGCTCTTTGCCTCAAAAACGAGCAACGAGTGGCTGCGATTGCTACGCGCGGGCAAAGTGCCGTGCGGTCCGCTGAACTTCCCTCCCGATGTGTTCACCGACGAGCAACTACTCGAGAACGAGTACATCGTGGAAATCGAACACCCACTGTTCGGACCCTACCGGACCTTCGGACCGGTCGTGAAGATGGACGGCACCCCCACACGTGTCACCGCGCCCCCGCCGCAGCTCGATGAGCACACGGACGAAGTGCTGAGCCAACTGGGATTCGACGAAACAGCCATCCAAGAGCTGCGAGTTGGTGGCGTCGTGGGGCGCTCGTTCTAGTTGGCGTTCCAGGAACCGCTGGTGGCGAGCCCGATCTGCAGGACCTGTATTCCGCCGCTGCCGCCGCCTTTCGGCGCTGCCCCGGAGATCACCACCGGGAAAGAGTAGCCACCACCTCCGTTGGCGGGACAACTGACCGGCTGGCCGCCATCCTTGCAGTTGCTCCAGACCGAACTCCCACTGCCGGCGATGGTACCGCTCACGGAGAGCGCGCCACTGGCGGAGATGGTGCCGCCGAACGTGATGGTGTAGCCCTGGCTCCAGGTGAGCGTGCCGGTGGAGCCCTGGCAATTCAGGTTTCGAGATCCGCTCCCACCGCCGTTCATCGTCCCGGAAACCGCGCCCGTGGCCGCATCGATGTTCATGCTGACCGAGCCAGAAGTAAATGGCGATGCGCTGAAGGAGCATCCTGAGTCGGATTGGGTCAGCGTGAACGTTCCGGTCAGGACATAGGGCGCGGGAACCGTTGGGGCTGGCACGGGCGTCGAGGTTGGCGGCTTCGTCGGAGTCGACGTGGGCTTTGCGGTCGGAAGTGGTGTCGGCGCCCTGGTGGGGACGGGCCTGGCAGTCGGCTGGGCGGCCACAGTGCTTGTCGGTTTCGGCGCCGAGGTCGGCGCAGCGGTTGGGTTCGCCGATGTGGGACCTGGCGTGTCTGGTGCGATGGTTGCACTTCCTGGGGAAGCCTCGGGAGAACTTGAGGGAGAAGCTTCTCTCGTGCCTTCAGAGCCTGTAGTGGCCGAGGGGGACGCTTCTTCATCCGGGTTCGCCGGGAGGATGCCGCGAGTAGCGTCGTCTTCGGCGAGTGCGGTGCGCGCGAGGTTGCCAAGGTCCAGCTCCGGGGCATCGGCACCAGTTCCGGCCTGCCGGCCATCGACCCATCCGCCGAGAACCTCTCCGGCAATGCGGTCAATTTCCTCCGGTGTCAGTTCGCGACCAGATTCGGCAGCCTGCTGTGCGACCTCTTCGGTGGCGCGCCGGAGGATGCTCGAAACGACTTCCTGCGTTGCTGCCCCCTTCTCCGCATCTTCCACGGCCGCATCGAGTTGCTGCCAGCGTTCGTTGCCTTCGAACCGGGATCGATCGATGCCGGGGCTGCCAGGGAAGAGGTCTTTGAGGATGTCCCTGGCTTGCTCGGCCGCCTTCGTGACCTCCGCGTCCAGGTCCTTCAGGCGCGCGAGTTTGTCATCCGGGGGCGGGGCATCGCCTTCGGAAATCGGGTTCAACTCGTCGATGACGGCGCGAATTCGCGCGCGGAGGTCGACTGCCTTCTTTCCACCGAGTGCCCTTGCGGCCTTGTCGACTTCCTTGAGCTGGTCCTTCAGGTCGCGGAACGGCTTGAGCGGGTCTTCCGGCGGGCCAGCCTGGAGAGCATCGAAAGCGGCGTCGAGCGGCTTCTTCCCATCGATTAAGCCACTGAGGAACTCGACCGCCTTGGGATCGGCCCCCGTTCCGAACGTGACCGCATCCTTGAACGAACTCTTGAGGTTGGCGTCGATGCGGCGGCGAGTTTCGAAGGAGACGATTTGGCGTTCGCGTTTGGCGCGCTCCTCGATGGCCATCTTCAGGAGGGCGACCTGGGCACGCTGCCGTTTGGCCTCTTCGGGAGTGATCCGGCCGATCGACTCGTTGCGGTCGATCACCTTGGATTGGACATCAACCTGAGCGAGCTCCTGGTCGCGGCGTTCATTGATATCGGCGCGATCGCGCCGTTCCGCGTGCTTGGCGGCGATGGTGCGGGCGATGAACTTGCCTACGACCGCATCGAGTGGGGTGATGGCGCTCGCCTGGTGGGCCGCCGCGCCGACGCCACTCCCGAGGACAACGGCCAGCGCCATGGAGGCGAGCCAGAGCCGGAATCTTCGCGTCATGACGGCTCGCCCCCGTCGTCGGGTTCGAGGGGAATGGCCTCCACGTAGTAGAGTTTCCCTTCGTCATCGAAGAGAAGCAGTAGCTGGTTTCCGACGTAGTAGGTGCCGGGCACCTCGTATTCAGGCTCGAATTCGTAGGATTCGAAGCGGGCGGGATCGCCGATCACATCGGCCAGATCAGGCCACTCGACGCCCAGGTCGAACATTCCGGGATCCCAACGCCGAGGAAGCACGGTGAAGTCGGCGGCATCGGCAAGCGGGAGGTTCGTTTCGAGCTTGCCATCGAGGAACGAATATACGGAAAGGTAGTCGAAGTAGTACCACTCCTCGCGGCGGCCGGTGTGTCCCTCGGCATCCGACTCGAGGAATAGGGTGAATGCATCGGGCGGGCCGAGGAGCGAGCGCATCTGATCGATATCGGTCTCGCCTTCTGCGTGAGGGAGCCCGGCGAGTACCGACTCGATATCCGCCACGACCCTGTCGTCCACCGGTGGCGCCTCGCTGCTTCCGCCGGCGAAGAGAAGCCAGGCGCCCGCAGCAGCCACGACCGCAGCCACGCCTGCCCCACCTGCAAAGAGCCACGCACGAGGGCGGCGAGAAGTATGGATCGTGGTGACGGAAGATTCGCCGCGGAGCTTTGCCCCACACGAACCGCAGAAGGCGGCGCCTTCGGCCAGTTCCTTTCCACAGGACCCGCAAAACACAATGCGGCGACCTTGGCCTACACAAAAACGAATGTCAACCACTTACGCGTGTGCGAGCGATCGAACTTCTCCAGGCCCTTAGCCCGCCCCCATTCCCCTGGCTGCAGGATTCGCGCCGAGGAGGCGCGTCGGGAACGCAACGGAGCGAGTGGTTATCATGGACCGCTCACGGAAGTTCGCGGCAGCCTCCGGAGGAGGGGTGCGAGAGCGCTCCCAGGACTCCAGACGGTCGTACCAGGTGACGAGCAGCATGAGTCCGCCGAACTCCGGATGTCGGCGCTGGCGAAAGAGCCCCTGGGGCTGCGAGCGGTACTCGTCCGCGTTTTCGAACGTTTTCCAGGCTGTATCAGAGAGATCAACAAACTGGTCGACGTTCGCTGCATCAACGCCAAACAGTCGATGGACATAGATCCCCGGCCGGGACAGCAGGGCATCGGAGTCCGGCCTCACGGTTGGGATGAAGTCATAGGATTCGCCGACCGATGCGCCCGGGGGGAGATTCCGGGCGACGTGTGGCGCCGGGTCGCTGCCCCCTGGCCAGACGGTCACGAGGATCACCTCGTGGTTCCACAGGCCGAAGAGGCCGTTAGCGAGTGCCCAGCGCTTGCCCCCAAGGGCTTCGAGTGCCGGCAATGTTTGTTCTTCGATCTGGCGGCCGAGGACGGCGAAGTTGGTTCCGGGAGCGGCGATCCGCGCCCAATGAAACACCGAGTCAGTGGTCATGCCGGCAATCGTACGCCGAAAGGCGTGGTCTCACTCTTTCCTGTTTCGATGCCGTCCTTTCGTCTTTGGGCGGTGCCGCAGGTATCCTTGGGGGAACTGGCGGAACGGGAGGGCGCTTGGCCGAAACGCCGCTCGAGCGCGAACCCTTGCCTCGCAGACGGGCCGCGGCGCTCCTCGAATTTGAGGGAGCCCTGAGTTTTGCGCGCCTCTGGCCCCTGGCCCTTATCGCGATTGTGATCCTGGGCGGAGCGATCCGTTTCCATGGCCTCGGGTGGGACCAGCCGGAAGGCGCCTCGGCTCCGCTTCAGATGCATCCGGACGAGCGGTTCCTTTCGCTTGTCTCGGACCGGCTGGACTGGCCCGACTCGGTCGGTGGCTACTTCGACACCGAAAACAGCCCGCTCAACCCGTACAACGACGGTCAGACGAATTCGTACGTCTATGGAACGTTTCCGCTTTTCCTGGTGAAAGCGGTGGCGACGATGGCAGGCGATGATCCCTCGGGTCCTGGCAATTCGTACGAGCACACCGTGGAGTGGGGACGCAGGGTCACGGCCGCATTCGATACCGCGACAATCCTGCTGGTCTTTTTGCTTGGGTCGAGCGTGTTCAACCGGAAGATTGGCGTGTTGGCGGCGCTGCTATACGCGCTTTCGGTGTTGCCGACGCAACTCGCGCACTTCTGGACGATGGACCCGTACCTGGCCTTCTTTGGCACGCTGACGGTGCTACTCAGCGTGCGCTGGGTGCGCGCGGGGGAAGGGCCAGCCTGGGGTTATGCAGCGGGCATCGGCATCGCCCTTGGGCTTGCGGGCGCGTGCAAGGTGAACGCGGCGGTCTTCGCGGTGGCGCCGGTGCTGGCACTGGGCCTGCGCATCGCGCTTCGTGATGTTCCGAGGTTCGGGCTGCGCTGGCAGCCTGCGTCAGCGAAGGGACAGGCGAGCGCGCCTCCCTGGCAGTGGGCCTACGACGTTTCGATGCTCTGCATGGCGGGAGCCATGGCGCTGGTGGTGTTCCGGATCGCGCAGCCCTATGCATTCAACGGGCCGCACTTCTGGGATATGGCGTTCAACCAGCGGTGGCTGGACGACATCAACCGGGAGCGGGATTTCCAGAAAGGAAATGCCGACTTCCCACCCTTCGTGCAGTTCGCGGG
Organism: Dehalococcoidia bacterium; assembly: GCA_050185215.1. Taxonomy (GTDB): domain Bacteria; phylum Chloroflexota; class Dehalococcoidia; order Tepidiformales; family Tepidiformaceae; genus Amarobacter. Next base: position 44,392 of record JBFWZP010000012.1, on the reverse strand, counting down.
GACCACACCGTTCCTGACCCCCCTGAGGAATCTCGTGCTGTGGGGCCTCGGGCCCGCCCTTGGTGTCGCCGCCATCGCCGGAAGCGTGGCTTCGGGCGTGGTGATGTTCCGCAAGCGAGACGTCTCGATGGCGGTGCCCCTGGCCATGCTGGCGACCGTGTTCCTGTTCCAGGGTCCACGGTTCGTGGCGTTCATGCGCTACTTCCTGCCCATGTATCCGCTGCTGGCACTTTTCGCTGCATGGGGCTGCGTGACGTTGTGGAACTGGTCCCGGCGGCCGGAGCGGACCGTGCGGTTGCCCGTGCGCCGAGGGCTGGCCGGGTTCGCGACCCTGCACGACGCCGCTGGCAAGCCGTTGCAGCACTCCAGCGACACGCCCGCGCCACCCGTGAGGCGAAGTAGGAGGGACCAGGCAACTCGCTGGGCTGCCGCTGGCGCCGTCGTGGTGGTTTTCGTCGCTTCGGCGTGGTGGGCTCTGGCCTTCCAGTCCGTGTACTCGCAGGAGCACCCCAGGATCGCCGCAAGCCAGTGGATTTACGACAACGTGCCCGCGGGAAAGGCCATCACCGGCGAACTCTGGGACGACACTATCCCGTACTCGATTCCCGGCGAGAACGGAACCTACCGGATCGTCGAGACCTCTCCCTACGACACGGACTCGCTGGAAAAGGTCGAGAAGCTGGTGTTGGGCGACCCCGGGAACCCGAACGCTGGCGGACTGATCAGTGCCGATTATGTCGCCATCACTTCGAACCGCGTGCGGGATTCGGTGAAGAAGCTGGAGCGCGAGTACCCGGCGACGTTGCGCTATTACCAGCTGCTGGATTCGGGCGAGCTTGGCTTCGAGCGAGTTGCGACCTTCAAGGTGCACCCCACGTTCCTGGGCCTTTCGATCGACGACTCCGGGGCGGAGGAGTCGTTCACGGTGTACGACCACCCCGAGGTGCGGATTTACAAGAAGACCGATGCCTTTGACGCCCAGCGCGCGATCGCTCTCCTCGATGAGGCACACCCTGAACGGGCGGTGAATCTCCTGCCGAGGCAGGGACGCACAAACGGGCTGCAGTTCACGCCGGAAGAGGCCGAAGTACAACAATCCGGCGGAACGTTCACGGACGTGTTCGACGCCAATGGCTGGGCAAGCCACCTGCCGTGGCTCTGGTGGCTGGTCTGGCTGGAAGTTGCCGCTGTCGCGACCGTGCCGTGGGTTACTTGGCTGTTGCGGGCACTACCGGCACGCGGATACGGCCTGAGCAAACTGTTGGGAATCACCTCGGTGGCGTTAACGACGTGGATGCTGGTGGCCTGGGGGACGGTGCACTACTCCGGCAGCCTGGTCTGGGTGGTGTTCGCGAGCGTCGCGATCCTCGGGGTGGCGGTCGCCGTTATCCGGCGCGAGGCGCTGCTCGCTGACGTGAAGGAACACTGGGCCTCCTGGTTGGCGGTAGATGCGGTGTTCCTTGCCGCGTTCTTCGTGTTCCTGCTCATCCGGGCGTACAACCCGGACCTCTGGCATCACCCGCAGGGCGGCGAGAAACCGATGGAGATCGCGTACCTGACGGCGGTCACCCGTTCGACCACCATGCCGCCGTACGACCCGTGGTTCGCCGGTGGCTCGCTGAACTACTACTACATGGGGTGGTTCTTCCTGAGCGTGCCCATTCGAGCGCTCAAGATTGTTCCCGAGGTGGCGTTCAACCTTGGGGTGCCAACGTATGCGGCACTGGCCTCCAGTGTGGCCTTCACGGTGGTGCATTCGCTGGTGGGCCTGGGGACCAAAGCAAGAGCTGTAACGGCGAAAGTCTCGCGGAGACCCGCAATCCTCGCGGGCGTCCTCGGGGCTATCTTGTTGATCGGGATCGGGAACCTGGACGGCGCGCACCAGTGGATCGAGCGCCTTCAGTCCGTGAATACCTGGAGCCTGGCCGAGGGCACACCCGTAATCGGTGGCGCAGTTGGGATCATCGGCGGACTGAAGGCCTGGCTGATCGATGGCACGAAGCTGCCGCCGTTCGACTGGTGGCGAAGCTCACGGGTGCATTTCGGGGTCATCGACATCACGGAGTTCCCATACTGGTCGATGCTGTTTGGAGACCTTCACCCGCACCTGATGGGGTTGCCGTTCTTCGGGGCGGTGGTGACTTTGCTCATCGGCTACTGTGCGAGCGTGCGCAGCAGGATGCGCGCGCAGAGCTGGGTGTTGGCGGGTGTGTTGGGGCTGGCCGTCGGGCTCGTGCGGACAGTCCACACCTGGGACTTCCCCACGGTGGTGCTGATGACCGTGGTGGGGATACCACTCGGCCAGATGTTGCGAACCGAAGGGCGGTGGCAGCAGCGATTCTGGGACGCCGTGGCGCATCTCGCCCTTGCGGGCGTGCTGGCCAGCGTTGCGTACGCGCCGTACACGGCCCATTTCGAGACCTTCGACCCCGGAATCAGGCGGGCCGTCGCGACCACGAAGGCGCACCAGTTCTTCGTGCAATTCGGCGTCTACGTGGCCTTCGCGGTTGCGTTCATCGCCGTGCGCTACCGCGAAGAGCTGGCCGCGCGTGACTTCGACCACGGCCGCAACCCGGTCCTGGCAATGGTGAACGGCTGGCTCGAACTCGCATCGCTGGTGATTTTCCTCAGCGGCCTCGTGGCCGCGACGTGGCCGTTCGGGCTGACGACGATCGCGTTCGGCGCGGTCTTCGAGGTGTTCCTATTCAACCTGTTGTGGCTGGAATTCAACCGCCGAGAGCCCGACTTCGCCCGGACGCTGACGACTGCCCTGTTCATCCTCGCCTTCGGCGTCGCGGTAGGCGTCGATATCGTCACCCTCAAGGGCGACATCGAACGAATGAACACGGTATTCAAGTTCGGGCTGCAGGCATGGCAGCTGTTCGCGCTGGCAAGCGGCTTCGCGGCCTGGTACGTGGGCTCGTACCTCTGGGATGCTCATGGCTGGCGGCCGAAGCCCCGCGCCGGGAGGACGATCTCGGCAGTTGCAGGCACGTCGGTGCTGGTCGGCCTGATGTTCGGAGCCAGCCTGTTCTTGATTTCAGGGACCGCTGCTCGTCAGAACGCGCGCTTCCACGATACGGCCCCGACACTCAACGGGTTCGCATTCCTTCCCGGCGCGGTCTACGTCGAAACCGTCGATGGCGATCCTTCTGCCGATACGCCGATTGTGCTCGAAGACGACAAGGTGCTGATCGATTGGCTGCGGAACAACGTGGAGGGCTCACCGGTCATCGTCGAAGCCGTCGGCGGGCTGTATCACTGGACAGGGCGGATTTCGGAATACACGGGGCTGCCCGCGGTGATCGGCTGGGACTGGCATCAGATCCAGCAGCGCACAGACTATGCCGACCTCGTGCAGCAGCGCAGGTTCGATACGGAACAGTTCTATCGCGTTCCGGATCCTGTCTTCGCGACATCGTACCTGCAGAAGTACAACGTCAGTTACGTGATTGTTGGCGCGGAAGAGCGGTTCCACGGAAGCGAAGAAGGGATCGCCAAGTTCGCAGAGATGACGAACCTCGAAGAAGTCTTCCGGAACGGCGAGGACGTCATCTACCGCGTGAAGTAAGCCGGCCCGTCCGAACGCATCTTCCATGGCGTACCATCGGAGGCCAAATCGTGTCCTGGAGCCCACTATGCCTGAACCTGCCGTCGTCGAGAGCGACTTCTTCGAAGTCATAGGAACCCAGCGCGCGATGCGCCGGCTGAAGCCCGACCCGGTACCGAAGGAGTACATCAAGAAGATCCTCTGGGCAGCCACGCGCGCACCGAGCGGTGGTAACCGCCAGGGCTGGCGCTGGCTGGTGGTTACCGATGCTGAGAAGAAGAAGAAAATCCAGGGCTGGTACAACGAGAGCTGGTCGAAGGCGGTTGCATCGGGCTACGGAGCCGGGGCGAACTTGCCCCCAGAAGAAGCTGCAAGCAACGAGCGCGTGATGAAGAGTGCCACATACCTCGCCGAGCACATGCACGAGGTCCCGGTGCTCTTGTTCGCCTGCTCGCTGACCGGCAACGGCGACATCACGTCCGGATCGAGCATTTACCCGGCGGTACAGAACCTGATGCTGGCGGCACGCGCACTGGGCCTGGGGACTGCGCTGACGACGGTGCACCGAGCGCATCAGAAGGAGATTCGGGAGCTGCTCGGGATTCCGGAATCAGTGGAGACGGCGGCGCTCATCCCGGTGGGCTGGCCGAAGGGCAAATTTGGGTCGGGATTCCGGAGGCCGGTGGAAGACATCACGTACTGGGAGCAGTGGGGCGCGAAACGGGCATGAGCGACCCAGGAAAGCGGCTGGCGGTGGAGATCGCCTATTGCTCGCGCTGCAACTTCCTCCCGCGGGCAACCTGGGTGGCGCAGGAACTCCTGCACACGTACGGCGACTTTGTTTCGGGGCTGACGCTTGTGCCCGCGCATGGCGGGATCTTCGAAGTACGAGTGAATGGCAACCTCATCGCTTCGACGAAGACCGAAGGCGGTTTCCCTGAGATCCGGACGCTGAAGGAAGCCTTGAACCAGTACCTGGAAGATGACGAAATCGCGACCCTGAAGCGCCACCCTCCGAAAAGTTGAGGTCGAGCGTGAGCAGGAACGATATCGTTGTGCGGAAGCTAAAGTTCGATGGCTCGGTGCGCTATGAGTGGGATGGGGAAGTACTGGCCGAACTCCCAGGCTGGGCAGTCGTGCTCCATGATCCGGGCCGGCACGAGAAGCGGGAGTCGAACGCCACAGCCCGAGAGGCCCCAAGCGGCCTCGGGCTTCACTACATCGGCTTCGAGGAGCCGGTCAGCATTCTCTTCTGGTTCGACGAGCGGGGCCGATTCGTCGATGCGAAGTGCGATGCCGCGTTTCCGGCGATTCGTTGGCAGCACCGGATGGACTTCATCGACCTTGACCTCGATGTGATCGTGCTGCCCGGCCAGCAGCATTATGTTCGAGACCAGGAGGTTTTCGCCGAGCGAAGCGTGAGCATGTCGTACAGCACCGAGGCAAAACACATCGCGCACCTGGGGATCCTTCATTCGCTGAGAATGGTGCGCAGGCAGCTGTTTCCCTTCGACGGGCACGCGAACGAGATGGTGAAGTTGGCACTGAGTGGAACAGCCCGGCGCAAATGACTAGACTGGAGGCACAACCAACCCCTTTGTGAGGGTTTTCATTTGCCGTATTCCATTGTCGAGACCTGCATCGGATGCACTGCCTGCACGAAGCGTTGTCCAACGAACGCGATCACCGGTGAGCGCAACCAACTCCACGTTATCGACCCCACCCTGTGCATCGACTGCGGCGCCTGCGGCATCGTCTGCCCGCCGGAGGCCATTCTCGACACGTTCGGAAACGTATGCGCGACGTTCAAGAAGAACGACTGGCCGAAGGCGGTCGTCATCGAAGAGAAGTGCATCGGTTCGGGGTGTGAGCTTTGCATCAACATCTGCCCGTTCGATGCACTGAGCTTGAAACACACGGACCGGATCGACGACTTCTTCGGAGTAAGCACCCTCGACGAAAAGAAGTGCACGGGCTGCCGCCTCTGTGAGGACGTTTGTGGCTGGGATTCGATCCACATCTTCCCGTTGAAGAACGAGGTCCTGAAACCGTTTGAGGATCTGACCCCCGAGGAGAAGGAGATCGTGACGGCGGCGCGGAAGATAAAGGAAGCCAGCGGCTTCTCGGTTTAGGTTCCCCGAGGGTTCCAACAGTACGAAGGCCGCTAATGCGGCCTTCTTCGTTTCTCGCTACTTCAGGGCGTCGATCCTGGCCGCGAGATCGAAATCTCTCGCGGTCACCCCGCCGGCATCGTGGGTGCTCAGGCGGATCGCGACGTTGTTGTAGACCCAGCTGATCTCGGGGTGATGGTCGATAGTTTCCGCGGTAGTGGCGACCTTCACGACGAAGCCGAGGGCAGCGATATGGTCTTTGAAGGTGAACTTCTTGGTAATGGCAAGGTCGGCGTCGGACTTCCAGCCTTTGAGGTGGGCAAGCCCTTCGGCGACTTTGGCGGGACTGAGCTTCGTGCGCGCCATCGGTTTCCTCCCGGGTAAATGCGGCTTCGCGGTCTCTAAGACCACCTCGCGATAGTATGGAATCAGGCATGACGAGGAAACGGCTCGGGGAGAAGCGCGTTTCCCGCCGCTGGATGCTGGGGGCAATGACCGCCACGGCAAGCGCGGCTGGATTGGCAGCGCTTCGGTGCAGCGGCGGCAGCGGTGACGACTCGGGGATTCTCACACCGACTGAAATCGAAGACGAGACTCCGGAAGTCACCCCGACGCCCACCCCACGGACCCAGGACGGCAAGCGCGGCGAGACCCTTCGCTATACGGGTTTCGTGGTGCGCGATCAGTCTTTCGACCCACACAAGTCGCAGGCGGGGCCGTTCTATGGCCAGCAGGCGCTGGTCTTCAGCCGGCTGCTGAATTACCAGGACCAGGCCAAGGGCGTCATCGTGCCCGACCTCGCGACGAAGATGCCCGAGCAGCCGGACGCCCAGACGCTCGTGTTCCAGCTGAACCCGAACGCTCGCTGGCAGGACCTGGCACCGCTCAAAGGCCGGGCGGTGACCGCCGACGATGTGAAGTTCTCGATCGACCGCCAGATTGGGGATGATCAGAGCTTTGTGCGGAAGGCGCAGTGGTCGATCGTGGACTCGGTTGAGGCCACGTCGGCAACGACTGTGACAGTGAAGCTGAAGTCGCCATTGGCGTCGATTCATCACCGCTTCGCGGACGTTCACAGCTTCATCGTCGCGCCGGAGATCGCGGGGGACCGCAACGATATCGATGCGAATTCACAGGTCGGCAGCGGGCCATTCCAGTGGGTGGAGTGGGTCGATGGCAAGCACGCCAGCGTTCGCCGCAACCCGGACTGGTACGGCGGCGACCGGCGTCCGAATCTCGACGGCATCTCGCTGGTGCAGCCGACATCGACGGCGGACGTCGAAGGTGTACTGCGAACACGTGAGATCGATGCCGCAATGGTGGGCCGAATCCTCGCCGACCGGCTGAAAAAGGCCATCCCACAGCTGACCGAAACGACCATGGGGCACTCGCAGTTCTTCGGCATGCGCTTCTCGCTGGTGAACGACCCGTACAACGACATCCGCTTCCGCACCGCGGTCACGATTGCGCTGGACCGGCGGGCGATGATCGACAAGTTCTTCGGCGGCTCCGGAGGGATAAACCCGTGGATCAGCTGGCCGATGACGGACTGGGCGCTACCAGAAAGTGAGCTGACGACGCTCGCGGGATACCGGCCCGGTGATGGCGGGCGCCAGCAAGACATCGGCGAAGCCAGGGCATTGCTCGATGCATTCAAGAGCGAAAAGACGGTGAAGGATGAACTTCCGCTCTTCGTTTTGGATGACACGGAGGCCGCGCTGGAGTTTGGTGCGACCATCCGCGATCAGCTCGCCGCGAACCTGGGGCTGGACCAGGTAAGGGTGGTGCCGATCCCGCTGACACAGCTTTCGAGCCTTCTGCTGACCGGCGAAGCTCCCTGGGTGGCGGCACCCGACAACGGGTGGATAGACCTGGACGACTGGGTCTACCCGTATTTCCATGCCAACGGTTCGAAGAACAGCTTCCCGCTCCGCGATGATGAGGTCACGTCGATGATTGATGCGGAACGCGTGGAACTGGACAAGGCGGCGCGCCGCGAAATTGGCTACAACATCCAGCGCCGGTTGTTGACCTTAAACGCCGGCGTGAACCTGGTGAGCGAGCGGGTGGTCGCTCTTTCGTGGCCCTACGTAAAAGGTTTTCCGCTGGATACCTCGGATGGTTATCAGCACCGGTTCGCGGACTGCTGGATCGACCAGACGGATCCGACGTTCCGGGGGCGGTGAATCGCCGGCCCTCACCTCCAACGCAGTTGCTCTCCCGACATCTGTCTTTGCGGGCGAGGACAGATCAGGCGGTAGCCGGGCGGCCAACACCGAGATAGTTGACTCCCGCGGCTTCGATTTCAGCACGGTCGAGGGCATTTCGTGCATCGACGACGAGAGGGGCGAGGCCGGCCCAATCGACCGCCCGGTAGTGCTTGTGATTGCTGTGGACGACCGCAATGTCGAAGCCGGCGAGCGCCTCAGCTGGTTCGAATCCGAGTTCGCGGAGGCCGGCTTCGCTGAGAAGCGGGTCGTGGCCGAAGACGATGGAGCCCCGAGATTCGAACTCGCGGAGGAGGTCGACGGCGTTCGTGTGGAAGGTTACGGCGACATCCGGCCGGAAGGTGAGGCCCATGATGAGCACGCGCTTCCCGGACAGGCCGCCCACGAGGCGGCCGGCACGCTCCACCACGTAACCGGGCATGGCGTCGTTCACACGGCGGCCGAGTTCGGGCAAATCGCTGGGCCCTTCGCCCTGCATGAGGAAGCGGGGGTAAACGGGGATGCAGTGCCCGCCAACGCCTGTGCCGGGCACGTGAATATGCGAGTACGGCTGCGAGTTCGCGGCGGCGATGACCTCCGTGATGTCGATGCCGTGGACATCTGCAATCATCGCCAGTTCGTTGGCGAGGGCGATATTGAGGTCGCGATAGCTACCCTCGGCGAGCTTGCTCAGTTCGGCGGCTTCGGCACTGCCGAGTTCGAGGACTTCGCCGCCGAAGACTTCGCGATAGAAGGCGGCGGCCCTGGCGCCCGCCCCGGGATCGACGCCACCGACCACCTTCGGGTACTTGGTCAGGTCTTCGATAACGCGCCCCATGAGAAGCCGCTCCGGGCTGAACGCGACGTGGAAATCGACGCCGAGTTTCTTGCCGGTTGCTTCGAGACGCGGCGCCAGCTCGTTGCGCGTGGTACCGACCGGGAGAGTGGTATCGAAGATGCAGAGGGTGCCAGGCTGGAGACCTTTCGCAGCCTCTTCCGCGGCTGCGAAGAGGTACTGAAGGTCGGCTCGGCCCTGGGCATCGACGTCCACGCGGACCGCAAAGAGCACGACCTGGGACTCCGCGACGGCTTTTGCCGTCTCAGTCGTGGCCTTCAAGGTGCCAGCGGCGATGACCTCACGAAGCATGGCGTCGAGACCGGCTTCATCGGGGATCGGGTTTTCGGCGCGGTTCACGCGTTCGACGAGGGCAACGTTTACGTCGCAGCCGAGGACTTGATGGCCCCGAGAGGCAATGGTCGCGGCTACGGGGAGCCCGATGCGGCCGATGCCGACGACAGCCACATTCATGCGACGGCGACGACCTGCTCGACCTGGACCGGCATGCCGGATTGGCCCGAGCGGACGAGGGCTTCGGCGACGGCGAGGGCCATCATGCCGTCGAGGGCGCTCACCGGCGCCGGCCCGCCCGCGAGGACAGCATCCCTGAAAGCCTCCAGTTCGACCCTGAGCGGCTCACGGTTCGGAATGGGGTAGCGAGTCATCGGGCCCTCGGTAACGCTCGCATAGCGGCCCTCACGGGCTGCAGCGTCGAAATTCTCGTAGAAGGCGAGCGACTGGGCCGCGTAATCCGCGACAAACATGCCTTTTTCGCAGAGGACGGTGAGCGAACGTTCCTTGGTGGGCGTGAGCCAGTTGATATCGAGCATACCCATGGCACCGCCGCGGAAGCGGATGAGGCCGGAGAACATGTCTTCGTTGCCGGTGGCGATGTGGCTGCGTGATTCGGCGAAAACCCGCTCGATTTCGTCACCGAGGAGGTAACGCATGATGTCGATGTCGTGCGGGCCAAGGTCGTGGATGACACCTACGTCGCGAATGCGGTGCGGGAACGGGCCGACGCGACGGCCACGCAGTTGCAGGACGTTGCCACCCTGGCCAGCATCGAGCCGGCGCTTGAGTTCCTGGATCGCCGGATTAAAACGCTCGATGTGACCGACGGTGAGGACCACACCGGCGTCCGCCGCGGCGTTCGCGATTCGGCGCGCGGCATCGAGGGTTGCGGCGATGGGTTTTTCGACCAGCACGTGAGCCCCGGCGGATATCGCCTGCAGCGCGACTTCTTCGTGGAGTTGCGTGGGGACGACGATCGACACCATGTCGGGCTTCGATTCGGCGAGAAGCGACGCGGCGTCGGGGAAGCCCGGGATGGGCCTGCCAGCAATGGCTTTGGCCACGGCCTCGGGGTTCGCATCAGCCACGGCGACGAGTTCAACGCCGGCGATATCCGAAAGGACGCGGGCATGGTTGGCGCCCATGGAGCCGAGGCCGATGACGGCAGCGCGGAGGGTGCGGGTCATTGAGATTCAGGTTAGCAGGGAACGGGGAACGGGGAACCGAAATCAGCTGATCGGCACGAGGTAGGATTCGACGCGGCTTATGAGCTCGCCACGAAACGTGAACAAGTCGCAGAACGCGAATCGAAACACACCGCCGTCCTTCTGTTCCCCCTCGCCGGTGCCAACCACTATGACGGTGTTGCGATCCTCGAAGATGCGGTCAATGGTCAGCCGAGGGTTTTCTTCGAAGGCATCGTTGACGATTTCTCCCTCGAAGTCTTCCTTGCCGACCAAATGGCGAAAGCCTGGAAGGTCCCAATGAACGTCGTCCGTCAGTAAGGAAAGGATCGACGGGCGGTCGCTGCGACGGAAACCTTCGAAGTACTGTTCCACTGTCTCCTGCTGCGAGGTCGAGGCCATGTCCTACCCGATCCGGTTGATCACGCTGGCGATGTACTCGACGTCTTCGGGGCCGAGGGAGGGATGAACCGGTATCGAGAGGACGCGCTCGGCAGCAGCATCGGCCACGGGGCAGTCGAAGTCGCTTAGGCCCATCTTTTCCATGATCGGCTGGTGGTGGATCGGGATTGGGTAGTGGACGGCACTGCCGATTCCGGCTTCCTGGAGCTTCGCCTGGAAGGCGTCGCGGTCGCCGGTGACGCGGATGGTGTACTGGTGAAAGACGTGGCGGTCGCCTTCGCGCACCCGGGGCGTTTCGACCGAGCGGATGAGGCTCGAGAGTTTCTCGGCGTTCGCGATGCGGGCCTGGTTCCAGTCCTCGATGTAATCCATCTGGACGAGGCCGATGGCGGCGTTGAGGTCCTGCATGCGCCAGTTGAGGCCGAAGTAGTCGTGCTTGTAGCGCTGCTCCTGGCCGTGGCTGCGGATGATGCGGCACATGCGCGCGACCTCATCGTCGTTTGTGGTGATGATGCCGCCTTCGCCCGTGGTCATATTCTTCGTGGGATAGAAGCTGAAACAGCCAGTGCCGTATGTCCCGACTCGTCGACCGAGGTGTTCGGCGCCGTGTGCCTGCGCGGCGTCTTCCACGAGCGCCAGGTTGTTGTCGTCGCAGAGTTCCTGGAGTTCCTTGATGCGCGCGGGGTGTCCGAAGATGTGCACCGGCATCACGGCTTTTGTGTTCTCGGTGATCGCCTCCTCGACCTTGTCCGGGTCGAGATTGAAGTCGAACGGATCCACATCGACGAAGACTGGTGTCGCGCCGCAGGCGATGATGCTGGTCGCTGTGGCGATGAAGCTGAAAGGGGTCGTGATGACCTCGTCACCGGGCCCGATGCCGTGGGCCTGGAGGGCCACGATAAGGGCGGCCGTGCCGCTGTTGACACCAATCGCGTGCTTCACGCCGATGTAGTCGGCGAATGCTTTTTCGAACGCTTCGGTGCGTGGTCCCTGGGCGAGATGGCCGGAATCGAGGACTTCCATCACGGCCTTCTTCTCGGCTTCGCCGATAAGTGGTTTGGCGACGGAAATGAACTGGCGTTCGGTGGTGGTCATCGCTATCTCCTTGCCCTCACCCCATGCCCCTCTCCCGACTCCTGCGTCGCGGGAGAGGGGAGCCCGGCGCGGTAGGGCTCACTGTTCGAGGGTAACAAGACCAGCGTCTGTGCGCTGGTACCGCCGTCCGCATTCGGGGCATTTCAATTGGTCTGATAAGGGCCGGGCGCAGGCGCATACCCAGCCCCGCGGGCGGGCGGGGTTGCCGGCGACGATCGCGTGGTCCGGGACATCTTTTGTGACGACGGAGCCGGCCGCGACCAGCGCCCACCGGCCGATTGTGAGGCCGGGGAGGATCACCGAACGGGAGCCGATGGCGGCGCCGTACTTTACCAGCGTGCCTTCGAGTTCCCAGTCGCTCGCGGCCTTGATGGTGCCGTCCGGATTGATGGCGCGGGGGTAGCGGTCGTTCGTGAAGACCACTTCGGGGCCGACGAACACACCATCTTCGAGGGTGTTGCCCTCGTAGACGCAGGAGTAGTTCTGGACCTTGCAGTTCGCGCCAACGGAAACGTCAGCCCCGATATACACGCCTTTGCCGATGATGGAACCGGCGCCGACCGATGCACGTTCGCGAACCTGGGCCTGGTGCCAGATGCTGGCGCCGTAGCCGATCGAAGCCTGGTCGCTGACCTCGGCAGTGGGGTGCACGCGAAAGCTCGTCATGGTTTCGCGGGCTCCACCGCCGGCACCTCGTCTGAGTCGTTGGAATATCGGCGAGCGACGAGATGGATGCGGCGGCGCAGTTCTTCCTTGTCACTCCAGCCGACGGCTTCCACCTCTTCGATGAGACGGCGAATCTCGGCTTCGGTGACCTCGGCAGTCGCACTCAGGCGCATGACTTTCGGATGTTCGGTCGACTGCATCTTTTCGAAGTCGGCGACGAGTTCTTCGCGCAGTTTTTCGCCGGGCCGGGGGCCTGTGAAGATGACTTCAATGTCCTGGCCCGGGCGGAGGCCACGAAGGCGGATCATGCGCTCGGCGAGCTCAAGCATGTTGATTTCCTGGCCCATGTCGAGCATGTAAATGTTGCCCCGGCCACCGAACGTGCCCGCCTGGATCACGAGGCTGACGGCCTCGGGGATGCTGATGAAGTAGCGCATCATGTCGGGGTGGGTGATGGTGACGGGGCCGCCGCGCTCGATCTGGCGCATGAATGTGAGCGGCGCCGAGCCACGGCTGCCCATGACGTTGCCGAAGCGGACGGCGACGAACTTGGTGTTCTCACTGGTGCGGGAGAGCGCGAGGACGAGGAGTTCTGCGATTCGCTTGGTGGCGCCCATCACGCTCGTCGGGCGAACGGCCTTGTCGGTCGAGATAAGCACAAAGGTGCCGGTCTCGAAGGTCTTGGCGGCGTTCGCCACGTTGAGCGTCCCGAGGACGTTCACGCGGAAGGCCTCGTCCGGGTTGGTTTCGAGCATGGGCACGTGTTTATAGGCGGCGGCGTGATAGACGAGGTTCGGGCGGACAGTGTTGAACACTTCTTCCACCTTGCGCTCGTCGACCACGTTCGCAGGCCAGAGGCGGATCGTGGTCTGGGGCGAGATGCCGGAAATCTCGGCGGCCAGGTCAAACAGGCCACTCTCGTTGTTGTCGAGGAGGTGGAGTTCCATCGGCTGGAAGGTGGCGACCTGGCGGCAGAGTTCGGACCCGATGGAGCCGGCGGCACCGGTGACCAGGACGATGTTGTCCTTCACCGACTGACTGCAGGCGACGTAGTCGATCTGAACGGGTTCGCGCCCAAGAAGGTCGTCGAGGGTGAGTTCGCGCAGGGCGTCGTTCGTGTGGCCGCTGGAGATCCATCGTTCGACGCCGGGGACTATGCGGACGGGCACCCCTGCAGCCTGGCACGTCGCGACGATCGAGCGCACGACTGAACCGGGCGCGCGTGGGATAGCAATCGCGACCGCGTTGACTGCATGGTCGTGAATCTGGGCATCGAGTTCGGCGACGGACCCGAAGACGCGGAGACCGTGCATACGCCGGTTGAGTTTGCGCGGGTCGTCGTCGAGGTAACCGATCGGCTGGTAGTTCAGTCCGGGGCTGTTCTGCAATTCGCGGGCGAGAGCCTGGCCGGTGTGCCCGGCGCCGATGATGAGGAGGCGCTGCGAGGCCATCGCGACGCGGGGGAGCCTCGACAACAGCCGTCCGCGCATTTTCACGAAGGCCATGCCCGGGAAGATGAGCTCGCCCGCGATAAGGACTACTGAAAGCGGAAGGTCGCGTTCGTTATCCCAGAAGTTCACCGCAAAGATGACGACCGTGGCGAACAACACTGGCCGGAACAGGGCGAGGATATCGCCGAGACTGCCGTAGGCCCACATGGTTCGATATACGCCGAACACGATGTTCGCGACGATGTAGACGGCCGCGATCAGCGGGAACACTTCGAGGACGAAGCGGGAGTTCTGATGCGGGACTTCGGCATCGAAGCGGAGCAACAGCGCCGCGGCGTACGCCAGGGCGATGACCATGACATCGAGCACCATCGCACCGAGGGCGCGGGCGTTATCGCCTGTGAAAATTCGTTGGGAAATTGAGGTGGAATCGCTTGTCATCGGGCGCCGCTTCCGCGGAGGACACCAAGGGCGGTGCCCCAGAGGATCTTGAAATCGGTTGGCACCGAATGGTGATCCACGTACTCGAGATCGTAGGTAACGGTTTCATCGTAGGTCAAATCCGAGCGACCATTCATCTGGGCCAACCCGGCGATGCCCGGAAGCACGTCGTGCCTACGATGATATTCGGGCGGATACTGCTCGACGATTTCGGGAATCTCGGGCCGGGGGCCGACCAGCGACATCTCGCGTTTCAGGACGTTGACAAGGTTCGGGAGTTCGTCCAGCGAAGTTTTTCGCGCGATGGCGCCGAAGCGCGTGATCCTCGGGTTTGGCCGGTCCGTCGGCGCAAATACGAATTCGCTGAAATCGGAGACGGGGTAGTGGTCTTCCTCGCCGGGGCGGGCATGCCGCATGGTGCGCAGTTTCACCATGCGGAAGGGCTTACCGTGAAGGCCAACTCGCTCCTGGACGAAGACTGGATTGCCCCGCAGTTCGATTGCCAGCACGGCCGCCGCCACAAGCATGGCTGGGAGCCATATCGGCGCGGTGACCAGAGTTAATCCGACATCCATGATGGTTTTGGCCACCGATCGAGCGTACGGCCCGCTTAACCTAGGGGCGATGATTATCTCTGGAGCAGCACGACCGCCGTGGCTGCCATCGCCTCGCCCCGGCCAATGGCATCGAGGCCCTCGCCCGACTTGGCCTTCACGCTGACCGCGGCGAGATCGATGCCGACTACCTCGGCGATTCGCTCGCGGATGTGCTGGATATACGGGGCGAGCTTCGGGCGTTCGGCGCGGACGGTGGAGTCGACATTCTCCACTTGCCAGCCCTCGGCCCGTGCGAGTTCGAGCGCCTTGCGGAGGAAATCAGCGCTATCGGCATGGGCGTAGCGCGGGTCGGACGGGGGGAAATAGTGACCGATATCGCCGAGGGCCGCGGCGCCGAGCACCGCATCGGTGATGGCGTGGAAGAGGACATCGGCGTCGCTATGGCCGGAGAGGCCCGGACCCTCCTCGATGATCACCCCGCCGAGGACGAGGGTACGCCCGTCGTCGACGCGATGGAGGTCTTCGCCGATGCCGACGCGAAAGGTCATAAGGCGCCTCGAGCGCGCAAGATGGCCGCGGCAACTTCGAGGTCGGCCGGGCGCGTGATCTTGAGATTGTCCGCCCCGGCATCCACGACGGCGCATTCGAGTCCGAGGCGGCTGAGCATCGCGGCGTCGTCGGTTTCATCGTTATCGCTCATGGCTGCAGCATCGAGCCACGCCTGGCGGAGAACGACCTGCGGGGTGTGTGCTGCCCAGAGTCGCGAACGCTCCGGATGGCCTGAAATCACGCCATTCGAAACCTCTTTGATCGTGTCAGTGACCGGTGTGGCGGCGATCGCGCCGGGCCTGCCCGCGGCGGCGCTGAGGACCTGGCCCAACAGTTCGGGTGTCAGCATTGGACGGGCGCCATCGTGGATGGCGACGTAGCGCGAAGTGCATTCGCGAAGGCCGGCTTCGACACTGTCGCGGCGGCGGGCGCCGCCTTCGATGACCCGAAAGCAGACCTTTGGGCACCACCGCTCGGCCAGGGCGGTGACTGCCGGGACGCTATCCACCCCAGTGACGATGACGAGGCATCCAAGGCCTTCGATGGCTTCGAATGCAGCGAGCGACCACGCGAGCACCGGGCGCCCGCAAAGGTCGGCGGAAAGCTTGTCTTCATTGCCGAAGCGCGTTGAGGAGCCGGCAGCGACGATGACGGCATCGAACTTCATTGCTGTTGGAGTATCACCCACCGGGGGCGCTCGGTCAGTATTCCAACTGGTTACGGGTCACCTGTTACCATGGTTGTTCGCCCGCGCCGGCACGCCGCAAGCCGGTAGAGGAGATGCCCTATGCCTACTATTGATGAGCTATTGACCCGCGTTTCGAAGCCCGCCCGCTACACGGGCGGCGAGTGGAACAGCGTGACCAAAGACTGGAACAGCGTGGCCGTACACATCGCGCTGGCCTATCCCGACGCGTACGACATCGGGATGTCGAACATGGGAATCGGGATCCTGTACGACCTTCTGAACAAGGTGAGCGACGTTTCGTGCGAGCGTGTGTTCGCGCCCTGGGACGACATGGAGAGCGAAATGCGGCGGAGCAGAGTCCCTCTCTGGAGCCTGGAGACACGTACGCCGATTCGAGAGTTCGACGTGCTCGGCTTCACGCTGCAGTACGAAATGACCTATACGAACGTCCTCAACATGCTCGACCTGGCCGAGATCCCTGTGTGGTCGGTTGAGCGAGGCGAAGATGACCCGATCGTCATCGCGGGAGGGAGCGGGGCATTCAACCCCGAACCGCTGGCCGCGTTCGTGGACGCGTTCTTCCTCGGAGAAGGCGAAGATGCCGTGATTGAACTCGCGGACATGGTGCGCGAATGGAAACGAGCCGGGACACCCCGTGCGGAGCGCTTGCGCGAACTGCTCTCGCTTCCGGGCGTGTACGTGCCGGCGTTCTACGAGGCGCACTACGGGGGCGATGGACACTTCTCCGTGCTCGAACCGACCGTTGGCGAGGCGCCTGCGGCCATCTCTCGGCGAATCGTGGAGAAGCTGCCGCCGGCGCTGGTGAAGCCGATTGTTCCGTTCTTGCAGACCGTACATGACCGGGCTGCAGTCGAGATCCAGCGCGGTTGCACCCAGGGGTGCCGCTTCTGCCAGGCCGGGATGATCTACCGGCCGACCAGGGAACGCAGTCCTGAGGAAGTGGTTGAGGCGGCCCGCCAGTTGATGCGGAATACCGGCTACGACGAACTTTCGCTGCTTTCGCTGAGCACCACGGACCACAGCCAGATTGTGCCGATGGTGAACCAGCTGACCTCGACATTCGAGGACCTGAAGGTCGGCATTCCGAGTACGCGGGTCGATAGCTTTTCGGTAGATGTGGCAAACGCGGTGGCCAGGGGAAAGAAGCACACGCTCACGCTCGCGCCCGAGGCCGGGAGCCAGCGGCTCCGCAACGCCATCAACAAGCTGGTGAGCGAAGAGGACCTGCTTGGCGCCGCCGAAAACGCGTTCCAGCGCGGGTGGACCGGCATCAAGATGTACTACATGGTCGGGCTGCCGACGGAAACGATGGACGACGTCGCCGGCATCGTTGAGATGGGTAAGAAGGTCAAGGCAATCGGCAAACAATACGTTGGCGGCCGGGCACGCGTCCGGGTGAGCACGAGCAATTTGGTGCCCAAGCCTCACACACCCTTCCAGTGGGCTCGCCAGGACACCGATGCGGAACTCCAACCGAAACACTTCTTGCTGAAGGACGGGTGCCGCTCCGCTGGGGTGGAGTTTAGCTGGAACGACCCACGCGACAGCTTCGTCGAAGCCGTGCTGAGCCGCGGAGACCGCCGTGTCGGCGACGCCGTCTACGAAGCATGGCGCAACGGTGCGAAGTTCGACGCCTGGGGCGAACACTTCAACTACGAGCTCTGGCGGCAGGCGTTCGAGAAGACCGGGGTAGACGCTGAGTGGTTCGCTCATCGCGAGTGGGATACGCGCGAGCCGCTGCCCTGGGACCACATAGATTGCGGCGTGACGAAGAGCTACCTCCGCGGACAGTGGCGGGACGTCCACACGGTGAAAACGGTCGCGGACTGCCACCACGGCGCCTGCAACGTGTGTGGCATGCAGAATTTCGACGCGATCAATGGCGAGAACGGCGTCTCGGACTGCATGGTGAAGCTGGAGAAGCTCGTCGAACTGCGTCGCGGCGCGCGGAAGTACGAAGGGGAAGCCCTCGAGCTGGTGTAAGATCGTCACATGGCAATTCGACGGCCGTTGAACTTGCACCCGCGTTCTAACGAAAGCGCACCCGACGACGTTTCGCGTTGGCCGTACCCGATCGCGGAGCAAACGGTTCAGGTGCGCCGAGACGGGACGATCGTGATCCCCGCATCATTGGCACAGATGATCGCACCGGAGTTGGGCGACTCGGTCACGCTCAAGGTTCTTTCGGATGGTCACCTTGAGGCCGACAGCGACGTCGGCCGTTCGGGACCCTCACGTTCAACAAGAGCCGAAGCCCGAAGCGCAGAAGACTTCATCGAGACACTCAAGCGTGAAGCCGAGGCGGATCGCCGTTAGTGCCAACCTTCGCATGGCATGAGCGGTTCATGGCAGAGTTTCGGAATCTCACCCCGGACCAGCAGAAGGCCTTCCTGCAACACATCCCGGAGCTTGTCGAATCGTTCCGCAGCGGACGCTGGCAGCGGGGGCTGCGACTCAAACGGATGTCAGGCCATCGGGGCATCTTCGAGCTGACGTGGGCGAACGACGGCCGAGCGACATTCGAGTATGGCCAGGAACTCACCGAGGGCGAGCCGCACATTATCTGGCGGCGGATCGGAACTCACGACATTCTCCGAGATCCGTAGACAACCAAAACGAAAACGGGCCCCTCTTGCGAGGGGCCCGTCTTGTATGGTCGCTGGGTTGGACGGCTAGTCGTCGTCCGAGCCGCCGATGGTGAAGTCTTCGTCCTCATCAATGGGGAGGGCGCCGATTTCTTCGTCGTCGTCATCAAGCAGGCCGACCGCGCCGGGCCGCCGGTAGGCGGTGGCTTCGCGTTCGGCAAGGATGCGCTCGAGGTCCTCTTCCTCTTCGAGGAGGAGGGACTCGGGCACATCGAGTTCGGCGTAGTGCTCACGCTTCGGCACTTCGATTTCGCTTCGCGCCGGGATGAGCTTACCGATGATGACGTTCTCCTTGAGGCCAAGGAGCTTGTCCGTGGAGCCTTCGACCGAGGCGTTCGTGAGCACGCGGGTGGTCTCCTGGAAGGAGGCCGCTGCGAGCCACGAATCGGTGTTCAGCGAAGCCTTCGTCACGCCGAGGAGGACCGGCTGGGCCGTTGCCGGCTCGCCGCCTTCGGCGATGATCTTGTTGTTCAGTTCCTCGAAGGAACGGCGATCAACGAGGTCACCCGGCAGGAGGCCGGTGTCGCCCGGGTGGTCGACCTTCACACGCCGGAGCATCTGGCGCGTGATCACTTCGATGTGCTTGTCGTTGATGTTTACGCCCTGGGACTTATAGACCTTCTGGACTTCATCAACCATGTACTTGCGGACGGCATCGCGGCCCTGGATGTGGAGGATGTGCTGCGGGTTGCGAGCACCCTCGGTCAATTGGTCGCCGGCGTAGACCATCTGGCCGTTTTCGACGAGCAGGCGAGCGGCCGCCGGGATGGCGTACTCGCGCTCTTCGCGCTCTTCGTAGACGACCGAGAGCTTGTTCTTGCCGGACAGACGAACGACCCCGGAGATTCGCGAGATGACCTGTTCAGCCACCTCGGTGCCCTTCGCGCCCTTGGCTTCTGGGCCCTGTGCGACCGGCGCACCGGCGACGATGCGTTCGCCGTCTTCCACCAGCGCCTTGCCTTTGGCGGGGATGGTGTATTCCTCCACGAGGGTATCGACGTTGCTGACGCGAACGACGCGGCGTTCGTTTTCCTGTACGAGCTCCACTACGCCGTCGGTTTCGCTGATGATGGCCTCGCCCTTGGGGGCGCGGGCCTCGAACAGCTCTTCGACGCGAGGGAGACCGCTGGTGATGTCGGTCTGGGATGCGACGCCACCGGTGTGGAACGTACGCATGGTGAGCTGAGTTCCCGGTTCGCCAATGGACTGGGCTGCGATGATCCCAACCGCGGTGCGCTCTTTTACGAGCGTGCCACGGGCAAGGTCACGACCGTAGCACGGGGCGCAAAGCCCGCGCTCGGCCTCGCAGGACATCGGCGTGCGGACGAACACGCGCATGATCTTGCGCGCGTCGATCTCATCGGAGACCGCTTCGTTAATCTCTTCGCCCCGGGCGCAGATAACTTCACCGGTGGACTCGTCGACGATGTCCATGGCGGCGTACCGGCCGAGAATGCGGGCGCGAAGCGAATCGGCGGTGTCGCCGTTCACGTCGCGTTCAATCCAGAGGCCACTGGTGGTGCCGCAATCTTCTTCGAGGATGATGACATCCTGCGAGACATCGATGAGGCGCCGGGTGAGATACCCGGAGTCCGCGGTGCGGAGAGCGGTGTCGGCGAGACCCTTGCGGGCGCCGTGGGTGGAGATGAAGTATTCGAGAACGGTGAGGCCCTCGCGGAATGAGCCGCGGATCGGGAGCTCGATGACCTTGCCGTTCGGGTCGGTCATGAGACCGCGCATGCCGGCCATCTGGCGAATCTGGGTGATGTTACCCTTCGTCCCCGAGCTGGCCATTGCGTTCAGCGAACCGTACTCCGGCATGCGCTCCTTGATGGCGGTTTCGATCTTGGTCGTGGTATCGGCCCAGATCGCGACCGTCTCCTGGTAGCGCTCGTCGTCGGTGATGAGGCCCATCTGGTACTGCTCGCGGAGCTCTTCGACCTTGGCATCCGCCTCGGTGAGGAGGGTCTCCTTGTTCTTCGGCACCTGGATCTCGTGGATGGCGATGGTGATGCCCGAACGGGTGGCGTAGTGGAAGCCGGTGGCCTTGATCCGGTCGACGACTTCGCCGGTCTCTTCGCTACCCATGGTGCGGTAGCAGGTGGAGACCACCTTCCGGAGGTTCGGGCGGTCCATGATCACGTTCTGGAAGTGCATGCCTTCCGGGAGCACTTCGTTGAAGATGATTCGGCCGACGGTGGTCTCGATGAAGCGAGACTTCGGATTGCCGTCCTCGTCGAGCGTCGGCTCATCGACAGTGCCACCGTTGCCATCGACGATCCGCTCGGTGCGGACGCGGATGGGTGCGCGGAGGTCGAGCATACCGAGGTCAAACGCGAGCTTGGCTTCGGCGAGCGAGCCGAACACGCCTTCGGGCTGCTGGCCCTTGACTTCCTTGTAGCCGCCCTTCGCCTTGGTATCGATGTCGGTCATGTAGTAACAACCGAGCACCATATCCAGGGACGGGGCAACGATCGGGTCACCGCTGGCGGGCGAAAGCAGGTTCCGGTTCGACATCAGGATCTGCTTCGCTTCGGCGACAGCCTCGCGGCTGAGCGGCACGTGGACGGCCATCTGGTCGCCGTCGAAGTCCGCGTTGAACGCCGAGCAGACGAGCGGGTGAAGCTGGATGGCCGAACCTTCGATCAGCACCGGCTGGAATGCCTGGATACCGAGGCGGTGGAGCGTGGGGGCGCGGTTGAGGAGCACCGGCCGGTCGTGGATGACCTCATCGAGGACGTCCCAGACTTCGGGGCGGGCGCGTTCAACGATGCGCTTCGCGCTCTTGATGTTGTGCGCGAGGCCCTTGGCCACGAGCGAATGCATCACGAACGGCTTGAAGAGCTCGAGCGCCATGCGCTTCGGCAGGCCGCACTGGTGCAGCTTGAGTTCCGGGCCGACCACGATGACCGAGCGGCCAGAGTAGTCGACGCGCTTGCCGAGGAGATTCTGACGGAAGCGGCCTTGCTTGCCTTTGAGCATGTCGGACAGGCTCTTGAGCTTGTGGTTTCCGCTGCCGGAAACGGCGCGGCCACGGCGGCCATTGTCGATAAGGCTATCGACGGCCTCCTGGAGCATGCGCTTTTCGTTTCGAATGATGATTTCGGGGGCACCGAGATCCAGAAGACGCTTGAGGCGGTTGTTCCGGTTGATCACGCGGCGATAGAGGTCGTTCAGGTCGCTGGTTGCGAAGCGGCCGCCATCGAGCTGGACCATCGGGCGAAGGTCCGGCGGGAGAACTGGAAGCACCTGAAAGACCATCCACTCGGGCTTGTTGCCCGAGTTCTTCAGCGCTTCGACAACGTTGAGGCGCTTGGTGGCCTTTTTACGGCGCATGCCGCTGGCGGTAATGATTTCCTGCTTCAGGCGAGCGCGCATTGCGTCCAGGTCCACGCGGCGGAGGACTTCGAGGACGGCTTCGGCTCCCATACCCGCGGTGAAGACGTGGCCGAAGAGGTCGGACAGTTCGCGGTAACGTGTCTCAGTAATGAGGACGACCTGGTCGTCGCGGATCGGGTCCTTGAGGTCCTCAAGGTCCTTCAGTCGCTCGCGGTACTGCTCCTCGACTTCGTCGCGGAGCTGCTTTTCCTTCTGCTGAAGGGGGTGAAGCTCATCGAAGAGAGCAGCCTTGGCGTCGTCGAGGGCGGAGTCCGCGGCGTTGCCTTCGAGGCCCTGGAGCTTGGCGGTCTCCTTGTCGAAGGCCGCAAGTTTCTTGTCGCCTTCGCGCTGGACACGGTTGACCATCGCCGCAGTGACCTTAACGCCGGCTTCGAGGATGACATCGCCGAGAAGTGAGATCTCGGATTCGAGGGTGTTGCCGCGCGCGGCTTCCGCCGTTTCGACGCCACGCTGGACCGAGGCCGCCAGGGCGTCGCGGGAGAGTTGGCGCTCGCTGCCGATCTGCTGCTGCTTCTCGGCGACCTTCGCCTGAAGCTCGGTATTCGCCTCTTCGAGTTGCTTTTCGAGTTGTTCGCGGCGAGGCCGGATGTCGGCCACGCGCTCTTCGACTACGTTCTGCATCTCGGAGCGGAGATGTTCGAGTTCGCGGTTCCGGGCTTCCTCGTCGACCTCAATGATCATGTACTGGGCGAAGTAGAGGACGCGCTCGAGGTTACGCGGCGACATGTCGAGAAGGAGGCCGAGCTTGCTCGGTGTGCCCTTCACGAACCAGATGTGGCTGACGGCGCTGGCGAGTTCGATATGGCCCATGCGCTCGCGGCGAACCTTGGCGCGAGCGACTTCGACACCGCACTTATCGCAGATGATGCCCTTGTAGCGGACGCGCTTGTACTTACCGCAGTAGCACTCGAAGTCCTTGGTGGGGCCGAAAATCTTCTCGCAGAAGAGCCCGTCCTTCTCCGGCTTCAGCGTGCGGTAGTTGATGGTCTCAGGCTTCGTGACCTCGCCGTAGCTCCACGAGCGAATCTGCTCGGGGCTGGCGAGGGCGATGCGAACCTGGTTGAAATCATTGACTTCGAGCATTGAAGAAATCCTCCTCGCGTTCGAAGCCGGAGAGGTTGAGGCCCAACTCCGGTAAATCGTTAGCTGTTTCGTCGATGAAGGAGACGTTGCCGCCTTCATCGTTGGAGACCTCGACCGAGAGGCCGAGGCTCTGGAGTTCCTTGACGAGGACCTTGAAGGACTCCGGCACGCCCGGTTCGAGCACGTCTTCACCCTTCACGATGGCCTCGTAGGTTTTCACGCGGCCGACGACGTCGTCCGACTTCACGGTGAGGAGTTCCTGAAGGATGTGGGCCGCGCCATAGGCTTCGAGGGCCCACACTTCCATTTCACCGAAGCGCTGGCCACCGAACTGCGCCTTACCACCGAGTGGCTGCTGGGTGATGAGGGAGTACGGGCCCGTGCTGCGGGCATGGATCTTGTCTTCCACGAGGTGGATGAGCTTGAGCATGTAGATGTAGCCGACGGTGAGCGGCTGATCGAACTTCTCGCCGGTTCGGCCGTCGCGAAGGATCATCTTGCCGAAGAGCGGTGGCGCGACACCGGTCTCCCGGTAGACGGCCTGGGCCATGGCTTCGAGTTCCTCGCGAGAGAGCTTGCCCTTCTCGATGAGCTTTTTGCCTTCGGTAGCGTTCTTTTCGTTCAGCCAGATTTCGAGGCAGGCGCGACTTGCGGCGCCGTTCTCGAGGTTATCGAGGATGCCGGCCGTGCTGTAACCCTTGTCCTGCAGCCAGACGGCGCAGGTTTCCAGGTCAAAGCCGCGGTCCCGAGGATCGATGAAGTAGACGGCGCCTGATTCAGCAGCCATCCACGAACGCGCGAGCGCATCGTCAATCTGGACGTCCGTGGCACCGTCGAAGACGGGAGTCACGGCGCGGAAACCGAGCGCATTGGCCGCCCAGCCGAGGTGTGTTTCGAGCACCTGGCCGATGTTCATGCGGCTCGGGACGCCGATGGGGTTGAGGATGATGTCGATCGAGGTGCCGTCCTCGAGGTAGGGCATGTCTTCGCGCGGAAGGATCCGGCTGATGACGCCCTTGTTCCCGTGGCGGCCCGCCATCTTGTCGCCTTCGGAGAGCTTTCGCTTCTGGGCGATGCTCACGCGGACGAGCTTGTTCACGCCGGCGGGAAGGCCCTCGTGGTTCGAGCGATCGAAGACTTTGACTTCTATGACCTTTCCCTTTTCGCCGTGAGGGACGCGCAGGCTTGTGTCCTTCACCTCGCGGGCCTTTTCACCAAAGATCGCACGGAGAAGCTTCTCTTCCGCAGTGAGTTCGGTCTCGCCCTTCGGGGTGATCTTGCCGACGAGGATGTCGCCTTCGCGGACCTCGGCGCCGATTCGGATGATGCCTTCCTCATCGAGCTGGCTCAGGCTTTCTTCACCGACATTCGGGATGTCGCGCGTAATCTCTTCGTCGCCCAACTTGGTCTGGCGCGCTTCGACTTCGTGCTTCTCGATGTGGATCGAGGTGAACTTGTCTTCGCGGACCAGGTTCTGGGAAATGATGATCGCGTCTTCGAAGTTGTAGCCCTCCCAGCTCATGAAGGCGCAGAGGACGTTCTGGCCAAGGGCCAGGTCGCCACCCTGGGTGCTGGAGCTGTCGGCGATGGGCTGGTCCTTCACGACGCGCTCGCCGCGGAAGACGAGCGGCCGGTGGTTCAGGCAGGTGCCCTGGTTCGAGCGCGTGAATTTCGTCAACGGATAGGTGACGTTGCCCATTTCGACGTCGTCGTAGCGGATGACGATGCGCTGACCGTTGGCCTCGATGACTTCGCCATCGCCTTCAGCGGTCTTCACGTGGCCGCTGTCGACGGCGGTGCGGCGTTCCATGCCGGTGCCTACAAGAGGGACTTCCGGACGGACCAACGGCACCGCCTGGCGCTGCATGTTCGCACCCATGAGGGCGCGGTTCGCGTCGTCGTGTTCGAGGAATGGAATGAGCGCCGTCGCCACCGAAACCATCTGCTTCGGAGAGACGTCGACATAGTCGACCTGGGTGATCGGCACAACCGCGAAGTCTTCGAACTGGCGAATCTCGGCGCGTTCTTCAATGAAGTGGCCAGACTCATCGAGCAGAGTGTTGGCCTGGCCGACCTTGTACTTGTCTTCCTGGTCCGCGGTCAGGTAGACGATGTCGTCGGTGACCCACGGGACGATTTCAACTGTCCGCTTGGCCGCCGCAATCTTCTTCGCAATGGCCTCATCGATGGCGGTACCGGCGGTCGCAATGACCTTACCGTTGTCGTCCTCGGCATCGGAGCGAAGGATCCGGCCGACCATGTTGGGGTCGTCCGAAACCATCTCGCGGAGGACACGACGGTAGGGCGTTTCGATGAACCCGAACTCATTGAGGCGCGCGTAGGTCGCAAGCGAGCCGATGAGACCGATGTTCGGGCCTTCCGGCGTCTCGATCGGGCAGATGCGGCCGTAGTGGCTGTGGTGAACGTCGCGGACGTCGAAGCCGGCGCGGTCGCGGGAGAGACCGCCGGGACCGAGAGCACTGAGGCGGCGCTTGTGGTTCAGCTCCGAAAGCGGGTTCGTCTGGTCCATGAACTGGGAGAGCTGGCTTCCGCCGAAGAACTCCTTCATGGCAGCGACGACCGGCCGGATGTTGATGAGGGCGCTCGGCGTGGCCTCTTCCGGATCGGTGATGGTCATGCGTTCGCGGACGACGCGCTCCATGCGGAGCAGGCCGACGCGGAACTGCTGCTGGATCAGTTCACCCACGGCGCGGACGCGACGGTTGCCGAGATGGTCGATGTCGTCGTGGTGGCCGCGACCGTTATTGATGTTGATCTGTTCGCGAATGATGCTCACCAGGTCGTACGGGCGAAGCCAGCGCTGAGTGGTGGGATCATCAAGTTCGAGGCGAGTGTTGACCTTGTGGCGGCCAACACGGCCGAGGTCGTAGCGCCGAGGCTCGAAGAAGAGTGTCTTGAGCAGGTTGCGCGCGTTGTCGTGGGTTGGGGGATCGCCGGGGCGAATCTTTCGATAGAACTCGAGGAGGGCCCCATGCTTGTCTTCCACGAGCGGCTCGCGCGGTTCCTTCGCGATGGTGGTGATCAGGAACTGGTGGATGTCGCTGGTGTCGACCGCTTCGAACATGCGAATCAGGCGATCATTGGTGCCGAGATGCTCTCGCTCGAGTTCGCGCAGTGCCTGTTCACGAGCCTTGTCCTCGGTCGCAGCCCAGTACTTCGCGAACGCGGGGTCGTCCTGGTCGCCGGGGAGGAGGCCAGGCACGTCGATCGCGCGAATGAGTGTGGTTACGGGAATCTTCCGCTTGCGGTCCACTTTTACGTAGAGCACGTCGCGGTTGGAGGTCTCGAATTCGAGCCAGGCGCCACGGTTCGGGATGAGCTTGGCGTGGCAGAGGCGCTTGCCGGTGGCCTGGTCTGTTTCGATGGTGTAGTAGACGCCGGGAGAACGGACGAGCTGCGAGACAACGACGCGCTCGGACCCGTTAATAATGAACGTGCCCTTGTCTGTCATCAGCGGGAAGTCGCCAAAGAAGAGGCGCTGCTCCTTGATTTCGCCGGACTCCTTGATGCGGAGTTCGACATCCACGAAGAGCGGAGCGGCGTAGGTCATGTCGCGTTCGCGACACTCGTTCATGTTCGCCTTGGGCTCGCGGAACTCGTAGTCGCCGAAGATGAGATCCATCTTCGAGCCGGTGAAGTCCTGGATTGGAGATATTTCTGTGAGGAGCTCCCGGAGGCCCTCACGCTTGAACCATTCGAAACTATCGAGCTGGATCTTAATGAGGTTTGGGAGATCGAGGACGTTAGGGATCTGACCGTAGGTCTGGACTTGGAGGGGTGCAAAAGCACCACTGCGCACCACGTCACGCGTAGTGGTCATCCTGTGGCAACTCCTTCAGGACTACTGGGCGATGGACACGTTAGGAATAGCGTGTGGACAAACCGATGCACTGGGAAGACTGGGCATGGCAAGCCAAATACAAATGTTAGAGAAATTCCCCAGATTCGTCAATGCCAGCCAGCCGACCGGGCTGATACCCGGTCGGCCGACGTTTTGGAGCTGGTTAAGCGCTAACCGACAGCAGCCGGCTCGCGAACTGGCTCGATCTTGAGCTCGCCTTCTTCGGCATCGATGCGGACGGAATCGCCCGAACCGAATTCGCCGGAGAGGAGCAGCTCACTGAGCCGATCTTCGATGTTGTCCTGGATGACCCTGCGGAGCGGCCGGGCGCCGAAGACCGGGTCGTAACCCTTGTCGCCGAGCCAGTCCTTGCCGGCATCCGTGACTTCCATGGTCACGCCCTTGAGCATCAGCTGCTTTTCGACCTTGCGAAGCTCGTTATCAACGATGCGGCGGATGTCCTCGCGGCTGAGCGAGCGGAAGACGACCGTGCTATCGATTCGGTTCAGGAACTCGGGCTTGAAGACGTTCTTCAGTTCCGTGAGCACCTTCTCCTTCATGCGCTGGTAGCGATCCTCACCGGACTTGATGTCGTCCTGTGCGGTCGCAAAGCCGAGGCCGGAATCCTTCTTGATGAGGTCGGACCCGACGTTCGAGGTCATGATGATGATGGTGTTGCGGAAGTCGACCTTGCGGCCCTTCGCATCGGCCAGGCGGCCTTCATCGAAGATCTGCAGGAGCAGGTTGAAGACTTCCGGGTGTGCCTTTTCGATCTCGTCGAGAAGGATGAGGCAGTAGGACTTGCGGCGCACGGTATCGGTCAGCTGGCCACCGTCGTCGTAACCGACGTAGCCGGGAGGCGCTCCGACCAGGCGCGAAACCGTGTGCTTCTCGCTGAATTCGCTCATGTCGAGCTTAATCATGTTGTCCTGGGAGTCGAACATGAATTCGGCGAGAGCGCGGGCCAGTTCCGTCTTGCCGACGCCGGTAGGGCCGCAGAACAAGAACACACCGATCGGGCGGCGCGGGTCCTTCAGGCCGGCGCGGGCGCGACGGACGGCGCGAGCGATGGTCTCGATCGCTTCGTCCTGGCCGATGACCCGGCCGCGGAGCTGCTCTTCCATTTTGAGGAGGCGGGCACTCTCTTCGCTGGCGATTCGAGCAACCGGGATGCCGGTCCACATCGAGACGACCTCGGAGATGTCCTCTTCCGTAACGACAGGAGTCGCGATGCCTTCTTCGCCCTCTTCCCACTCGCCCATCTCCTTGATCTTGTCCTGGAGCTTGAGTTCGCGGTCGCGGAGTTCGGCGGCGTATTCGTACTGTTGCGAAGCGATCGCCTGGTCCTTTTCGCGGCGCAGGCTCTCGAGGCCCTTCATCGCTTCTTTGAGCGAGGGTGGGGTGGCAGCGCGGCGGATTCGGACGCGGCTCGATGCCTCGTCGATGAGGTCAATGGCCTTGTCCGGTAGGAACCGGTCACTGACGTAGCGGGAAGAGAGCTCGGCGGCCCCGACGAGGGCCGCATCGCTAATCTTTAACTTGTGGTGCTCCTCATAGCGCGGGCGGATGCCCTTGAGGATCTCGATTGTCTCCTCGACCGAGGGCTGCTCGACCATGACCGGCTGGAAGCGCCGTTCGAGGGCCGCGTCGCGCTCAATGTGCTTGCGGAATTCATCGAGCGTGGTGGCGCCGATGCACTGGAGTTCGCCCCGGGCGAGCGATGGCTTGAGGATGTTCGCGGCGTCAACCGCGCCCTCGGCCGCGCCCGCACCGACGAGCATATGCAACTCGTCGATGAAGAGGATGCAGTTGCCGGCGCCCTTGATCTCCTCGATAACCTTCTTCAGGCGCTCCTCGAATTCGCCCCGATACTTGGTGCCCGCGACGAGCGAGCCGATATCGAGCGTGATGAGGCGCTTGCCCTGGAGAGTCTCCGGCACGTCGCCGCTGACGATGCGCTGCGCGAGAAGTTCGGCGATGGCGGTCTTACCGACGCCAGGCTCGCCGATGAGCACCGGATTGTTTTTAGTTCGCCGGGAGAGAATCTGGACGACGCGCTCGAGTTCGTTCGAGCGGCCGATGACCGGATCGAGCTGGTTGTTTCGCGCGGCCTGGGTGAGGTCGGCGCCGAGCTGATCGACGGTGGGGGTGCGGGTTGCCTGGCGAGCGCCGGCACCGGCAGTAGCTCCGCCGGCCGCCTGGGGGGCCGACTGGCTGAGGATGCGGGTGGTTTCGGCGCGGACTCGTTCGAGGTTTACGCCCAGGCTCTCGAGCACACCGGCAGCGATACCTTCGCCTTCGCGGACGAGGCCGAGGAGCAGGTGCTCGGTGCCGATATAGCTGTGGGAGAGCCGGCGGGCTTCGTCGACGGCGAGTTCGATGACCTTTTTGGCGCGTGGGGTCAGGCCGATTTCGCCGAGAACGGTGCGGTCGCCGCGGCCGATGATGAATTCGACGGCGGAGCGGACCTTGTTGAGCTCGACTCCAAGGTTGGCGAGCACTTTTGCGGCCACGCCGTCGCCTTCGCGCACCAGGCCCAGGAGAATGTGCTCGGTGCCGATGTAGTTATGGTTGAAGCGATGCGCCTCTTCTTGCGCGAGCGTCAGCACACGCCTCGCTCGTTCGGTGAATTTATCGAACCTATCGGCCATGTGCTTCTCCAAACCCACTGGGTACGCCCAGGGAACGACTACGAACCGCCAGCAGACTCCTCCTCGGATGAAGGTGCTGCTTGTTTTGTTTCTGAGCCGTCCGGTACGGCTTCATTTTCGGCAACTGCGGGTTCCGCTGTCGCCTCGGAAGAATCCTGAGTTTCAGCTACGGCAGCCCCCGCATCTTCAGCGGCAGCGGTTGCCGGCGTAGCCACTTCAGCTTCGACGACTTCCGCAGTCTCCGCTACTGCCTGTTCGGATGGGGCAGCCACTTCGGAAGCCTCCGCTACGGCTGGCTCTTCGGCCGGCGCGTCGGTGACGGTGACTCCGCCTTCGGCATTCTCCAGCGCTCGCGAGAACGCGTGCGCGAAGGCCGAGATCGGCTCGGGGTCGCGCGAGACGGCCTGCTCGATGGCCTCCTGAGCGGTCTTCGGTTGCTTGCGAACCGGGATAGAAGCATCGCGCGCAGGCAACTGGAATTGCTCGCGGACATCATCGGGATAGTCGATGACGGCGCCGTTGGCATCGAACTGGAAGCCCATGGCTTCGGCATCGTTGCGCGCCTGGCGAAGGCTGAGGCCGAGGCGGTGGCGGTCCTTTTCAATGCGGACCAGCTTCACCGGGACGACATCGCCTTCTTTCACGACATCCTTCGGATGTTGAATGCGCCGGTTCGAAAGCTCGGAAATGTGAATCAGACCTTCGACCGGGCCGTCGAGGCGGACGAACGCGCCAAACGCCATGAGCTTGGTCACCCGGCCGATGAGGATCTGGCCGATGACGAAGCGATCGACGGTGCTGTCCCATTTCTCGGGCTGGGCACGCTTGAGCGAAAGCGAGATCTTCTTGGTCTCGCGGTCGATCTTCAGAATGTACGCCTGGACTTCGTCACCGACGTTGTAGAGGTCGCGGGCCTTCTTGCCGCGCTCCCAGGTGAGTTCCGTCATGTGGGCGAGGCCGTCGGCGCCCCCGAGATCGACGAAGACGCCGAAATCGGTGATGGACGAGACCTTGCCAGTACAGATTTCGCCTTCCTGGAGTTCGTCGAGGACGCGATCTTTCTGTTCCTTGCGAATCTCGGCCATAGCCGCGCGCTCGGACAGGATGACTCGGTTCCGCTTGCGGTTGAGCTCGATGACCTTCAGGCGAATGGATGTGCCGACGAGGTTGGCCAACTGGCTGGAGGCATCGGGATCATCGCGGCGGACGCTATCGATCTGCGAGAGCGGCACAAAGGCGTTCACACCATCGACGTTGACCAGGATCCCGCCACGATTATGGCCGGTGACCTGGGCATCGAAGATTTCGCCGGATTCGTGGCGGGCGGCCAGGGTGTCCCACCCTTCTTCGCCGCGGGCGCGGTCGAGCGAGACGATCGCGTGGCCTTCGGACGAGGAAGGCTGAAGGACCATGACCTTGACGGTGTCGCCTGCCTTGAGCTTGGCGGCGCCATCGACGCCAAGGGAGAGCATCTCGCCCTGCGGGATGACGGCTTCAGTCTTGGTGCCGACATCCAACATCAGGCCATCGGGAGACGCGCCCATGACCATCCCCTCGACAATTTCGCCGCGGCGAAGCTGCCCCGGCTGGGCGTCCTCCATTTCGAGGAGCGCCCCCATGTCCATTTCGGCTTCTGGGGTTTCTGGCTGGGCGGTATCTGCTGACAATTTGGGCTCCGATTGGTGGGCCGGGAGGCCTCCGTAGAGGCAATACGACCAGGGTGGAAATTTGGGATCTTGTCCCGATTGTAGCAGCGGCTGATCCTTCCGGGAAATCAGTCGCCGCGGCCGTGCGCGAAGCGTTCGGGGCTTTTCCCACGCGCAAAGGAAACATTCGGGAGATTCGAAGGCATCGTCCGGATGGAGACGAAAAAACCGCCTGTTCGGGCGGTTCTTCTATTGACCGGCGGCGGCCTATTTTCCCACCCAGTTGCCCGGGCAGTATCGTCAGCGCTGAGGCGTTTCACTAACCGTGTTCGGGATGGGAACGGGTGGGACCACCTCGCTCTAGCCACCAGAACCATCAGTATGCCAACGGCGCGCGATTTGTGCAAGCAGCGCGGTGTGCCGGCGCCGAGGCTGCCGGGTTGCCCCATTCCGTGTGAGGTCGCATCGTAATCGGCCGATGAGACCCCTGCTTTTCCTGGCCCTCGGCGGACTTTGCGGGGTCATCGCGACCGTTCTGTTCTTCTCCATCGACACCAACGGCAGCTCTACCGATGCCGAAGGGGCCGGTGGCGGCAATGTCGCTCTCGTGCTGAGCGAAGTCGCACTGGCACAGCTGTTCTCTCAGGAACTTGACGGATTCCAGGGCTTCGGCGACCAACCGGTAGTGGAAGTGGCGGTCGGGTCGAATGGGATCATCCGGGCGGCGATCACGGCAGGCGGGCTGGGTGTGGGATTTCGCGCGAGGATCACGGTGAACCCCAATATCGTGGATGGACGCCTGGAATTGGACGTGGTTGATTCGTCGCTCGGAGAAATCGCCCAGCCTGAAGACGTGGCGAAGGCGATGGAGCGCCCGCTGAACCAGCGCCTGGATGCTATCGCCGCGGGGGCCGATTACCGCGTCACGTCGATCAGGACTGTCGACCACCGGCTGGCAATCGAAATCGCAGTCTAGGATCAACTAAACGCCCGTCCCGGCTCCGATAAGACCTCCGACAACGAAGGAAAGCACCGCCCCGGCGGCACCAAAGAGCACCATCCTCGCGCCGGAGAAGAGAATGCTCCGGCCGGTGAACAGGGTGGTGATGGCGCCCGTGAGGAACAGGCCGGCCGCACTGAGGACGGCACTGACGGCGATGCCGGCCGAACCGCCAATGAACAGCCACGGGAGGATAGGGAGGACGGCGCCCACAGCAAATGTCGAGAAGGACGTGCCGCCGGCGACCCATGCATTGCCAGCCTCGGATTCGGACATGCCAAGTTCCTCGCGGGTGAGGGTATCGAGCGCGATGTCGTGGTTTCCGATGATGCGATTCGCCATTCGGCGGGCTTCCTCTTCGTTCAGCCCCTTCGCTCTATAAATAAGGAAGAGTTCCTCCGCCTCTTCTTCGGGATTCGCTTCGAGTTCTTCGCGTTCGATTGAAACCTGGCGGGCGAACGCTTCCGCTGAACTCCGGACGCTAATCCATTCGCCCAGGGCCATGCTGATAGCACCCGCGAGGAGCCCGCCCACGCCGGCGAGAAGGACGAAGCTGCGCCCGGGCGCCGCGCCGGCGACACCCATCACCAGGAGGAGGTTCGAGACCAGGCCATCATTCGCGCCGAGGACCGCCGCCCGGAGGGCATTGCCGCTGGTGGCACTATGGCGGCCCTCGACGCGGGCGATGTCCACATCGAGCCGGCCGGGGCCGGAACGGCTGATTTCGCGGAAGAGGCGGGCATGCGAGCGCTCGTCGGCGGGGAGGTTCGCCGCGATGGCCTCGGGTTGCGTGTCGTACATGGTCGTGGCGGACATCTCCATGCGAGTCACGATGGGGCTCACCGTCGACGTGCCAAAGCGCCTGGCGAGCCAGCCGAGGGCTTTCACCCGCAAAGACGGCTTGTAATTCGGGACTTCCGCCCCGGAGTCGCGAAGGCGGTCGGCCCAGAGCGCGAGGTGCCTGTCCTCGCTTTCGGCAAGGCGGCCGTACACCTCTTTGAGATGCGGATCCTTTTCCGCCTGGGCGAGGAGCCGGTAGAGGGCGGCGCCGTCAACTTCATCGCGAAGGTTGCGCTGGTACCGCTTGATGTCGGCGGGAGAGGCCTCGATTTTGCTCATAACGGGAAGAATACGGCGCGGTGGGCGGCTATGACTGCCGCCACGACATTGCGCGGGAATTCGTCGCACCTAATGCCGAGCGATTGGCCGGTGAAATACGGCCCCCTCAGTCCGGCTTGAGGAAGGCGACTCCGTCGCAGGCGTCGATATTCTGCGCGACCTCGCGGAGCCGGGCCTTGGCGTCGGCGGGCGGGTCGGGCACGGGGCTATCGCCGAACCCCTCGAGGCTGGCCAGGGTCTTTTCGGTCTTGAACTTTTCCACCGCCGCAGCGAGTTGGTCGGAGGCCGCGTTGTGCCATTCCTTCAGGTCTTTCGGGGGTTTCGCGTCGTCGAACGCCTTGACGAAGGCTTCGAGCGGCGGAATAAGGCGGTCGACGGCCTTCCCCGAGTCGGTCTGGCCGCTCGCATCCTTCACGGCTGCAGCGAAGTCCGTTTTGAGCTGCGTAGTCGCGTCGCAGAGATCGGTGACGAACTCCTTGTCCGACCCATCACCGCCACCGCCGCATGCTGAAACGACGAGAGGAAGGGCCATGAGTGCCACGAGGGAAAAACGAGCTCGACGCAGCATGTTCCTATCTCCGGCGGGGTTCCCACCGCTGTAAGCATCGGTGGGCGTTGGGCAAAAGAACAGGTGGGCCGCCACGAAGGTCGGCCCACCTGCAGTCAGGTGCGTTTGCCGCTGGTTAGCGGCTCCGGCGGCGGGCAGCGCCAACCGTCGCCAGGCCGGCGGCGATGGCCGCGAGACCGGCCAGGATGAGCAGGCCGTTCGCTCCGTCGACGACGGTGCTCAGGCCGCCATCGCCGGTGGACGGAGCGATCGGGGTTGGGCCGGCCGGCCCCGGGGTCTTTTCACCCTGGACCGTGCTCACAGGGGTGGGCGAAGCCGGGGTGCTGGTCGGCGGGACGGGCGTTGATGTCGCCGGTACCGGGGTGTTGGTCGGCGACGGAGTGGGCGTCGGGACGGGACCGCAGTTCGTGCAAACCGGGTCGATAAGGCTCTTCGTATTCACGAAGGTCACCGTGACAGGCTGGGTGCGGC
This sequence comes from Dehalococcoidia bacterium, assembly GCA_050185215.1. Taxonomy (GTDB): domain Bacteria; phylum Chloroflexota; class Dehalococcoidia; order Tepidiformales; family Tepidiformaceae; genus Amarobacter. The sequence goes on along the minus strand of JBFWZP010000012.1, from coordinate 9,894 downwards.
CCGGTGTGATGGTGGAGATGGTGGTAGGTCCGGCCGGAACGTACCCGGGCGAGCCGGCGTTCACGGGGTTTTCCGACACCTGGTAGTCATCACATATCAGCAGGTTGGTGAACGAGGCATCGCCGTTGGCGTTCGTGGCCAGTTGGGTGTTCACTCCGCACTTGGCCGATGTCAGCGTGATGATCCAGCCATCGGCATCCTGCGGTGCATCCTGTTCGATTCCGTTGTGGATAAACACCGCGTGCTTGTGGACGAGGATCGAGCCGCGCGGCTGGTTATAGAAGGTGATGGTATCGGTGTCGCTGTATTCGAGGTCGACCGAACCGGTGGCCGAGGCCGAAAACGCCGGGGCATTGTCATCGACGACCGCGCCGACGAGGGCATAGCCAGCCTTCGAACCTTCGACGACGGTGTACTGGCCGGTGAGAACCCCCGGGAGGACGATCCGCCCGTTGGCATCGGTCAGGAAAACCTCGCCGCCGGGGAACTGCGGGCCGGTGATGGTCATCGGCCAGTTGGGCAGGAACGCATCGCTGCCGTCGAGCACGTGGTTGCCGTTCAGGTCTTCGACCTTCTGGACGACTAGCGTGCCGGTGCTGGCGACGACGCCGCACTCAACGTTCGTGATGGTGAAGGTTACGACGAGGTTCTCGGCGTCGATGGTCTGGCTGCCGCCAGGACCTGTCGTCCGGAAGGTTCGCGTTGGGTTCGGCGCAGGGCACGTGCCCTCGATGGCCTCGACTTCGGCGACGGAGTACGTACCGAACGGCACCTTTTCGATGACCACCTGGCCGCCGCCCTGGCCGACCGGAATCGACTTCGAAGCAAACGGGTCGCTGTTGCGAGTGACATCGAAGTCCCAGTCGTCGTCATCGGGGAGGTTCGGGTTATCGGCGCCAACCTGATCGATCTTCACAATCTGGATCGTGCCGCACTCGATTTCGATGGTGGCCTCGGCCGAATTCTTGCCGGGAGCATCCGCCCGTTCGTTGGAGGCGGTGGCGCTGACCGCATTCACCACCGGTTCACACGTTTCGGGGGTGCTCTCGCTGTCAGTTTCGACGACGATGGTCTTCGCGTTGGCATCGCCCGGGAGGATTTCGTCGAACTTGCAGACGATGCCTGAATCGACCTCGCAGCCGTCCGACGACGTCGTCCAGTCGATACCTTCCGGCAGGTCTTCAGTCACGACGACATCTTTGGCCGTGCCAGGGCCGAGGTTCTTCACGACGATCGTGAACGACATGGCCTGGCCGTATTCGACCGGAGATTCATCGGCGACCTTGGTCACCTCGATGTCCGGGCAGAGGACTTCGATGGTCACTTTTTCGGAGACGTTCGGGCCGTCGGATTCCGCCTCGTTGCCAGCGGTGGCGGAGGCCTGGTTCGGCAAATCGCCACACACATCGGGAGAAGTCGTGCCGGTGAGGTTCACCGTCTCCGATCCGCCGCTGGCGAGCGAAGCCCAGTTGCAGGTGAGGACACCGTCAGTGATCGAGCACGGGGCCTGGCCGTAATCCCAGTCGACGCCCTCAGGAAGCTTGTCGGTCAGGACGACGTTCGTCGCGGTGCCGGTGCCGTCCTCATCGGAGTTGCGCACGGTGATGGTGAATGAGGCTTCGTCGCCGGCGCTGATGGGCGAGTTATCGGCCGTCTTCTCCACGGAGATGTCGGGGCATTCGACCACGATCTGGGCGAGGTTGGAGGAACGCCAATCGGCGGTCTCCTGGAGGTTGTCGTTGGCGCCCGTGTATTCATCGTTGGCTGCCTTCGCGAACGCGGTGTTCGGAAGCTGGCCGCAATGGGCGGAGGTGGTGGTGGCGTACACATCGACATCGATGTGGCTGCCCGGCGCCATGGACGCGAAAGCTCCGCCGGAGCACTCCAGCGTGTAGCCGGAAATGCTGCAGTCATCGCTGTCCTCGTTCCAGGTGAGGCCGGTCAGGTTCGGGAGAGAGTCCTTGACCTGGACGTTAGTGGCCGTGCCACCGCCGTCGTTTGTTACCGTGATGGTGAAGCGCGCTTCGTCGCCGGCTGAGATGGGGCTCTTCTCTGCCGACTTCGCGACCACGATGTGCGGGCAATTGACGGTCACGCTGTCGAATGACTCGTTGTCGTTGCCCGCGACTTCGTTGCCGGCGGAAACGGTTGCGGTGTTCTTCAGCGGACCACAGGTGACCTCGCCCAGGGCACCGATTGCTTTACCGGAGATGGTAATGGTGTAGGTAGTGCCGGCGTTGACATTTCCGAAGTTGCAGACGAACTGATTTCCGACCGGGTCACCGCACGCGGTTGCTTTCGCCGGATCGTTCGTGACGGTCCAGCCAGAGGTGTTACCCGGCAGGGTGTCGTTGAGCATGACGTTGTAGGCAGTGCCCGCGCCGAGGACCTTCACAACGATCTGGAAGGAGATGGTTTCGCCGGCGCTGACGGTCGTCGGAGCGAGCGCCGTCTTCACCACGGTGACGTTCGGGCAGTCGACCACGATGGGCGCACTTGAGTTCGCGGTGCCATCGTTGGTGGTGCTTACCGAGGACGTGTTCTGGATGGTTCCGCAGGTATCCTTGGTCGTCGGCGAACTGATGTGCACGGAAGCGCTGTCGTGGGCGCCGCCCGTCGCATCGAGGTCACCGAAGTTGCAGGTGAGAACACCGGAATCGATATCGCAGTCATTGTTGGCCGGATCGATGGTCCAGTTCAGGCCCTCAGGCGATGTCGGCAGGGTGTCTTTCACGACGACGCCACGGGCGATTCCGGCGCCCTTGTTCGTGGCGGTAATCGTGTAGCCCACACCATCGGTGGCGTTGACCGGGGACTTATCCGCAGTTTTCAGGATGGCGATTTCGGCGCAGTTCACGTCGATGCGAGCACTGGCCTGGTTCTGGGAGTTGACCACGTTGGTGGGCTCGTTGGTCGCGCTGACGGAGACGTTGTTGGGGAGCGCTCCGCAGACGTCTTTGTTGGTGGTGGCTTTGACCTTGATTGCGACCTGGGCGTTCTTCGCGAGCGAGGTGAAGGTGCAGCCGAGCTTCCACGGGTTCGCGGCGTCGCCAGAAGGGGTGACGGCACAGCCCGTCGGGGTCGCCGGGGTGACGCTGACGAGCGACCACACAAGGTTGCCGGGCAGCGGGTTGTCGGTGACGACGACATTCGTGGCCGTGCCTTCGCCGACGTTCTTCACGACGATGGTGAACTCGGCGTCGTCGCCGGCCGAGAGCGTTGTGTTCGTCGCCGTCTTGGTGACCTGGACATCGGGGCAGTTCACGACCGTCTGATCCTTCGCCGGGTTTACCGTGGTCGGATTGTTGCTGACGGTGATGCGAGCCGTGTTCTCAGCGGTGCCGCAGGAGGTCTTGTCAGTGAGCGAGACCACGTGGACGACGAGCGGGTTCGCGCCGGTGGGGGCAAGATCGACCGTCCCGGACGACGGGCAGTTCAGCGTCTCGCTCCCTGGCGCCCCATTGATGACACAGGTAATCGGGCCGCTCTGGGACTGGATGGACCAGTCGATGCCCTTCGCCGGCAGCGGGTCGGTGAGGGAGAAGCCCTTAGCCGTCCCGGGGCCGGCGTTCGCGACCGTCACCGTGAAGCCAATCTGATCACCTGCGTTGACCGAATCGGTATCGGCCTCCTTGGTGAGGGTGAGGTTCGGGCACTGGACGGTGATGCTGGCGTTCGCGGAGTTGTTCGACTCGTTGACGTCACCAGTGGAGGTGATGGTGGCGGTATTCGAGATGGAATTTCCGCACTGGGCAACGACAGAGGCCGCAGTGAACGTCACCGTGCGGGTGTCGCCGGGGTTCAGGTTGTTGAAGTCGCAGGTGTACTGCGAACCGCTGTTGATCGGGCCGGCGGGGCTGCAGTCGACCGCGTTGGCGCCGCCCTTCTCCCAGCTCAGGCCGGTACCCGGCATTGTGTCGGCGAGGTGGACCGACTGAGGGCCCGTGCCGCCAGCTGTCACCTTGACGGTGAAGACGAGGTTGTCACCCGCGTTGACCGGCCCGTTGCCGGACTTTTCGACCTTCGGGTCGGGGCAGTTGACGGTGACCGAGACCTCGGACGTGGTGTTGTTGTCGCTCGTGGTGTCGTTGGCAGCGGTCAGCGAGGCCTGGTTCGGGATCACACCGCAACTTGCGGGGCTATTTGTAGCGCCCGTAACCGTGATGAATGTGTCACCGACCGGGAGTGAATCGAAGTGGCAGTTCAGCACTTCATTGACGAGGGCGGTGCCGGAAATCGAGCATCCCGCGGTCGCCACGCTCCAATCTGCCTTCGCCGAAAGAGCATCGCTGACGTTGACGTTGATTGCCGCGCCGGGTCCGGAGTTCGTGACCTTGATCGTGAATGAGACTGGAGACCCTGCGTTGACCGGCGAGGCGCCCGCCGACTTCGAGATGGATACGTCGGGGCAGAGGACCGTTACGCCATCGGTTGCGGGGCTGCCCACGACCGTGCCAGCGCCGGAGAACGAACCGGAGGCGCTGTTGTCGTACAGCTTGCAAACGCTCAGCGTGGACGCGGTGGGCGCGAGTACCGGGATAGTAATCGTGTAGGTACCGTTCGGGGCCGTGGCCGCGAGGGTGCAGCTCAGGCTATCCGAATCGCCGGCCGAACACGTCATCTTCGTCGCATCGCCGCCGTTAATTGCGGCATCCGTGATTGTGCCGTTGATGGTCATGCCGAGCGGCAGGTCGTCGAGGATGGTGAGCGGTGAGAGCGTCGGTCCGTCTTCGAGGACGGCCGTGATGACCCAGTTGAAGGTGCCGGCGCCGATGACGGTGTCGTTAGCGGTGCTGTTCGACTTCGACAGGGTGACCTTCGGGTTCACGCAGTCGGTGACAGTGAGGTCATCGGTGGCAGAGTTGGAGCCCTGGAGGATGCTGCCCGTACCCGCGAGGGTGGCGGAGTTCGTGTAGAGCTTGCAGTTTGCAGGCGGGTAGCTGGCGGGCGCCGTCACCGGGATGGTGATGGTGTGCACGCCGACCGGCGCATTCGCTGCCAAGGTGCAGGTGAACGAAGTTGTGCCGGCAGCCGTCGGCGTGCAACTCATCGCAGCCGAGTCATCGGTGATGCCGGGAGCCCGGACGACGAAGCCTGTCGGGAGCGAATCAGTGATGGTGTAGTCGGAGGTGGTGGGGTTAATGCCTACCGTGACCGCAACGGTCCAGGTCGCCTGGCCACCGGCAGCGACCGAAGTGGCCGGGGTGCTCGACTTGGCGATGGCGATTGTGCCGGGGCAGCCCGTGTTCTTGAAATAGACGTCCGTCGTATGGCCGGCAACAACGCTAATGTTCGTCTGGGCCTGACCGACAGTGGTCGGATTTGGCGAGGTACTGTGCTGAGTGACATAGGCGCCCGCAGCGACAGTGCTCGAGCATTCACCGATTGAACCGCTGTTGAGCTCGGTGACAGTGTAGGTGCCGCCAGCGAGACCGGTGAACGAATTCATGCCGGCATCGCTGATGGAGATGTTCGATTTCGGCGTCCCGCCGGAGAGGCTGAAGTTCCAGATGCTGGAAGCGTTGGCGAGGAAGCCACCCTCCTCCTTGTGGACAACGATGGTGCCGAAGCAGGAGGAATCGTCGGGATTCGCGGGGATGGTGAAGTTCGCGGTGCTGTTGCCGGTCGCGCCGCCCGTGACCGTGACCGTGTTGCTGCCGCTCGTGCCATCGCAGACGTTGTAGGGGTCGAGAGTAGTGCGGACGGTCAGGGTGAGCTGGCCGTTGGTGTTGCCGGACTTGGCGGGAATAGTGCAGGACCACGGGCCCAGGCCCGAACCGGGAGTGCAGGAGCCGCCCGAGCCGATGGCGACCACGGAGAGCAAGTTGTTCGCCGAGGAGTCGGTGACGACGACACCGGTCTTGGCCGACTGCGCGTTATTGGTGAGCGTGATCGTCCAGTCCACGTATTCGAACGCGCCGCCGGGGTTCGCCTGGCTCTGGGTTGGGACGCCGGCAGATTTGTTCACCGTGGGATCGCAACCAGCGGAAGCGAGAAGGTTCTGGGTGATCTGGTCCCAGGACCCCGAGAGGAAGGAACCGCCACCCAGGCCCGAGAGGACAGCGTTGGCGAACGCGATGCGGTCGGCGGTATCCCAGGTGTCCGGCATGTTGTCATCGGGGTCACCGGCGTAGACAGCACGGACCACGAATCCGGCGGTTCGAGCTGCATTGGCGGCGGTGATCGCATCGTTGGCAGCGTTCACCCAGGCCATCTCGTCGTTGAGGTTCGCGTTGCCGGTGCCATCGATCTGGTTCGGGCCGCCGTCGGTAACGATGAACATCATGTCCGGGTTGGCGGTGAAGTTGTCGGTAATGTTGGTAGCAGTCTGGATGCCGCCTTCGGTCCAGGTGTAGGTGCCGCTGGAAATGCCGTTGACGGCGGTGTTGAAGGTCGCGGCGGAGACATAGCCGGACGTCAAAGCGGAAGCTGTTGTGTGGAACGTGGTACCGGAGAAGACGCTTCCTCCGGAGAGCGCGCTGGCGAAAGAGGTGATCCCGCCCTTCAACTGGCTGAGCTCGGTGCTATTGATCGAGCCGGAGCGGTCGATGACGAAGTTTGCGTCGATCCCGGCGCACGCATTCGCGGGGTTGTCCTGCGCGAAGTTGTAGGGCAGGAGCAGGGCGATGCAGGCGTTAACGTCGCCGTTCTGGCAGAGGGTGGTGTTATTGGCAGCGGGGTTGACCGTCACCGAATTCGAGCAGGTGTTGTTGTTGGGGTTGGACTCTGCGACGGCGCCGGCCCCATTGGCAACACAGGTGCCACCGTTGGCAGGGTTGGCGAGGCTCCCGGATGCGGCAGGGTCAACCGAGATGGTGACGTAGAGCGATTGCCCGGCCGCCAGCGTGCGGCTTGCATCGTCTCCATTGCCTGTAGTGCAGGTGATGGTGTTTGCGGCCACGGCGCATGAGTTCAGCGAAGTGGGAACCGTTCCTGGATTTGCCGCGGTAACGGTCGCGGTGCCGCCGTACGTGGGACCAGCGGGGAGGTTATCGAGGAGCCAGACCGACGCGGCGGTGAAGACGGCGGCGGCGTTGCCGTTGTTCTTGACCTCGATGCGCCAGTCGAACGTGTCGTCGGGCTGGGTGACCTGGGTGATGGTTGAGTTGTTCTTGCGGGCGACCTTGGTTGCGGTGAGGTCGGGGGCGACCGGTTCGGCGTTAACCGTGACTGTGTTGCTGCAAGAGTTGTTGGTCTCGTCGGATTCGGTGACGTTTTCGTCCGGATCTGCTGCGCATCCAGCGCTCGTGTTTGCCAGGAGGCCGGTGGCGGTTGGATCAACGGACACTGTTACGAAAAGCGATTGACCGGCGACTATCGTCCGCGAACTACTGCTTCCGCCGGACTCCGCCGTACACGTAACGACATTTGAATTCAGACTGCAGACATCCAAGCGACTCGGCACCGAGTTGGGGCTCCCCGTAACCGGAGTGGCAGAAATCGTGTAAGTCGCGCCAAGAGGTAGCGTATCCGTGAACCAAACATCATTTGAACCGAAGACGGCAGAACCGTTGCCCTGATTCTTTACTTCGAAAATCCACTGGAACTGGTCGTTTGGCGGGGTCACCTCGGTCACAGTATTTCCGGACACCTTGGCGATCTTGGTAACGGTGAGGTCGGGGATTGGCGGCGGCGTGTAGTCCACAACGAGTTGGACACGGTCGATCAGAGCGCCGCAGTCGTGAGAATTCGGATTACAGTCCATCCTGATTCTGAACTGAAAAGTTGAATCGGCCGCATCGATTGCGGACTGCAGGTCCGTGCGGATATTGCTACTCGAGTAATCCTGAGGGGAACCGCCCGGCAAGAAGCTTGAGTAACGAGTGTCGTTGCTGGGAGTACCTAGGTAGATGACTCCTGGATCATCCGAAGCAACAGACCAAATCTTGACGGTTGCGGAGTTGACGGTGCCTGTCAGAGACGTGAGTGGAAAAGTGACGGTGAGTGCATCGGTGCCGCCGCCCGACAGGTCGTCGCGTTCAATGTTGACTCGCCCGGTGGAGGTGTTGTCGTTCGCAGAGCTGCCAATATTGCTCAATTGGGTTGCAGACGCGCCCTTCGAACAATCCCATCCAGTGGCAGATGCGTGGTCATCATCCGTGTTATTCGAGTTCGAACAACTCGCGGCAGAAGGATCGATGTTGCTGGAAGCGGCCAGCACGGTCTCGCCACGGTTGGCCGCCACACCCCCAATAAGGGCGGCGAAGACGGCGAAAAGGCCGAGCATGATGAGCATGCCCTGCCTTCGGCGAGATTTTCCATACAGCGCGAGGGTCATTTCGGTGCTCCGTCCAGCTCTCGCACCCGCGCACGAAGCCGCCCGACAACTCTCCCCGTCGGACGGCAATCATCGCTCTGCGCGAAGGTTTGAAAGATCCCCCAATCGGTGACCGAGGCGGCAGAGAGGGGTCGCCGCTGGCTCCACAACACGTTGTGGTCCGTGCCCCGCTCGAATCCGTAGATGGGGGTGGGGCGCCCCCGCTGGCCTCGCACTTCCGCCGTGCCCGACTGTCACGCTTTGGCTACTGACCGGTAGCTAAAGTGGACTACGGGTGAAAATGTAGGGGAGAACCCTGAGTTACGACAACTATTTGGTGAGAATTATGTTGTTAGAGCGGTGTTAGAAAGTATGCCAGGGCGTGGAGCACCGAGTAGCCGCCAAGCCGCGGAGACCGCCAAGACTCACCGACGAAGGGGATGCTGCGTAGTGTCCCGCCGCGGCGCGCGTTGCTCACCGCGGAACACTCAGGCACGCTTGCGGGACAACGTTTCGGGAGCACTCATGGGATACCGCGCCATCGTCGTCGACAAGCAGGGGGATGACTTCAGCACCTCCGTCAAGGAATTGAGCGAAGGCGATTTGCCGGCCGGTGATGTCACCATCAAGGTCGAGTGGAGTTCCATCAATTATAAGGATGGCCTGGCGCTGAGCCCTACCGGGCGGGTGGTGCGGAGCTATCCGATGGTCCCCGGCGTCGATTTGGCCGGGACCGTCGTTGAATCGAAGGACAGCCGGTTCTCGAAGGGCGCGCCGGTCGTCGTGAACGGGTATGACGTTGGGGTGGCGCACCCCGGCGGGTTCGCCGAGCTCGCGCGCATCCCGGGCGATTGGGTGATGCCGCTCCCGGAGGGGCTGACAACGAAGGAAGCGATGGCGCTTGGCACGGCCGGGATGACGGCAGCGATGTCGGTCGAAGCGCTTGAACATAACGGATTGCGCAAGGACCAGGGGACCGTGCTTGTGACCGGCTCCACAGGCGGCGTGGGGAGCACCGCGGTGAGCATGCTCGCGCAACTTGGCTACACCGTTGCCGGTAGCACGGGCAAGGCATCGGAGCACGACTTCCTGCGATCGCTCGGGGCTACGGAAATCCTGAGCCGCGAAGATGTAAGCGCCGAGAGCAACCGTCCCCTGGAGACCGAGCGCTGGGCGGGCGCCGTCGACCCGGTGGGCGGGCCGACCACGGCATACCTCATCCGCACGACGAAGTACGGCGGAAGCGTCGCGGTCAGTGGTCTGACCGGCGGCAGCGCGGTTGCGACCACCGTGTTCCCGTTCATCCTGCGTGGCGTGAACCTGCTGGGCATTGATTCGGTGATGTGCCCGATGGCGAAGCGGCAGCACATCTGGGCTCGGATGGGGAAGGACCTCAAGCCGAAGGGCCTGCTCGACTCGATCGCCGTGGAGACCGACCTCGACGGTGTGGCAGCCGTTTGCGCGGACATCCTCGGAGGCAAGGTGAAGGGCAGGACGCTGGTGAAGCTGGGCTAGTGTCCTGAGTCAGAAGTTCGCTGGCAGAAGCGAGCGATAGTAGCGAGGATCTCGTCTGCACTCTTGGTCCAGGCGAACGGCTTGGGGTGTTCGTTTTGGATGCGAAGGTAGGCATCGATGGC
>JBFWZP010000011.1:0-106600 GCA_050185215.1 Dehalococcoidia bacterium | reverse complement strand
TCCGCGAGGCCTTCCGCGCTCTCAAACGCTTTATCGCCCGCGCGGTCTTTCAAGCCTGGAAAGACTGCTTCCCGCCGCCCCTACCGGCTCCTGTTCAACCTCTCGGTTGAACATAGGAGCGTCTCCCACGTCTGGGAGAAGGGGAGCTAGTCAGAGCTAGTGTCGAGGCCGAGGGTGGAAGCCAACTGGCAAAGTAGCTGATCGCAGTCGCGTTCGACATCTTCTGCGGTCCACCGAAAGAACTGGATATGATGCTCTTCCAGGGTGAGTTGGCGATCACGGTCGCGCTTCGCCTGTTCTGGGTCGAGATGGATGCCACCATCAATCTCGATGGCGAACATCATCTCCTGGCAAAAGAAGTCCAACACGAATGCGCCAACGGGGTGCTGACGCCGGAATTTGAGTCCGTAGAACCGGCGATCGCGAAGGTGGTCCCAGAGCACCACCTCCGACGGTGTTAGCCGCTTCCGCAGTTGTTTTGCAGCTGGCAGGTTGTCTCGATGAAGCCGAAATTCGCGATCCATTTCGGGGATTCTTGAGTTTGTGACACGGCCCTTCAAGCTCCCCTTCTCCCAGACTTGGGAGAAGGGGGCCGGGGATGAGGGAAGTTGCCGGGCAATGTCCAATTCGTCCCGGGACTGCATGGGAAGCCATGGTCGCCCTCGATTGAAATCCGAAGTCGGAAGTCGATGTCGGGATTCATTTAGACCCGGACGTCGCGAGGGACGACCGGAATCGCCAACAAACGTGAATAACTCCCCTTCTCCCCAGACTTGAGAGAAGGGGCCGGGGGATGGCGGAAGTTGCCGCGTAGTGAGAACGGCGTAGCCACCCAGTTTAAATCCAAAATGCGCGGCGGGGCCGCGGGATGGGGGCTTCTAGCCCCCCAGCCTCTGGTGCTGCTTCTTCGTGTCCTGCTGCTCTTCCGAGCCGGTGGCCAGGTGTTGCTGTTCCGCGGGGCGGCTGGCGCGCGCCTGTTCGGCCTGCTGGTCGCGCTCCTTGCGCCATTCGTCGAGCGAGTCGTCGCGCCAGGAAGGGGTGTCCGGCTTCGTCGAATCCGTCCTGGAAATCCGCCACGCGGCGATTGCCCCGAAGATCATCAGGAACGGGAAAGCGATCGCCGAAATCAGTTGCGGGTTCACAGGTTCAGTTTTGCGCCCGCGGGCGGAAAGCGAAAGGTGCGTTTCACGGCCCGGTTCACAGCCGGTATAGTAACTCGAACCGCGCCGGTTCCGCCCCTGTGGGGCGCTTCGGAAAGGCTCGTCCCAGCCTTTTCCCAGATATGACCATCCACCATTAACCTTTCGCTGCGAAGACCGTTATCTCTAGTACACAAAGCACATCCGTGCTTATGGTGGAAAGGAGGACGGTCGGCAAAAAGGTTCCGGCACGGCCCAGGGGGCTGGTTTGGGGTACACCTCGGTAGACGAGATGGCGCCGGAGTTCGACGAAAAAGCTGTCGTCGATGCCGCGCAAGGAGGGGATCAGGCCGCGCTCGGCGCGCTCTATGATCACTACTTCCCCCGCGTTTACCGCTTCGTCTCCGCCCGGCTTTCGACAAACGAAGACGCAGAAGACGTAACCACGGAGATATTCCTCCGCATCATCGAAAACCTGCGCTCCTTCACCTGGCGAGGCCTCCCCTTCGGCGCATGGGTCTTCCGAATCGCACGCAACGAGGTCGTTTCTCACGTGCGCAAACAGAAGGTCCGCACCAACACTGGCCAGCTCACGGAATCCATCCAGGACCCTTCACCGGACCATGTGGACGAAATCGTGACGGCCTTCACCGTCGCCACCGTCCGCGAAGCGGCCGAGAAACTCCCCGAAGCCCAGAGGCAGGTCATCGCCCTCCGCTTCGGCGCCGGTCTCTCGGTCGCCGAAACCGCGCAGGCCCTTGGAAAGACCGCAAACAACGTGAAAGTCCTCCAGCACAAAGCCATCGCAAAACTCCAGGTCATGGTTCAAGACGAGTGATTCGAAACCTTTTCGAACGCAAAGCAAGTTACGAGGCGGAAGTCCTCGCCGAGGCGCAAGCCCTCGTCGATGACGGCCTCGAACTTGATTTTGTCCTCGACCTCTTCCCCGAAGATGCCGAGTGGCTGCGTTCGTCTCTCGTCTTCATCGAGAACCTCGAGACTGCCTACGACAGCGAGCCCGCCAGCTACTACTTCGAAGCTTCGCTGAAGTCGAAGTTCCTCGGCGCCGCCGCCGACCCTCGCCCGGTTGTCCCTGTGGTTATCCCCGCGCCTGCCTTCTCGCCCGTGCGTACCGCGATTTCGACGATGTCCGTCGCCGCCGCCACGGCAATCGTCGGCGTCGTCTCGTTCGGCTTCATTACGGCGGGCAGCTCCGTCCCCGGCGATTGGAACTACACCTTCAAGCTCGCCGGCGAGCGATTCGAGTACACGACATCGCGTGGCGATGCCCGCATCGATGTCCAGCTCCGCCAGGTCGAGAATCGCGTCACCGAACTGAACAAGCTCAGTTCGCGCGGGGATGTCTCGCCCCAACAACTTGAACGCGTCCAGCGCGAAATCAAGGACCTCGGCGAAATCACGAAGAACCAGGAACTCGATTCACTTCGCAAGGCGCAGATCGAATCGGGCCTGAAGGGCGCCGCGGCCGTCGTCAATGACGTCGTCGCGAAGCAGCCGGACCTCGGGGCGCCGGCGGCCGCCGTCGCCGCCGCGATCGACGATACCGTGACAACGCTCACCGGGCCTTCGCCCACCGCCACACCAAGCGCCACCGCTACGGCGACCGCGAGCCCTTCCGGCACGCCCGAGCCAACGGCGAGCGCCTCACCCTCGGCGACCACTTCGCCCGAACCGACTGAAACCCCGACGCCGGAAGCCAGCGCGACCGCCACGGCCGGCGCCAGCGCTACTCCCACGGAAGAGGCGACCGCCACACAGGTGCCAGTCGAAGCAACGACCGTCACGCCCGAGACTTCGCCCACTCCCTGAACCACCGGTTTACCCGTGCGTTGATCCCTGCCATGCCGCTGCCTACCCTCGAAATCTGCCCCCAGCCCCGGAGTATGTAATACCTATGCGACGACGAATCGTCCTGTCCATGGTCCCCCTTGTCCTGCTCGCCGTTTCCGCCTGCGGCGGAGATGACGACGCCGCCAACACGCCGGAAGCTACGGTCGAGACAACCCCGACGCTGCAGAGCAACGAGCAGCCACAGGTGCCGGATACCCCGATCGCCGAGCCGTCTCCCGTCCCGTCGGATGTACCGGTCATCCAGGTTGCGGCGAAAGGCACGCAATACGCGCCACTCCAGCCGGAATTCGCCGCGCTCCCGAAAACCAGCATCACCGCCAACGGCAAAAGCTACGAAGGTGTTCTGCTCTCGGCGCTGGCCGAGAAGGCCGGCGCTTCCGCAACCGCCGTCGCAACCATCCAGGGCACGCGCATGGACAACCTCCGGCTTGGGGCGATTCGCTTCGGGCTCGATGAGATTGGCTCTAACACCGTCCTCGTCATGAGCGAGTCCGGCCACATTCTCCTCGCCAGCACCAGCGTCCCGCCGGAGCAGTGGCTGAAGGACGTCACGGGCATCGGCTTCAGCGAGTAGGTTCGCCTACCTGGGGAGCTTTTCGGCGTGAAGACCGAAGAGCGGCGGCGGCTCCAGCCCGAGCTGCCGGAGGTATTCGCAGAGCTGGCTGCGGTGGTGCGTTTCGTGTTCGATAAGCCCGCCCATCACTCGCCGCCAGGCCGGGAACGGCTCGCCGATCGTCTGGGGAATCAGGCGCTCAAGGTCCGCGTCCACGAGCCCGGCGATAACCTTCTTGCCACTCCGCAGCGCCGCCCGCCGCAATCCAAGCGCCGTGACATCCGGTTTCACGGTGTGGCCCTTGTAGTGAATCTCACCGGTCTGGATGCCCCCGAGGTTCATCAGGCGGCTGTTGACGATGTGCGTGACCAGTTCGGCCACCGTGAACTCGCCCGGCGCGGGCCGCCAGCCGAGGTCTTCATCGCGCAGACGCTCGATCGCTTCGTAAGTGCGCGCGTGGACGTTGGTCACGTACTTGATGAGGTCTTCCTTGGCGATCACGGCACAAGCGTACCGGGTGCCAGGCCGCGGCTGCCAGCGATTGCTCGCGTCGCCCGCCGGGATAACTATCCGTTAATGAATCGGGGTATCATCGCTTTTTAACGATGCTGAAGCCTCAACCGCGTTTCGCCCCGTATCTCGCCGAACTGCTGGGCACCTTCGCACTCGTGTTCGCCGGGCCGGGGGCGGCCGCCGTCGATGCCGCCAGCGGGGGTTCGGTTGGGGGCGTCGGCATCGGCATGAGCTTCGGCCTGATCGTGATGGTGATGATCTTCGCCATCGGCCACACCTCGGGTTGCCACATCAACCCGGCAATCACGATCGCCATGCTCGCCCTCCGGCGAATCGAGCCGTACAGGGCGGCGGGCTATGTCGCGGTGCAGCTGGCCGGCGCCGTCCTCGCCGGGCTCGCGATTGTCGCTATCGTCGGCGATGAAGGCCAGGCGGGCGCGACTATCCCGCGAATCAATGGGGCCGATGCTGCCTTCTGGTCGGAGCTCATCCTCACCTTCTTCCTCGCCTTTGTGGTCCTTGCGGTCGCCACCGATTCGCGTGCCGAAGGCTCCTTCGCCGCCATCGCCATCGGGGGCTATGTCGGCTTCGCGGCCACCGGCTGGGGCCCCGTGGCGAACGCTTCCATGAACCCCGCCCGCAGCTTCGGCCCGGCGGTTGCCGCGAACGTCTGGGATTCTCACTGGGTGTACTGGGTAGCCCCTATCCTTGGTGCGCTTATCGCCGCCGCGATATACGAGCTCCTTCGCGAGCCGGCTTTCGCCGAGCCTGAGAGATAGCTATGAGTACTCACGAAGCCACGCCGGAAGTCCTGTTCGTCTGCGTCCACAACGCCGGCCGGTCGCAGATGGCGGCGGCACTCACACACCATCGTAGCCACGGCAAAGTCGTGGTCCGCTCGGCTGGCTCCGAGCCAGCCGAGCGCCTCAACCCGGCCGTGGTCCAGGTGATGGCCGAACTCGGGCTGGACATCTCCAAGGAGTTTCCGAAGCCGCTCACGGACGATGCCGTCGGCGCCGCCGATGTAGTAATCACCATGGGCTGCGGCGATGCCTGCCCATTCTTCCCGGGCAAACGCTACCTGGACTGGGAACTCGACGACCCGGCAACCATGGACCTCGACGGGGTGCGGCGCGTTCGAGACGAGATCGCCAACCTGGTCGAGACGCTCCTGCGGGAACTCGGCATTTCGACCAGCACCTCAACCGTGTGAGGGCGGTCACACCCCGATTCGTGGATGAGGGATTTCCCCCATCCTCCGCACCTGCGGCCTTGCTACGATGGAATGCATCCCCCCGGAGTATGCTGATTGCCTGCGTGGCAGGAGATTGCGGAGAAAATGCCTGACCGCCTCGATCCCATTGCCCTCATGGGAGACCCCGTCGTGCGGGCCATGCTCGATGCCGGCGGCGTTTCACTCTGGGACGCGGACCTTGTCTCCGAGACGACCGTGTACCAGGAAGGTTTCTGGGAACGTTACGGCTACACGCCCGAACAGCTGACCGAAACGTTCGACTTTCTCGGGGTGGTTTACAGCCGCGACAAGCGCGCGTTGGCTCGCGCCTGGCGCCAGCATGTCGAAGGCGAAACCGAGTCTTACGAAGCGCAGTGGCGCCTCCGCACCGCCTCCGGCGAATGGCGCTGGATCCAGTCGCGAGGAAAGGTCATTGAGCGCGACGCTTCCGGCAACGCCACGCGCATGGTCGGGGCCTACACCGACATCACCGAACTGAAGCAATCCGAGCTGGACCTCAAGGAATCCGCTGCGGAATTGGACGCGGTGTTCCGTAGCTCGCGCGATGGCCTGGCAGTCGTCTCCGTCTCGCTGGACCTCACCCACGTGAACGAAGCTGCGCTGGAGCTGACGGAAAAGTTCTACGGGCGCCGAGTCGCAGTCGGCGAGTCGGTTCGGGTCCTCCCCGCGACGGGTCCGGACTTGCCCGTCCTCACGGATATCAATCTCGTGCTTTCCGGCCGGGCCGATGTCCCACCGCGCATCATCGAGGGGCCCCGCGGCACCGGCTGGCTCGAATTCTCATACTCCCCCGTGTTCGATGACGACGGGCTCATCCTCGGCGCGGCCCTCACCCTTCGCGATATCACCGAAAAGACGCGCCTCGAACAATCGCGCGTCCAGGCCCTCCGCCTCGAGAGCATGGGCCTCATGGCGGGCGGCATCGCCCACGACTTCAACAACCTGCTCGCCGCTATCGTCGGCAATATTGAAGTGGCCCAGATGTCGGTTGAAAACCCCGAAACGCGCGAGAGCCTCGACGACGCGCGCCAGGCAGCGCAGCGCGCCTCCGAACTCGTCCATCAGCTCCTCGCCTTCGCCGGGAAGCACGATCCGATTGTCGAGCCCATCGACCTCTCGGCGCTGGCCGCCGAACTCGTCCGCTATGCCGGCAAGATGCCCGGGAAGCGCGTCCCCATCCTCGATGACCTGCCGACCGGCCTGCCGGAAATCGACGGCGATGCGACCCAGATCCGGCAGCTCGTCCTCAACCTCCTGGTGAACGCTATCGATGCGACCCGCGAATCCGGGACCTGTATCCGTGTCCGCACGTGGGCCGTCGGCAGCCCCCGCGAGGTGACAACCGACCTGGTGATCCCCGAACGGCCGGCGCCGCGATTCGTCGCGCTCGAAGTCAGTGACGACGGCCTGGGCATG
The DNA here is from genome assembly GCA_050185215.1 of Dehalococcoidia bacterium. Classification (GTDB taxonomy): domain Bacteria; phylum Chloroflexota; class Dehalococcoidia; order Tepidiformales; family Tepidiformaceae; genus Amarobacter. Next base: position 99,852 of record JBFWZP010000011.1, on the reverse strand, counting down.
GATGCGGAAACGCGCACGCGCGTCTTCGATCCGTTCTTCACCACGAAGGATACCGGCCACGGGCTTGGCCTCGCCTCGGTGCTCGGCACCGTGCGCGCACACGGCGGCACGCTTTCGCTCCAGAGCGAGCCGGGCGCCGGCGCCACGTTCATCGTCTTCTTGCCCGCCAGTTGAGCCAGCGGCCGCGTGCCTTGCGGCTCTCCCTGCTTCGCGGGCCGGCGGCGCACCATCGTGCCCATGGCCTTCGAACATGCGATGCGGAAGTACCAGGCCCGGGTGCTGCTTTCGCTGCTCCACAACATCGCCGCCTTTCCGGGCGAGACGTTCACGGTGATGTTTCCCCGGCAGGCCGGCAAGAACGAAGTCTCCGCGGCACTCGTTTCCGCCCTTCTCCTGGCCAACGCCGCCAGTGGCGGGAGCATCATTGTCTGCGCCCCAACCCTCCACCCCCAGGCCACCATCAGCTTCCAGCGCACGACCGGCCGCCTGCGGATAATCGACCGCCGGATCGGCATCGGCCTCGCGGTCGAAGGCAACACCATCCGAGTCGGCGCGGCCTCCGCGACGTTCCTCAGCGGTTCGCCCGAAGCGAACGTCGCCGGGCATACCGCTTCCCTTCTGTTAATAGGGGATGAAGCGCAGGACCTCGACGAAGACTGGTTCAATCGCCAATTCCGCCCCATGGCCGCATCGACTGGTGCGCCGACTGTGCTGTTCGGGACGCCATGGCAGGGCGATTCGCTCCTCGAACACGCGGTTGCCAGGAACCAGGCCCACGACGCAGGACTCCCGCCGTCGACGCCCGCCTGGCACCAGCAGGTCAGCTGGCAACAGGTCGCCCACCACCTTCCCGCGTACGGCAAGTTCGTGGAACAGGAGCGCGACCGGCTTGGCCCGAACCACCCGATCTTCCTGAGCCAGTACGAACTCACGACCGTTGAAGCCGAAGGCCGCCTCCTGCGAGCCAACGCGCTCTGGTCGCTCGAAGGTCCCTTCGGCCCGCTCGAATCGCCCGTCGCCGGCGAGCGTTACGTGGGCGGTCTCGATTTCGCAGGCGAAGGCGCCGCCGGCGACGCAACCGCGCTGACGATCGCCCGCCTCGTCGATGGCAGCGCCGAAGTGGTCTTCGCGGCGAGCTGGCGAGGGGCACAATTCCAAGAGGTAACGGCCGAAATCGTCGCACTCGCCCGCGGATGGCGGCTCGAACGCCTCCTCTGTGACGCGACCGGCATGGGCGCGCCGCTCACCGCCACCCTTGCCGGCGAACTCGGACGCATCGTCCTGCCATTCGTCTTCAGCGCGCAGTCGAAATCCTCGCTGGGCTTCGGACTCATCGCCGCCGCGGCCAACGGCGCCCTCTACCTCGCACCGCCGATGACGCCGGCCCTCCAGGCCCTCTGGGACGAACTGCGGGCCTGTCGCGCCCAACCCGTGCCCGGCGGCCAGCTCAGCTGGAGCGCCCCGCCCGGCCACCACGACGACTTCGTCGCCGCGCTAGCCCTCTGCCTCCGCGCCGCCCAGGGGTTGGGCCCGCCGCGGGTGGCCCGCGGCCGCTGACCCTCATCCCCCCGCCCCTTCTCCCAAGCTTGGGAAAAGGGAGAAGGGAGAAGGGAGAAGGGAGAAGGGAGGAGGGAGGAGGGAGAAGTGTTAGGCGCGCGACGGGAGCGAATTCCGGCTCCGGAGCGTAGTGGTCATGCGGAGGAGCATCGCGCTGATTTGCTGGATTTCGTCTTCGAGCGAATGGTGAAGTTCAGGCGACACCCACCCGCGACCGGCGGCCGTGAACAGCCAGGTATCCAGCTCGAACAGGGAGCCTCGACTGCGATCGAGAAACGAGGCGTAATCACGCGGCGTGCTCCGTCCATTCCCCTCAGCGATGTTGGCCGGTACGGACATAGCCGCGTCGCACATCTGATCGCGGAAATAGAACCTGTTGGCGAAGGGCTTTGACTCTCCCAGCGTTAAAACGCTGTCCGCCAGCCGCTGCGACCGCTGCCATACTTGAAGCTCACGATAGGGAAGTTTTGTCATGCGCGAGGCATAAATTGTCCCATTCATACCCCGTCGCCCGGTGTCACCGACTTCTCCCTCCTCCCTTCTCCCTCCTCCCTCGAACGGCCCCTTGTCATCCGCGGCCGCCCTCGCTACGGTTTCCGCATGCCTCCGCTGGTAGCCATGGGCGCCAACCTCCAGTGCATCTTCGGCGCTGCGCCGAGCACACTCGTTGTCGTGCCCAAGGGCCCGCCCGTAATGGCCGAGAACAAGCCGGCCGCCACGATCATGGATTTCGCGCCGATGGTGAACATCCCGCCCTTCGGCATGTGCATGTCGCCCCAGAACCCACAGGTCATCGCCGCCACCGCCGCGGCCCTTGGCGTCTTCACACCCATGCCCTGTATCCCCGTCACCACCCCCTGGAAGCCCGGCGCAGCCCAGACCAAGATCAACAACTTCCCCGCCCTCACCATGGGAAGCACCTGCCAGTGCGCCTGGGGCCTGATCAACATCACCAACGCCGGCACCACCAAGGAAATGGCGAACTAGGTTCTTAGTGCCGAGTGCCGAGTGCCGAGTGCCGAGTGCCGACTCAGCGCAATTCGCCATTCGAAATTCGAAATTCCTGGTCTCCCGCGCCTGAGTAGCGCCGCTCCCTGCCGCCGTACTGTGGCCTACCCCACACAGGGCTTCTTAACGTATTGCCAGATCTCTATGTCTAGCTTTATTCTCCCCGACTCATACGGAGTTTCTACTTACGGATGTTAGGGGAATCCCTTATTGTATCTCCGAACGTCCACCATCCCGTCACTTTCGTGGCGATTGAGTGGCAACTCCGTGGCGAATGGGCTGCAATTCCGGGAACGGGACCCGGACTGGCGGCTCGCCCGGGGCGGACATACCGGCCTCCCGGAGACCGCCTGGAACGTGTGGAGGTGTGGAGTTAACAGCAAGCCGCGATTATGGCGTCTATGCCAATCTGCCACATCGGTGGTGTCACCAAACCTTCACCATTAACCTAAACCGCTCTAACGGAGTTTCTACGGACGGATATGCGGAGTTTCCCTTACTCTCTACGGGATGTTCACTCACTGTCTCCTGAACAGGGAGAAGAGTGGACGCCCTGTGGCCAGGTGGTCGCCAACCGGGTTTCCCAGCCCGGTTCGCAGCAACCAGCGAGCCACCTGTCCGTTACCGGGCGGAACGACCAAGCACACGTGGGAGGTGTGGGGTAGGAAGAATGCAAACCACGGGGATGAGCTCGGGGAGGAACAGTAGCTCAATCTCGAAACGGCCGGCCAGGGACTGCCGGCCACAGAACAGGACGGAGAACTAAATGACTCTAGCCTTATATGGAAAAAGCCGGAAACGCCGAGCAGGTCTCCTGTTCACGGCGTTTATGGCGATCATGGTGGCCGCGATCGGCGGCGTCAGCCTGATCACCTCGGCGTTCGCGCACACGATCAGCTCGTCATCCAGCTCTCAGTGCAACGGCGATTGGACATCTCGCCTCTGGTACTCGCAGGGCGGCAACGGCGAGAGCGACCTTCGCCTGGTGCTGCTCACCGACGTGAAGGTCAACAACACCGGCTACTCTACGTCATGGGCGAGCGGCATCGGGAACCTTTGGACACAGGCGACGGGAAACAACCGGACGACCGGCAACGCTTTCGTGGCCATCGGGTCGTATGGTGGAACCACTGCCGGTTTGCCGTTGTCGGGCACCCAGTACGTCTGGGTCGGCATCGACGAAACGTTCGACATCTTCAACCGCAACCAGTCCTCGGGCGCCCTCAACTCGAACGCCAGCGCATGGTCTGGTAACGCTGTCGTGTACTCCTACACCACGCAGGACGGCGGCAAGTGGGTTTACGCTGGTTATCAAGACAGCGTTGAGCAGCCCCCTGCCCCGACCGGGTGCACCACGCCTCCGAAGCTGAAGGTAGTTAAGGATGTGGTTACGAGCGGGGGCGGTAGCGCCACCAATGGCCACAATTTCGATTTCGCTATCAGCCCTACAAGCGGTGTCAGCCCGACATCGTTCTCTCTCGACGACGACAACAATGGCGCTCTCCCGAACAATCGCGTCATCACGCTTCCGTCGGGCACGAAGGAATACACCATCACAGAGACGCAGGATTCCGGGTGGGATGTTTATGACATCACCTGCACCGACGGAACGGGCATCGTGGTGGATAAGGTTGCGGGCACAGTCAAGGTCACGCTTGGTGATGGCGACGATGCTACCTGTACCTTCAAGAACAACCCCGAGCCGCCGACGCGTAAGCTCCTAATTTGTAAGCAGGTTGTTGACAACGGTGCGTCCCCCGCAAACGAGGGCGGCCAGTTCACTTTCACGCTTACCGGTGGTGCAAGCACCACTGTAAATCTCACGCGCTACGAAAACAGCAGCGATGGCATTGACGGCACGTTGTGCAGCCAGTCGATTTCTGTCCCTGAAGGCTCCTCAGTGACCATTTCGGAGTCGGGTCTACCGGCCGGCTGGAATCACGCGGCCGGCTATCCAATCGCTGACAGGTTCCCGGGAGTTGAGACCGCCGGCGTCACCCAGGTCACCGTGGCCGTCAACAACGGTAAATGCGACAACGACGCGAACGGCGAAGAGACGGCCGCTGGGCTGGTGAAGTTCTTCTACCAGCTCGATTTCGACTGTGCGGTCATCTTCAAGAACAAAAACAACCCAACCCCGCCCCCCTCGGTCTCCGTCGATAAGTCGGACAACACCCAGGACGGCACTGCCGCCCTCGGCACATCCTTCAACTTCACCTTGAATTTCTCCGTCACCAACGGCCCGACTACTTCGCCGTACTCGGTCCAGGACATGGTCCCGGCGAACTTCACAGTCGGGACCATCACGCCCGGTGCCGGCGGTTCACCGCTCCACTGCACCAATGTGGGTAACCTCGTCGACTGCACGCTCGATGTGGGCGCGACTAGCAACTACACGGCGACCATCCCGGTCACGGTAAACGCCAACTCGCAATGCGGCGCAGTGGTCAACGATGTCCACATCGACAACGTCGTCGAGGGCCAAATCCTCGATAGCGACACCGTGAACATCACCGGTTGTGGCTCCGTCACCTTCGACAAGAAGGACGGCGTCATCGATGGCCAGAACATCAAGTGGGACATCGAAATCACCAACTCCAGCGTCGTCGCTGGCAACATCACCATCTACGACCCGGGCACCTCGCTGGGCAGCGAAACCTGCACCAACGCGGTCTCGGAAAGCCCGGCCGACACGTACTACTGCGAAGTCGGCGGTAGCTCGACTGCCCACCTCTACCTGTTGACCCCGCTCCCGCAGGACTACAACCCGGTCTGCGAAAGCATCGATGTCGACAACACCGCTTCGATCGCGGGCAACTACCAGTCGTCCGATACGGCGGAATACAAGAACGCCGCCCAGCCGGATAGCTCCTGCTTCGACATCACAAAGGATGTCTCCGACATTGAACAGGGCCAGGACGCGACCAACACCTACTGGGACATCAAAGTCACGAACAACACTGACGCTCAACAGGCCGTCTGGGTTGTCGACTCCGGCGCCAAGTTCGTCAAGGTCGTCGATGGTTACTGCCCTGACATCAGCGCTGGCGACGACGTGACAGGTACCCCCTGCTTGATCAATCCCGGCGACACCATGGTGTTCACGGTCTCGAAGGCAAAGAATCTCGAAGTCTGCGAAGACACCAACACCAACAGCGCAACAATCTCCCTCGGCCGAGAGGCCGGCGGTACGGTACTGGGCACGCCAACTGGTGACCCCATCAACTACCGCAACGAAGACCAGTGCTCGAGCGTCATCCAGCTCTGCAAGGTCTGGGCCTTCAATGTCGACAACGAACTGAGCGATGGCGATGCCAACTTCGACTTCACCGTCAACGGTGATCCGTTCACCATCTTCGGCGTAACCGAAGGCGACAGTGAGCCGGAGTGCATCCTGCTCGACGTACCAAATGGTGGCGTGAGCATCAGTGAAGATCTCACTGCTGGCTTCCATGCCCTCGGCTGGGAAATCGACAACCAGGCCGCGGAAGGCCTTGGCGACACCGTTTCCTTCACGCTCACTCCGAATGGGTGCTACACCCTTCAGAACGAATCGGTCATTTCGCTGTACGTCCGCCAGGTACTCAACGTTGTCGGCGTCGCCGAAATCCAGGAAGGTGACCCGGTCTGCACCATCACCTTCACCAACTACGACGACCAGAACCGCGAGCCCTCCGGCAACCTGCGAATCGAGAAGTACCTCGATATCAACGGCGACGGTGACTCGAACGACGCTGGCGAAGGCCTCCTCGCCTGGACCGTGAACGTCCAGGGCCCCGAGGCTGGAGTCGTGGGCGACCACTACATGGCTGGCGGCTTCATCGACTTCGCCGGTCTCACCAGCGGCGATCTCTACACCGCCACCGAAGCGAGCCAGGCCGGTTACACGGTCACCAACGCAACCGTCGATGGCGTCAGCAAGGGCGCTGTCACCAGCACCAACGCAACCATCCCGAACGGCGGCACCACCGTCGTCCGGTTCTACAACCAGCCTCTCGGTGGCATCACGGTCCACAAGGACACCTATAACGTGGTGAACAACATCGAGAACCAGAACTTCAACGACGACGACGGCTGGAAGATCACGGTCGATTCCGCGACCTGCAACATCCACCTGTCGAAGAACACCGACGCCAACGGAAACGCCAGCTTCAGCGGCCTGCCGCTCTGCATGGACTACGTTGTGAAGGAAGACCTCAACAACCCCGGCGCCCCTGGCTACTCGCCAGTGACCCCGGCCACCGTCAACGGCGTGACGCCGACGATCAACGGGTACACGTCTGTGAAGTTCGTGAACCAGACGACGTCGACCGACCCGGTCTGCACCACTGGCTGCACGCCGCGCACCACCACGCCGACCACGCCAACCTCGACCCCGACGACGCCGACGGCGACGCCGGAAACCCCGACGGTTGCCCCGACGACGCCTGCCGCGCCTTCGGAGACGGCCATCGCCGGCGAGAAGACGCCCGGCCCGGGCAGCCCAACCCCGATCGCTCCGTCGACCGGTAGCGGCCTCATGGGCGGGACAGCCGCAGGGATGAACCTGCTGCTGCTCCTGGGCGGCATCCTGGCCCTGGCCAGCGGCCTCAGCTTCGTGGCCCTCGGCCGCAAGAGCCGCAGCTAGTTCGCTAGCCAGCGGTAACGACCACCAACCAGAAGGCCCCGGGAAACCGGGGCCTTCTTCATTTCGGATTTGGGATTTCGGATTGGAGATTCGCCCCTCCACACCGTGCCAGCCGGCCACCCCGCGCGATTCACAATTCGCGATTCGCAAATTCGCGCACCACTTGCCCCTCCTCCCCCTCGCCCAGACTTGGGAGAGGGGGCCGGGGGATGAGGGCACCGGGCACCATGCACGGCACCCCGATCGACCGCCACTCCCACCGTTCCACCCCGCGCGATTCACAATTCGCGATTCGCGCACCACTTCTCCCTTCTCCCCCTCGCCCAGACTTGGGAGAGGGGGCCGGGGGGTGAGGGATACTCTGCCACCGGCCCCTACGAACTCTCACACCCGCACCACCACGATCCACCCATGTCCCCGCTTCCACCCCGGAGCAACTCGCCATTCGCAATTCGCAATCGGAACTTCCCCCTCCCCCAATTCGCGACACGATCTGTCAGTACACTCGAACCTGAAGCACCCGGTATACCTGAATCTAAAACGCACGTTTCGCACACGAAAAGAAGTCGCCGCCCCCTCCCCCTCGCCCGCGCAGCAAAGCGGAGTCGGGAGAGGGGGCCGAGGGGGTGAGGGCACCGGGCACCATGCACGGCACCCCGCTCGACCGCCACTCCCACCGTTCCACCCCGCGCGATTCGCAATTCGCAATTCGCGCACCACTCCTCCCTTCTCCCTTCCCCCTCCTCCCTTTACGCTCGATCCATGCCCAACCCCTTCTCGCTCGACGGCCGGACCGCGATCGTCACCGGCGGTTCGCGCGGCATCGGCTATGGCATCGCCCGGGCCTTCATCGATGCGGGCGCGCGCGTCGTCATTACGGCTCGCAACGAAAGCCAGCTCAACGAAGCCGCCGCCAGCCTCGGCGCGAACTGCATCGCCCGCCGCTGCGACAATGGCAACCTCGCCGGCATCACCGCCATGGTCGAAAGCGTCGCCGCCCTCGGGCCCATCGACATCCTGGTGAACAACGCCGGCATCAGCCCCTACTTCAAGCGCATCGAACACGTCACGGTCGAGGAGTTCGAGTCGGTGGTCGATGTGAACATGCGCGGCACCTACTTCGCCTCGGTGGAGGCCGCGAAGCACATGTTCGAATCAGGCGGCGGGACCATCATCAACGTCACCAGCGTCACCGGCATCGTCCCGGTCGAACGCCAGGGCGTCTATGCGGGCACGAAGGCCGCCATCCACCAGCTGACGAAGACGATGGCGCTCGAATGGGCCGACCGGAACGTCCGTGTGAACGCCATCGCCCCCGGCTGGACCGAAACCGAGCTCACCGGCGGCCTGCTCGCGAGCCGGCACGGCGAAGGTCTGCGCGCCGACATCCCCATGGGCCGCGTCGCCGTCCCGGAGGACATTGCCGGCGCCGCCGTCTGGCTCGCCTCCGATGCCTCGCGCTACGTCACCGGCTCCATCGTCGTCGTCGATGGCGGCAGGCAACTCCGATGACCGCCGATCCACAGGCCCTGGAGCTGCTCGCCCTGGCCGAAGAGATCGCCGCGAAAGCTACGGTCATCGTCGCGAAGTACGCCGCCGAACGCAGCTACGTCATCGAAACCAAGTCCACGCCGACCGACCTGGTCACCGAAGCCGACCGCGAGTCGGAGGCCCTCATCGTCCGCAGCATCCTCGAAGTGCGCCCCAACGATGGCCTGCTCGGCGAAGAGGGCGCGAACCGCGAAGGCACGTCCGGCGTCCGCTGGCTGATCGACCCCATCGATGGCACGACGAACTTCGTCTATGGCGTCCCGGCCTACAGCGTCTCCATCGGCGTCGAGCGCGACGGTCAGATGGTCGCCGGCGTCGTCAGCGATGTGGCCCTGAAGCAGGTCTACTCGGCCGCCCTCGGCGCCGGCGCCCACCTCGATGGCAAGCCCATCCACGTTTCGAGCCGTGACGACCTGTCGACGTCGCTGATGGGCATCGGCTTCGCCTACGACCCCCACCGGCGCGACCTGCAGGCGAAGTTCTACGACCGCGTGATGACGCACATCCGCGACGTCCGGCGCATGGGCTCGGCCGCCCTCGACCTCTGCCGAGTCGCCAGCGGCCAGCTCGACGGCTACTTCGAGTTCCAGCTGAACCCCTGGGACATCGCCGCCGGCGGCATCATCGTCCGCGAGGCCGGCGGCATCACGCGCGGCTTCCATGGCTACACCTTCGAACAGGGCTACGTCCTCGCGACGCCGCCCGCGCTCAGCCGCCCGATGCTGGAAGTGCTGGACAGCTACCGCTTCGGCCCGTGAGGGGACTGAGCCCGCATCTGCCTCGCGACTCGGGAAAGTCCCCAGGTACAAGAAGTTAACACTCCGGGGCTGTCGAGTTTCCGCAGTTTGCCGAAATAAACGAAAGAACGGGGACATTCGAAAGCGGATGTTGATAGGAGCGGCAAGTGCGGAGCGGACGGGCAACTCTCCCGATTCACTTTTGGCTCGCGGCCGCGATGCTGGCTGCGATCCCATTCCTCGCCGCGGCCCCTTTCTTCGCCGACCCGTTCCAGCACGACGAGGCGGTGTACGCGGTGGTCGCCCGGGGAATACCCGGCGGGGCGGTTCCATACCGGGACCTGTTCGACCACAAGCCCCCGGGAATCTACGGCATCTTCCTGGTCGCCTTCGCGGTCTTCGGCGAACACCCATGGGGCGTGCGCGTCCTCGGCGCGGGGGCCTTTAGCGCGAGCCTTATCGCGACCATGTGGACGGCCCGCATGCTCTGGCCCGCGAGCCGGTTGCCCGCCGTGGCTGCCGGCGTGGTGATGGCGGCCGCTTCGGGCGCGGCAATCCTTGAGCCCACAAGCAACACCGAACCGTTCATGCTCGCCGCTTTGAGCTGGAGCTTCGCGCTCGCGTTGCACAGCCGCCACGCAGACGGATGGCGGACCGCGTTTGTTAGCGGCGCTTGCGGCGCCATCGCGCTTCTCATCAAACCGGTCGCCGCACCGAACCTGGCCCTGGTGTTGGCCACGCCCGGGTCGCGGACGAAGACGGCGAGCTGGATGGCGGGCTTCGCGGTGCCGTTCGCCGCCCTTGGGGGCGTCATGCTCGCGACCGGTACGCTGGCGGAAGCCGTCTACGCAAACCTCCGTTTCAACCTCCTCTACGGCGCCAACGGCACCTGGCCAGAACGGCTAACGCATCTCGAACACAACTCGCTCGTGGTTGGCCTCTGCCTGGCGCCGGTTGTCGCGGCAGCCCTCCTTGGGCTGTTGGTGGCCCTGGGCCGACGGCAGCGAAGTGATGTCGTCGTCCTTGCCTGGGCGGGCCTTTCAGCCATTGGCGTGGCAATGGTCGGGCGGTTCTACGCCCACTACTTCACGCAGATCATTCCCGCGCTTGCCCTCCTGGCGGCCGCAGGATTGGTCCCTGGCGGATTTGCCGTGTGGCACCATCCCCCACGGCGTGTGATCGCGGCTGGCATCCTCGCCGCGAGTCTCGTGACCGCAGCATCGATGAACCTCTCCGTCTACACCGCGAACGGAAGCCTCGCCCGCGCCGCGGCAAAAGAAGGCCCGGGGGTGCTGGAGCGGAGGTCAGAATCAACGGAGGTCGCTGCGTACCTTCATGAACGGATGCGGAAAGGCGACCAGATCATCCTCTTCGGTCGCGAGACGCAGCTGCTTTGGGAACTCGACCGGCCAAGCGCGTCGCGGTTCATTTTCGATGTGCCGCTCTGGATCGACCCGGCGAACCTGGCCGAATTCGAATCGGACATCGTCAGCGGAGACGCGCTGTACATCGTTGATTGGGTCAGCGCGCTGGCGGGCGCGGAGACTGATCTCAACGTTGCCGCCGTTCGCAGGGTCATCGCTTCCCGCTACGACCTCGAAGCCGAATTTGGGACGGCAAAGGTCTATCGGCTGCGGCAGTGACGAGCCGAAGCGCACACGCTTGAGCGACTCCTCTCAGCGTTACGTCCGCCGCCTCCGCCCGTTACCCTGCACGAATGACTAGCCTCCTCGACTCCGGCGACGCAGCCATCGAGCACCTGTCGAAGGACCCGGTGATGGCCTCGGTCATCGCGAATGTCGGCGAGTTCCGGGGGTGGCCGCCGAGCGATAACCCGTTCCGGGCCCTTTCGCGGAGCATCATCTTCCAGCAGCTCTCCGGTAAGGCCGCCGGCACCATCTTTCGGCGCTTCATCGGCATCTGGGGCCTCGAGGACGAGGCCTTCCCGGAGCCGGGACAGGTCCTGGCGGCGAGCGAAGAGGAGATGCGGGCGGCGGGGCTTTCGCGCCAGAAGATGGCCTCGGTCCGGAGCCTCGCCGAGCACTTCGGCAGCGGCGAACTGTCGCTCGATCATTTCCACGAATGGGACGACGAGGAGATCATCGCGCACCTCACCCGCGTCCGCGGCGTCGGCCGCTGGACCGCCGAGATGTTCCTGATGTTCCACCTCGGGCGTCCGGACGTGCTCCCGGTGAACGATGTCGGCATCAACCGCGCGATGATGAAGCAGTACGGTCTGCCGGCTCTGCCGAAGCCGCCGGAAGTCCTCGCCATCGGCGAGCGCTGGCGCCCCTGGGCGACCGTCGCCTGCTGGTATCTCTGGCGCAGCGAAGATGTCGCCGCGCCCGGCGACTGAGCGGGAAACCTTAGCTCCTCTGTTCCTTTGCGGCTCGGTCTCTTGTCGTCCACCACGTCAGCGCAGCCATCGCGACAAGTACGAACGCGGCGAGCCGGAAGCCGATTTCGTAGCCGGACTGGCTGGTGCCGATGAGGCCGATCACGATTGGGCCGAGCGCGCGCCCGGCGGCCACGAAGAGCGCTTGCAGGCCGATTATTCGCCCGAAATACGGCCCGGCAAATCGTTCCGAAACCACGAGCGCCCGGAGCGGGTAGACAGCCCCGAAGACTGCCCCGAACACCGCGATGTAGACCCACACCTGCCACCACGCGCCGGCGACGCTCGCGAGCCAGGCCGCGACCGCGAGTAGCCCGAAGCAGACTGCGAGCAAGATAGCGCTCGGGGCGCGCCCGGAGAGCGACGGCAGGAGGAAACGCGCCGGCAGGCTGATGATGCCCGTGACCGCGATGGAGTTCGCGACCGCCGTCTCTTCGAAGCCGCGCGTTTCGAGCTGGGAAATCATGTGGAACGAGAACCCGCTGACCGCGACCGTCGCGCCGAAGAACGCGAGGGTGAACAGCCAGAAGCGGGCGTCGGCGTGGCGAATGCCGTCGCGGGCCTCGCGCGCGAACCGCGCGGGGGTGAGGCGTGAGGTGCCGGGCGATGCCGGTTCGACCGGTTCCTTCAGTAGCAGGGGCACCACCGTGCCGACCACCGCGAGGATGATGCCGAGGACGACGACGGCTTCGCGCCAGCCGTATTCGTGCACGAGCCAGCGAGTGAGCGGCGTGTAGATGGTGATTGAGAAGCCGCCCAGCAGAGTCAGGACTCCGTACGCCCGTGGGCGCTCATCGGCAGTGAACCAGCGGTTCATCAGCACGTAGATCGGTTCATAGAACGTCGCAGCCATGGCCGGGCCGCAGACGAAGGCGAGTACGAGGATGAGCTGCCAGCCGGCCTGCGCCGAGCCGACCAGCACCAGGCCCGCGCAGCCGAGCAGGGCGCCCGCCGCCAGGAGCCTTCGCGTGCCGAGGAGGTCCGCGACCGTGCCGGCGAAGATCCCCGCGAGGCCGGAGACCAGGAGCGCGAGCCCGAATCCGAACGAAACCGTGCCCGCCCCAAATTCGCCGCCGGGACCGGTATCGGTGACGAGCACGCTGAACGCATAGGAGAGCGTCCCGTAGCTCGTGTTGATGAGCATGGCGGCGGCGAACACCTGCAGCCACCTGCGCGAGAAGGCGATTTCGAGGCTACGCGAGACGGTGAGCGCCACGGGCAGCAGTGTACGTCATCGTGAAATTACGATGACTTCCCCTCGAACACCCCCGCCACATCCTTCTCTAGCAGCCGCAGCGCGAACACCACCAGGCCCAGCAGCAGGCCGGTGCCCATGATCGGCGTGCCGATCCGCTTGAGTGCTGTCGTATCGCCGAGCAGCCCGATCACGAAGATGATCAGGCCGAGGTTCACCGCGAAGAAGATGACCTGGTCGAACATGTTGCCGCGTTTGCCCATCGTCGCCGAGAGCAGCATCGCGAAGATGGAGTTGGTCATCAGGCCGATGAACTGCGAATGATCCAGTGCCAGCAGCTGATGGTCCGGTACGAGGTCGAAGTCGCCGTCGTATTTGATGACGAAGTACTGGGCGAGCCCGATCACAAAGATGATCCCGATGGTGGCCATGGCCGCGTAGCGCCCGGGGCTTGGCGCCATCACGTCGACTCCGCGGAAGTTCGGCCACATCCGCTTGATGAAGATGACGAGGCCGATGATCTGCAGGAGGATGGCGATCGGCGCGAGCGCCGTCACATCGAGCAGCACCGAGAGCATCAGGATGACGCCGCCGAGGAACGGGAACACCATCTGGATGATGCCGAGACGGGTGGCCTTCTGCGGCGTCGGGAACGAGAACGCCCACTCCGCCATCGCGAGACCGACCGGCACCAGGAAGCCGACGACCATCGTCGCCGGGTGCGCGTCTTCGCCGTCGGTCGGCAGGTACTGGTCGCCGGTTGCGATCTGAAGAGCCCACAGGACGCCCAGGACGCCGCCAACGATCGATGTGCCCAGTGCCGCCAGGAATCCCCAGTGGGGGACGCTGAGCTCGCTGCCCCGCGCTCGATTGAGCACCCAGAGGAAGAAGCCGGCGATGATCACCAGGGAGATGGTTCCGAAGAAGGGCCGCCAGTTTCCGTACGTCAGCGAGAACGCCGCCACGTAGCACGGGAACGCCGCGATGCCCCCGATAGTCAGCCAGCGCGCGAACTTCCGGTCGTTTTCGGAGACGGAACGCGACTCGCCGAACAACCAGAGCGAAGCGGCGAACACAGAAAGCGTCAGCCAGCCGAGGGTACCGCCGTGCACGTGGCCCAGGATGCGGCGGCGGTCGAAATCGACGATGTCGGTGCCGTTCAGGATGCCGATGCTGACCGTGTAGGTGAACACGATCATCGCGGCAAGGATGAGTGTCCGGATCTCCGTCCAAAAGACCGGTCTTTTGTTGGCAAGTGTCATTGAGGTCCCCCGATGGTCGCGGATACTAAGCAGGTGCGAAGGGGACGATCAAGTGGGTGGCACGGCAATTATCGGACTAACACCCCCGGCCGCCGCGCTTCCCCCGGTGCCGCTCGAGCACGCGGAAGATAGTCCTGCGCGAGAGGCCGAACATCGCGGCCAGGTCATCGACGGTGGTGCCGTCGCGCTTGGCGGCAGCGAGGATGCTTTCATCGCGCCCCAGGCGCAGCATCGTGGTCGCGCCGCCGTTCACTTCGTAGCGGCATTGCGGCAGCGGGCAGCGCAGGCACGAGGCATAGAGGTCGCAACCCGTGTCGCGGTAATCAACGTGCTCCGGGAGAGCGTCGCTCCGGGCCGGCAGTTCGAGGATGACTTCCATTTCATTCTCCGATCACAGTCTGTCGTGACACGGAGAGTAGAACGGATGTTCTAATCATTCAAGCACCGGGAAAGCGCAATTGCGCGAACTCGTCAGCGGTTGGCTCGAAAGCCCGCGAGCGTGCGCCAGCCCGTGACGCAACGCCATCCCGCACTGGGAATTCCCGGCCGGCAGGGACCGACATGGAAGGATGCAGAACCGAACGCACCGGGCGACGGAAGAGGCCGAAGGAGGACGCGTGCGGCTCGTCCTCGCGCCCGAAGAGGAGCGCGCCTACGAAGAGCGCGACCTGCGCACCGTCGCCTGGCGTTTCCTCTCCGAAATTCGCCACGACGAGGATTACATCAAGCTGGCCGCGCCGGCAGCTTCGATGATGCGCGTCATCCTCGCTCTTGGCGAAGAACCCGAAGACCGCACTGCTGCAATCAACGAAACAGCCGTCATCGGCTCCATCCTCCATGGCATCGCTCCCCGCGACGCGGCGCAGTGGGCGATAGCCGAGCGCATTTACGATGACGCAACGCTCGAAGACCTCCGCCACTGGCGGCCCCGCGATGGCCACTTCGGCCATGTTCCGCGTGAAGCCGGGGAAGGCCGATGCGCCTGCGGTTGCCATTGGGAGGAGTCGCGGGAGTCGGCGCGCGGTCAATAGGGACCGATGCGGTGTTTTCGAAGCGCCTTCGGGTCGAACATCCTTGAGAGAACACGAGGTTTCGAAGCATGCGGGTCGCCCTGGTGAGCAACTATCGCGCGAGCAGGAAGGAACCCCTCGCCGACCTGCTGGGCCGCATCCACGACGGGTTTTTGGCGGCGGGCGAAGGCGAGCCTACACTGGAGTTCACGTTCGCCGATGGGCCGCTGCCCGGCGGAGTTTCGAGCGTTGACCGGGTGGTGAAGCGCTTTCCCGCGCTCGCCGCAGCCGTCACGAACGAACCCGGTCTGCCCGGTGGCCCCGCCGTCCGCAAGCTTTCGAACCGTGGCGCGGCTGGCCCATCCGTCGGCTTCGGGACAATCCTCGAAATCGCCAGGGGCGTGCCGAGGTCGTTTCCGTTTCACGCGATCTCGCTCAACCTGCACAGCGCTGGTTTCGGCGAGACAGTGGCGACGCCCGGCCCGGCCGGGTCGATGACACCTGGAGTGCTGATCGGCGATTCGTGGTGGGTGAATGGCCGCACGCGCAGCCTCATGTCGGTTGTGGTTGTGGAGGTCGAAGTGGCGGGTAAGAAGCTGCCACCGTTGCCAGACGGCATCGCCGCTGTCCTGGCCGAATGCGGCAAGCCGAAAACGACCACCCAGGTACCGCTCGGTACGCCTCCGTTCACCCCGGTCGCCGCGCCCGCGCCGGACGTGCCGGACCCGGCAATGGCCGCGGCGGTCGCCGACATCGTTCGCGACTTTCGCGCCCGCATGCCCGAGATCCTCGCCTCCGCGGGTCTTCCCCACGAACTCCCGCCCCTGGCAGAGGCGCTTCAAACGCGTTCGCGCCAAACGTCCGGTCCGAAGAAGCCCGCCCTCGACGCGGCCTTCAGGCCGATGGGGTACAGCGTCAAAGGCGGGTCGGGGACGTTCACGCTCAGGCGGCGCACCCGGGCGAACCACACTATCGAGATCTCGATGGACGTGGGCACGTGGAGCAACAGCTTCACCGGGAGTTACGCGGTGCACGGCCTGGGATTCGGTGCACTTGTTCCGCTACCAGTCGCGGCGGGCGCTTTTGGTGCGCCGCAATACCCCATCGGCGATGACGCCGGCTGGCGCCAAATCGTCGACAACCTCGCTGCTCTGGTCGCTGAACTGGATCGGTCGTTCGTGCCAGCCGTGGAGCAGGCGGCGGGACCATCGCCGGACTGGTTCGACCCGTAGGTTCCGGCCGGCTTGAACGAGCGAGCGTAGAATCCCGCCACATGAATGCCGATCTCCACGCCGTCGTCGAGGAAGCCGACGCAAACCGCGCCACGTTCGAATCTTTCTGCCGCTCGCTTACGCCCGCCGAACTCACCACCGTGATCCCGGGGATGACCTGGCGGGTGCAGGACTACATCGCCCACCTCGCTTCGATCGACATCTACGTCGCCGGCTGGTTCGAACACCACGCCTCGGGCGAACGCTTCCGCCCGGCGAACGACGACGGCACGCCCTTCAACATCGATACCTGGAACGAAGCGCGGATTGTCGAGCGCCGCGATGCCTCCGTGGACGATCTCTTGCAGGAAGCCGGCAAGCACAGGGAACGCCTCTGGACGGCAGTCGAAAGCTTCAGCGAGGAACAGCTCGCGCGGCAATTCAATTTCCGCGGCCGCGAAATCAGCTTCCTGCGCTACCTCCAGCTCTGGACCGCGCACGACCCGGCGCACACCGCCGACATGCTGAAGGGGTTGCCGGCTTCGCGGCGGGGGGAAGTGAGCGGGTGGTTGGGGAAGTACTCGCTATGAGAGCGCCGAGGGGGCGATGCGATTCCTTCTGAGCCTGCTTTTCGGCCCGCTTCACGACGACTGGCGCCGCAGACATAGCGCCGGCCAAGTGTTACTCAGAGCAGACAGTGTTGCTCCGAGCTTGATCGGAATTGGACGATTTCGCCTCAGCCACGGATGGTTCGGCCTCAAAGGGATTGCAGTCGCGATTCTTGCCCTTGGCTTCGTAGCCGGGTTCGTCGATGGTTCGTTGAGGGTCGTGGTTGGCACCTCGGTGGCCGCCGTCGCTCTGTTCGTCATCAGCTTCTGGGGCGACAAGTGGGTGGTCGAGTTTCGGGAGTTCGCCGTCCTCCTCGATTCGGACCTTTCGGAACTCGACGAACGAAAAGGCCCAAGACTCGTCGATTATGACTGGATCGAGGACATGCGTTGGGATGAGCAGGATCGGCTGGTATTGAAGATCCACGAGGACGCGTCGCTCTTCATTCCCGCGCGATTTACCCGCACTCCCATCCCGATGGAGTTTCGCCGCGAGGTCTCCCGAATCCTGCGGGAACGGAGCGGAAAGTCGCGCGCTGAGATAGAGTCGGAACAATCGGCGAAATCCGGTAGCGGACAGGGCTAGCTCGCTATGAAAGTTCCCACGCCCGCCTGATCCGCTCGAGGTCCCGGTCCCACCTCGTGCGCGTCGGGAATTGCATCGCCAGCACCACCAGCGCTGCCGCGCAGAAGGCGAACGTGTCCACCAGGTTGTTGCCAAGGAGATAGAGGAGCAGACCGTAAATCCCGATCGCTTCAGCGAACGCCACCCGGAGCATCGATATGGACGAGAGGACCTGGGTCGCGACGAGCGACTTCTGAAGTTGGCCACCCGATTTCGGGCGAGTCATGCCCCCGATCACGATTGCGATGATCAGTTGGCCGATTACTGCCACGGCCGCCAGCGCCACGCGCACGACCCATGGCGTTGAGCCGGTCAGCACCGGTTCGGAATTTTCGGTCACCAACGACATCTGGATGGCAATCCCGGCATACACGAACACGGCGCCCATCATCGCGACGTAGATAACTCGGACCCGCTGGTGCGCTGTCGAGCCTTCGGTTGTATCGACGTCCATTCGGTTCGTATTTCGGCAGGTTCCAGTGGTCGCATCAATCGCCCTGGCGTGCGAGACCACGCCCGTTGCGTAGAATCCGCCGATGACCTGGTTCGATACCGCGCGCTTCGGCATGTTCATCCACTGGGGCCACTCCTCTCAGCAGGGCATCGAGCTCTCCTGGCCGATGGTTGGCGGGAACGCCGCGCTCCCCGAGACCAACATGAGCGTCGAGGCCTACCAGTCTTCGGCGGCCACCTTCAACCCCGAAAACTGGGACCCGGTGGCGCTCGCGCGGTCGGCGAAGTCGCTCGGCATGCAGTACGCCGTGTTCACCACCAAGCACCACGACGGCTACGCGATGTTCCACACGAAGACATCGGACTTCGGCGTGGAACACTCACCGTACGGCCGCGACGTTGTGCGCGAATACGTCGATGCCTTCCGCGCCGAGGGCCTCCGCATTGGCTTCTACTTCTCGCTGATCGACTGGCACCACCCGGACTACCCGGCATTCACCGATGATGACAAGCCCTACCGCTTTGGCCGTTCGAAGCCGCCGACACCCGAGCAGTGGGAACGTTTCATCGCCGACATGTTCGAGCAGGTCCGCGAGCTGCTGACGAACTACGGGACCATCGACGTCCTCTGGTTCGATGGCGGCTGGGAACGCACGCCGGAGCAGTGGAAGGCGAAGGAACTCGAGGCGCTCATCCGTCAGCTCCAGCCGAACATTCTGATCAACGATCGCCTGCCGACAGTGGGCGACTTTGAGACGCCCGAGCAGTTCGTGCCTGCGCAGGCTCCCGCGCGCACATGGGAAACCTGCATGACGCTCAACGAAAGCTGGGGCTACAACCCCTCGGACACGGCCTGGAAGTCGCCCCGCCAGGTCGTGCACACGCTCTGTGAGGTCGCGGGCCGCGGTGGGAACCTGCTCCTGAACGTCAGCCCCATGGGCGATGGCAGCATCATGCCGGAGCAGCGCGCCATCCTTGGCGCCATGCAGCGCTGGCTGGCCGCCAACGGCGAAAGCATCATCGGCACCGAGCCCGGCCTCGAGCCGTGGCAGTTCTACGGGCCCTCCACGAAGCGCGGCGACACCACTTACCTCCATCTCCTTATGCGGCCCTATGAAACGGTTGCGGTCCGTGGCGTGCCCATCAAGCGGGTGAAGTCGGTCCGTCACCTGGCTTCGGGCCAGCAACTCGAGTTCACCACGCGCTGCGCCATCCTCGATCAGTGGTTCAACAAGGACCCACTCGGCGAGTTGACCATCCAGGTGCCAGAGGAAGTGGTGGATTCGTTCGCGACCGTGCTCGGGGTGGAGTGGTCGAACTAGAAGGAATGCAACTGGTACGGGATGCCTCTCCCGTCGAGCCATTCGGCTATTGCCGTCCGAGTATTTTCCACGCCGGCGAAGACGTGCTGCATCAGGTGGAGGAGCAGGCGGTCTTTCTGGTCGGCCTTGACGCTCAGGAAGTATTCGTACTCGTCTTCGCCGAAGAACTTGAGGGCCGCGGCGCCCAGGTCCTGGCCGGCCATTACCATGTTTCCGGTGGCCGGGTCGATATGGACTTCGACGAACACCTTGGTGCCGTCCATTTCGGTATCGAGAAGGGTGAGGGTTTCGTTCGGTTCGATGTCGTCACCTCCTGGCTCCAGTATGGGGCGGAAAGGCGACGCCTGCTGACGGGAGAGCGGAGTTTTCTAGCTGGCTGACAGAGACCAATGGGCTTTTCTAGATGGAGGGAAATATCTAGAAAAGGGACATTAAGCGGCCGAACGAGCCGAGGTTGGAATTCTTGAGGAAGTGACTGGCCGAACCTGGGGACGCGTGTTCCTTCGCCGGAGCTCCGCGTCCTGCTCGATTAAAGTTTGAGGCCGTTTCCTTTAATCCTCCCCGCGACCTTGAAAGGATCCTTTAAAACGCTCACCTGACTGAACAGTTGTTCACACCTCGCCGACCAGGGCCCGTGGCACTACCAGGTCGGCCTCTTCCACGGTCCCCGAATCTTCGAAGTTCCAGAGCACGCTGAGCACGCTCTCGGCGAAGCCCCAGCGCAACACCCGCTGGCGGTCCAGACCGAGGATCTCGGAGACCTGGGCAATCCTCCGCAGCGCAAGCGCCCGGAGGTCCGGCGATGCGTCCTTCTTGTTGTAGAGCAACGGGCCGATCTCGTAAGCACGCTCCCCCGCGAGGCCTTTCGGGTCGATGGCCACCCAGTCCTCGCCCGAGCGGAGAATGTTCTGGTGGTGCAGGTCGCCGTGAAGCAGGACGGGTGTCTCCTGGTCGGCGCACATCTCGGCGTAGATGGCGGCCGCCGGTTCGAACAGTTCTGAAGGAAAACTTCCGCTGCCCCCACCGTACTTCTCTCGCACTCGTTCGAACGCCTGGCCCCAGCGCGCGATAGTCGGGAATGAGTGATTCTCCGGCAGCGGGCGGAAGAGGCGTTGAAACGTCCGCGCTGCGATCTCCGTTGCAGCCACGTCATCCTCCATCTCCACCAGCATCGTGCCCGGCTCGAGGCGTTCGAGCAGGAGCGCCATCGCCGAAGAATCCGAAGCCAACAATCGCACCGCGCCATCGCCGGCGTAGAGCTTGAGCGCCTCGATCTCGTTTGCGAACTCCTTGTCCTGCGGCGCGAGCTTGATCACCGCGCGCGTGCCATCAGAGAGCCGGCAGGGCGCCACCCACGAGTACCCGACGTACCCGAAGGTCTCGCCGACCTCGCTGATCGCCCACGCCTCGCGGAAGCGCTCCAGCAAAGCTGGCAGGTACGCCAGCCATTCCCGTCCGATGTCGCCGTATGTATCGCTTAACCGGCGCGCGAGTATCGGGTGAATCTCAGGAAATTCCAATTTGGCTCCAATCCTGCGGGACCAAAGTGACCAGTGTGCACTTCATCACATTTTCCTCCTTTCGGATGACCCGGCGTCACCCGGCGGTCGGGAGTAGCGATAGAAGGGTGTACCTACTATTTGGTCAACACAGGGACAGGTGCTCGGGGAAGCCCGGGCGACACATGGAGGCATATGAAATGGAAGCGACTATTCACGAAATCACCCCCCGCGCGGAACACGCCCACCACTGGCTGATCGAAGAAGCCCAGGGCGCGACTTCCGAAGGCCGCTGCAAGACCTGCGGCGCCGTTAAGAACTTCAAGAACTGGCTCGAAGAAGCGGACTTCATCACGAACGAAGAACACCGCATCGCTGCTTAAGTCCAATTCGGACAACCCGACTTCCCTCTTTCCTCGAGGCACGGAGTTCCCCCACTCCGTGCCTCGTTTTGGCGTTCAGGGGGAGCCATTCGAACACCTAAACCCGGGCCACACCCCACCCGGCCCACGCCGCCAGCAGCACCAGCGCAAGGCCCGGCCAGATCTTGAGTGCGTACGCTTTCCCGCCCGAGCTCCATGCGAGGAACGCCTTCGTCAACGAATTCGTGCTGAAGCCAGCGAGGATCGGGACTACCGCGTCCCCCGGGTCGATCTTTCCCACCGCCACGAGCGACGCCACCGAAATAGCAGCGGAATGCGTGTCCGCGAACCCGGCGGCGCCCGTGGAAATGGCAAGTCCAGCCTGGCCCAGCACGTCGTTCAAGAACGCCGAGACGAACAGGATCGCACCGACGGTGGCCGCGAATATCACGGCGGTCCTGGGTTCGAAGGCACGGCCACTTTCGAACTTGTGGTCCGACTGCTCCGCCCACGCCCGGAACCCAAAGATGGCGCCGTAGCCCGCAGCGGTAACGCCTGCCGCCGCCATCGGCCAGGAGATCTCTCGCAGCGCACGTGGCTCGGTCGCGCCGACCACCACCACCATCTGGACCACGGTCGCGAGGGTGGAAAGCACCGCCGCCGCAACCGCCGGCCGCTGGATGGCGGGGTTCGTTTTCGCCCTCGAACCCATCGCGCCGATGGTTGCCGAACTTGAAATGAATCCCGAGGCAAACCCCGCCAGCGGCAGGCCAAATCGGGGCCCAAGCAAGCGGAGGGCGATGTACCCGACCGCCCCGATGAGCATCACCAGCACCACCAGCCGCCAGATGGTGAACGGATTGAACGCGTTGTACGGACCGATCGACTCGTCGGGCACGATCGGGAGGACCACGAGTGCGGCAGCCCCCAGCAGCAACCCATCGTGCAGTTCCTGCTCGGTCAACGCCTGCGAAACAAACCGCTGCAGGACCTCGCGCGAGGCCAGCAGCACCGCGACCAGGACGCCGACTCCGGCGGCAAGTTCCGGCTCCTTCATGGCGAGCGCGCCGAGCAAGAACGCAACGGGCATGGCAACTTCCGTGGTCAGTCCCGGGTCCGAGCGGTCGCCCAGTGCGTAGGCGACGACGACTGCCGCGGCCACGAAGGCGAGGCCGACGACCAGCAGCGGCACACCCCCGACCAGCATCGCCACGCCGCCGAGCAGTGCCACCAGGGCGAAGGTTCGGATGCCCGCCGGCCCGCGCGAAGGCCCGGTGCCCTTGCGCCGCTCGCGTTCGAGGCCGAGCAGCAGGCCGATGCCCAGCGCAACGGCCAGGCGCACGCCGTCCGAATCGAAATCGATGACGTCGAGTGACACCTAGAACCAGCCGCGATGCCGGAAGAACCAGCCCATGCCTGCCGCGGTGCCCAGGATGGTGGTCACCATCAGGGCGAATCCCTGGTTGCTGTGCAGGCCGGGGACGTTGTCGAAATTCGTGCCGAACACACCGGTGATGAGCGTTCCCGGCAGGGCCAGCGCCGAAACGATCGCGAGCACCTTCATCACCTCGCTCAGGCGGTTGTTCAGCGAGCTAAGGTACATGTTCAGCGCGACCTCGGTGTCTTCGCGGACCTCTTCCAGCCCCAGGTCGACTCTGAGCAGGTGGTCGTAAACGTCTCGGAAGTACGGGCGGTTGTCCTCGCCGATCATCGGGAACTCGCCCCGGCCGAGGCGCACGAGCGATTGCAGCTCGGGTGTGAGAAGCCGCCGCAGGTGGCCCGCCAGCGCCCGCCGCGCGAGCACCTCGCGGTAATGGTCTTGCAGGTTGCCCCGCGTGAAGATGCGGTCCTCTATGTCGTCGATTTCCGCCGACATCGCCGCCACGCGCGGGATCATCGCGTCGACCGTGCGGTCGGCCACTTCGTAGAACAACCCCGAAGCACCAGGGCGCACCGCGACGCCCTGGTCGATCGCCCGGCAGAGCGCTTCGATCGCGGGCGGCGGCTCTTCCCGGTCGCGATACGTAATCAGGAAGTCCTCGCCGAGGAAGCAGTCGAGTTCCTCGATCTCCGGGCCTCCAGGCCCGTCGACCATGTCCGCGAGGATGATGAAGAGGTAGCGCTCGAAGTCTTCGAGCTTCGGCGTGTGCAGGTACGGCGAGAGGCAGTCATCGATGGCGAGCTGGTGCAGGCCGTACCGCCTTGCCAGCCCGCGCAGGGCCGCTTCATCGCTCTTGTGGACATCGAACCAGTGCGGGCCGGTGCCGTGCTCGCCTTCCTCCCAGCGACCATCCACATACGACCAGATGCGCATGTGCGAATACTAGCCGGAGACGCCGTTACTCGGTCCGCAATCCTTCGTTTGGGCGCTTCCGCGCGGCTGCGCTCGCCGGGATGTATACGGTTGCAAACACTGCCAGCAGGACAAACGGGATGATCGCCCCGAGCCACGCCAGCGGCGCCCGGATGAAGAGCCCCGGCCCCCATCCCAGCTGGTTGCCCATGAAATCCGTGATCTGCACCGTCACCCAGACACCGAGAGGGATGCCAATCGCGAGGGCGATCGCCGAATGGACAGCCGCGCCGGTGAGGATGCTGGCTGTCAGCTGGCGGGGCGTGAACCCAACCGCCTTCAGGATGGCGAAATCGCGACGGCGTTCGCGAACACCGGTGGCCAGTGTGTTCACGAGGCCAACGAGGCCCATCGCGAGCAACAACGCCCCGAGTCCGCCGATGACCACGCGGACGCCGTTCACGCCGTCGGCGTTGTGGTCGAAGACTTCGATGCTCGTCGCACCGGCGGCCCGGTAGCGTTCGGCGTCCGTGATGTCCGCCTGGTGATCCTTGAATGCCACCGCGAAGCCATCGAACTGGAGCGTGGGGTCGAACTCGCGGGCCGTCTCGACGCTGGTCATTGCCCAGCGCCCTCCGTCCTCTGTCGCCCGGTACATCCCCACGATCTTCAGCGTCAGCGGTCTGCCGAGGACGGTCAGCGTGACGGTATCGCCGACATCCGCATCCATGAGGTCCAGGAATCCTTTGCCGACGGTCGCCTCGCCCGGCGCCGAGAACAAGCGGCCGTTACTGACGACCCAGTCGACTTGCTCATACCCCGGGCCAAGGGCTGCCAGATTCACCTCGTCGTCTTTGCCATCCGGCGTTATCGCCATCGTGCTTCGCTGGAAGTAGGTCTCGACGGAGGGGTCGGCCTGGACAGCTGCTTCCAACGCTCTGGTGTTCGAGCTTTCAACGGCGAGGTCGAACGGTTCGCCAATGAGCGCTGGATCGGAAACCAATTGCCGGATCGTCCACTCCGAAGTGACTACGAAGGTGAGCGTGACTACTGAAAGCACGAGCGCGCAGATCGTCAGCCAGCTCCGCATCGGACGGTCGAATGCGTCCTTGATCCCGATCAGGGTCCACGCCGGGAATCGGAATCGCGAGGCCATCTTCGCCACGCGCGAGGGCCGGTTCGATACCGAGCCGGATCCAAACACGATCGCGCGTACCGCGGAGATGCGGCTCGCACGCCAGGCCGGCAAGAGCGTGGCGATGGACACGAGCCCGATCACGATCGCGACCACTGCCGCCGCCACCTCCGGACGAAAGTACCCGAGCGAACGCGTTTCGAATTCGCGGCTCGCCGGGTCATCGAGCAGGGGCACGAGCAGCGTGCCGGCTACGAGGCCGGCGACGACGGATATCAACGCCGTCCCCACCTGTTCGGTGAGCAGCCCGCCTGCGACCTGGCGTGGCGTGAAGCCGATCGCTTTCATCAGGCCGATATCGCGGTAACGCGCCAGCACCCGCCCGCCGATGGTATTCACGATGACGAAACCAGCCGAAAGCAGCGCGAACAGGCTGAAGATGCCAAGGAACGTGACGATCACCTTCGTCGCTTCGTCGTTCTGGGCGCGAACGCCATTCCAATCCTCAACAAACTGGATGCCGCTCGCGTTGGTCGCATTCGATCCCGGACCGGGACGCGGTTCGAGGTCGAGGAGGTCCTGGAATGCCCGGACCTGGCCGCGGCTTTTCAACTGGATGCCCATCGCCGCGAACCTCGCTCCCTCGGGCGCGGCTGCGGTCACGGTCGACGGCGTGGTCCAGGCGAGGGCGGGCAGGGAGAACGGGCTCCGCCCTGCGAATACCGCGATGCCAACGACCCTGAGTTCCCGTGCCCCGGCGGGTGTCGAGACACGGATGATATCGCCGGGCCCATAGCCGTTGTCGGCTGCGAACTTGCGTGGCAGCGCCACTTCGCCATCGCCACTGAGCCAGCGGCCCTTCACGACGATGGGCCGGTCGATCTCGGGCTGTTCGGTCCCAATTCCCTCGAGAAACAGGGGGAAGCCACCGCCGAGCGGTGTCGGCACCGCCGGTACTTCAGCGCGAACAACCGGGTACACGTTTGTCCTGGCGACCACCTCCGGCCGTTGGCCAACGGATTCGAGCGCGGATGCGCTCCCGTAGAACCAGGCATGGGCGCCGTTCGCTTCGTCGAACAGTTCCTCCCAGGCCGTCCCGCCGCGGGCCTGCACCGTGAGCGAGGTGGTGAGCGCCGCGGTGGCCACGGTGAGCAGCACCACGATGAAGACGCGCTGAAGTTGGTTGGCACGAAGGTCATGGCGAAGCTTGCGAAGCACGGCGCGCATCTCAGGCTTCCACCCGCATGACGCGGGCCAGCGCCTCGCTCGGATCTCCCGTGGCGAGTGCCGTTTCTCTCGCAATCACGCCGTCGCTCAGAGTGAGTACGCGGCTGGCGATGCTGGCTACCCGCGAATCGTGTGTGACCAGCACGATCGCCTGGCCCTCTCCGTTGCACTCGCGAAGGAGGTTCAGCACGTCGCGCGTCGTCTTCGTATCGAGATTCCCCGTGGGCTCGTCGGCCAGCAGGACGGTGGGCTGGTTGATGAGCGCCCGCGCAACGGCCGCCCGCTGCTGCTGCCCACCGGAAAGCTTGGAGGGTGCCACGTTGGCCTTTTCGCCGATGCCAAGGCGCTCCAGCAGCTGGTTTCGGCGGCGGCGAGCGTCGCCCGGGCTCATCCCGGCAACCAGCGCCGGCAGTTCGATGTTGTCGGCCACCGTCAGGTTCGATATCAGGTTGAATGACTGGAATACGACGCCGATGTGGCGGCGCCGCAGCTTCGCCAGGTCGGCCTCAGACCGGTTATCCATGCGTTCGCCGAGCAGCCGGACTTCGCCGACCGTGGGCCGGTCTAATCCCGCGAGAATGTGCAGGAGGCTCGACTTGCCCGACCCGCTCGCGCCCATCACGGCAACGAGTTCCGCAGGCTGGATCTCCAGGTCCACGCCCCGGAGTGAATGGACCGGCTCGGCGTCGCCTTCGAAAACGCGCTCGATTCCATGAGCCGAAATGGGAGATGTCATCGTTGTTCCTCCACGGGGAGTTGAAGCTCGTACAGTTCGAGCCACTTGATATCGGCCTGGAGGTGGAGGATGGCCCCCTCCAGGAGGAGCGTATCGGCAGACGCCGGGTCACCTTCGAGCGCCCTCGCGTTCGCATCGCGAAGCAACTGCAGCCACGAAGCGCGCAGGTCCTGGACCATCGCCCGCCGGTCCACGGTGCCGGCGAGGCCCGGCAGTCCCGCCAGCAGCAGCTTCATGAAGATGTCGTCGTTCAGGCGAGGCGCCTCCACCGGGCTCTTCAGCCATCGCTGGAGAGCCTCTCGCCCGGCTTCGGTGGTGGCGTAGACACGCTTCTCCGGGCGCCCTTCCTGGGCCACCGATTCGCTCTCCACCAGCCCGTCACGTTCGAGCCGTCCCAGGGTCGCGTAAACCTGTCCGATGTTGACCGATGGCCATGCCGCGCCGAACTCAGTCTCCAGCCGGCCCTTCAGGTCGTAGCCATGGGCCGGGTGTTCCGCGAGGAGGGCGAGGAGGGCGTTTCTCATGTACCTACGCAGTATGCATACTGAGTATGTAAAACGACAGTCAAGTGTGTGGGCCGTTCCGAAACGGCGTTGTGTGACCTAACGCGCTGAATGAACGCGCCGCGGCCGTGAATGCTGGATTCGGCGCCGGCACTCGGCGCTTCACATTTGTAGGGAGCAATACACAACACATGGCACTTGCCACCACCTATCGCCCGGCCGCGGTTGCGACCGGCATACGCACGAACAAGTTCTGGGCGTGGTCGGGCCTCGCGGCTGTCCTGCTCGGCTTCCTCTTCACCTGGGCGCCCGCGCTGTTCGGCATCAGTGATGCCGAGGCGAAAGACCCGGCCCTTCTCGTCTCGGCGCTCGATACTAACGCCAATCTCTGGCTTGGCCGCGTAACCTCCGGCGTTGGGTTCCTCGCGGTGGGCGCGCTGATCGTCTTCGCCACGGGTTACCGGCGCATGCTCGCAGAGCGCATGCCGAACAGCCTTGTTCCGGGCGTTGCCCACACGGCCCTCATCGCCACTTCCGCAGCGCTCATCACGGCTTCGGTGTTTCGGGCGATGTTATTCGATTCGTTCGACTACTACGACGACAGCGTCCATGCCGCGTTCTATGCGCTCTCGTGGGATGTTGCGCTCGCCAGCTGGACCGTCGTTTACCTCGCAGCGGCGGCGAGCGCCGTCGCGGCCTTCCGTGGTGCGCTGCCCAGGTGGTTCGGGTGGCTCGGCGTGGTCACAGCGACGCTTGGGGTGGTGATGGCCCTGGTGGGTCTGGCGTTTCCAGCCCACATGCCCGCGATGATCTGGCTCGTCTGCGCTTCCATCATTGCAATCCGGGCACAGGAGCCGCACGCGGTCTCGTAGCCGCTTCCTTCATTTTGCCGAACAACGACGCGGACCAATCCCGGTCCGCGTCGTGCCTTTACTTCAGCAGCCCGTCGAGCAGTTTTTTCCAGCCTGCGTAGTCGAGCGGCGCGGCTACCACCTCGCCATTGATAACGAAGGAAGGAGTTCCCGGCAGCGCGAGTTCGTTGGCTTTGCGCAGTTCGTCCTGCACCACCTGGAGCGCATCATCGCTCACCGTGCAGGCGTCATAGGCAGCGGTGTCCAGCCCGACGTCCGTCGCGATCTGCCTGAGCCCCGCCGCGGAGAACGCATCGGTCAGCGGCGGGCCAACCTGTGCATTCGCTTCGGCCTGTGCGATGTAGAGCGCGCGATGGAACGGCCAGAACTTGTCCTGTTCCGCGGCACAGGCCGCGGCGATGGCCGCGCCAGCGGTCAGTTGCCGGAGCGGGAAGAACTTGAACTCGAACGCCACCTTCCCGGTGACCACGTAGTCGCGCAGGATGCTCGGCTCGATCTCAGCGGTGAAATCAAGGCAGTGCGGGCAGCCAAAATCCTCGTAGGCCTCGATAACTACCTTCGCATCCGCCGAGCCCAGGCGTCGGCCGTCGGCCATCGCCTCCGGCACCATCGCCTCGTTAAGTTTCCGGCCGATGGTGCTCTTCGTGGTTGCGGTGCCCTGGACGCCGAAGGGCGTCGCAGTCGCGGCCACCGTCGGTGGCTCGTCGTCGTCGCCACCACACGCGGCCATGAAGGCCAGGCTGGCGAGCACCCCGGCCGTCACCAGACCGCGAGCCCACCGGGACTTCAAAGCTGATTGGTTCAAGCGTTGTCCTGCCCGTCGAGGAAATCGTTGACGTGCTTCATGAACACGTCGAACTGGTCGTGATGGACCCAGTGGCCGGCGTCGGCAATCTCCACGGAGCGGTAGTCGTGGAAAGCACTGAGGTCGACCGTGCCCTGGCGGTTCCCCCAGCTCTCCTTGCCCCAGATGATCAGCATCGGGCAGCGGATCTGGTTCCAGAGGTCGCGGGCGTCCTCCATGTTGAATTCGAACGGCGAGCCGGCATGGGTGTAGTTGTCGAACTTCCAGGTGTAACCGTCGTCCACCTTGCGCACGCCGAATTCGGTCAGATGGCGGGCAAGCTCGGGCGTGAGGTGCCGGTTCGCTTCGATCATTCGCTCTGTCGCTGCATCAATAGAGGGATACGTGCGCAGCGTGCGGCCCTCGAGCGAGTGCATGCTCTCGATCCACTGGCGCATGCGCATGTGCGCAGGGCGGCGCTCACGCGTCCAGCCGAGGCCACCGAGCCCTTCGATGGTGACGACCCGGCCGACTTTTTCGGGGAAGGTGCCGGCGTACTGGAGGGTTACGCCGCCACCAAGCGAATGCCCGATCACCGTGTAGGGCGCCCGCCCGATCGCTTCGCCGAGCGCGTGAATATCCAAGGCGTAATCAATGATCGAGTAGTTGCCGCCCATGGCCCAGGCCGAATCGCCATGGCCTCGCAGGTCGGGCGCGTAAATGCAGTAGCGGTCGACAAGCGCTTCCGCCACTCGATCCCATGAACGGGCATGGTCTCGCGTGCCGTGGACCAGGATGAGCGGTGGTTTCGATTCGTCTCCCCAGACTGCGTAGTGCATGCGGAGCCGTTGCGACGTGTAGAAGCGCGATTCCGGAGAGTTCACGGCCACAGCGTACATGCATGGCGCCCGCGACCGCCAAGATCTCGCGAAGGGGAGGGTCGCGATTCGTATGTCCCCTATGCGGGAGTTCCCTCATAGGCGAGTATTCCCCACAGGGCGACACTGACGTGAAGGGCAGTGGGACAGCGATCGCATGAACCGCGCTGAAGGCTTCTCGCCGGAACACCGGGATCTCCTCTTCGAACTCTCGCTCCTCATTAGCGAGCGCCGGGGTGTGGACGAGATCTACGCGGCTTTCGCCGACCATATTCGACTTGGCATAACGTTCACTTTCACCTCCCTGTTCGTAGTCACCGACGACCCCGACTACGTCCGTTCGGTTGGCCACTACCCTTACAGCCATGAGCCCACGGCCGCCGGCACCCTCCATCGCGCCGCCTTCCTGGCAACCGACCGTGTGGTGCAGGACACCGAAGGCTCGGAATTCATCCCGCGATATGTCGATCTGGAGTCTGCGCAGGAGATGGCGCGCACCGGCCTCGAGCGCGCGTGGATCACGCCGCTCCTTGTCGATGGCACCAACTATGGGCTGCTAACCGTCGCCAAGAGCACCAAGGGTCCGTTCCCGGAGGATCACCTGCGCTTCCTGCGCGCGGCGGCAACCTTGCTTGCCAAGGCAGTCCGCCAGGACCTCGAACTCGAACGCGCGCGGCTCGTGGCAGAACGTGCCGGCGCCGCCCAGGAACTCATCTTCGCGCTCCATGCAGGCGAGTCGTTCGAGCGCATTTTTGAACGCATCCCGAAGCTGCTCGAAGGGGCGCTGCAGGTGGACTATGCCGGGCTGGTGGTGCTGAGGGGTGAGCGATTCACCATGGCGGCCGAATCCCCGGCGATGTACGCCACCGACTCCCCCAGTGCGGCCGGCACCGCCGTCTTCCGGTCGATCGCCGAGGGCCACACGTTCGTACAGATGCGCCCGGATACGACGGCGCAGGGATTGCCGCTCTTCCAGGGCGGTTACGGCCGGGCCGGTCTCGCGTTCCTCCGCAACGAGCGAGAACTCCAGGGCGCCCTTCTTCTCGCCCGGCGGAACGCCCGCAAGTTCGACAAGAATGAACAGGGTTTCATCTCCGTCCTCCAGTCGATCCTCTCGCAATCTCTCGCCAACCAGCGAAAGGCCGAAGAGAAAGAGTCGGAAACGCGCCGCCGCCAGGTGCTCTCCGACCTCGCTGTCGTGCTTCAGCGTGGTGAAGACATCGCCGCCGACTTCGACGGCTTCCGCAGCCTGCTCGCCAGCGCCCTCGATTTCGATTTCATCTCGCTCAGCACGCTCGACCACACGTCGGGCGAGTATCGCTGCCTCCTCTCCCAGGAACTGTTCGACGAGCATGGCCCCCTCGAGTTCGACCCCGGGGCCGTGGATCGCATAGCCGCATCCGGTGCAAAATCGTCGCAGTACGCCACCTGCGAAAACCCCCAGCGCGCGCCCCAGGCAATGGCCCGTGGAGGACTCCAGCGGGGGGCCACCGCCATCGTCGCCGGAGTCGAAGGCGCCGAAGGCCTTCTCTCGCTGGGGCGCAAGGAAGACCTCCCATTCACCGCCGAGGAGATGACCTTCCTGGAACTCGTGTGCGCGCTTCTCGGCCAGGCGGCCACCAACCTCCAGAAATCCGCTGTCACCGCCGCACAGGCTCTGCGCAACCGTATCCTCAGCGAGCTCGGCCTGCTCCTGAACAACGGAGAGCCGATAGAGACGCACTTCCAGAAGCTACGCGAATTGCTCCTCGAAGGCGTCGGCTTCGATTTCTGCGCGGTCTCCGTGCGCGAACCCGGGCAATCCACCCTCCGGTCCATGCGTTCGCAAACGTTGCCCGGCGAAAGTACCGAGGAACCTCCGCTCGAAACATCTGCCGTGGAAGGCGTGCTCGCTTCGGGCGGCTTCAGCGTCCAGTTTCGGCCCGACCCCAACGACATCGGGCCACGGGCCAGCCTCGCGCGCCTGGGAATGGCTCGTGCTGCCGCGTTCGTCCTCACCACGGGCGGTGAGCCCGAAGGCCTGCTGTCCGTAGCTCGGCGCAGCGAAACGCGCTTCACCAGCGAAGAGATGCAGTTCTTCGAAGTCGTCTCGTCGCTGCTTGCCCATGCCGCCCTGAACGAACGGCGCCTTGCCGAGACGATCGCGGAGGCCGAAGACCAGGCCCTCATCGCCGAAACGGCCGCCGCCGTCGCCCGTGAAACCAATGTGCCCGCCATCGCCCGTAGCCTGCGGGCCACCTTCCGCTTTTTGCCCTCGCCCTTCGTGAATTTCGGGTTCCTCGACGAATCCTCAGTGACCTTCCCGGCGCCCGACGGGCCGGATATTGTCCTTCCCATTGGCGAAGACTTCCGGAGGACGCTGGCCGAAGGCCAGGTCACCGTCACCCGAACCGCGATTCGGTCCGGGTCGCCGCAGGCCCAGGTCGAAGTTGATCGCATCGGGATGCAAAGCCACATCCTTACTCGCGCGCTCTCCGCCGGGGAGCCGGTTGGCATCCTCGTGGTCGGTTCGCGCGATCCGGCATTCGTGCCAACCGCCCGCGAAAGTCGCCTTTGCCTGCTAATTGCAGACATCGTCGGCCCGGCCATGGCGAATGCGCGCCTGGCCGAACAACAGCGCCGCGAAGCCGAGGACCAGGCGATCATCGCCGAGGCCGCTGCGGCCGTCGCCCGCGAAACCGATGCCCTCAAGATCATCCGCAATCTCCAGGCGACGTTCCGGTTCATCCCTTCGCCGTTTCTCACCTTCGGATTTCTTGATGACTCGGCGATGCTTTTTCCCCGGAAAGATGGTTCGGAACTTCGCCTTCCGATCGGCCCCAACTTCGACATTGCCCTCAACCAGGGCCAACACTCGGTCCTCGAAGGCCAGATGGTCTCGGGCACGCCTGAGTCCCACGAGGAGATGCTGCGAACCGGGATGCATTCCCACATCCTCACGAGGGCATCGTCCGCCGGTTCTACCGTTGGTCTGCTCGTAGTTGGTTCACGGGACCCGGCCTATCTGCCATCTCCGCGTGAAGAACGCGTCTGCCGCCTCATCGCCGACATTCTCGGCCCTGCCATGGCCAATGCTCGTGCCGCCGAACAGGAGCGCCGGGCGGCCGAAGACCAGGCCATCCTCGCTGAAGCGGCGGCGGCAGTCGCCATGGGCAACGACCCATGGGAAACCGCCAACAGCATCCGATCCGCCGTCGCGCGCTTCATGCCAAAGCCCTTCATCAGGTTCGCCTTCCTCGAAGGCGACGAACTCGTCTTCCATCTCCCGGACGGCCGCAAAGACATCCAGCCGACCGGGAAGTACTTCGCACAGGCCCTCGCCGCCGGTCAGGCGATTGTCCCCGCGCTGAAGGTTCGCGAATCAGCGGGCGAGCGGGTCACCCGTACTCGCGCCGCCCGCCTCGAAAGCCACGTGTTGACTCGAGCCGAATCGGCCGGCACGGTCGTCGGCGTCCTGCTCGTCGGCACTCGCGATCCCGACTTCATGCCAACCACGCGAACGTTGAATCTTTGCGAGCGAGTCGCGGAGATTATCGGCCCGGCGATGGCGAATGCACGCGCCGCGGAGCGCGAGCGCGAAGAGGCCGAAGACCAGGCGATCATCGCCGAAGCGGCGGCTGCCGCCGCGCGCGAATCGACTCCCCTGGCCATCGTCCGCGGCCTTCGTGCCGCCGTCGGACGCTTCATCCCCTCGCCGTTCGTGAACTTCGGTTTCCTCGAAGGCGAATTCGTTCGCTTCCCGCGTCGCATCCCGGGCGAGGAGCTCCTTCACGTTGAACACTACTTCAGCCGAGCGTTCGCCGAAGGCCAGGTGACCGTGCCGAGTACCACGGCCCGCGTCGCCAACGGTGAAACGCTGGATGGCATGCTCGCAATCGGGATCGAGGCGCACGTCCTTACTCGCGCGAGCAGCGCGGGCGAGGTTACGGGCCTCCTGGTGGTGGGTTCGCGGGACAAGGATTTCGAACCAGGGCCAAGGCAGATGAAGCTCTGCCGGCTCATCGCCGATATTGTTGGCCCGGCCATGGCCAACGCCCGCGCCGCCGAACGTTCGCGGGCCGAAGCCGAAGAGCAGCGCCTGATCGCGGAAGTCGCCGCAGTTGCCGCCCGCGAGGCCGAGCCGGCCAACCTGGTCACGGCCCTCCGCAAACCGTTGGCGACCATCGTCCCGAGCCCGATCGTCGCGTTCGGCTATCTCGAAGGCGAAGAAGTCTCCTTCCCACGCTCCGATGGCTCGGTGTTTCGCGTGCCCCTGGATGCGCAGGCGCTGGCCACCGTTGCGGCTGGCCAGGTAGCCTGGCCCACGCCCCCTCCAGCCCTGGACGATCACCAGGAAACCCGCTCTCTCGGATTCAAATCGGTCACGTCGACGGCAGTGCAGTCGGGCGGCTCGCTGGTTGGTTTCCTGCTCATTGGATCGCGCGCCGAGGGGTACGTCGTCGGCGACCGCGAGCTTCGTATCTTCCGTCTCATCGCCCAGATTCTCGGTCCCGCGATGGAGAACGCCCGCACCACCCTCCAGGCCCGGCTCGACGCCGAAGAGCAGCGGCTCCTCGCGGAAACCGCGCGCGCCGTGGCCAGCGCCGGCGGCGAGACCGAACTCCGCCGGGCACTCGCTCGCCAGATAGCCGGCTTCGTCCCTGAGCCTGTCGTCGCGCTGTTCTACCGCGACGGCAATGAGCGCGTTCGCGTGGTTTCCGGCGAGTCGGGACTCGAAGGCAACTTCGAAATAGGAGGTCATTCGGCGAAGGCGCTCGAATCGGGCCAGGCCGTTGCCGAAATCACCGACGACGACGTTCGGCCGACTACGCGGGACCTGGTGGAACCACTCGGCGTCAAGCGCTGGGTAAGCACGGTCGCCATCTCTGCCGGGGAAACGGTCGGTCTCATGGTCGTGGGCACGCGCAAGGAGGATCACTTCTTCAGCGACCGCGACATGCGTCTCTGCCGCCTCATCGCCGACTTCGTTGGGAACGCGATGGCAAACCTGCGCGAAATCGCACGCCGCCAGGAAGAAGCGGAAGAGCAAAGCATTCTCGCGGAAGCCGCCGCGGCTATCGCCGCAGCCAACGACGAGCAAACGCTCGCCAGGGGCCTGCGCGGGCCGATCAGCCGGTTTGTTTCGCAAGCGTGGACGCTGCTTTTCTATCGCGACGCCGAGCAGGTCTCGATCTTCGGCGCCAACCAATCCGTGCCGATCGGCGCGCAAATGGCGCGGGCCTTCGCCGGCGAGCAGTTCTGCGGCGAAATGGTCGAAGGTGAGATGGTTGAAAGTTCCCGCGAGGAACTGATCAGGTACGGCGTGGTCCGGTTTGCCGATACACCGGTGATTTCCGCCGGGGGCGTGCTCGGCATCCTCTTCGTGGGCACCCGCGACGCTGCGTACCATTTCAGCGAACGGGAACTTCGCCTCCTGAGCATCATCGCCGGATTCGCAGGCCCTGCCATGGTGAACCTGCGCGAAAGCAAGCGCCGCCGCGAAGAGGCCGAGGATCAGCGCATCCTCGCGGAGGCCGCCGCCGCAATCGCGGCAGGCGCCACTGAACCCGAAATCCTTCGCGGCCTCTACCGTCCCATCCGGTCGTTTGTGCCGAATGCCTACGTCGCCTTCAGCTACGTCGACGGCGTCGAAATCATGCTCTGGGACGGTACGCACCGGCGCCCCATCCACGAATTCACGCGGCAGGTGCTCCGCGACGGCCAGGCCGTCGGCGACATCGAGACCGCGCCAATGACGGAGGCCAGCCGGAACCTGATCGCTTCCGCGGGTATCCGCCGCTTCGTCGATACCGCCGCATCTTCGGCCGGGGCCCAGATTGGTCTCCTCTTCGTCGGTTCTCCCAATCCTCAGTTCGAATTCTCGGAACGGGCGAAGCGCCTGTTGCGGCTGCTCGCCAACGCCGTTGGCCCGGCCATGGCGAATGCCCGCGAAGCGCGCCGCCGCGATGACGCCGCCGCCGACGAACGGATCATCTCCGAAATCGCCGCCATTGCCGCCCGCGCGACTTCCAGCGCCGAAGTCATCGAAGCTATTCCGGCGGCCCTGGGCGAATTCGTGCCCGAGGCGTTCTGTCTCTACGGCTACGTCGAATCCGAGACCATCATCTATCAGATCACGCGTCCCGAAATCCGCGACCTGGTGGCGGCCGATGAGCTCTCCCTCCCCATGACCAGCGTCGGGCGCACGGCGCGCGATTTCGGCCAGGGGGTGGGCTCCCTCGCGAGCGTCGATCCCGGACGGGTCTACGCCCCACTCGGCCTGCAGGCCTATTCGCTGACCACGTATTACGTGGCCGGGTCGCCCGCGGGCGTGCTCCTGGTCAGTTCGAAAGACCCGGACTTTGAATTCAGCGAACGCGTGCTGGTGCTCCTACGGCGCATCGTTCAGGTTGTTGGCCCGGCCGTCGAAGCATCTCGCGCCGAAGCCGAACTCGCCCGCCAGGGGCAGCTCTACGGTCTCATGCTCCGCAGCCTCTCCGAAGGCATCATCCTCCTCGATGGCGAGGGCCAGGTGATGTTCAGCAACGCCCTCGGCCAGGCCATTACACGGACCATCGATCCCGGCGAAAGCGCTCGTAACTCCGAGGAAGTCATCGCGCTGGTTCCCGATAACGTCCGCGATGCCTTCCGGTCGGTCATCCAGGACGGCGTTGGCAGCCGCGGGCGCGGGCCGCTCATTCTCAACGGCGAAGAACGCTGGCTCGACTATGAATTCGTCCCGCTCGCTGACCCGGTGATGAAGGCCCTCGTCGTGGTGGCGGATGTCACTGCCGATGTCGAACGCGAGGCAGAGCAGGCCCAGCACCGCGAACAGATGGAGCAGGCTTCGCGCCTGGCCGCCCTCGGCGAACTCATCGGCGGCGTTGCCCACGAGCTGAACAACCCGTTAACGGCTATCCTCGGCTTCGCCGAAGTCATGTCGCTCTCGCCGGCAGCGGCTTCGCTCACCGAAGAGCTCTCGATCGTCCAGAAGGAAGCCCTACGCGCTCGCAACATCGTGCGCGACCTGCTCTTCATCGTGAAGCCGGGCGCCACCGAACGCGCCACCATCCCCGTGACCGAACTGGTCGCTCACATCGAACGCCTCCGCAGGACGTCCTGGAAGCAGCATGGCATTCGCTGGGATATCAACATCGAGCAACCGTGCACCGTGTGGGGCAACGAACAGCAGCTCACCCAGGTCATCCTCAACCTGGTGACCAACGCCGAGCATGCCCTCGCCGGCCGGGATGACGCGCGCATTTCAATCCGCGCCGTCCAGCGCGGTGGCCACACCGAGATTTCCGTCTCGGATACCGGCATCGGCATGGACGAAGCCACGCGCCTCCGCGTCTTCGAACCCTTCTTCACCACCAAGCAGGGCCTCGGCACCGGCCTCGGCCTGCCGCTTTCGTACTCGATTGTCCAGGCGCACAACGGAGAATTCAGGGTCGAGTCCCAGGAGGGTGCTGGCACTACCTTCACGATGGTGTTGCCTTCGGCCCCGGATGTTCCGGTCGCGGCCCCGCCAAGCGAAGAACCCGCGCGCCCGGATTCGATCTCCGTCCTCGTCGTCGATGACGAGCCAAGCTTGCGAAAGGTCTGCCAGCGCCTCATCGCGAGTATGGGCCACGAGTGCAAGACCGCCGAGAACAGTGCGGAAGCCGAAGAGCTCGCGAGCGGCGCCGATTTCGATGTCGTCCTCTGCGACTACCGTCTCGGGAGCGAGACCGCCGACGATGTCGTGGCAGCCTTCGAGCGCGTTGCCCCCAAACTCATCGACCGGATGGTCATCGCGACCGGCGCCACGACTGATGCCGGCGTGGTGGAGTTGAAGGAGAAGTACAACCTTCGCCTGATGGCCAAGCCCTACGGTGTCGCCGAACTCAACGAGATGATCTCGCGAGTCACGCTGCGCGCGAGCTGACGGTTAGGCCGGCGTCTCTGGCTGGCAGTTGCGGCAGAAGCTCGTGATCCGCTGGTTCGCCGTGATCTCGCTGATCGTCGCGCCGCAGCGAGGGCAGGGCTTGCCGCCCAACCGGTGCACACGCATGAAATCGCGACGCTCCTCGTAGTCCAGCACGCCGTCCTTCACCATTGCGCCGGCAACCAGCGGAGTCGCCCATTCCATCACAGCCAGCGAAGCACGATACAGTCCGCGAATCTGGTCCTCGCTCAGTTTCGTGCGAGGGATGTACGGGTTGATCTGTGCCTCCCAGAGGATCTCGTCGCTGTAGGCATTGCCGATGCCCTGCACGAACTCCGCGTTTGTCAGCACGCTCTTGATCTGACCGCGATACTTCTTCGCGCGCGCCACCCACTCGTCTTCGGTGAGCGCCGGGTCCAGCAGGTCCGGGCCGTTCGTCGCCCAGTTCGGGATCGAATTCATCTGTGCCAGTGGCACCAGGTAGATCTTCCCCATCACGCGATCGTCGGAGTAGCGGAACGACCTCCCGCCTTCGACGCCGAGGACCAGGCAGGTCTTGGCGCGGAGCTTCGTCTTCGGGTCCACGAATTGGAATCGGCCGGTGAGCATCGGGTTAATGGTGAGTACGCGCTCCGAGGCCAGCGGAAACAACAGGAACTTCCCGTGCCGCTGCACTGGCCCGAAGGTGTCGCCGATGAGCGTCTCGCGGATCTCCTGCGCGGGCGTCCGGAAAACAAACGGGATGCGCGCCTCGGCCGATTCGATCGCTTTCCCGGCGATGTGCTCGGTGAAGTATCCCTTGATCGCTTCCAGTTCCGGAATCTCGGGCATGCGAGAGAGCGTAGCACGGAGGCTGGTCTCTCGACCCGAACCAGCTAACCGATGTCGATGTCGGGAATGTGGGCATGGCCGTGGCCGGCATCAAAATGGTGCCCGTGGTCGAAGTCGGCGGCGTGAATGTGGTGGTCGGCGCCGAGGTCCACTCCGGTAAGAGCCGTAAGCCCGGCCTCATCGGCTCCCACCGCGTGGTGCAAATCGCCCAGAAGGGTCGAGGGGCCATCGTCGTCGGCAACGAAGTGGTGGTCGACTCGCAAGGTGTCTCCGTTGTCAGGGTCTCCGGCAACCAGCGAGTGGTTCACTGCGATCACACCTGGAGCATGCTGACCGGTGAGACCGGTGTGGGAGACTTGCTGTGCGGCGAACCCGCTTGTGTTGCCGTCTTGCGGGTCGTCGGCGGAGGCGTCGCCGTCGTTTGAATCGCCACCCCGGCTATCTGGCGGAGGTTCGCTACCTCCGTTCGTATCGGGAGGTGGCGCAGGCTTCGGCTGGTCGTGGATGATGTCGAACTTTCGCCGGTTTGGCATGTCGGATACCTCCGCAGATTCCACCCATGATATGGCGCGCCTGCAACCGAAAGTGACGCGGCCCCGGACGAGCGAAGGGGCGGCCAACCTGGCCGCCCCTTCGCGCTCGCACTTCCTGCGCGGCCCTACGCAGCCCGCACTCCCACCAGCTTCGCCAGCTTCACCGTGTTGAAGAGCGCCAGCCCCGAATACCACTTCACGCGAATCCGGCTCGCATCCTTGGTCTCCAGGCTGCCGACCCGTTCGACCGTGAGGCCGCCCGGCGCGGTGAGCCCGCTGAGCGCGCCTTCGCCGAATTGCATCGCGTAGATGGTGCTGCAGTCATCGCTCGTGCCGACTGTCTGGTCGTCGGCGATGTAATCGCAGATGCCGATGGGGATGCCGTCGTAGAACTGCAGCATCTGCCCGAATTCGTCCCGGTCGGCCTCGAGGAAGCCGCCGGAGCCTCTTGCCACTTCGTTCAGCGTCCGGCGCGATCGCCGGCTCATCAGCAGCATGTCGGGCTTGCCGCCGCGCACCAGGTCAATGAGTTCGTCCAGCTTTTCGAGCGTCAGAGTCGCGCCGTTCGTTCCCATCGTGGCGGTCTGGCCGGCCGCGCAGAGAGCGTCGATGCCGTCGAAGCTCTTGGCGTCCACGCCTTCATCGCCGTTCACGAAGGTGTCATCGAACAGCGACTGCACCGCCCGCGCCTTGAGCTGCACCACTGCCGCCTCAAGGTCCTGGATGTTCGACCGCGTGGACTTCAGGAAGTTATCGATGTCTGCATCGCCGCCCAGGATTTTGAGTGTCGCGGTCGCCTGCGTGAACGTCGGCGTGCTTTCGTCCCAGTCGTCGCCGACATCGTAGAAGTCGGCGCTGGGCGCGACATTTTCGCGGTTGTACGTCAGCCCATTGCCGACGATTTCGATGAACGGCAGCCGCTGAAGGACCGGGCTTTCCTGCGCGATCGTCTCGATCACGCCGGTGAGCAGTGTGTCGTTGCTGAGCTTTGCCGCCTCAACAAGGGTGAGGGCCATTGATTCGCCTCCGTTCGAAGTTGGTCTCGATGGTCTCGGGCGCGGTGCCCACGACGAATGCCCGATTGGCACTCCCATTGGGCCCCTCCGGGCGACGATTCGCGGTTGTGCCCTCGCTTACGATTTCAGCGTTCGAACCCGCCATCGCACCGTGAACAAAGGAGCAATGCAATGACTCAGCCGAACCCCGACATCACGCTCCCCACGCCCCAGGCCTGGCAGGAAGCGATCACCCCCGGCCGTTTCGATGGCCAGACTGTGATCGTCACCGGCGCCGGCTCGGGTATCGGCCTCGCGACAGCCCTTCGGATTGCGAAAGAAGGCGGCCGCGTCATCGCAAGCGATGTGAGCCAGCCTCGCCTCGATGACCTGGTCGCGAAGAACAGCACGCTCAACTTCGTCACTGTTACCGGCGACGTCAGCGACGAAGCAGCCGTCCAGGCGATCGTCGCCGCCGCGGGACCGTCAGTTCAGGGCCTCGCCAACGTTGCCGGGATCATGGATGACTTCACGGCCATCCACGAAGTCTCCGACGAGGTCTGGTCCCGCGTCTTCCGGATCAACGTCGAAGGCATCATGCGCCTCACTCGTGCGGTCGTCCCGCTGATGCTCAAAGAGGGCTACGGCTCGATCGTCAACATCACCTCTGAGGCAGGCTTGCGCGGGTCGGCGGCGGGGGTCGCCTACACGACTTCGAAGCATGCCGTCATCGGAATGACCAGGAGTTCCGCCGTGATGTACGGACCGCTCGGCATCCGGGTGAACGCGGTCGCTCCTGGCGCGACGATCACCAACATCGAGGCGCACTTCAATTCGACGATGGCGCAGCAGCGCCTCGGCCCACTCATGGGCGTCGTCATTCCGCGCCCTGCCCAGGCCGCCCAGCTCGCCGCCTCGATCACCTTCCTGCTCAGCCGCGATGGCACGAACATCAACGGCGTCGTCCTGCCTTCAGATGGGGGCTGGTCGGCGATTTAGGGGGTGAGAGGCTCCGCGCTTACGCCCAGTCCGGGTTGAGTTCCCAGTGCCGGGGGAGACCGAACGTCTCGTAGACCCACGCCCATTCGGACGGGTGTACTTCCGCCACAGATTCGACACGGCGAAATGAGCGCGGCAGGACGGCTGCAGATTGGCCATTCCGAGTCTCGGCGCGGTACACGCACCAGCTGAGGGCGTTCTTGCTATCCCAGTACGAGCGAACCCACTCGGCTTCGCCGGAAGCCCTTGCGTTGTCTTCCGCGACGGCCGGCTCTGTCGCGCCACGGGGAATGTCTCGCCAGGCAAGGTAGAGATCACCGGGTCCGGACGCGGTGGAGGGCGGCCGCAGTTCGACGACAGGTTCAATCTCTTCGAACGGGATCGCGCAAAGGAGTTGCAGGTCCACAACCGCGCGCGCCGAAGGCCCTTCATACACGCAGAGCGACTGGAGGCGGCCAGGCTCGTCGATGACGTAGGAGCGCACCCAGCGCACGGGTTCCACAACGTGTTCAGCGGTCGCCCCGATCGACCGGATGGTCATTCCTTTTCGCTCATCTTCGCCAAGCGTGTGGTCCAGGTGCCGCCAGAGTGCGAAGAGCGCCATCTGATTCCTCCCTATTCGGTTCGCGATTATGGCATATCCTTCGGGTCAATCCGCTCCAGTACCGCCTTGAGATCGCCCTCCCGGATACGGATTGATTTCTGTCCGGCCAACCGCGAGGCGGGCAGCTTGCCCGAGCGAATCCATGCCCGCACCGTCTGCACGTGGACGCCGTAATAGGCGGCGGCTTCTTCGGTGCTGTAGAGGCGCTCAGCGGGAGGCGCCTCCGGGCGGCCCGCGCTCAGTTCCGCCGCATAACGTTCGACATCTTCGGGCGAAACCCCGAGTTCGCCGAATACCCGCGCCGGTAGGCCGTCCGGGCAGCGCATCAGAGCGAGCAGGTAATCGAGCTCGTTGAGCTTGGTCTTCTCCCGGTTACCGCGCTCGTAAAGCAGGTAGCTGAACCGGACCATGGATTGCGAAATGGGAGGGTGGCCCGGGCCGCCCGTCCCGCGCGGGGCCGTCCGCATCAAGAGGTCTTCGACGACCCGCACATCGATGGTGATGGGGCCGAACGTGAAAAAGCCGAACCTGCTGAGCGAACGCAGGAAGGCCACGAACTCGATATCCGGCGTCAGCGGCGCGAAGTTCAGCTCTTCCGCGATTTGCCACTTCAGTCGCCGTTGTTGATCGAGCCAACTGTTGCCAGTTGGCGCCTGGTCTGGCGTGTTCAGTTCAGCGAGCATTGCGTCATCTTGCATCGCCGAGATACTCGCACCTTCACGAGAACAACGCAACACGCACCAAAACTACGAAAAACGCTTGACTTCCCGATTTCAAACCAATATAACTTCGCCCGCGCCGCAGATAGCATCAGCGCTGGAGGGAACTACATGCCCACGATCAGCAAACAGACCATGGAGATGGTCATGACGGACGGCGAGAAGCTGTTCACCCGCATCGCCGACGCGGGTGAGATGGCCTTTTTGCGGGTGACCTTGCCCGCGAACACCGACTTCACGCCGGCCCTGGAGGCGGCGGGCGGTCCGCAACGCTGCGGGATACCGCACTGGATGTACGTCCTCTCCGGTGCTCTGCGAATCCGCTACAACGATGGCCGCGAAGAGGTCGGGCACGCCGGCGAGTTCATTCATGCAATACCGGGACATACCGCCCTTTGTGACGTCGACACCGAATTCATCGAAGTTTCGCCCCGCGCCGCGATTCGTGATCTGCTCGCGAAGATGACCGGTGCGGCCGCCTCAGCCTGATTCAAAGTGACCGGGGAGAAAATTTGTGACTACTCTCGAACGCACCACCGTTGACGAACTGCTCGACCGCGTCGAGCGCATCCGGCCGATCATTGAAGAACACGCTGCGTGGGGTGAGGCGAATCGGCGAATCGCCCCCGAAGTCTTCCAGGCGGTCCGGGATGCGGGGCTGCTCCGCATCTGGCTGCCGGCGGCCTTTGGCGGCCATGAACTCCACCCGGCCGGCGCCTATCGCCTGCTGGAGCGGATCTCCGAAATCGACGGCGCCGTGGGCTGGAATCTAAACCAGCACGCCGCAGTCACGGTGCTGGCAACGTGGCTCCAGCAGCAGGGGCTCGAGGAAGTCTTTTCTAACCCCGATAGCGGTTTCGCCGGAGTCTTCTGGCCGGCGGGTGCGGCAATCGAGGTTCCGGGAGGGTTCCGGGTGACGGCGAACGTGCGCTTCGCGAGCAACAGTCAGTTCGCCGAATGGTTCCTGGTACCGGCAATCGTCCATGAGAACGGTGCACCGCGCATCGACCCACAAACGGGCGGCCCCGACTTCCTGGCGACAATCATCCACATGTCGGAGGGCGCAATCCAGGACTCCTGGCACACCATGGGAATGCGGGCCACCGCAAGCAACGATGTCCTGGTCGACGACGTGTTCGTCCCCGCCCAGCGGGCCGTGCGGGTGTTCGCTCCGCGAGAGACCCCTGCCGCCGTGTCGGGACCGCTCTACCGGTTGGCGCCATGGCCGGGTGTCCAGGCTCACGCCACGGTTCCTCTCGGAATCGCGCGAGCGATGGTCAACCGGCTGGTGAATCTCGCCGCGACGAAAGTCCCCAATTTCTACGAGACGACGTTGCGCGATCGTCCAGTCGCCCAGTTCCAGGCGGCAGAGGCGCGCGCCGC
Organism: Dehalococcoidia bacterium; assembly: GCA_050185215.1. Taxonomy (GTDB): domain Bacteria; phylum Chloroflexota; class Dehalococcoidia; order Tepidiformales; family Tepidiformaceae; genus Amarobacter. Next base: position 56,032 of record JBFWZP010000011.1, on the reverse strand, counting down.
GGTGGATGCCGCATCGGCCTACCTCGCATCGACCGCGAGCAACGCATTCAATGCGCTCGCATCCGGCCGGGCATTAACCATGGACGAGAAGTGCGCCATGCAGCTCGCAGCCGCCAATGCGGCGGAAGCCACTATCCGGGCAACCTCGCTGGTTCACCAGGCCGCCGGAACTTCGGGCATGCGTGAGGGCGCCGGCTTCGAAAAGCTGTATCGCGATGCAAGCTCGATCGTCCAGCACGCGGCGGTCCAGACGAACCGCTTCGAATCCGCTGGCCGCGTCATGTTCGGCCTGGAACCCGACTGGTTCGCATTCCAGCTGTAGGGAGGAACTCATGACGACCGTCGAGCGCACACCCCTGGTCGATGAACTGCTCGCAAAGGTCGAGGAGATTCGACCGGTGATTGAGCGCAACCGCGACTGGAACGAAGAGCACCGGCGACTCGCGGATGAAGTCTATGACGCCATGATTAACGCCGGGCTCTTCCGGATGACGGCGCCGAACGCCTTCGGCGGTTTCGAGATGCATCCGTCGGACATCATGCGCGTCTATTTCTCGGTGGCGAAGATTGATATTGCCGCCGGCTGGAACCTCAACATCGGCGCTTCCGGCGCTCATACGCTGGCAACGTTCCCGGCGGCCGGGGGAGAAGAGATCTACGCGACCGGGCCTGATCTCATAGCCGCGGGATCTCTGAACCCGCCGGCGAAAGCCACCCGCGTCGAGGGTGGCTGGCGGGTGTCCGGGCGGCTGCCCTTCGCGAGCGGCTGCCAGCGGGCCGCATGGCTCGGCGCGCTCTGCATCGCGACCAATGAATCCGGCGTTGAACGAGACCCCACCACCGGCCGGCCGCTCCTCCTATTCGTTTTCATGCCACGCTCCGAAGCACGGGTGATAGAGACGTGGAACACCATGGGCATGCGAGGCACTGGCAGCCACGACATTGAATTCGACAGCGTGTTCGTGCCGCACCTCCGCGTCCGAATCGAAAGCAAGGAAACAGCGCCGGCATTCGCAGGCCCGCTCTACCGGACGCCCGGTTTCGTGATCATCGGGCAGGCTGTGCCCGTCCTTGCTGCCGCCGAACGCGCCGCCGACGAGCTGGTCTCGCTTGCGGCAACGAAGGTTCCCGGCCTGAGCCGCTCGAAACTGGCGGAGCACGAAACGGCCCAACACCATATGGGCAAAGCCAGGACATTCATCGAAGCCGCGAAATCGTTCATGTACGACACGTTGAACGACGGGTACGACCATGCGGCAGCCGGAGAACCAGCTTCGCTTGCCCTGGAGAAGCGAGCGCAGATGGCGGCGCGGTTCCTGGCGGAAGCCGGCACGACCGCTATGGACCTCGTCTTCGAGGCTGCCGGCACCACCGGGTTCATGCAATCGCACGGGTTCGAGCGCTGCTTCCGCGATGTGCACTCCCTCGCGCAACACACTGGCCACGCTCCGGGCCGCTACGCCTCGGTGGGAAAAGTCGAGTTCGGCATCCGCTCCGACACACCCGCCCTCAGCGCGCTGCACGCGGAGTAGCCGCGAGATCGGGCCATGGCCGAAATTCCCGGTCCGTCGCCTTTCAGGCCGTATTGCAAGATGCCCGCAACGCTGCCCCGCCCGCGAGTAGGTCTTCTGCAACGGCTCCGACCGTACGCTCAGTCCCAACCCACCAGGAGGGCTGAGCTTGAAAGACGAACGCGTGACCGAACTTCTCTACCAGGCGCTTGAGACGGAGATTTGCGGGCAATCTATTTACCGCTCCGCGATCGAGTGCGCCGTCGAGGACGATTTGAAGAGCGAGTGGCAGAAGTACCTCGAAGAAACCACGGAGCACGAGCGCATCCTTCGGCAGACCTTCGAAACACTGGGCATGGATACCGAGCAGGACACTCCCGGGCGTGGTGTCGTGCGGCACAAGGCCGAGAGCCTGATCGCGGCGATGCGCATGGCTTCGAACGATGCTGGACCCGAGGCCGCGCAGCTTACCGCCGCCGAATGCGTTGTGGAGGCCGAAACGAAGGACCATCAGAACTGGGAACTCATCGGCCGGGTTGCGGAATCGAGCAACGGGAAGCGAGCTTCCGCCTTGAGGGAGGCCTACGACCAGGTGGAAGAGCAGGAAGATGAGCACTTGTACCACACCATGGGTTGGGCTCGGGAGCTGTGGATCAAGTCGCTCGGCATGCCCGCCGTCCTTCCTCCGCCTGAAGAAGCGAAGAAGGTGAAGACCGCCATCGGCGCCGCCCGAGCCGAACACAGCCGCGACGAGATGCTCTAGCCTCTACAATCGGCCGATGGAATCGGCCTCAATCAATCCCGCCACCCAGTACTGCTATCTCACGACCACCGGTCGCACCTCAGGCCAACCGCGTGAGATCGAGATCTGGTTCGGGCTCATCGGCTCCACCGCCTACATGCTGAGCGGTAGCGGCGAAGATGAGCACGGCCCAAAGGCCCACTGGGTGCGCAACATGCTCAAAGAGCCTCGCGTCACGGTCCGCATCGACGATGTGACCTACCCGGGAACCGGCCGTGTGGTCGAACGCGGCACCGACGAAGATGCCTCGGCCCGCGCCCTCGTCGTGCCGAAGTACCAGCCCGGCTACAGCAACGACCTCACGAACTGGGGCCGCACCTCAGTGGTGGTGGCGGTGGACCTGGATCTCTAAGCGCAGCACCCGATGCATTCACTACGGAGACACAGAGACACGGAGGATTCCTGAAATTCTTCGTGTCCTTTGCGTCCTTCGTGTTTGCCCGCCGCCGGACACGGAGGTAGCGAAGAGCACCGGGCATCGGTTCGTTTCCGGAGGCGCTCAAATCTCCCATGGCCTCCGTGAACTCCCGGCGCATCCTTCGTGTCTCTGTGTCTCCGTGGTGAAACGAGATCGGTGTCTTCGTGGTGACCTACGGCAGCCATGCGTTGAACTTCGGTTCGCGTCGCTCCCGGAAGGCGGCAACGCCCTCGCGCGAATCCGGGTGGTGGTCGCTGATCGCGGTCTTCGCAGCGATATCGTCGAGCGCGTGCGCCCACGTCATCTCGGCCGCGTTATAGATGGTGCGTTTCAGCAGCCGCATCGAGACCTGCGGACCGTTCGCCAGTTCGCGGGCCAGCTCCATCGTCCGGTCCATGAGCTTGTCGCCCTCGACGACCTCGTTCACCAGCCCCAGCTCGAGAGCCTCCTCCGCCGGGACGATCTTCTTTCGCATCAGGAAGTCCATCGTCTTCGCAACTCCCATCAGCTGGACCAGCAGGAACTGGCCTCCCTCATCCGGCAGCAGCCCGAAACGCAGCGTCGCACTTCCCAGGCGAGCCTCCTTCGAAGCGATACGAAAGTCGCACGACAGCGCCAGCGAAAGCCCGGTCTGGATGGCGATGCCGTTGATGGCGGCGATGCTTAACTTGTCGAGGTTCCGGATCCCGGTGTTGACCGTCTGGCTATGTACGCGCAGGCCCTCATAGGTGCCGATAGGTTCGCGGTGCCCGGGGAAGATGTCCGGCATGAGCTTCTGTCCCGGAGGGAGCGGCCGACCGGTGATATCGTCGCCGGCGCAGAACGCACGGCCCTGCCCCGTGAACACCAGCACGCGCACGCGGTCGTCCATCTGCGCCTGCGTCAGCTGTTCGATGAGGTCGCGCTTGATCGCCTGGGTGAGGCCGTTCATGCGCTCCGGCTGATTGAAGGTGAAAACGGCAATGCCCGGATCATGAATCGCAGTTTCGAAGCCCAGGAACTGGCCGGTTTGGAACGCCATGGGAAGTGCCTCCGGGAATGGTGGGCGGATTATAGCGGCACGGCCTCGTGGGTTCCCCGAATCTGGCTCGCCAACGTTTTACGCTGCGTTCCCGGAACGTTTCCCAAACGGCTACAGAACCACCGGCTCGTTTCGCCCATAACCAGCGATGTGCTTCCCGACGCAAATCCCAGGAGGGAAGCAATGAATCGAATCGGATCACTCGTGTTTGCGACGGCAACGACGGCGGTCACCGGCGCCGCCGTCGTCATGGCGGCCGGAGGAACCATTTTCGGATTGAACCAGGTCGTCCCTGTCATCGGCTCGAACTCGAAAGCCGCACCGGTGCAGTCCGCCGCCATGGCCGATGCCCCGGCCGCGGTCGAATTGGTCCGCGATGTCGCACCGGCGCCGCCGCCGGAAGAACCAACGCCGGCCACGTCCAAAGGTGCCGAAGTGGCGTTCTTCGTTCCATCGAGCCCGCCACCGCCCTCCAGCGGCAACGCCGATGGCCGCGCGGCCGATGTCCCGGCTGCAACGGCCCCGGCAAACACTCCTCCTCCAGCCGCACCTACTCCTGCGCCAAAGTCCGTGAGCACGCCGTCGGCTTCGACGCCTGTTGCGCCCGCCCCTCAATCGCCGTCGCCGGTAGTACCGGTATGGGAAGGCTTCGGCAATCCGGTTCCGTCCGGACCTGCCAGCACACCGCCGCCTGCCGCTAGCCCGCCGGCTGCTCCGCCCCAGGCGGCAGCCGCGACCCCTGTGCCTGGATCGCCATCACCGGCCGCCCCGTCGATCCCTTCGTCGACAGCAACACCAAGGCATCACGAGGACGATGAGCCCGAAGACGAACACGAACATGAGGACGGCGAGCACGAGGACGAGCACGATGATTAAGTCAGCGAAGAAGAAGACCAAGTTCCTGGCCACGCGCGTCGGCACGGGGGCCGGAGCGGTCGCCGTGTTCGTCTCGCTCTGGGCCGGTGTGGCCGCCACGGCGCCGAAACTGCCTTCGGCAACCGAGGAGCCCGCGGCCGAGGAAGCTGTTGCCGCCAACAACGGAGTGATCGAACAGGATGGCTGGCGGTGGGACCCGGTGGCGAACCAGTGGGTGCTGATCGAGACCCCTGAAGGCACCGCCACCGCAGCCGCTGATGGGTCGGCCACCGCTGCCCCCGCGGCCGCTGGTTCTCCGAATTCCGAGAGCCTGGTCGCGGCTCGACCGCAGCAGCCTGCATCCGCGCCTGCCGCGGGCGGCTCCGCCGCAGCTGTCGCTGCCCCGTCGGGAGGTTCGAGCGCGCCACCCCCGCCGCCACCCCCGCCAACCTCCGCATCGAAGCAGGCGCCCACCACGCCGCCAACCAATAAGACCACTTCCGCGCCGTCTCCCACGAACGCCGCGAAACAGCCCCCGGCGCCACCGCCAGCTCCCACCACGGTGCCCGTACTTCCCGATTGGTCGGGAGTCCCCCAGCCGCCGGCCTCCGCGCCCGCGGCACCACCTCCACAGCCGACAGTGGCTCCAGCCGCGCCGAGCGCGCCCGCTCCAGCCGCCCCGCAGCCGACTGCGCCGGCGCCAGTGGCAACGTTGCCGGCAGCCCCGCCGCCGCCGGCGCCAACGGCACCACCGCCGCCTCCGCCACCGGCGCCCACCGCGCCGCCGGCTCCACAGCCAACCACGCCTCCGAAGTCGTCGAAAGGTTCGTGACAATGAAGCTGCTTGGGATTGTGTTTGTGGCGGGTGTTGTCGGAATCCTCTTCGGCAACGGGGTCGCGGGTGCAGCGATCGGCTGGGGGCTCGACCTGACGGGCCCCCAGGGAGCCTGGTACTCCTCACGCGCCGCGGGCGTCGCGAGCTACCTCTTCCTTTGGCTCGGGCTGGTGGGCGGGCTGCTCATGTCCTCGGCGTGGTTCGATGGGATCCTGAACCGCGCCAGGTTGCTCGCCTTCCACCAGACGGCCTCCATCGCGGGTGTTCTTCTCGGTTTTGCCCATGGGCTCGTGCTGCTTGAGGACGACTGGATCCACTTCACCACCACGGGAATCCTTGTGCCGTTTGCCTCGGAGTACAAGCCGTTTATCTCGGGCATCGGCACGCTCTCGCTCTACGTTTTCACGGTCGTTTCGCTCTCGTTCTGGTTCCGCAAGCAGATGGGCATGAAAGCCTGGCGCTACCTCCATTACTCGTCCGCGTTCGCGTTCCTCGGTGCTTTCTGGCACGGCATGTCGAGCGGCACCGACTCGCATGAGCCGTGGCTCATGACCATCTACCTGGCCACGACCCTCATGGTGGTCTTCGGAGTAATGCTGCGAATCACCTATCGACGCCCGGCCGTCCGACGGTCGAATGTACAGGTAGTGGAGGCGCAGGCAGCCTGAAATGAGCTACACGCCAGACCAGCTGAACAACGTGATCGAATCCGGGCTCGCTCCGCGCGACCCGGAGATCGCCGGTTTGGCTCGCCTGGCGAACCGTCTTGCGTATCTCGCCCCCGCTGGTCCTTCGTCCGCGGCCTCTGACCGCATGGCGCTTCGCTTCGAAGCTGTGATGGCTGGTCGCCACCGCCGCGGGTGGCTCGCGCTCCTTGGCTTTGCGCCCGCCGGTGGTCGCCCCTCTTTGGTGCAACGGCTGGCGGCGGGCACTGCGGTCATCGGCTTACTGGGCGGCGCGACCAGCGCGGCGACTGGCGTGAGCCCCGCCGAAGCGGCTCGCGGGACGGCCCACTTTGTTGCTTCTGCCATCGCCAACCTCACCCCGAACAACGACTTGTCGCTGGCTCCCGATGCCGGCATCGCCGGGCCCGAACTCGGCGCCCCTGAAACCACGCAGGGTCCCGCGGGCGAAACCAGCCCGACGCCCGAGCCTGGCAGCCCTGCGCCCGGCATCGCCGGAACGAAGCCTGACGGGACCGCCAGCGGCACGCCGCGGGCGACAACGACGCCCGCAGGCACGGCCACCCCGACTCCGCCAACCCCGGCAGGTGCCGGGACGGCGCGGGCCACCGCCAGTCCTGCCGGTTCCAACCCCGGTACTCCTGTGCCCGGGTTCAGCCTCCCGGCTGCCCCGTCGACTCCGTCCGAAGGCGGCTCTGCCGTCCCATCCCAGGCACCGCAGGACGAGCCTTCTCATACACCAACACCAACGGCTACCCAGCAGCCCACCTCAACGCCGACGCCTTCCCCGACCGGTACCCCGTCGTCGGCGGCAACTCCGCCTCCAGCGGGAACGCCAACTCCGTCACCCTATCCTTCGGGCCACCACGACGACGGCGAGGACGACCACGAGCACGAGACGCCAGAACCGACCGAGACCCCCGAGTCGGAGGACGATCACTGATGACCGTGATGGCCCTCCCCGCTCCCCGAACGGGCTCGCTTCGGCAGGCATTTCGCACCCTGCTGGCGGCCTTTGGCGGTTTACATGAGGAAGCTCCAGAACCCTTCGTTTCGCGCGCCGAAGTCGTCGCGCTCCAGGGCCGTGATCCCGACGCCTGGCGCGAACTGTTCGAGCGCGAACACGGCGCCATCTACCGCTACGCAGCCTCGCGCCTGGGCGATGGCCACGAGGCCGAAGACACCACCAGCCAGGTGTTCGCCCACGCGTGGGAATCCGCCCATCTCTTTGAAGACCGGGGCCTTCCCGTCCGCGCATGGCTGTTCGGCATCGCCCGGAACGTGGTGAACGGCCATCGCCGGGCCTGGCAGCGGAAGGCGCCGGCGCTTCGCCTCGAAGACTTCGATATTCCCCGCCACGACCCCGGGCTGAACGATGAACGCATCGACCTGGCCCGCGCCATCGCCGGCCTCGATGCGGGCTGGGCCGAAGTGATAACGCTGCGCTTCATTCACGGCCTCTCCGTACAGGAAACCGGCGAAGTGCTCGGCATCTCCATCGACGCCGTCAAAGGCAAGCAGGCGCGCGCGCTCGCCGAATTGCGCAAGAAACTCCATCTCTACACTTCCTTTTCGTAAGTGACTGTGGTAGAGTTATTTGCACATACAACTATCGGAGTCCAGCGTGACCACCCACTTCGAACTCGGCGTCTCTTCCTTCGCCGATACCATGCCCAACGCCAACGGCGAGACCATCTCCAACGAACAGCGCCTCGCCAACCTGCTCGAGGAGATTGAACTCGCCGATCAAGTCGGACTCGATGTCTTCGGAGTCGGTGAACACCACCGCCCGGACTTCGCCGCGTCCTCCCCCGCAACGATCCTTGCCGCCGCCGCGGTGCGGACGAAGAACATCAAGCTGACCAGTGCCGTCACCGTGCTCAGCACGGATGACCCGGTACGGGTGTTCCAGCAGTTCGCCACCGTCGACCTGCTTTCGCACGGCCGCGCCGAGCTCACCGCTGGCCGGGGCTCGTTCACCGAGTCCTACCCGCTGTTCGGCTACGACCTCGACGATTACGACGAACTCGCCGCCGAGAAGCTCGAACTCCTGCTGAACATTCGCGACAACGAGATCGTGAACTGGCAGGGCAAGTTCCGCGCTCCCATTTATGGGCGTGGCGTCTATCCGCGCCCGGCCCAGGAGAAACTTCCTGTCTGGGTCGGTGTTGGCGGCAATCCGGCATCGGTCGAACGTGCGGGCCGGCTTGGCCTCCCGCTGATCATCGCGATCATCGGCGGCGCCCCGGCACGCTTCCAGCCGCTCGTGGACTACTACCGCGAAGCCGCCCGGGCGGCGGGCCACGATGTCTCGAAACTGCCGGTCGCCATCAACTCGCACGCGCACATTGCCGAGACTTCTCAGCAGGCCGCCGATGAGTTCTGGGGTCCGTACTCGTTCCTGATGAACAAGATCGGCCGCGAACGTGGCTGGCCCGGCATGACTCGCAACCAGTACGAATCGTTGCGCACGCCAACCGGCGCCCTCCTCGTGGGCTCGCCCGATGACGTCATCGAGAAGATCCTGTACGAGTACGAGCTCTTTGGTCACGACCGCTTCGTGGCCCAGATGGGAGTTGGCGGCCAACCTCACGACGAGGTGCTGAAGGCGATCGAACTCCTCGGGACGAAGGTCGCCCCGGTCGTCCGCGAGGAGATCGCGAAGCGAAAGGCTTCGCAACTGGTGAGCGCTTAAGGAATCGCGCCTGGGTGGTGCGGTGCATTGTGGATGGCGTAGGCTCGCGGGCGACATCGCTCGTCCGAGGTAGCTTCAATGGCCGCGTCTTCAACCTCCGCACCGACCCCGGTTTTCCCGGGCGCCGACTGGGAATCAGTTCGCCCCGAAGAGGCCGGTCTCGATAGCGCCCGGGTCGCGGCCGCCGCCGCGGAAATCATGACCATCGACAAGCGGTTCGGCGTGTTGGTCGCCAAACACGGTCGCATCGTTCACGAGACGTACCTGCGAGACGCGTCAGCGACCAACCCTATCTTTTCGCTGACCAAGGGCTTCGGCGCGACCCTGATCGGGATCGCCCAGGCGCAAGGGCTTCTCAATGTCGAAGACCTCGTTTCGGACTGGCTGCCGGTCCACCACCCCGAGATCGTCGAGGGTGCGCGAATCAAGCACCTGTTGAACATGACGGCCGGCAAGGAGCCCGCCGGGAGCCGCTGGCGGTACAACAGCAACGAGATCCTGAATTCGTTGACCGGCATCCTCTGGCTGGCCAGCGGGACGCCGCCGAGGGACTTCTACGAAAAGCATCTCCGCCACCAGGTGGGGTTCAGCTTCGATTGGCCGGCGAACTCGAAGGGCTGGATCCAGATCGGCAGCCAGGGGCCATTGCCGGTCATCGAAGCGACCCACCGGGACATCGCCCGGCTGGGATTGCTCTGGCTCAACGGTGGCAACTGGGCCGGGCAGCAGATTCTCGACCCGAAGTTCGTGGCCGAAGCGCTTTCCGCTCCCTACCCCGAAGCGAATGGAGCCTACGGCTACCTCTGGTGGCTGAACGAAGGTCACGGCACCTGGCGGACAACGGCGGCCGGAGCGGCACCGGCCGGTGGTTCCCGGACCATGCCAGCAACGTATTCCTCGGCCTGGGCGCGCGCGGCAAGGTCCTCGTCGTAGTCCCGGACGAACAACTCATCGTCGTAACGATGGGAGATACGCCGCAGGAACAGTCTGCCGACTACCTGGGCACGATCATGCGGGCGGTCGCCTCGATCCTGGAGTAACCGGCTCGCAGGCTCGCCCGGAAAGTCTCTTGCCGGCGGCGATAGAATGCCGTCATGACGGCCCCGGCTATCCGATATGTCCGCACAAAAGACAACTCGACCGTCTCCTACACAGTGTTCGAAGGGAATCCACCCGCTTTCATAAACGTGGGACCGTGTGGCGGAGTTCCGCTGTCGTTGTGGTCTCGGCTACCCGCGCTTATCGATTTCTTCAACGAAGCCCGAGACGGCCACCAGATGTATTGTGTTGAGCTTCGAGGTTCCGGCCTTTCCGGCCCGCTTCAAGACGGCCCACCGATCCCCCAATGGGAGAATGACATCGAGGCGGTCATCGATTTGGCCTTGGGGCCAGTGCATCTTCATTCCCATATGGGGGCGTGCCATGCGGTCGCTTCGTTTGCGGCCAGGGCGCCCGGCAGAGTGCTCAGCCTTCTCATGTCTGCTCCGTTGGCGGACTCGCTCATGCCGACCGCGGGCTTCATTCCGTTTTTCGAAGCTGACTTCAGAGCGGCGGCGGAATGGCATCTGCAGGCATTCATGGCGCCGGGCAGAGGTTCGCCGATTTCGGAACTGGCGGCCGAGTGGGAGCGCCTCTGGTCTCGGACAACTTTTTGCCGGTTGGCCGAACTCAACGAGACAGCGAGCCTTCGGGAGACGTTGCCCGGCGTGAACGTTCCGGTGTTGCTCATGGGGCCACCCGCTGGTTGGGGTGAGGACCTCGAACGCACCGCGTCGCTTCATCCGGGAGCACGGATCGCCTACACCTCCGGCTATCCGATTGACGCCGCTGCAGGTCGGGAGTTTCGGGAAGTCTGCAAGGGCTTCTGGTCAGCTGCAGGGTTGTCGAATGACGTGCCCGCGGATGCTCCTCGGCCCGATCGGTCGTTGTCGAGCCGCGAAGAAGAAGTGCTCCGCCTGCTCGCGGAAGGCAAGGCGAACAAGGAAATCGCGGCGGCACTTTCGCTCAGTCAGGCCACGGTAGCCAGCCACGTCCGCCATGTACTCGAAAAGACCGGTAGCGCCAACCGCGCCCAGGCCGTGGCATGGGCTATCCGAAATGGATTGATCTAATGCGAACTGCAGTGGACATTGAAACAATGGCCAACGTCGCAATGACAATGAGCGCCGATCCGAGCGCGACGCACCCGTAATTGATCCGCTCCGCTATCCACAAGGAAACGTCTCGCTCGTCTTCGTCCTCGTCCGCCATCAGAACGCGAACGCGCGTTCCATGGCGCTCGGTCCCTCGTAAGGCTTTCGCTCGATATCAGCCAGGGCCGCTGCGATATCGAGACGCGGCACCCCCTGCGGCTCGGCGCAGTAGATGAATGCCGTCGCACAGTAGTCATCCACCCGCTCGGTGATGCCGCTTGCCAGGACGCCTGGTCGGGGGTGCATAGTCCAGCCTGCGCCGGCGGCGGGGTTTGTCCGGTTGTACTCCTCGAATCGCTCCTCCTGCCCCTCCCGGAACGAGGCGAAGCCGATCTGCTGGATGGTCACGCGGCAGCTCTCGCGAAAGACGACCGGGTCCGGGAGGTGCCATCGGTAGAACGTGAGGAAGTCCGGCACGCCTCGGCGTTGCTCCGGGTCGCGGACCTCGAGCGGCGAGCCTGCGTAGTGCGCGAAATGGGCGCCCATGCCCCACGCGCTGCCGACATAGTCCTCCAACCCCGTGCCGCAGATGGTTGGTAGCTCGCGGTCGCCATCGAGGTAGAACTTCACCTCGCCCTCACCGTACCAGTCGTCGCGGTCGATCGTCCGGACGCCGATCGCGCAACCGAGGAATCGCCCAGGGCCTCGCAGACCACCGGCGATGACGAAATCCCGCCGCAAGGTCGTGGGGTTTTCGCGCTGGAAGCTCACATGCAGGTAGCCTGCGTCCTCCGGCAGTCCACTCTGCAGCGTGTAGTCCAGCTGGTAGTAGAATGACATCGCGCGCGTGCTGCTGTTGGTCAGCACCACCCGGCACGACTTCCGGAACGGCATCGGATAGTAGGCGTTGAACCCTCTGCCTTCCTGGGCGGAGGCCATCGCAGAGTGGTAATCGACCGGCCGGCCAAGCGGCATCGCGAAGAAGTCCAGGCACGGCACTGAAATCGAAGGCTCGCTCAGTCCGTCGTAGAAGACCTCCATCCAGAGCGCTCGCATCGTTTCCGGCGGCGCCGGTGGGAACGTCATCCAGATGTGCCGGATCGTCCCCGGCCCGGCGATATTCGCGAGTTCGACCGTTTCGCCGGGCGCGATATTCCGCTGGGGCGCGCCCTTTCTGCCGCCATGAGCGGTCCCTCCCGCGCCCCGCGCCCCGGTTGGGTTTTCGAAGGTGATCGCGCGCGAATCGAGTGAAAGGTCGATGCGGGAAGGGTCCGGATCCATCGGCGCGTTGTAGCGCATCCGGCTCGCGTTTGTCGAGGCCTGCTAGTTGGGCGCCAGCTTCGGTTCCTCGTTCGGCGCCAGCCCCCACTTCTCTTTCGGCCACCAGCTCGCCATCGCCTTCCCGATGATGTCATCCTCGACCACCAGCCCGAACGAGCGGCTATCGAGGCTTCCGTTCCGGTTGTCGCCCATCACAAAATATTGCCCTGCCGGGATCTGGATCGGGTCCATATCGCCGCGCCAGGGCTCCTTGATGTACGGCTCGATCAATCGCTGCCCGTTGATGTAGACGTTTCCATCGCGAATCTCGAAGCGGTCGCCGGGCATCCCAACAATCCGCTTCACAAGGTCGCGGTCGTGCCGCTGGCGCGGGTTGAGTATCACGATGTCGCCGCGTTCTGGCCCGTGGAATACCTGCCGAACGTCGGGTGGGCCCGGGTCCCAGAACGGCACGAAGTCCGCGATCTTCTGAATGTTCACCTGCGAATAGACCAGCGAGTTTACGAGCAGGAACTCGCCGTCTTCGAGCGTCGGGTCCATCGAATCGCCCTCGACCCGGTAGTGCTGGATGCTCGCCCGCACGGCGAGAAACACGAGGATCGCCAGCAGGGCGGTCTCCACGAACTCGCGCACCAATGCCGAGCGGCGGCCCGTGGTTTCGACCGGCGCGACCACCACCGGCTCGGCGATGAAATCCGGCAACGGCTCCTCGCCGGCCTGGGGTTCCGGGTAAAGGAATGGGCCTGGCAGCGCCGAATCGCTGCGGCCTTGCAGTCCATGTTGCGGCGCCCAGCGGCGTTCGTCCCGGAATACCGCCTCGAACGTCATCGGGTCCCGGCCCTGGGCTGGTTCGTTCCCGTCGGGCAACCAGTGGCCCTGGGGATCGACGATCTCTTCCTGTTCGTCATCGAACTCGGACAGGCCCGGCCATTCCAGCCGCTTCATGGGTTCAGGCGAATCACCCATTGCCGCATTAGCGCACACCTGTAGTAATCGGTCATCTCCACCGTAAGAAACACGTTCGAACCACGGAAACGGAGCGACTCTTGCCTCGCCCGGGTCAGGCCATCGCCGCGGCGATCTTCTCTCCGATCATGATCGCAGTCAGGTTGGTGTTCGCGCGCGGGATGTTCGGCATGATCGAAGCGTCCACCACCCGCAGCCCTTCCAGCCCATGGACGTTGCCCTCGCCATCGACAACTGCCGCCGGATCGCTCGCCGGACCCATCTTGCAGGTCCCAACCGGATGCACAAGGTGCGAGACGCTCTGCTTGAGGAAACCCCTCAGCATCGCCTCGTCCTCCACCACGGCGGCCGGTGGCCCGATGATCTCGGCCGTCTTCGAGGCGATGGCTTCGCTGTTGAGCAGCGCCCAGGCCCGCCGCACACCATCGGCCATTTTCAAAACGTCTTCCTCGTGTTCCAGCAGGTTGATGTTGATCTGTGGCTGCTCGTGAGGGTCCGCGCTCTTCAATTGCACAATGCCCACGGACTTCGGCCGCTGCAGCGTCACGCAGAGCATGAACAGGTAGCGCGAGTCCGTGACCATCCGCAGTTGGGGCGTGAACTCGGCATCCTGGCTCCACATGTACATCTGCATATCGTTCGCTTCGTCGCTTCCCGTGGCGGTGAAGCGAAGCCCCATCTGCTGCAGCGGGTCGCCATCGCGGACCACCTCATCCTTCGGCCGCGCCACCAGGACGATCGAGGGATGCTCCTTCAGGTTCTCGCCTACTCCGGCCAGGTCATGGACCACCGGGATGCCGAGCGCCTCCAGTTGCCCCCTTGGGCCGACCCCCGAACGGAGCAGGATCGCGGGACTGTGCAGCGCGCCGGCCGAGAGGACCACCTGCTCTCCGCGCACTGTTTGCACCACGCCCTCAATCTCCGCCTCGACGCCGGTCGCACGCTTGCCTTCGAACAGGATGCGGCGAACGTGCGCGCCGCCACGGATCGTCAGGTTCAGCCGGTGCCGCGCGGGCGCGAGATAGCCGATCGCCGTGGAGATGCGGAGGGACCCGTTCCGGTTCATCGCCCAGGTGCCGACGCCGGTTGAATCGGGGACATTGTGGTCTTCCGAAGGCGGATAGCCCTCCGCGACGCAGGCGTCGTAGAAGGCCTGTTGCAGCGGCGCAAGCTCCTCCGCTCGCCAGCGGACGATCGGGATAGGACCGCCCTTGCCGTGCAGGTCACCGCCGAAGTCGCGGTCGTCCTCGAGCTTTCGGAAATACGGGAGACAATCCTTCCAGCCCCAGCCGTCGTTTCCCAATTCGGCCCATTCGTCGTAGTCCTCGGGCACCCCTCGAATGGCCACGATGCCGTTCACCGCGGAAGAGCCACCCGTGACCTTGCCCCTGGGATAATTCACGGCTCGTCCCGGCACCGCCTCGCCGGTCCAGTGCCAGTCGTGTTTGTCGAGCGAGGCCCGAGTCCCGAGCGCGATATCCGTGGGCAGGGCATCGACATCCGGGTAATCCGGTCCGGCCTCCAGCAGCAGCACCGAACGTTCCGGGTTTTCCGAAAGCCGCGCAGCCAGCGCCGCCCCGGCGGACCCTGCCCCGATGATGATGACGTCGTAAGTGGTTGGCATGCGTGGCTCCGCGGTATGGCGATGCGCGGAATTCTAACGACCGTCGGCCACGCGCACGCACGCGGCTCCGAGCCGCGACTGCAAGGGAGCGGCTACGAGCTTTGATACGCAAGGTCGCACGCCAACCGGCAACGACGCTAATCGAGCGCGCGCCCCTGACCTTCGACCGTATAAGTGCACGCGTCCTCGACGTCTTCCTCGGTCCAGAGATAACGCGTACTTCCATGCCGCGTCCACACGCGCTCCCCCCGGCTTACCAGTTTCCTCGCTACGAGCTCCTTTGTTGCCCATGCCTTCAGTGAGGCCATCACCTCTTCCGGAGGAGGAGTAGCGCTCAGGACCACATGAATGTGGTTCGTCCGGACATTCAAACCCCAGATCTGCCATCCGCGAATCCGGCAGGTTCGTTCGATCGCCTCACGAATCGCTGCCCGCTTAGCCGAAGAGTCCATTCGGAACTCCTGGTCGCCCAGTTGGAATCGCCTGTACCGATTCAGACCCGCGTTTGGCGGGACGTTTGGGTCGCCGAGACCGTTGGTGTTTCGATCTTTCGAACCCCGTTCGTCGCCGTGCAGCCACGTCCCGGAGGTGGTCCACGTGAGGAAGTAGCCAAGGGCTTCGGACATCGGCTGATTCTAGGGACAGTGGTTGCCAAGCGGAAAAGGCGTAGCCGCTCCCTTGCAGTCGCGGCTCAGAAGTTCGTCAGCGGTCGACCATCGCCTGGTTGCCAACCGCCACACCCGGTGTCAGCATCCCTCGCACACTCGCGCGCTGCCCGGAGGAGCCATGCCCATCCGCTACGAACCCGTGCCTTACTGGGCCAAAATCCCGCACGGCATCTGGCTCCAGGAAGCGACCTCGGTCGCCGTCGATTCGCAGGACCGCATCTACGTTTTCAACCGCGGCAACATGCCCGTCCTCGTCTTCGATCCCGAGGGTAACGTCGTCGATATGTGGGGCAATGACGACCCCGGTTCCGGTACCCGGCTCATCAGCGATGCCTACGGCAACCAGATGCAATCCTGGCCGGGCAACCGCTGGCTCCGCGCCCACTCCATCCGCACCGACCACCAGGACAACCTCTGGCTGGTCGATGTGCTCGGCCACACCATCACGAAAACCGACCGCTCCGGCAACGAACTGATGAAACTGGGCACAGGCGAGGCCTCCCCCGCCCAGGGTGGCGCGCCATTCAACCGCCCCACCGATGTCGCCGTGAACCCGGCCAACGGCGACATTTACGTCTCCGACGGCTATCGAAACTCGCGCGTCCACCGCTTCGATGCCGGAGGCAAGCTCCTCCAGTCCTGGGGCGAATCCGGCTCCGACCCCGGCCAATTCAGCCTCCCTCACAACATCTGCATGTTCGGAGCCGATGGCGTCATCGTTGCCGACCGCGAAAACCATCGGGTCCAGGTGTTCTCGCTCACCGGCGACTTCCAGGCCGAATGGCACGTTCACCACGCAGTCGCGGTGACGCATGGGCGCGCCGGCGATGAGAACATCTACGTCGCCGAGCAGGGGCCCCCGCTGGTGCAGTTCGGCGTGCCGAACCTCGGCCACCGTGTTTCCATCTACAACCGTGCAGGCGAACTCCAGGGCCGCTTCGGCGCGCCACTCCCCGGAGAGCGCCCGAACGAATTCCTCTGGCCGCACAGCATCGCCGTCGATTCGAAGGGCGATGTCTACGTCGCCGAGGTCTCCTACACCGAAGTGGGCAGCCGCCTCGATCCCGCTCGCGAAATGGCAAGCCTCCGAAAGTGGAGGAAGGTCGACGAGTAGGCAGTGCCGCACTCCCCTGTTGAATTCGCGCCGATTCCCGGCTGGAGCACCCGCTTGATCACCGACGTCGAACACATCCTCGCCCATCGTGACCCCGACCACGCCTGCAACCAGGGCAGCATCATCCGGCTCGCCTCCGGCGACCTGCTCCTCGGGTACAACGAAGAGCGCGGGCGGTCACATTCGGATTCGGGCCAGTCGTGCCTGGTCCGCTCGACTGATGGCGGCCGCACGTGGGACCCGGCGAGCCGCGTGGTCGTCTGGCCCTACACCGACTTTGGAGGCAACTGGGACTGTGCCTTCGCGCAGATCTCCGATGGCACCGTCCTCATGCACACGCGGGTGTGCAGCTTCATTGCCCCAGCCGGTCTGAAGGAAATCGCCGAACAGGTCATCGGTCCGCCACCGGGGCGCCCCGAACGCCTGAAGCGCCAGACGGGTTACGCCATCTGCCGTTCCGATGACGAGGGCCGCACCTGGAGTGCCGCCACGCCGGTGAACACGACGCCCATCTCCGAAAACGGTCTTGGCCGCTACGTCTGCGGCGGCTCCGGCGCCGGGCACATTGTCGAGCTTCCCGACGGGGGATTGCTCCTCCCTCTCCATGGCACCATCCAGCGCGAGTGGCCCACGCCGGCCGGCGAAACCCCGCGCTGCTTCGTCCTCCGCTCCGATGATGGCGGCCGCAACTGGGAATACTGGTCCACCATCGCCTACGACCCGGGCCACATCCTCACCTACGCCGAAGCCGGCATGACCCGTCTCGCCAGCGGCCGGATCATCTGCCTCATGCGCACCGAAGCCCGGCCCGGCCGTTTCGACAACATGTGGTTTAGCTATTCGGACGACGATGCCGCCAGCTGGAGCCGGCCCGTCCGGACGAAGCTCTGGGGCTACCCACCGGATGTCATCCAGCTGCACGACGGCCGTGTGCTCGCGGTTTACGGCTACCGCAAGGCGCCGTGGGGCGTTCGCGGCTGCATTTCGGAAGACGGCATCACCTGGGACCCGGGCAACGAATTCGTGGTTCGCGAAGGCGGCGCCGGTGACCCGGCGAAGGTCCGCGAGTATTGGCACATCGGCTATCCGACGGTCACTCAGTGCGAAGATGGCACCATCGTCGCCGCCTACCACCAGTACGACGCCGGCCCCTCGCCCATCCAGGAAATGTGGGTCACGCGCTTCCGGGTGTGAGGTCCATCGCCATCGTAACCTCATCGAGATCCGAGCCCGCTCGCAACGGATGGCGCGCTCCGGTCCGGCGGAATCCCATCGCGAGGTAGAGCCGTTCCGCCGGGTTCCCGTCGGTCACTTCAAACTCGAGGCGCACCATGCCGTTCTCGTTCGCCCAGGAAATGACCGTCTCCATCAACTTGCGCCCCAGCCCTGCCTGTCGCGCGTTGGGCGCAACCCAGAGCGCTCCGCAGTGCGCCACGCGTTCGTGAGGCATTCCCGCGGAGATGAGCCCGGCCGGCTGTCGATCGAGAAAAGCACCCCACGCCTGCAAACGGCCCGGCCTGCCTGCCGCCCACCGCCTCCAGTACGCTTCATCCTGCGCAAGCGCCGATTGAAGCGTCGGACCGAACGAATCAGGTGACTCCTCCAGCGCGCTCAGGCGCAGTTCGCGCAATATCTCCCAGTCGGTTTCGGCGAGCGCGCGAATCTCAATGGTCGCCACAATGGCGGCGAGTATACGGCGGGCGATGGCCATCGACTCCGAAAACTGTTCGTTCCCCTGTTCTGCCCCGCACGAAATCGCTAGAATTCAATGTCCATGACGCTGCCTGTTCCTACGACCCGCGTGATCGAGGACGTCGATTCCGAGGTCGCGCCCCCGTATCACCTCATCCTCCTCGACGACAACGAACACACGTACCAGTACGTGATCGCGATGCTCGGGAGCATCTTCGGCTACGCGCCAGAGAAGGGCTTCGCCATTGCCTGCGTCGTCGACAAGGATGGCCAGGCCATCCTCATGACTGCCGGCCTCGAAGAAGTGAAGCTGAAGCAGGATCAGATCCACGCGTACGGCGCCGACCCGGCGATGCCCGAATCGAAGGGCAGCATGTCCGCCGTCATCGAACCGGCGGACACCACTGCCTGAGGCGCTCTCGTAGCAAGGCAGGCGCATCAACGACGCAGGCGGCGGCGATTCAGTGAGCCAGGGCCCGGGCCCCGCTAGAGGTGCAGTACCTGCTCTTTCATCGCGAAGAACGCCGCCAGGATTTCCATCTGCTCCTGGGGCCCCACGCTGTGCTTCTGGAGCACGCCCAGGACATCGTCCGTAGCCTGCACGAACTCCTGCTCGTTCACGTTCATCCCACGGTGCGTCTCGACAAGTCCGCGACCGTTGTACACCTCGGGGCCGCCCATCGCCTGGGCGAAAAACTGGAACGCGCCCTGCTTCATGGCCGCGGGATCGAACGCTTCGAAACGCGTCCGAATGCCGGGATTCTGGAGATGGGCGTCGACGATGTCGCCCACGAGAAGCCGGAGGCGCTCGCCTCCGCCGAGCCGCTCATAGAGCGTCTGAGTTGCCTGCGTGGTCTCTGCCTGGGTCACAATCTTCCTCCAAAAGGTCAGCCTGGAATGGCGTTACATTCCCTTATACTCCCTAACGTTCCAATTTTCTAGCATGTATCATCCGGTCATGCCACCGCCGTTTGCCCGAGAGCAGGCGCCAGCCGAGGGCGAGAGCAACCTCCTCGCCGAGGTCCAACGCTCGTTGGGAGCGCTCACGCGGGAGTTCGGTGCACCGGAAGCCACCCTCGACCTCATGTTCCTGGCTTATCTCCTGAAGACCTCGAAGTTCGGCTACTTCACCTACGGGCCCATCACGATCGATGTTCGCCTCATCGAGGACCTGGTCGCCCGCACCGTTGCACGCGAGCCACTGGCCGAGCCGTCCCAGGCGCCGGGCTATTCCGACGACTGCCTGCGCTTCCTGCGGCTGCTCTCCGATGAAGCCGAGGAATCCGGCCGGCGCCGAATCGACGAGTTGCACTTCCTGGTCGCATTCATGAAGGTGGGCGAGGGCATACCCGCGCGAGTGTTCACGGAACTCGGCGTATCCGTGGAACAGGTCCGTTCGTATGTACCGGCAGGCGCCACGGCCGGCGGACGGTTGTATTCTCCGGAAGAAGCGGCCGAATACTTCGGAGTTCACGTGAAGACGGTGAGAAACTGGATTCGCTCGGGCCGGCTGCGGGCCCACCGCCTCGCCGGGCAACGTGCCCTCCGGATTCGCGCCTCGGACCTCGATCGGCTGCTCGAACCCGTAGACTATTCTCTGCTCGAAGACTGAGAAAAGGAGACACCGGCTTGCCGAACTTCGTTGTCGATCAGACCGTGGGAGCCTCCACGCTGGATGAGGTCATCGGATTCCAGCAGCGCGCGGAACAAGAACCCCGCGGCCTGCTTGCCGGGTACTGGACGCCGGACGACGGCCGCTTGCTCTCCGTATTCGAAAGCCCCGAAGACGGCGAACCCCCGGAGGTCGCTGAGGGCGCGCGGGTGTTGCCCGTGCTCCCCATCACCGCCGACGAGTACGGACCGCGCGACCTCCAATCGCAGGCGGCCAATGAGGATGACCTGTCGCTCGTCCTTGTGCGCCGCCAGCTCGATCCGCTCACGGATCGGGAGTTCCGGGCGATCGCTCTCCAGGCGATCATGTGCGCCTACGAGTACTCGGACATGCGATGGCTTCGCTCCTACTGGTCGCGGAGCACAGACCAGCTGTTCTGCCTCTTCGAAACAAGCTGCCACGAGCGCGTGTCCGAACACGCCCGGCGGTCCCGCATTCCCTGCGACGAGATCCACGACGCCATCGAAATCCGCGCCGGCGCCCCGGACGCACTCACCCGGGACTGACCCCAGCGGGCGGGGGTCTGTCGAAGTCGCCGGCACTTTCCCTACGCCGAAACCACGTCGATGCGGTTCTTCATCAGCCAGGCGGCGTCGAATCCGAAGAACTTCGCCGCGTTCAGGCCGAGGATGTTCGCGCGCTCCTTGTCGCTGAGGCGCCCCATGGTGCGTTCGATAGCCTGCTCTGAGTGCGGCCACGAGCCTTCGTGATGCGGGTAGTCGTTCGCCCACATGAAGTTGCCGCCGAGGTCGTATTCGCGCACCAGGTCCAGCCCCGGCGGGTCCTCCTGGAACGAGGCCATACAGTGCTGCCGGTAATAGTCGCTCGGCATCTGCCGCAGCTTCGGGAACGCCCAGAAATGATGATGCTCGTACGCCTCGTCCATCGCGCGCAGCATCCACGGCACCCAGCCGATGCCGGCCTCGATGCTTGCGAAGCGCAGCTTCGGGAAACGGTCCAGTACGCCCGAAGAACACAGGTTCACGATCGGCTCCGCCGTCGGCGCCAGGGAGTGGATCACGTAGTTGATAACGGCGCCGCCGTTGCCGCGCGCCGCGCGTGGGTCCTTCCCGGTGGAAACGTGGAAGGTGAACGGCAGATCGTTGTCCTGGATGCACGCCCAGAGCGGGTCGAACTCCGGCAGGTTGTAGTTCAGGTCTTCCGATGAGCCCGGCCCCCACATCGGCTTGCAGGGCAGGCTCAGCCCGCGGAAGCCCATCTTCGCCGCCCGCTCGACTTCGGCGATGGCGCTCGGGATGTCGCCCGTCGCGATGCAGGCCAACGGCCGCATACGGTTGTAGTGCGCCCCAAAGATCTCCCACGTGTAGTCGTTGTAGACACGGCACATCGCCTGCGCGAAGAGCGGGTCGGGCGTAGCCCACATCTGGAGTCCGCGGTTCGGGAAAATGATCTCCGCATCGACGCCATCGCGAGCGTGGTCCTTCAGGCGCTCGGCGGGGTCGCTCTTGCCGACCTGGGCCCGCTCTCTATCCTCGCCTTCCATCTTCAGGTCGCGAATCTTCACCGGGTGGTAGCCCTCGACGATCGACCACTTCACACCATCCGCATCAACTTCGATGCGCGGCAGTCGATGACGGTACTTCTCCTCGATGCGCTCCACCCACAGGTTCGGCGGTTCGTTCACGTGGCAATCCGCCGAAATCATCAGGTACTTGTTCGCCGCTCCCGGAGTGGCAACGTGCTCCCAGCCGGCATGTCCGGGAGTCTTGTACCGATGAGCGTTGAAGTACTCGCTCCGTTCCGCGGGTGAGAGGGATTCGACTTCCGGGCGTTGAAGAGTGCTCATTCGGGTGACTTCCTTTCGTTTCGAACCTGGTGTTCGAACGCGTGGTGGCTGAACGGCTGGGGCGCATCGAAATCGAGCGAATCGGGCCTGAGCTGGGCCACGTCCTCGAGGCGCACGATATCGGCGTATTCGGCGTCGAGGCCTTCGTTCGGCCAGCGCCTGACTCGGAGCCCGGTGGCGGCTTCGGGAACCGGGTAACTCTCATCCACTCCGCCGCGCCCGCTATAGAACCAGGGGCCTTCGACCCCATCGTGACCTTCGAGCCAGCTCCCGAACCAGAGCATCGGCGCGCCGTGCTCGTTCTCGGTCTCCGGCCAGGTGACAGTTATCGATCGCATTTCTGGCGCGCATTCTAGTCCGGGTGGAAATCCATCGCGAACGGTCGCCGCCCGCACGGGATCCATAGATCCGACCGTAAGGGAGGGGACGCCGATGGGCCAAGATCAACTGCCCCTGGGCTACCGCATCCGTCGGACGAAGTCCGAAACCATCGGCTAAACTCCGGCGATGAGCGATCCGGTCGGCTATTTCATCACTTTCACCTGCTACGGCGAACGCCTTCACGGTGACCCCAGGGGTTCAGCGGAACGACTGCGTGTGAGGCCAAAACAAACCGTGGAGCTGGAGGCCGACCTGTGCCGCAGTGGAAGGGAGCGATCCACTCTGGTGAACCCGGAGTTCTTACTGAACGACGCCAGCCGGATTGTGGTTGCCGACGCAATCGTTAACGTCGGCGAACACCGCGGTTGGCGAGTTCATGCACTGAACGTTCGGACGAATCACGTCCACGTCGTGGTTTCAGGGGAAGCCACGCCTGAATCGATGATGATGACCTTCAAGGCCTGGGCGACTCGCCGCCTGCGCGAGTCCCGGATGTGCGGCCCACGGGACAAGATCTGGACTCGACACGGCAGCACCCGCTACCTGTGGGACGAGCAGGACATCGTCGATGCGTCGACCTACGTTCTTGAAGGCCAGGGGCAAGACCTCGGTGGCCTTCGAACCACCACCGACTCCTAGATCCGACGGTAAGGGAGGGGCCGCCCCCGGCGAGCTTCACGGTTTCTGGGACAGTAGACAGGTCCGCGAATCCACCGAGTTCCGAGCCAGTAGACAGGTTCACAAATCCACCGCGTACCTCCCTGACGGTCGGATCTATGAAGTGCACACGCCCCGTGAAGCTCCCCAAATCCACCACCGATTCCTGGATCCGACCGTAAGGGAGAGAACGCCCCGGCGAGCTTCACGGTTTCGGGGACAGTAGACAGGTCCGCGAGCCCACCGCGTTCCGGAACAGGTGACAGGTTCACAAATCCACCGCGTACCTCCCTGACGGTCGGATCTAGGAAGTACGTACCCCCCAACTCCGTGACACGCCTCACATCCATACCTTTTCTCCAGAACTCCTTCAAGGTTCGGGTCCGCGTTCCCGGCACCGTTGGATGCAACAAACAACGCCCGCCCGTGCGGGCGAGGAGTACATCCATGTCCGTTATCGCCATCGCGGCCCAATCGCGGCCGTTTGCCGCCTTCGCCAACATTCGCAGCCAGCAAATCACCGCGAGCCTCACGGCGACGCTCTTTTACGTTTTCGGGCCGGTGCCGCTCTATTTCGCCGCGGCTCGTGGCTTCGGCGGCGACGATGTCGCCATCTCGGGTTTCGTCGCTGTCTTCGCGAGTGCGGGATTCGCGACCGCGTTGCTCTCGATGCTCTATCGCAAGCCCATCGCACTCGGCTGGTCGTTGCCGGGCCTGCTCTTCCTCGCGGCGGCTTCGCGAACCTACGCCCTCGATGAGGTCATGGGCGCATCGCTCATTGCGAGCCTGGCCATCCTCGTTTGTTCGATGGCAGGCGCCATCGAACGCATTGAGCGCGCGATTCCCCCGCACGTCGCGATGGCCGTACTGGCCGGCAGCGTGCTCTCCCTCTGCATCGCACCGTTCAATGCCCTGGGCAGTTCCCCCGAAATCGTCCTTCCCACAATCGCCGGCTTCTTCGTGGCACGGCGCCTGAACTCGGGATGGTTCCCGCCGGCCGCGGGAGCGGTTGCCATCGGCCTGCCCGCCGCCCTCATCTTCGGCCCGCATCCACACTTCGCCGCGCCCGAGAGTGTCGCCTCGATGACGGTGGTCTGGCCGGCCTTCTCCCTCGAAGCCATCACCGCCCTGGTCCCACCGCTCGTCGTGTTCATCCTCATCGGAAACAACCAGGGGCGTACGGTCCTCGCCGCCAATGGCTACGAATCCCCGGGCAACTCTATCGGTATGACCACCGGGGTGATGGGCGCGGTGCACGCTCTCTTCGGCGCGCCGCCGGCATCGATGCAGCGGGTCGCCCAGGCGGTGCTCACCGGCGACGAAGCGGGCAAGCACGCCGACCGCTGGATGGCTGCAGTCTTCGCCGCAATTGGCTGCCTGCTGATCGCGCTCCTGGCCGCACCGCTGGAAGCCTTCACGGGCTCACTCCACCCTGCCTTCGTGAGCACGCTCATCGGCCTGCTCCTGATGAAGGTCATCGGAGATGCCCTTCGTCGCACCACGGAAGGCCAGTCGATGGCAGGCCCGATCGCGTTCTGCATCGCCGCTTCTTCGGCTTCGCTTGGGGGACTGACGCCCGAGTTCTGGGCCATGGCAGGCGGCTGCGCGATCGTCCTCTTCGAGCGCGAACGGAAGACGGCCTGAGCGCCGCTTTCCATTCGTCGCCCCAGCGGTGAGAATCCGCGGAATCACTTCCGCCTGGAGGAGCCACACCACATGGGCGATGTCATCGTCGATCGCATCGACGGCGTAATGGTCATCAAGTTCAACCGTCCCGAGCGCATGAATTCGCTCGGTGGCACGCTGCTCACCGATTTCAACGCCGCTCTCATCGAAGGGCGCAGCGACGACCGCGTTCGCGCTTTCGTCGTCACCGGCGAGGGCCGCGCCTGGAATGCCGGCGCCGACCTCCAGGCAATGGGCGGCGGGGGCGCGAACGAGAACAGCAAGCGCTGGAACGCGCTCGACCCCATCGGCGATGTCGGCCGCACCGTCCTCAACATTCGCGGCGCCGAGAAGCCGACCATCGCCGCGGTCAACGGCGTCGCTGTCGGTGGCGGCTTCGGGCTCTGTTCGGCATTCGATGTCCGCATCGCCAGTGAACAGGCTCGCTTCAGCACCGTCTTCATCAAGCGCGGGCTCGCCCACGATTGCGGGCTTTCCTGGTTCCTTCCGCGCCTCGTCGGCCCCGAACGCGCCGCCGAACTCTCGTACAGCGCGCGCATGGTCGATGCGGCCGAAGCGCTCCAGCTCGGCATCGTCTCGAAGGTCGTGCCCCACGAACGGCTGATGGACGAAGCGATGGAGTTCGCCGGCGCGATCGCGAAATCTCCCCCGACGGCGATGGCGCTCACGCGCCGCATGCTCCACCACTCGCAGACCGCCACGCTCCAGGAGCAGCTCGAATTCGAGTGGACGCACCAGCGCACTTGCCTGCGCGCCCCTGAGTTCCAGGAGGGCGTCAAAGCCTTCCTCGAAAAACGCGACCCCGACTGGTCGAAGTTTTAAGTCGTCGGTCTTAGGTCTTCAGCGGAACGGCTCCGCTCTCCCAGATCTGGGAGAGGGGTTGGGGGTGAGGGACAAAAAACGCCCGCCGGTTTCCCGGCGGGCGTTCGTTCTCTCAACCCGGATGCTGGTGTTAGCTGGCTTTGTTCGCGAGGAGTGCCAGCCGGCTCTTCGCGCGGTCGGCCTTGCCGGTGTGGATGGCGCCCGTTTTGGCGGCGCGGTCGAGTGTGCTGAAGGCTTCGCTCAGGGCTTCCTTCACGGCGCCATCGTTGCCGCTGGCGACCGCTTCGCGGACTTTGCGCACCGAGGTGCGGGCAATCGTGCGGCGAACGCGGTTGCGGTCGCGCTCGCGGAGAGACTGGTGCCAGCGCTTAATAGCGGATTTGTGGTGTGCCATAGGTTCGGTATCCGGGCCTGTTATTCAGAGTGTCGAACGAAAAGAGTAGCGCGAACCTGCGCATCGGGCAACGAATCACGCGAGGCACGGCTGTCACCCATCCGGTAGTGGCGAGGCACTGTCCTCGCCAATTCTGTGGCCCGGTCTACCATCCCGGCTACTTCTCGATGGTCACCACTTCAACGCTGTCATCGACAATCGTCGAAAGGTAGGTCTCGATCCCCAGCCCCGGATAGCGTTCGGCGAGGATCGCTCGCGCTTTGGCGAGGTGTTCGCGGTGCACCGCCTCCTCGATCTCCGGCGTCGCAAGGTCCTGGTACATGCCACAGTTCATGTGGTTCATGAGCAGGATGCGCTGGAAATCGTGGAGTTTGTAGAGGAGCGCGATCTCCTCCTCCATCGTCACCTGGGCGGCCTTGCTGGTGGGCAGTACGATCTGGCGGACGCCGCCGGGGCGAGCGACGAGGTCGTAGGCATTTTCAAGTCCGAAATCGAGACGGGCCTGCCTTTGCGCCGAAACGAATCGGAAGTCGGAGCACGAAATCACGAGGGCGCGGCAATTCGCCTCGCTGAGTTTGATGCGGTTCATGCTTCGATTGTGCAGGGATGCGGCGGTGAGGGTCGAGCGCGGCATGCTCTATTGGTTCGCAGCAACCATGGCTCGAGCGAACTCGATCAGTTCATCGTCCGAAAGGACCTCGGATTGCACTTCGATCCCGACTTCACCTGTGCTCCAGGCAACCGACCGACCGCCGGCGTCAGCGTCTCCGAGCTGAACAGTAAATCCGTCGCCGAGGTTGACTTCCTCGCTCGCACTTGGAAAAACTGACCCGACGCTGTGTGCTTCCTGCCGGATCCGAACGAGAATTGGCCCCGGGCCAGGACCGTTGGGTGCGGGCTCCGCGAGCGCAGCCGACGCGGTGTCGCACGTCCCGTCGGTGAAGACCGACACCCCCCACTCAGCGGGAAACACACTGCGGCCCGAAATCGTGGTGGCAAGCCGCCAGAATGGCGAAGGAAACAGCAGGCCCAGCGCCGTCTGATCGTTCGGACGGAGCGTGCGACAGATTATGGGGCTGCTTCCCGCGACTGGAGTGAACACGAATGCATCTGCAGGAAGATCGCTCCCGTAGGTAAGCTTCACAGCCTTTTCGGACTGGGTGAGATTGATCGATCCAGCGTCCGCCGTCGACGCAACATGGCTGTCGTGGCGTAGCACCAGCATTCTGTCGGGATCGATCCAGTAGCGTCGCCAGCCCCTTTCGATTCCTGACGAATCAACAACGCGGAACTCGATTACCTGGACAGGTACGCCGAGAACCTTCTCAGACTTCAGCCGGTTCACGACGAGGGGGACCGAAGGCTCCCCTCCCAGCAGTGTTGAGCCACCTTCCGCGGTGTACCGTGCGATGAAGTCATCAACCGTCGCATCCGGGAGCGGTCCAAGACTGGTCCCTTCCAGACCGGCGTATGCCAGCCGAGAGACGTCTTCGTCCTGGTACGTTTTACTGTCGCCGCGCCAACGGGTGTCTCCATTTCGAATCACCGTCGAATAGCCGGTCGATGAACCAAAATCGATTTCGAAGCCGGGATCGCGTCTGGTAATTACGGGAGACTCAAGTTCCTCGCGAGTGTGAGTCGAGTCCTGGTACCAGTAGCGTCGGTCGGCGTCGTACGAGTAGTGCTCCTCCGTTCGCGTGAAAATCGTTTCCATGTAGAAGGGCAGGCCAGGTTCCGCCGGGCCAACCAGCGAGTCGTCGCCATTGAATGCGACGTACGCCGCAACTCCGACCGCCACCACGCCGACGCCGGCGGCGCTCGCGAGCCCGACCTTCAAGGCCGTCGTCGAGGCGAGCGCCTGAAGCCGCCCGGCGAGCCTCCGATGTGGCGCCTGCCGCCAGCGGTAGTACGCGGCCGCGGCCTCCCGGGAATCCAGCGCGAGCTTCGTTAGCAGTTCGCTCACGTGCCACTTCGCACCGGCAAGCGTCATGTCCAGCGTTTCGGCGATTTCGCCATTCGTCTTCCCGGCCGCGATCAGGCGCAGCACCTCGCGCTGCCGGTCTGTGAGGTCCGTTTCGAAGCGAGCGGCGTTCTCGAAAACGTCCGCGGATGCTGTGCCGTCCATGCGCCGATGCTGGATGATTCGCCGGCTGGAGTCACTAGCCTATGCCTGCAATCACAAACTGGCGTAGACGAGCTCGGGCTCTTCGATTTCCAACGCCAATGGCCCCTTTGACCTCACCGCCACCTCCCCAACCGTGGTTGGCATTCCCACCTCCCGAGGTCGTCTATGCCGCGCACGTTCGCCGTCCCCGAAACACCCCTCCCCGTGCAACTCCAGGAACTCGACCACGAGCGCCGCTCGCGCTACCGCGAGAACCTCGCGTTCTATGAGGGCCGCCAGTGGCCGGGACGCTCTCGCCGCGGCGAACGGCGGCTCACCTTCAATTACGCGAAGGCGTTCGTCGATAAGGTAACCAGCTACCTGCTGAATGGTTCCTCCATCCAGCTCGAAGGCGGCGATAACGCAGAGGGCCGGTCCCGCGCTGCTGCCGCTGAGCGCGCCCTGCGGGATGTCGTCAGCCTGAACGGCCTCGCCCAACTCGACTACGAGACCGAACTCGATTGCGCCGTCCTCGGCGATGCCTGCTACAAGGTCACCTGGGATTCCGCCGCGAACTC
Source organism: Dehalococcoidia bacterium (assembly GCA_050185215.1). Classification (GTDB taxonomy): domain Bacteria; phylum Chloroflexota; class Dehalococcoidia; order Tepidiformales; family Tepidiformaceae; genus Amarobacter. Next base: position 27,634 of record JBFWZP010000011.1, on the reverse strand, counting down.
CGTGCGCGTCACCGCTCCCGATGTCCAGGGCATCTTCGCCTGGCGTGAGCCGGACGACCCGTCCCGCCTGACGGCCGTTGCCGCGCAGTACCGCGTCGCCAACCCGGACCGGCTCGTCACCGAACACTGGACGGCCGAGACCTTCGACCTCTGGCACGAAAACGAACTCGTCTCGCGCGAACCGAACCCCTACGGCTTCATCCCGTTCGTGCTCTTCCCGAACGTCCGAGAACCGAAGCAATCGTGGGGTTCGAGCGACATCCCGACATTGGTCGAATCGAACCGCGAGCTCAACCGCGCATTCAGCCAGCTCAGCCAGATCCTCGAACTCTCGGGCAATCCCATCGCCGTCCTCGAAGGCGTGCAAGGCTCGCAGGATATCGCCGTCGAACCCGGCGCCGTCTGGGAAGTGCCGGAAAGTGCGAAGGCCTACCTCCTCGACCTGCTCCAGGGCGGCGGCGTCGCCCTCCACCGCGACTACATCGACCTTGTCTATCGGGCGATGCACGACCTCGGCGAATCGCCGCGCACTGCCTTCGGCCACAATCCGCAAGGGCTTTCCGGTATAGCCCTCAACACCGAGCTCGATCCCATCGCCCGGAAAGTGCTGCGCAAACAGCGCATCCGCACGGCCGTCTATGAACGGCGGGCGAGCATGATGCTGCGGTTGCTTTCGCGCTACGCCGGCCTGGATATCGATGGTCTCCGCCCGGTGATGACCTGGGGGCCGATCCTGCCCATCGACCGCTCGCGGCAGGTCGCCGACGAGCGTTCGCTGGTCGAATCCGGCATCAGCAGCCGGCGTTCGGCTGCGGCCCGCCTCGGCGCCGATGACGCGGAAGCAGAATGGGCGCGGGTGAAGGAGGAAGAGGGGTCGGACGAGTCAGTTGCCTAAGGTTGCCAGTCATCGAAGTAGACCGCACGCAGCCGACTTTCGGCGGCACGAAAGAGTTGCCGGTCATTGGTGAGCAAGAGGTCAGCGCCCCCGGAGACCGCAGAGGCGAGAATGATTGCGTCCGGCAACTTCAGCCCATGGGTCACTCGTATCTCGGCCACCAGCCGCGACCATTCAGGGGCAAGCGGCACCAACTTCAAGCCCGGCGTCGTGGAAATCGTGGCGAAGAGAGTACTGACCATTGTTCGCCCGCCAAGCCGCTGCGGTCGGACAAGCAATTCGGAAAGGGTCACGGTCGACACCTGGATGCCGAATTCCCGCGCTTCGACCATCGCCGCCCGGGACTTCATCTGCCGTTCGGGGTACTCGCCGAAATACATGTAGCCAAGGAGGTTGGCATCCACCGCCAGGGGGCCCGCGAGGCCTAGTCCGGCCATTCTTCCCGAAGTTCTCGCAGCGCGATCTCTGGCTTCGTGTCCCCGTATGCCTCTGTGATCGCCCTGGCAAGCCTCTCAATAGGATCGTCAGCGACGACCTTCATCGTGAGGCTGCCATCTTCAACCATCGCGAGGAGGGTCGTTCCCGGTTCGATGCCGAGTTCCCTTCTCATTTCGGAGGGGATAACAATCGTCCCGCGTTGGCCTACAGTGATCGTCTCAGCCAGGAATTTACAACTCATGTCAGTCAATCCCACCACAGTTCAGAAAGCCCGTCGACTTATCTGACATTGTAGCGTTTCCTCAGACGATCTAAACTTTACTCTGCCGTCTCGAGCTCGAACGCCGCATGCAGCGCCCGAACCGCATCCGGCACTCGCGCCGAATCGATGATGCAGGTCAGCCGGATCTCGCTCGTGGAGATCAGTTCGATGTTGATGCCCGCGTCGTACATCGCCCGGAACATCTTCGCCGCGTAACCGTGCGCGGTTTGGATGCCCACGCCGACGATGCTGACCTTGCCGAGGTTGCCATCGGAGGTGAACTCTGGCGCGCCGACCTTCTCGCAGATCTCCGGCATGATCGCCTCGGCCTTGCGGAGGTCGCCGCGGGAAAGGGTGAACGTCAGGTCGGTCAGGTTCCCTTCGCTCGAGTTCTGGACGATTGTGTCGACGCTGATGCCGGCCTCAGCCAGCGGTTCGAAGATGTTCGATGCGATCCCCGGGTGGTCCGGCACCCGGCGGACAGTGATCTTGGCGACATCGGTATCGTGTGCGATTCCGCGCACGCGGTTGCGTTCTTCCAATTCTGACTCCTGGCGGATGAGCGTCCCGGGGGCATCAACCATGCTCGAAGTGACGAGGATGGGCAGGTTGTAGACCGACGCGAGCTCGACAGCACGATTGTGCATCACGGTCGAACCCTGGGTGGCGAGTTCGAGCATCTCTTCGTAAGTGATGTCCTTGAGCTTTCGCGCCGTCGGCACCATGCGCGGGTCCGCGGTGTACACGCCCTCGACATCCTTGCAGTTCTCGCAGCGTTCGGCGCCCAGCGAGACCGCGAGTGCCACTGCGGTCGTGTCGCTCGCGCCGCGTCCGAGCGTCATGATCTCCTGGTTTTCGTTCACGCCCCAGTACCCGGCGACCACGGGCACGCGCCCGGCATCCAGTTCGGCGCGGACGCGGGCGGCTTCCACGCGAGAAATCCGGCCCTGGTAATGCCGCCCCTGGGCGATGATCCCGGCCTGTTGGCCGGTGAGACCGACGGCTTCCTGTCCGAGCGTTTTCAGCGCCATCGCCACCAGCGCGACCGAAACTTGCTCGCCCGTTGAGAGCAGCATGTCGAGCTCTCGCGGGTCCGGGTCCGGGGCAACCTGAAGCGCGAGGTCCAGCAGGTCATCCGTCGAGTTGCCCATTGCCGAAACGACCACGATCACCTGGTCGCCCTGGTTGATTCGCTTCAAAACGCGCCCGGCAACGTGCCGGATGCGGTCCGCGTCCGCAACCGAAGTGCCACCATATTTCTGCACTACCAGCATCGCGATCAGCGTACAGCGGCCCGGGGTAAGGATCGCGGCGATGCTAAGATTCCCGGACGCGGTTGAAGGGAGGGGTGGGCGTGGCGCAATCGAAGCCGAAGACTCGGCCCCCTCTCCGTCAGCGCCCCGTCCAGCTGCCCCCACGCAGTCATGTGACGAACGCGCCCGGCCCATCGCCCGAAGTGCCGGCCATCGTCGAACTCCAGCGCCTCGTCGGGAACCGGGCCGTCGGCGGGGCAATCCAGCGGAAGCTCGCCTACGGCGACGATTGGCTCGCCTGGAAAGGCTGGACCTGGGCCACCGGGGCCAAGGAACTCTGGGCCCGCCTCCAACCCGCTTTCGATGACAAATTCAGCCCCGCGTTCGAATCACTCGAGGACCTCGTCGGCCGTGCGGCCGTCACCGAATCGGACCGCGCGAAGTTCGAGCAACTCCGCGATACCTGGGGCAAGTACAACAGCGAGAAGATACCGATGGCCAAAGGCCAGACCATGGTCGACAAGATCGAGGAGCTCACCACCGCCGCCACCGAACTGGAAAAGGCGATCAAGCACAGCATTACCGACCGCGTCGAAGCCCTTGAGAAGTCCATGAATGATGTCACGATGCCCTTCTTCCAGAAGTACACGAACTGGAGCCAGATGGGCATCGAAGGCCTCGCCGATGCCAACAGCGAACGGAAGAAACTGGTGGGCGAGCTCAGCACAAAAAAACGCCCCGGCACAATTCTTACATCCGGCGAACTCGACAACTTGAAACGCCGCGTCGAAACCACAACGAAGGCGTTCGTCGATGCGGAAGCGCCCGCCGCGGAGTTCAAACGGAAGGCGGAAGAGGACAAAGAACTGAAAGCCCTCGCCCCGGTAGAAACTCCGGTCGAGGAAGTTGTGGACCTTCCCGATCCGCTTGTGAAGAAGGCTGGTTCGAAGCAAATCGCCGCGGCCCTGCGCAGCAGCGGCGAAAGCGACGAGGCGATCATCGAGCTGCTCGACGGCGGGAAGATCACCGCCGGCCGCTTAAGCGAAGTCCTTCGCTTCGCCACAGCCGCCACCACCGGCGAGCTGCTGAAGGTCTGCAAGGATGCCGCCCTGCTGAAGCTGCTCAGGGCGATCGGCAGCAAAGGCCACGAAGAACAACTTCTCGCGATCATCAAGCTCGCTCCCCGCCAGGAAGACGACCTGGAGGTCCTCCTTAATCGCTCCGATCCGGGGTCCCTTGCCACGGTGAAACAGATCCTCGAGCTCTTCCCGTCCGGCGACACGCGTGCGAAGGGCGCCGCGGAGCTGTTCAGCGGCGCCACGCGGTCGCAGGAGGCGAAGCTACTGGCCATCCTCAATCGCGTCGGTGTGGGCCAGGCCGCGAACGTCGCTGCCGCCTTGAAGAAGACCACCGCCGAGAAGCTCGACAAGATGATCGATCCTGCGGTGGGTGCTCACGCCTTCGCCTTCGTCCATGGCGAACTCATCCAGGGCCACCGGATCTGGGCCGGGGAAACCGGCGCGGAACCGGCGTACGAGCTCGCGAACGGCACGGCCACCACGCGCGCGAATGTCATCGCCAACGCCGTCAACTACTACACACATGGCTACCCCGCCCCGAACACCGGCAGGTTCTCTTCCGACCGCTTCAACAACAACGGCGGTGCCGGCGACATGAAGTTGCCGACCAACACCACCTACACCGAATACGACATCCGCGAGTTCACGGCCCCCGGTGACCGCGGCCTCAAGCGCATCGTCATCGGCGCCAACGGGAACAGGTACTACACGCCCGACCACTACACGTCATTCGTGAAGTTCTAGGAGATTCGCCACGGTTACGACTTCCAATCTTCTCGCACCGGGCACACCACCGCTCCTGGCGCTTCACTGCGACCAGGCCGCGCTTGGACGTCTCTACGTTCGATTCCTCGAAGAATTCCCGAATGCGACGGTCCGTATGGTCCGGGGTACGCACTCGCGTACCGAAGCGGCATTTATCGCGGAGGCTTCCGCCGCCCTCCAGTTTCCGCTCTACACCGGCCGCGGTTGGAACGCGTTCGACGAATCGCTGAGACAGTACTGGATTCCGACCGAGGCTATTATCGTCCTCGTGGCCGGCGCCCAGGAGTTGCTCGCCGATGAGCGGGAAACCACAGCCGAAACGCTCGCCACCATCATCGCCGGCGCCAACCTCGATCGGCGCCCGCTGCGGGTCATTCTCCAGACCGAACCGGGCAGCAGCGACCGCCTCCCGGCGGGTCTTCACGTCTCTGCAACGCTTGAAACCTGAACCGCCGGCATAACTGTTATGGAACTGATACAAGCGGTGAGCCCCCACTTGTTCGGGCGGGCTTGCGCCATGGCTAGACTGAGTTCGAACCCTTTTGAAGGAGGCTTCTCAATGACAAGTGCGACAATGACGCCGGCCAAGGTCGATCGTCCGCTCAACGAACTTTCCAAATCCCGGAAGGCGGAGATCATCCGCAATCTGAATGCTGCCCTCGCGACGAACATCGATTTGCACCTGGTGGCGAAGCAGTCCCATTGGAACATCAAAGGCCCCAACTTCCAGGGCCTCCATCAGCTCTTCGACACCGTGGCCGCTGCCGCGACCGAGTACGCCGACCTGGTGGCGGAACGCGCGGTGGCGCTGGGCGGCATGGCCGAAGGCACGAACCACGATGTTGCCGCCAACACCGTCCTTAAGAAGTTCCCATCCGGCGAACGGCGCTGGGAACCACTGGTGAAGGAACTGCACAACCGCGTTCTCGCCGCTGCCGACCAGGCGCGCGAGTTCGGGGGCGGGCTCGATGACGACATCGCCACCCAGGACATTTACGTCGAAATCATCCGCGGCCTCGACAAGTGGGCATGGATGCTCGAGGCACACCTCGGCTAAAGCAGTTCTCTCTGAACGTTGCATGGAAGGGCCCCGGTTTCCGGGGCCCTTTTTCTGGGCCATCTGGGCCCGAGAAACGGGCCCATCGCTCGTACCTGCCGCAGTCGTAGGATCGGCTCTCATGTCGTCCCAGGCTCCAGCTACTCCCACGCTGCGCTCGCTTGGGCTATCTGTTTACGTCCCCACCTTTCTCTTCGCGGTCGGGCAGGGCGCTGTCATCCCTATCGTCGCCCTCGCCGCGCGCGACCAGGGAGCGTCCCTTGCCCTGGCGGGCTTCATCGTCGCGCTCCGGGGCATCGGCGTCCTGGCTTTCGATGTCCCCGCAGGCTGGCTTGTTTCGAAATTTGGCGAACAGAAGGCGATGGTCGTCGGCACTATCCTGGTCATCGTCGCTCTCGCGGGCTCGGCTTTCAGCCCCGGCATCTGGCCGTTCGCCGTATTCACGTTCCTCATGGGGTGCGGATGGTCCGTCTGGCTGCTCGCCCGCCTGAGCTACGTCGCCGACGTGATGCCTGTGAACCTCCGGGGCCGGGCCCTGAGCACCCTCGGGGGCGTGAACCGCGTCGGCAACTTCGTCGGACCGTTTCTCGGTGCGGCCGTGGCCATCTGGGCCGGCACCGAAGGCGCCTACTACGTCCACCTCGTTACGGCCGTGCTCGCCTGCGGGCTGCTGATCGTCCTCATTCGTGGCGAAAGCAATTTCCCGGCGGCCCAGCATGAGCACGTCAACTTCACGAAGGTGGTCAGCGAAAATGCGCGCGTCTTCATGACCGCCGGCATCGGCGTCACGGCCATTGGTGCGCTCCGGGCCACCCGCCAGGGCGTGCTCCCGCTCTGGGGAGACCATATTGGGCTCGACGAGAGCGCGATCAGCCTCATTTTCGGCATCTCCATGGGCATGGAGATGATGCTGTTCTATCCCGCCGGGACCGTGATGGATAAGTGGGGACGCAAGGCCGTGGCCCTCCCCTGCCTCGTGCTCATGGCCCTCGGGATGTCGCTTGTCCCGCTTACGGGCGGCTTCTGGTCGATGGTTCTGGTCGGCCTGCTCGTGGGCTTTGGCAACGGGCTCGGCAGCGGCATCGTGATGACGCTCGGCGCCGATTTTTCGCCGGCCGCGGGCAGGGCACAGTTCCTTGGCGCCTGGCGTGTCTGCGGCGATATCGGCACCGCCGGTGGCCCGTTGATCATCGCTGCCGTGACCGGGATCGTTTCGCTCGCCGCCGCATCCGTCAGCATGGGCGGAATCGGCATCCTCGGCGCCGCCCTCATGTTCTTCCTGATGCCCGAAACGCTCAGCCGAGACGCTCCCCTCGTCCCGCTGGAAGCCGACGGTCCCGAAACTTCCGCCTCAGTCGCCCCCTAGCAACTCCGCCAGTTCCCTCGCAGTCGCCGCGTCATGGCCCAGGGGCAGCCGCAAGAGTTCCGTCGAAAGCATCCGGTACAACTCAAGAAGGGTCGCATCTTCCTCGAGCGCACGGAGGTGGCGCGCCACTGTCTCGACATCTCCGCGCGCCACCGGCCCGGTCAGTGCCTGGGCCAGTTCCATATTCGCAACGTTCTGCGCGGCTGCCAGCGTCAGAGGCGCGAGCGCTTGCCGGCCCGCCCCGGCGTCCAGGCCTGCGAGCTCCCAGAGCCGGCCCGCGGCGCTCGCGAGGGCGACCACCAGGTTGCTCGCCATCACCGCCGCGGCGTGATACTTCGCCCGGTCCACGCCTTCCAACCGGAACGGGATCGCGCGGAGGTCCTTCGCGATGCGGTCGAGGATGGCTCCGGCGGGGGGTGCGCCCTCGATCCCGCAGTAGACCCCCTCGAATCGCTCCGGTTCGGGCGAGCGCGATGGAAAAGTCTGGAGCGGATGCAGGCAGCCGACCGCCGCGCCACGTTCCGTTGCCGCTGCCAGTATCGGAAGGCCCAGTGCACCACTGCAGTGCGCCGCGATGTGACTCGCCGTCCACGGGATCGCTCCGCAAACGTCGGCGACGCGCGAGTCGGGCACCGTCAGGAGAATCAAATCTGCAAGCCTGGCGGCATCGCCCAGTAAGTCGGTCGCAGCCGGCGCCCGATCGAGATTGCGGGAGAGCGCCTCTGCGGATTCAAGACTCGCGCTCGCGATGACGCTCACGTGGTACCCGGCTCGGGCCAGCCCGCCGGCGAGCGACGCGCCGAGCCGGCCGGCGCCCACGATTCCAACCCTGATCTCGTCCCGTTCGTGCACCTTCGAAGCAATGCACGCGCGGCCCGCCGCGTCAATACGGACCTACTTCGTCGCGCCTTCCGAAATCGCTTTCACGCTGGCTTCCATGATGTTCGCCGCCGCGGGACCCTCCCAGCGGTCGTAGACAATGCCGTTCTTGCCGATCGCGTAGACCACCGGCTCTCGAAGTGAGCCGTCCGGCCACAGCAGCCATTCTCTTGCCGTAGGGTTCATCAATCCCTTGTTGAAGTCTCGCCAGATTTCGATATGGACGAAGTCCACGGTGTCCTTGTATTTCGCCTGGAGCGACTCCACCTCTTCGTTCACCGGCCCGCAGAAGCGCGAGGTGCAGAAAGCGGGAGTTGAGAACACCACCACGAGCGGCCGGCCGGCGGCGATGGCGTCCTTGATTTTCACGTCGTGCATGTCGTTCGGTGGGGTGCCCGAGTCGATTTCGGCGATGTCCTTCACGTCGTTCTTCGTCAGGTTGTCGCTCTTCGGCGCAGGTTGGCCGACCGCCACGATGTTCGATTTTTCGTAGACCGCGAACCCGATGCTGTCGACGCCCTGGGTGCCGTCCTTCAGCGTGGCTTCTACCGCGATGCCCCACTGGCCCGCGTAGGTGAAGTTCATCGGCACGTAGTACCCAACCCGGTTGTCATCCTGCCCGCCGTGGACATGGGTTTCGCCGTTGGCGTGGACGACGGTCACCTGCTTCCCGACGCCGGGAGCGCTCTGCACGGCCGCGGCGGTGTACACCGGCTTTGGATTCGATGGGTCGCGCAGGTCATAGAAGGTGGCGACGGCTTTCGCGCCGCCCTGCGGTTCGTCCTTGCTATCGGTCAGCCCGAAGACAAAGTTGTTCTGACCCACGAACCAGTCCGAGCCTGCCGGAATCACGTTCACCTTGCCGATCTGGTCGGCTGGCACGTTCTTGGCCGGATCTCGGGGCGGTCCGTTGAAGTCGGATCCACTCAGGTCGTCGTCATCGCCGCCGCAGGCGACGAAAGCGACCACGGCGGCGCAGGCCGCAAGCAACAGGAGGGCACGTCGAAACATCAGGCAATCCATCTCCGCCGGGACTCATCGGTAAAACCGTGCGAAGCCCAAGCTTACCCGGCCCGAACGAAACAGTCGGGCTAACGGAAAGAATCCCTCGTCGTGACATTCAACCGTTCTCCTCGCAAGATTGGCGGGCACATTTCAACCAACGGAGAGAACCCAGCTATGACAGCAACCATCAACAAGTCCGGCGTGCTCGCGGGGAAGGTCGCGGTAGTCACCGGCGCTTCGCGCGGCATCGGCGAAGCCATCGCCATCCGCTATGCCATGGAAGGCGCAAAGGTCGTCGTCTCGGCGCGCACCGTCGAAGAGGGCGACCACATCCTTCCCGGCAGCATCAATAGTGTCGTGAAGCGGATCAAGGATGCCGGCGGCGAAGCCCTCGCCGTGAAGTGCGACCTCTCCAGCAAGGAAGAGCGCGAAGACCTTATCAAGCAGACCGAAGCCGCCTTCGGCCCCGTCGATATCCTCGTCAACAATGCCGCCATCACCTACTTCATCCCGGTGGACGATTTCCCGGAGAAGCGCTTCAAGCTGATGATGGAGGTCCAGGTGTATGGGCCGTTCCACCTCGCCCAGCTCGTCCTCCCCAAGATGCGTGAGCGCAAGTCTGGCTGGATCCTCAACATCTCCTCGCACGCCGCTCTTCACCCGAAGCTCAATGCCCCCGGCAGGGGCGGCACCGTCTACGGCATGTGTAAGGCCGCGCTCGAACGCTTCACCACGGGCCTCGCCGCCGAAGCCAGCAACGACAACATCGGCGTGAACGTCATTTCGCCCGGCCTCATCGCCACTCCCGGCGTGCTTCACCACGGACTCGTGAACGAATCCAACAAAGACATGGCGGTACCGGTCGAGAACATGGCCGAAGCGTGCCTCCACCTGGTGCACGGCGATCCATCCGTGAACTCTGGCCACATCACCTACGCATCCGACATCCTGCGGGACTTCGCGCTCACCCCTGCGGAGCTTGTCTAACTCCGCGACCTTGCCGGCGGCGAGCCATGCATCGCCGCCGGTGAACAACCCGGCGCCTCCCGCCGATAGTCATACTATGGCCAGCATCGATATCTACGTCCCCGAACGTCATCGGGTCGTGATCCACGGAAAGGTGCAGGGCGTTGGCTTCAGGCTCTGGCTCCGCAACGTGGCCAACTCGCTCAGCCTCTTCGGGAGCTGCCGCCAGCTCGAAGACGGCACCTGCGAGGCCATCGTCCAGGGAGAGCGCCGCTTCATCAAGCAGTTCATCGTCGCATGCAAGCGCGGCCCCGCCGAAGCGACCGTCGAGCGCATCGAAAGCTCCACGCTCCCCGTCGATCCTCAGCTCGGGAGTTTCCTCGTCGAACGTTGAGTGCTACCGGGCTTTTCGTTCGCTTCACCAAAACTAGTGGCAGCCATAACGGCAAAGGGGTAATCTCGTTCCCACAATGGCTGACTGGAATTTCTTAACGAACCACGCCAACGTGCTCCTTTGCGTAACCGAGGAGCCAGACATCCGCCTTCGAGAACTGGCGAGCAAGGTCAGTATCAGCGAGCGGGCCGTGAAACGAATCGTCGCAGACCTCGAAAATGCGGGCTTCATTTCACGAGAGCGCCAGGGCCGCCGGAACCATTACCTGGTCCACAGCGATGCTTCCATCGCCGGCCCGATGACGCGCGGCCTTCAGCTGGGCGTCCTGCTTTCGGCCCTGCTCCCGATCCTGGCGCAGATCTAGCTGGTCGCGGCCTGACCCGGCGCCTCAACCCGCAGGCCTAGTTCGCGGGCGGTGTCAGCCATTCGCGTGTCGTAGGTGATCATGCCCTCGCAGTCCTTGCCGAGAGCGAGTGCCGTCGCCAGGTGAATGGCGTCGAGCGTGCGCAGAGTCTCAGGCCGAAGATCCGCGGCGGCTTCCAGAATTGTTGAGTCGATTGATACCAATCCAACGGTGCCAAGCGCGCGCCGGGCTGCCGCGAGACCTTCCTCACCTCTTCGCATTGCCCCGCGAGAAACCTCCGTAACGGAGAGTTCACTGGTGGTGAGTTCGAGGCCATCCACCGCTCGCCTTAAGGCTTCTGTCTCAACCTCGGTGACGACGAATCTCATGAGAGCGGAACTGTCGCAATACCAGACCACCTACAGCCGGTTCTCGTGAAGTTCGTCGAGATTCTCACTCAAGGTTGGTTCTCGGGAACGGGAGGCAGAGGCTTGAGGCTCGCCCAGTCTTGAGTACCTTCCCTGACCTTGCCCTCTCGCTTCAACCGCTCGTACGGCGATTCAACTGCTTCCTCCAGCGGCTTCAGGCATGCCACGGGCACGCCCCGCTCCGTGACCTCGATGGTCTCCCCCGCCTTCACCAGCCGGATGTACTTGCTAGCGTTCTGCCGGAGTTCTCGAATACCGATGCGCCGCATGTGCTACACAGTAGCACATTACAGGCGGGCCAGCCGATCCTTAGCCGAAGGTTAACGCGAACGGCATCACCCCCTTGGGCCAATGCGTTACACTGAAAGTACTTCGCACAGGGTGCCCGCTACTGTTACAGCTGCGTCGTTTCTCGACCGTTTGCCCTCCTCGGCCGTCCACCGGGATATCGGCCGCCTTGCGCTCCGGACCCGGCTCGCTATGACCCTATCTCTCAACGGCCATCGGCCGCTCACGGTAGGTGTGCTCGCGCTCCAGGGTGATTTCCGCGAACACCGGGAGATCCTCGAAAGCATGGGCCACGCTGTCCGCGAGATTCGCAAGCCCGCGCAACTCGACGAAATCCAGGCTCTCATCATCCCTGGCGGCGAAAGCACGACCATCGCCCGGCTCATCCTCAGCAACGGCTTTCAACAGCCGCTGAGGGATTTCTGCGCGAGCGGGCGAGCCGTCTGGGGCACGTGCGCCGGTGCCATCCTCCTCGCGAAGCAGGTGGATAACCTGGACCGGCCCGGGATCGAAATGATGGACATCGCCGTCCGCCGGAACGCCTTCGGGCGGCAGGTCGATAGCTTCGAAGCCGACCTCACGGTGGAAGGAGTCGAAGGGCCGCCCTTTCACGCCGTCTTCATTCGAGCACCGCTCATCGAGCAGGTGTTCGAGCCAGCGCGCGCCATCTGCACGCTCGAAGACGGCACCATTGTCGCGGCCCGCCAGGGAAACATGCTCGCGACCTCGTTCCATCCCGAGCTCACCGGAGATACGCGTCTTCACCAGTTGTTCGTCAGCATCGGCACGTCCGCGGCGGTGGCGCTATGAGTGAATTGCGCGCCGAACCCCTCAGCCCGATCGATGCCGCGACCCTCTGGCCGCAGCTCGGGCGGCTCAGCACCGAGATCATCGCCACTCGCGGCGGCGAAAACCTGCTCGTAAGCAGCGGACTCGCCGCCACCGGCCTCACCCACCTCCCGAAAGTGCCGCGGACATCCGTCCTCGGGGTCCGCCGCGGTCTCGGCTATCGCGGCGTTTGCGTCGCGCGCGAACTCGCAGGCGGGGCCGGCTGGGAAGTCGATTCCCTCCGCATCGCCCGTGATAAGGACGACGAAGCGGTCATCGCTCTCTGCGAAGGCGTCGCGCACGAGGTTGCCGGCCGGGGCGGGCGCACCGCCTACCTGCGCTTCGCCGAAGGCTCGCCCCACGCGACCGCTCTCCGCAGAGGTGGGTTTTTCGCCTACCGTCTCGAGCATCTCTATGCCGTTGGTCAGGGTTCAGGCTCGAACGAGACGCCCTTCCGCCAGGCCAACCGCGCCGACCGCCACGGTGTCTTCCGGCTGTATTGCCGCGCAGTGCCCGAAAATGTCCGCCGCCACGAGGCCCCGACGCAGCAGGAGTGGCGCGCGGTCCTCGATTCTTGTGATGCCGAGCGAGAATATGTGCTCGATGGTCCGCAGGGGCTGGCCGCATGGGTCGGTATCGGAGAGCGCGAGTGCTACGTTCTTATCGATGACCCCGATGGCGGAGTCGTCGACGCCACCCTGAATCTCGTCGAGCGATTCGCCGGCCGCCAGGGCACGCTCGTAATCGCCGAGCATCAGTTCGCCATCGAAGCTGCCGCGGTCGCACGCGGCTACCCCCAGTTGGGCGTTCGCCTGATGAGCGCGCGCAGGCTTGCTGCTTTGAATTCGCTGAAGGAGGTCGTAGCGGTTCCCGCCGAATCCATGGCGCTGCCGCAATAACAGCCGTGACACAGCTCGCTTCCTCAACCACCATTTTCCCCAACGAACAGATCGTCACCGACGACCTGGACTTGCTGCTCGAGGCGCTCCCACCGCACATCGTCGAGTCGCTGCACGAGCCAGAACGCCGTGTCGACCTCCTCGAAGTCGTGATGGACCTCGGCCGCCTCCCGGAGGCCCGCTATCCGGGCCGCGAAGTGGTCCTCAGCCACGAAGAGGTCACGGAAGAAGACCTCCAGTTCGTCATCGAACACATCGGCGACTTCGGCGATGACAATCGCGCCGGCATCGAGCGAACGCTCCACCGCATCAGCTGCATCCGCAACCGGCGCGGCAAGATCGTGGGTCTCACCTGCCGCGTCGGCCGCGCCGTCTACGGCACGATCCGCGTCATCGAAGACCTCGTCCTCAGCGGGAAGAGCATCCTCTTCCTTGGCAAGCCCGGCGTGGGCAAAACCACCATGTTGCGCGAAGTCGCCCGCGTCCTCGCAGACGATGCGAACAAGCGGGTCGTCATCGTCGATACCTCGAACGAAATCGGCGGCGACGGCGATGTCCCTCACCCGGCTATCGGCGGCTCGCGCCGGATGCAGGTGGCAACCCCGCTCGCCCAGCACGCAGTGATGATCGAAGCAGTTGAGAACCACATGCCGGAAGTCATCGTCATCGATGAAATCGGCACTGAACTCGAAGCGCAGGCGGCCCGCACCATCGCCGAGCGCGGCGTCCAGCTCGTCGGCACAGCCCATGGAACGTCGCTCGAAAACCTCATGCTCAACCCGACGCTCGCCGACCTTATCGGCGGCATCCAGTCCGTCACGCTGGGCGACGAAGAAGCGCGCCGCCGGGGCACGCAGAAGTCCATCCTCGAGCGGAAGGCGCCGCCGACTTTCGATGTCGTCATCGAGATCGAAAGCTGGAAGCGCGTCGCACTGCACAAGAACGTCGCGGACACGGTCGACGCGATGCTGCGCGGCTACCTCGCCAACCCAGAGACCCGCCAGCTGAGCACCACCGGCCGCGTCGAAATCATCGATGAGCCCCAACGCGAAGCGGACCGCGCGTCCTCCGGGCTGCTCTCCGGTGGCGCCCGGCCTCAGCGCACGGGCTGGGGCGAACCGGCCCATCGTCGCGGCGGCGGCCACGTCCGCGAACACCGCGATGCCGGCCTCTTCGAGCCTGAAGCGGCCCCGGCAGAGGCCCCCGTCCGGACTGAGAACCGGCGAGTCGTGCACCTGTACCCGTTCGGCATCCCTCGCGCCCGGCTGGAATCGGCCATTCGCAACAGCGGCCTGCCCATCGAGATGGTCGACGACATCAGCGTCGCCGATGCAGTACTCACCATGCGCAGCCACTACCGCTCCAAGCCGGCAGCCCTTCGCGACGCCGAGGAGCGCAACCTCCCGATGTACGTGGTGAAGAGCAACAGCGGCTACCACCTCGAGCAGGCCCTCCAGCAGTTCCGGCCCGATGGCCTGGAAACGAGCCGCGCACCACGCCGCGACCCCATGGTGGATGTCTTCCGGGAGACCGAGGACGCGATCGCGAAGGTCATCGAGGACGGCCGGCCCGTGGAACTGCCCCCCGCCAACAGCTATGTGCGCCGCGTCCAGCACCAGCTCGCTACGCGCTACAACCTCGATAGCACCAGCTCCGGGAAGGACCCGCAGCGCCGGGTGAAAATCCTGCCGGGCCGCTAGTCGTTCCAGCGGGTACTCTCTCGGCATGCCGGAGAAGTTCATCGTGTTCGAAGGCGGCGAAGGCTCGGGGAAGTCCACGGCTTCCGCCGCCATCTCCACGCGCCTTCGCGATTCGGGCACGATTGTCGTCCACACCCGCGAACCCGGCGGCACGAAGGTCGGGGAACTCGTCCGCGGCCTGCTCCACGAAGAACTCACGCCCTGGGCCGAACTCTTCGCCTTCCTCGTGGCGCGTGCGCAGCTCGTGGAAGAAGTCATTCGGCCGGCGCTCGCGCGCGGCGAAACGGTCATCTGCGACCGCTTCGCCCCGAGCACCTTCGCCTACCAGGTGCATGCCCGCGGCCTCGATGAGGCCAAAGTCCGCTCCGCCAACGCTACCGCGACCGGGGGACTCGAGCCCGACCTGATCGTCTACCTCGACATCGATCCCGAGATCGGGTTGCGCCGGAAGCATGGCGAAACCGAAGCCATTCGCACCGGACTCGAAGGACTCGAGTTCCACCGCAAGGTGCGCGAAGGCTACCTCGCGCAGGCAGCCGCGGACCCAGCTCGCTGGTTGGTCATCGATGCGACGCTTCCGCCGGAAGCGGTGGTTGAGGCGATTTGGAGCCAGTTAGACATCGTCGAAATAGTCTGAATCGACCGCCTTCACTTCGAATGTTTCTCGGACCGTCACCCCTACGCCAGTATCAAACATTAGTCGAGCAAGCTGCGGACCGTCGATGAGTACAATTCTAGTCTCGATTCGATTGAGATAGTCATAGGCTTCTCGCGAAAACGACGATGTGGTTATGAACACGCCCTTTCTGGCTTTGAGTCCTGCCAGACTACCGACGAACGCCTGAATTTCAGGTCGGCCGACGCTGCCGCCCCATCTTTTTGCCTGAATGTAGACGAGATCTAGCCCGAGCTTGTCCTCGCGAATAACGCCGTCCACGCCCCCGTCTCCGGAACGCCCAATGTGTTCCCCGTCTCCCTTGACGCCATATCCCATCGCCAAGAGGAGTCCAACAACCATGCGCTCGAAGCCGGCAGGCTCCAGTTGACGAACTCGCGTCAAGAGCTCGTCTTCAATTGCCAAGCGATGTTGTCTATGAGCCAGTTCGAGTTGAGCCTCGGGCGTCTCGTCGCGGGAACTCTCGATCACACCCTTCGAAGGCTCCGATTCCGAGCGAACCGCGGTCTGCTCAATCCAGGCGCGATAGTCGGGTATCTGCCGCAGCTCCGTCTCTCCGAAGGAGACCGGGTGATCCGCGAGCATGGCCCGACCCCCTTCGGTGATTCGGGCGACACCCCTGGCTATGCGCTCGATTAGTCCCGCCTTGACTAGTCGGTGGCATGCCCAGTTGATTCGATTGCCGACCGTCGTTTGCGTGCCAGAAGGGAGGAGGTGCTGCAGATCTTCGTCGCTGAGGTGCATTTTTTCCGCTACCGCTTCCCGAAGCTCGGTGCGACTCCAATCGGAGCCATCGGACAAAACGGTCAGGATTGGAAGCATCATCTGTTCGTATGTCGGAATCATGCGCGGATGATAACCCGCCCCTCCTTACTCCCCCCAACCCGCGCCTCTGGTACCCTCGTTGCGGCTCCACACCATGACTGAACCCCTCCCCGACGAACGCCCCCAGCGGCGCCGCGAATACTCCGGGCCCGCCTCCACCCTCGGCCTGGCCGCGCTCATCGTACTTGTCGTCGGCGCCGCCATCTGGTATCTCGAATTCCGGGACAACGCCGGCGCCGGGTCGAGTCACACCCCGGGCCTGGGCATCGTCGACCTCATGAACAACCCCACCGACGAATCGCCGGCGGCCCGCGAAGGCCGCGCTGCCCCGAACTTCAAGCTTGCCGGCTTCAACGACAAGACCACGACTCTCTCCGATTTCCGCGGGCAGTACGTGCTCCTCAATTTCTGGGCGAGCTGGTGCGGCCCCTGCCGCGACGAAACGCCCGACCTCCAGTCGTTCTATGAACACAACAGCAACCAGGGCATCGTCGTCTTTGGTGTGAACTGGCAGGAGCGCACTTCCGCAGCGCGCGAATTCGTGGACGAATTCGGCGTGAGCTACCCCGTCGTCCTCGATACCTCCGGCGAAGTCTCCCAGGCCTATGGCGTCGGCCGCGGCCTTCCTATGAGCTTCCTCATCGCACCTGACGGCGTCATCGAACAGATCTACTACGGCCGCATCAACGAGACGCAGATGACGGATATCGAAGCGATGCTGCAATGAGCGCGGCCCAGCAATCCACCATGCAGGGTGGCGACTCGCGCATCGCCGAGCCTTCAGGCCTCGATCCGTTGCGGACTCTCTGGAACCTGCTGACGAACGTGAAGTTCGCCCTTTTCCTTGTGGGCCTCGCACTCCTCGCAGGGTTGGTCGGCACCATCCTCCCGCAGGTTCCCGGCCCGATGCGCGGGAACCCTGCCGCCCGCGCCGCGTGGATGGGCCTCCGCGAGGAAACCTACGGCTCGTTCACCGCGCCAATGGATAGGCTCCAGCTCTTCGATGTGTTCCATTCAACCTGGTTCAACGGACTCTGGGTCCTCATTATCGTGGCCGTCACGGTCTGCACGGTGAGCCGTTTCCGTCCCACCTGGCGAAGCGTCCAACGGCCGGCGCTCACCGTCTCCGATGCGTACTTCGAGCGCGCCCACCATCGCGCGTCGTTCACCCATGCCGGTGGCTCAGAGGCAGTCGAAGCGCTCCTGCGCAAGCGCCATTACAAGGTGCTTCGCGCCCAGGAGCGTGAGGGCGCCACCTACCTCTTCGCCGACCGCTTCGGATGGAGCCAGTACGGCACGTTCCTCAGCCACCTTGCCCTGCTCATGCTCCTCATTGGCGCGCTGCTAACGACCATGGCCGGTTTCGACCGCACGTACGTCTTCGCCGAAGGCGCCCCCGAAGCCGCCCTCTTCGACAAGCCGGGGCCGAACCAGCTCTTTCTCACCGTGAACGATGCCTATCGGGGACTCGATGCCGACAACAACGTGGTGGACTACTACAGCCTCATCGAAGTCCGCCGCGGCGACGAGGTGAAGACCTGCAAGACCACGGTCAACGACCCCTGCCGGGCCTTTGGCTACAAGATTCACCAGGCCGCCTGGTTCAACGATATCGCGGCGCTGCGGATCACGAACGCAGATGGCCGCGTCGTATTCGATACCAACCTCGACTTCGAAAACCAGACGACGGCCGTCCCCGCATTCCTGGTCACCGATGGCAAGGGCCAGAAGCTCTTCGAAGGGGTGCTCCCCCAGATGGGCACCGATCCCGGCGAAACCGCCGCCCGTGGCGACGACTACGCGACGGCGACGCTGGTGTTCCCATCGGAACCGAACGCGGACACCGGCCCGGCATACGAAGTCGCCTGGCGAATCGTCGATGGGAAGATGTCGCTCCTCTTCGCCGGAAATGATGTCAACCCGATAACTCTCGCGCCCGGCGAATCGGTCCTTTCCGGCGGCAATCGCATTACCTTCACCACGGCAGTCTCGATTCCGGCCATCCAGGTGCTCGATATGCCCGGCGCGACCAGCGATGCCGGCGCCACAGTCCAGATGCCGACCACCGCGGATGGAACGCCCTACCTCTACGTCTCCGGCGTCGCCGATGACAATGTCATCCTCGGCAAGAACCGGCCGGTGAAGGGGACCAACGGCTACACCTATACCTTCGCGGGCCAGGTCGAAGCGTCGGGCGTCAGCGTGCGCCGCGACCCCGGAGATACCTTCATCTGGGTTGCCGTGGGCATGGCTGTGATAGGCCTCGCGATCACGTTCTACGTCCCTCGGCGCCGTCTCTGGGTGAAAGTCACCCCGGCGCGAACCTACATGGCCGGCATCGCTGAAAAGACGACGCGCCTCGGCCGCGAAATGCGCCTCATGGGTGCTGCCCTCGGCGCTCAGGATGCCCTCCGAGAGGAAGACCTCCGGCCACTCGACTGACACAGCAATTGCGTTCCCGGCGACCCGCGAGGTACTGTGCACTCGCTCCGGTGCACCCGCCGGACAAGGAGGCCACCGAAATGTCTTGCTCTTCTCCTCGCGCCTCCCTCGCCCTCGCCTGACGTTTTTCGTCCATGTGGCGGGCTGAGAGACGCACCCTCGCGGGGCGCGCCTGCGCCTGCGTCTTTCACACTCTGGAGTACCTGTTTGTCTTCTTCCCCTGGAACGATTCCCGGGCCGGTGCTGAACGCCGTTCGCGCCATGAATGGTTTCGGCCCGCCCTGGGCTCTGTGTGGCGGGTGGGCTGTCGATGCGTGGCTCGGCAAGGTCACCCGCGACCACCTCGACGTGGACATCACCCTCTTCGCGGAGGACACGCCGCAGCTCTTTGCGCATCTCAACGACTGGCATTTCGTGGCCCACGACGAGGCCGAGCCCACGGCCACCCACCCCTGGAACGGGCGAATGCTCGTCCTTCCGGCCCACATCCACGCCCGCCCACCCGGAGAACGGAACCTCGAACTTCTCCGCGCCTGGACGAACCCGCCATACAAGAGCGCACGCGACGGCTCGGATTTTGATTTCGAACTGAACCCGCGCGATGGCGACAATTGCGTCTTCGACAACGAACCGCGGCTCGCGCTGCCGATCGCGGATGCCTTTCGACAAACCCCGTGGGGCATCCCGGCCCTCGCGCCGGTTGTCATCGCCTACTTCAAAGCGACGGCCTACCACGATCGCAAGGACCTCAAACCTCGCCCGCACGACATCGTCGACTTCGGGGCCATCCTCGACGTCATCGAACCACCAGGTCGGCAGTGGCTCTCAGGGGCCATCGCCTCCAAATACCCCGACCACGGCTGGTTGCCAAGACTCGAATAGCTGTGCAAGTCCGGACATCCCCTCGACAGACCACGCCGATTTGTGTGGAACCCCTTCTCCCCTCGCGGGAGAAGGGGCCGGGGGATGAGGGCTACGCCTTGGCCACCCCGCCAATAATTTCCGCCAGTTCTTTCGGCCGCGACCACATCGGCCAGTGGCTCGTGGGCAGGTCGATGTAGGTCAGGTTCTTGACCTCATTGAGCCCGTTCATCCACGGATAACCGGCCTTTGCCGCTTCTTTGTACTGCTCCGAGGTGAAACTGGTGCAAATCACTGTGCTCGGGACGTCCATCCGCGCCGGGTTCGAGAGGTTCGGACCTTCCCGGAATGCTGTCGCCGGCTCGGGCACCGCCCGGCGCCGGAACGTCGCGAGTTGTTCCTCGCTCAGCCCGTCGAGGTTCTCCGATTCGGCCAGCTTCTCCGGCGACCAGAGTTCGACTTCGACGCCCTCGCGCTCCGGGTCGATGGCACCCGTCGCCGGCGCCGTATCCACATAGACCATTGCCGCGATCCGCCCGGGCAAGCGGTCGCTCGCGCCGTACCCCGGAACGCTCGCCCCACTGTGGACCGCCAGCACCACGGGCCGCCCCGCCGCCTCAATCGCGGTGCAAATCGCCCCAACGTG
This sequence comes from Dehalococcoidia bacterium, assembly GCA_050185215.1. GTDB lineage: Bacteria > Chloroflexota > Dehalococcoidia > Tepidiformales > Tepidiformaceae > Amarobacter. The sequence goes on along the minus strand of JBFWZP010000011.1, from coordinate 7,339 downwards.
GTCCTCCAGGGTGATCGCGGAGCGGTCCGCATCGACCGACTCCAGTCCCGGCAATGTCAGAGCGACAACCTCGTGCCCATCGGCCCGCAACAACCCGGCGACTTCGTCCCATGCCCACGCCCCAAGCCAGAATCCCGGCACCAGGATGATTGGTGAGTTACTCATGCGGCGATACTACCCGCGCGGGTCAACAGCTCACACCCTGCTGTCAGAGGCAGCGCCAGCGCCAGAAACACGTATCTAGGGCGACGCAACCGGGATGCCCAGCCTCACCGCAATGGACTCGGCGATGTCGGTCGCAAGGGCCGGCAGCTTCACAGCCAGGCGTTCGACACGGTACTCGGCCTGGGTATCGGCTGTCGCTGGCAACCCCGTCCTCGAATCGAATTCTGTGTTCACGCATTCGCTCTCGTACCTGAGGTCGGTACGAACCCACGTGTTGCCGGGGCTGACGCAGAACGCTGCCGGGCCACCGCCGTCTCGAAGGACATCGATCACCGCTGGCGTGAATTCACGGCGCTCGACATTGGCGGGTTTCAAGTCATCAAAACTTGGGACGACGTCGATGCCTTTGACCGCCAGGGCGTCGTGGTACGCCCCCATCCACGTCTTCCAGAGGATCACGGCCACCCGAGACGAAAGCGCGCCTGACGTTGCTGTGTCGATGGCCGAGTTGTCGGCATTTCCCAACCAGACTACTGTCGCGGCATTCCTCGCGTAGCCCGCGAACCACATGTCGAGAATCTGCCCTCCCTGCGACGGCTGTTGCCCAAAGGCAATTCCGGAGGGAACCCGGGTGCCGTCACTGGTGAAAAAGTCGAGGGCCGCGTCGCCGTTGCTCCTCCCGCATGGCCAGAAGATGAACCGGGCCGAACAGTCGGACAGGATGGAGTGAAGCAGCCAGACGGAGTCAGGGCTCGCGACCTGCCGCGATTCTGGCTCTCCTTGATGGAATAACACCTTCCCGTTTCGGTCGCGCACTTCGAGGACGACAATCGGATCCAGTTCGCGCGTTCCGGGAAGTCGTGTGTCTCCGCGAGAGAATTCGAGTCTCTGCTTCAATGCGGTCTCGTAGTCAGCCCCGGTCGCGGTCGTAGTACTGGGCAGGCTCGCCGGATCGATAGACCGCGCGAGGTGCGGGGTCCCAACCATTTTCCCCATGTTCGCGATGGTGGCGTACATGTAGGCAAGATCTACGGCGCGAACGTTCGCGCCGTACGCGGCGACAGCAGGGCCATATCGGACGGCTTCGTGCGTGACCCACGTGGGATCGAAGTGCTGCGCCATCGTTGTGATGCCCAGCGCATTCGCCGTGTCTAGGACCGAATCAACGCCCACATCTGCAGCAGCCTGAACCCCCGGTGCCTCCAACGCGGCCGCAAGCGCCGCTCGCGCACTGATGAGACCGAACGTATCCACCTGCGCGTGCGCGTTCTCCACCTGGCCGCCATCAAGCGGTAACGGGTTGGTATCCCATAAGGTGCTGAGCGGTGTCTTCGCGAGCTTGTCGAACCAGGTGAGGTAGACCACCGGCAGGAACGCCGTGCCGGCGAGGTTCACCTCGACCAGTTGGTCGATTTGGCCAAAGACCCGTGGATCCTCCCGCGTTGCAGGGTTCGCGTTCGGAACGTAGATGAGGACCTGGCCCGATTCTGGTTCTATGGTGATTAAAGCAGCATTGTGGCAATCGCACCCGTTGATCTCGCCTTCGCGGATTGCGTCCTGGACCTGTTTAAGCGCGGCCTCGTTCAGTTCCCAATCAAGGGTGGTAGTGACCTCATAACCGGAGGTGTGCACCGACTCAACGCAGTCAGCACCGGGATTGTGGGGCAGCCATCCCGCTTCGCACATGCGGACCAGCCGCGGTTCCACCTGGTCATTAACGAACGCTTCAGTGTTCGCCGGAATGGAGTACGGGGTCGGCGGCGTCCCAGGATCTGGTTGCCTTACCAGCTCGCCAAGCAGCACTCCGCCGTCAGGTCCTCGGCGGTCGAAGATTCGCGTTGACATCGGAGTGAGAGTGGGCGTCGCGGCGAGAGTCGTTGTCGATGCTTGCTTGTCGCCCCCTCCGTCGGCCGCGAGGTACACGACGGCCCCGACCCCAAGGACAACGCTCGCTATGGCCGTCCCCGCGAAGAGGCCGGTCCGATTGAGATTTCGTAGCATGACACCGGACTATAACGGTGGCTCTTCCACTGCCCGAATCGCCACCCGGGCCCTCCACTCGTCGTGAAGACCCGAAACTCTGCCACTCCGCGCCCTGCGTTTCCAAAACCGACCGCCCCGAGGACTTCCCCCACGGCCAGATCCCCGCCATACTCATGCGAACATCTGTGCGAATCGCACCACATTTCGAAAGCCGGGAAGTCCGAAATGGCCAAGCCTCCTCCCGCCTACCCCGTCCCAGCCGTCAGGCCGGTACCACCGGTGGTTATCGCCGAAAAAGTGGTTGCCGGTCTTCAGGCTAAGCCCACCGAGACCCACGTCCGACGCATCGACGAGCGCCCCGCGCGATTCGGCGAGTGGCCCGAAGGCGTCGATGAGCGCATCACCGCGGTCCTCCGCAAGCGCGGCATCGAGCAGCCGTTCGTCCACCAGTCCGCCGCCATCGGCAACGCCCTCGAAGGCAAGAACACGGTCGTCGTCACCCCTACCGCCAGCGGCAAAACGCTCTGCTACAACGTCCCGGTCCTGTCATCGATCCTGAAGGACCCTTCCACCCGGGCGCTCTACCTTTTCCCCACGAAGGCGCTCGCTCAAGACCAACTCGACGAACTCCACGGACTCATCACCGACCTGCGCGAGGATATCCGCACCTTCACCTACGACGGCGATACCCCCGCCGATGCTCGCCGCGCCGTCCGCCAGGCAGGTCACATCGTCCTGACGAACCCGGACATGCTCCACACCGCCATCCTTCCCCACCACACGAAGTGGATGCAGCTGTTCGAAAGCCTCGAATACGTCGTCATCGACGAAGTCCACAGCTACCGGGGCGTGTTCGGGAGCCACCTCGCGAACGTCATCCGCCGCGTCCGCCGCATCTGCCAGTTCTACGGCTCCGACCCGACCTTCATCCTCTGCTCGGCGACTATCGCGAACCCCGGCGAACTCGCCACGGCTCTCGTCGGTGACACGGTCGAACTCGTCGATGACAACGGCGCCCCGGCGGGCGAACGCATCGTCGTCATCCACAATCCGCCCGTCGTGAACAAAGAACTCGGCATCCGCCAGTCGTCCATCAAGGCTGCCCGCGATATCGGCGCCGAACTCATCCGCTCTGGCGTCCAGACCATCGTCTTCGCGCCCAGCCGAACGCGCGTCGAATTGCTCCTGACCTACCTCCGTGACTCCCTCCGCAGCAAGCCCGGCGACCCCGAGCGCGTCACCGGCTACCGCGGTGGTTACCTCCCGAACGAACGCCGGGCCGTCGAAAAAGGCCTGCGCGACGGCACCATCCGCGGGGTCGTGGCGACCAACGCGCTCGAACTTGGCATCGATATCGGCGGTCTGGGCGCGAGCGTCATCACTGGCTACCCGGGTTCCCTTGCGAGTCTCTGGCAGCAGTTCGGACGCGCGGGGCGAAGCCGCGGATCCGCGCTCTCCGTCCTCGTCGCATCCTCGAACCCGCTCGACCAGTTCGTCGCGACTCACCCCGATTTCGTCTTCGAAGGCGCCATGGAGCGCGGCCTCATCGATCCGGACAACCTCTTCGTGATGGCCAGCCATTTGAAGTGCGCGGCATTCGAGCTGCCGTTCACCGTGGGCGAAGTCTTCGGCGCCAACACCGATGAACTGCTCGACATCCTCGCGGAAGACGGCGTCATCCAGAAGGCGAACAACCGCTACCACTGGATGAGCGAAGCCTATCCCGCCGAACAGGTCAGCCTTCGCACCGCAAGCACTGACAACTTTGTGATCATCGAACAGGGCCCGCAGCCGCGGGTCATCGGCGAGTGCGACACCCCGAGCGCGCCGCTCCTCATCCACGAAGACGCCATCTACATCCACCGCGGGCAGCAATACCAGGTCGAGTACCTCGACTGGGACGACAAGAAGGCGTTCGTCACGCCCGTGGCGGTCGACTACTACACCGATGCCCAGCTCGCGGTCGAACTGAAGGTGCTCGACGAATTCCGCAGCGAACCCGCCGCGGCGGGCCGCCACGACATGGGCGAAGTCGCCATCACCTTCCTCGCGACCATCTTCAAGAAGGTGAAGCTCTACACCCACGAGAACGTCGGCTGGGGGAAGATCGCCATCCCCGAAGCCAACCTCCACACCACCTCGTACTGGCTCACTTTCGACGAGAAGGCCACAAGCGGAATGGACCGCGAGCAGATCGCCAGCGGCCTCTCCGGCATCGGCGAGCTCGCGCGCAACCTCGCGCCCATCTTCTGCCTTTGCGATGCCCGCGACATCGGCGCGAACGTCCAGGTCCGCGCGCCCAGCACCGAGCTGCCGACGGTCTACCTTTACGACATGGCCCCCGGCGGCGTCGGCCTGGCCGAACGCCTCTTCGATGTCCGCGAACAGCTTCTGGAAGCCTGCCTTGCCCTCGCGAAAGCCTGCGAATGCGAAAGCGGCTGTCCCGGCTGCGTCGGCCCCCAGGTGGAGGTCAACAGCACAGCGAAGCGCGCTGCGACTCGGCTGCTGGAGCGCGTGCTGGGCTAGGGCGAATTCTGGCTTCCCACCCTTACGCGCCTTTGTTCCTTCGTTCCTTTGCGGCCACCCTTATCACGTGCCCCGCTACTTCCTGGCTGCGCTCCTCGCCGTCATGGCCCTCGGCCTGGTCGCATGCGAGAAGCCCGACGCTTCCTACGTCACTTCGCCAACCCTGAAGACGCTTATCGGCACCACCACCGGCAACACCGCGTTCAATCCTTCCGAGTCCGCGCCCGACGAGAAAGACCCGCCCGACAAGTGGCAGGTGGAATTCGGCCTGGCCCGCTGGGCCGAACTCGAAAATGGGCAGCCGGCCCTCCAGATCGTCGCCCAGGTTGCCACCCACCCCGGCGCAGGGTTCGAACTCTGGCTCGATTCTGAAGGCAAGACCGTGGCTCGCTGGTCCGCGGGTTCGACCACCACCTTCGTGGGCACGGTCTGCTTCCAGTTGGAGTTGGAGAAGGATGGCGAGCGGGTGCCGCTCGGCAATGGGCCACACACCGCGACCATGGTCTTCCGCGACCCCACAACCGGCGTGATCGCCGCGCAAAAGCTCCAGGTCACCAACTTCATCCCCAAGCTCACCGGCGCCGATCCAGGCCCGGAGAGTGAGGTCTTCCGAGAAGCGCTGGCCTGTCCGCGCGGGCAATAGCCAATCGCCGAGGGCCGATCGCATATCATCGAACGATGGGCTGGCATTCCGGCGAAACCATCGTCATCGAGGAAGTCTGGCGCGGGCGGACCTGGTCGCGCCGCCCGGTGACGGTGGTTGAAGACACGCAAGAGCGCCTCGTGTTCTGGTGCCCGGGTGGCACCACCTGGAAGGTTCCCACCACGCCGCCATCGCGCGAACACCACCCCGATCGCTCCGAACGGTTCGCCCGCAACATGGAATTCGGCGACTGGGTGCTCGAAGACTGGCACTGGCGCGTCCCCTGCCTCGAATTCGTCCGGCCGGGAGAATGGCTCGCGATCCGCGTCACCTGGGCCCCCGAGACCGGCGAACACTGGGGCTGGTACATCAACCTCCAGGAGCCCTTCCGGCGCGTCGAAGGCGGCATCGAAATGATGGACATGATGCTGGATGTCGTGGTCGATGCGGAACGTGCCTGGTGGTGGAAGGACGAAGACGAGTTCAGCCACCTCCGCGATCGTGGGCTCATCGATCACGAGACCGCTGATACCGTCCGGGCCGCCGGCTTCGAAGGCATCGCCCGCCTCGAACGCCGTGAGGAGCCGTTCGGCAATCACTGGCTGAACTGGCGGCCCGATCCTGCATGGGGAATGCCACGGCTTCCCGAACACCGGGACTGAGCCAGCCCTACAACATCACCATGTTGTCGCGATGGATCACCTCATCGCCGTACGCATACCCGAGTGTCTCCGCGATACGGTCCGACTTCTGGCCGCGGATGCGCGCGAGCTCATCGCTGCTGTAGTTCGTGGTCCCGGCCGCTACTCGCTCGCCGCCCGGACCGCGAATCTCGACGGCGTCCCCGCGCTGGAACGTGCCAACTACGCCCGCAACCCCGGCCGGAAGCAGGCTCCGTCCCTGGCCCTTGAGGGCCGTCGCAGCCCCGGCATCAACCACAATGTGTGCGTCCTGCAGGACGTGCGCCAGGATCCAGCGCTTGCGGCTCTCCATCCGGTCGCCCGGAGCTGGAAAAAACGTCCCGCGTGATTCTCCGTTCGCAATCGCCATCAGCGCGTCCGGCTGGCGCCCGCTGGCAACCACCACATCCACCCCGGCCTGGGTCGCGATCATCGCTGCCCGGAGCTTCGTCGCCATCCCTCCCGTTCCGGGCCCGTTGGCCCCGCCGCCCAGCGCCTCGACCGCCGAATCGATGCGTTCAACTCGTTCGAGCAGTCTCGCATCGGGCTTCAGTCGGGGATCCGCGTCGTACAGTCCTTCGACGTCGGTCAGCATCACCAGCAGGTCGGCATCGATGAGGTTGGCGACGTACGCGGAAAGGCTGTCGTTTTCACCGATGCGCGTGGCCAGCACCTGGTCGAGCGCCACCGCGTCGTTCTCGTTCACGATCGGCAGAGTCCCGGCCTCGATCAGGTCGCGGAGGGTGTTGCGCGCGTTCAGATAGCCCAGCCGGTCGGTCAGGTCACGCCGCGTGAGCAACACCTGCGCCACGACGATTTCGTGCCAGTCGAAGAGCTCGTCCCAGCTCTGCATGAGGTGGCTCTGCCCTACGGAAGCGAAGGCCTGGCGACTCGGCGTCCGGCCCGCAGGCAGGCGGCCGCGAAGCCGGTGCCGCCCCGCGGCTTGCGCCCCGCTCGAAATCACCACGACTTCGCAGCCCTGCGCCCGCAGCCGCACCACCTGCCCCACGAGTTGCGCCATCGCCTGCAGGTCCAGCCGGTCCGAACCGGCGGTCAGCAGGCTCGTCCCGAACTTGGCGACAATCCGCCGGTATTTCATAAGACAAGTAGAAAGAGGATTTCCCGAACGGGAAAGTCAAATCGCCCACGCAACTTGAAAGGAATGTCGGACCCTGTTGATTGAGGGCAGTCCGAGTGCTCCGTGATACGGCCTGGATCCCCTTGTAAGTTGCCTGAGCCCGGGTCGGCTAAGATCCGGGCTGCGGTGGTGGACAGGAGACCGACTGCCCCTGGGGACACCAAGCCCGTGGGAGAGCTTGGGTCCCTGTCCTCCGCTCCATCG
>JBFWZP010000010.1:0-114610 GCA_050185215.1 Dehalococcoidia bacterium | reverse complement strand
CGACATGTCTCCCGAAAGGCACGAAGCCAGAAGGGGTCTGGGTCAGTGAACTGCCCTGCCTGCGCTCCCTCGTTTCCTACCAGACATCTGCCTGGCTACCAAAACCTACAGAGAGAAGGGGCCGGGGATGAGGGCCGCCAACTCCCCGCCAGCCCCCTTTTCGCGTTGAGGGTAACCACAGCCCGTGGTACGTTTCCTGTTCGTGCCGGGAGCCCGGTCCTTTCCCTGAGGAAGGACAAACCCATCGCCCGGCTGAGGATTCATGAGAGAATATGAGTTGACGGTGGTCTATGACCTCGCCGTCGCAGAAGCGGGTGGCCCTGATGCCGGCCCGGAACGCCTGACCAGCCTCGTCGAGGCTCGTGGCGGAAAGATGCTCAAGATCGACCACTGGGGACGGCGCCGGATGGCCTATCCGATCAACCGCGCGCTCGACGGCGACTACGTCGTCACCCGGATCGATTTCGAACCGACTGAAGTTGCCGGCCTCGAAGCCGCACTCAAGATCGACGAAAAGGTCTACCGTTACCTGACGGTCCGGGCCGACGAGCTGCCGCCGCCACCGCCGCCGCGCGAACCCCGAGAGCCTCGCCCGGCGCCTGCCGCGGAAGCTCCTGCCGCAGCGGCGGAAGCCACTGCCCCGGCTGAAGAAGCTCCGGCAGCCGAAGAGCCGAAGGCGGAAGCCCCGGCCGAAGCTGAGGCAGTGGCCGAAGTGCCCGCCGCGGCTGCCGAAGCGGCCCCCGAGGCAGACGACGACTCAAAGGCGGAAGAAGCCCCCGCCGAAAGCTAAGGAAGGCGAATCATGGCGAACCTGAACAAAGTCATGCTCATCGGTAACGCCGGCAAAGATGCCGAGTTGCGCTACATGGCCTCTGGCACTCCCCAGTGCAAGTTCTCGCTCGCTGTGAACAACCGCCGCCGCAACCAGACCACGAACGAATGGGAAGACCAGACGGAGTGGTTCAACATTCTCATCTGGGGAGACACCGCGGAACGCGTCTCCCAGTACATCACGAAGGGCAAATCCCTCTACATCGAGGGTCGCCTCCAGACTCGTAGCTGGGACGACGACCAGGGTCAAAAGCACTATATGACCGAGGTCGTCGCCCAGACCGTCCAGCTTCTCGGTGGCCGCGATGGTGGCGGCGGAAGCCAGGGCGGCAACGACGACTGGGGTAACGGGGCGCCGGCCCGGCCTCGCTCCGGCGGCTATAGCCGCGGCGGCGACGTCGAAGTCGACGACCTGCCCTTCGAATAACTCAATACTCCGGGCGCCTCGCCGCCCACTCACCCGGTCCGCCCTCACAGGCAGGACAAACCCATCGGGAAGGAACTGAACCATGTCATCAGAAGAACGCTCATCCGAAGATCGCCCGTCGCGCCCGCAACGCCCGCGCTATGGCAGCCGCCGCAAGGTCTGCCGCTTCTGCGTCGACCACATCAAGGGCGCCGATTACAAGGACATTAGCCGCCTCCGCGTCTTCATCAGCGACCGCGGCAAGATCGAGCCCCGCCGCAAGACAGGCACCTGCCTGAAGCATCAGCGCCTCGTTTGCACCGCGATCAAGCGCGCCCGGCACCTTGCCCTGCTTCCCTACACGCTCGCCCACGTCCGCGAAACGGGCGTGTTCCCAATCCGCGGCTAGGCCATACTAACCCCGGGCGGCCCCCGCCCACCCCGAGGAGATTCATGGCCCGTCGCGACCGAACAACCGGCCTCCCAAGGCCCCGACCCCGCAATGCCAACAAATCCCAGGGCAGGTTCTCGTTCGGAGAAACCGCGCAGATCCGCGCGGTCTGGATCGCCGGCGGGCTCCTCATCGCCCTGCTCCTCGGGCTGCTGGGCTACAAGTGGGTCAACTCCCAGTTCCTGCAGCCGAACAAGACGGTCCTCACCGTCGGCGAGCAGAAGTTCTCGCTGAGCTACTACACCGACCGCCTGTTCCTCTCCGCACAGGCCAATTCGGGTTCTGGTTCGAACATCTCGATCCTCGAACAGACCCTTTTCACAGACCTTGAAACGGAAGCCATCGCCCGCATCATCGCGGAAGAGCGGGGCATCACCGTATCCGATGAGGAGGTGACCGCCGAGATTGCGGCCCAGCTCGGCGTGCCGGTCGGCGGCGCGGGCAGCTCGTTCGATACCCTCTACCGCCAGCGCCTGCGCACGGTCCTCATGAGCGACGACGCCTACCGCCGCTACACCGAGGCCCAGGTCTGGGTGAACAAGCTCAAGGATGCGCTTTCATCGGACATCGGCGACAAGGGCGAGCTCATCACGGTCCGGGGCGTGGTCAGTGCCTCGAAGGAAGATGCCGATGCGGTGCTCGCTCGCGTGAAGGCCGGCGAGGACCTCGGGTCGGTCGCCCAGACTGATTCCACGGACCTCACTTCGCGCCAGAACGACGGCCTCTTCGACCCCGAGCCTGCCCGGCTCCTTCCGGATAACGTTCGCGCGGCCATCGAAGGCAAGCCCGAAGGCTCCGATCTCCTCGGTCCCGTTGAGGTCTCCGGCAACTACTGGGTCTTCCGCATCGAAAAGCGCGACCCCGAGGGCGTTTATTCCGAAACCCAGAAGAGCCAGCTCGCCGACCTCGCACTCGCCGATGCCGTGAAGGACAAGCGCCCGCAGGTCAACATCAAACGGACCATCAACAACGACGATTACAATTGGGTCAATGACCACGTCGGCAAGTAGCGGCTCGGGCCGGGAAATTGGTGTTGGCCTGATCGGCCTCGGCGTCGTCGGTGGCGGCGTGGCGCAGGCGCTCATCGAGCGGCGGGACTACTTCGCTCGCCAGGTGGGCGCGCCCCTGGTGGTGCGCAAAGCCGCCGTGCGCGATCTCTCCAAGCCCCGCACTGTCGAACTCCCGGCCGGCCTCATGACCGCCAACGTGAACGATGTCCTGAATGACCCGGCGGTCGACATTGTCGTCGAGGTGATTGGCGGCGAGGAGCCAGCAGGCTCGTACATCCGTGCCGCCATCGCCGCGGGCAAGCACGTGGTCACGGCGAATAAAGAACTCATGGCGAAGTCCGGCCCCGAGCTCCTCGCCGATGCCCACAGCCGAGGCCTCGACATCATGTTCGAAGCGAGCGTCGGTGGCGGCATCCCCCTCATCGCCCCCTTCCGCCGAGACCTGCTCGCGAACCGCATCACCTCCATCCGCGCGATCATCAACGGCACCACGAACTACATCCTCACCGGGCTCGCGCGATCCGGCGCTGTCGGCCACGCACTGCGTTCGCAGGGCATCGAACCGCCCGGGGGCGCGGGCTTCGCCGAAGCGCTCGCCGAAGCCCAGCGCCTCGGTTACGCCGAGCCCGACCCGACGAACGATGTTGAGGGCTACGACGCCGCCTACAAGCTCGCGATCATGGCCACGCTGGGGTTCCGCAGCCGCGTCCGCCCCGAACAGATCGAGACGGTCGGCATCACGAAGCTCCACCCCCGGGACTTCCAGTACGCCCAGGAGCTCGGCTACGTGATCAAGCTCCTGGCGATCGCCGAGCGCATGGATGGCGGCATCGTTGCGCGCGTCGCGCCGGCATTTCTGCCCCAGACGGCCCCACTCGCCAAGGTGGACGGCGTCTACAACGCTGTCCAGATTGAAGGCGACCTCACCGGTACGGTGCTCTTCCAGGGCCGCGGCGCCGGCGCCGAGCCGACAAGCTCAGCTGTCGTTGCCGATCTCCTGGACCTCTCCCACGCGATCGTCCTCGGGGGCCGCGAACGGAAGTACTGGGGACCTGAGGCTGAGCTCCCCGTCCTGGGCCCCGAGCATTTGCTCTCGCGCTACTATGTCCGTGTGACCGTGAACGATCGCCCCGGCGTTTTGGCCCAGATTGCCCAGTCGCTGGGCAACCACTCGGTCAGCATCGCCGCCGTCACCCAGAAAGAGGCGGACGCCGATGACCAGGCGGCCGAGCTCGTCGTCATGACGCATCGCGCGCAGGAAGGCTCCATGCGCGCGGCCCTCCGTGAAATCGAATCGCTTCCGGTTGTCGTCCGCGTCTCATCGTTCCTCCGCGTGGAGGGTTGAGATGCCCGGCGAATCCCAGGCCCAGGCAATCGGCGAAATCATTACCTGGCTCGAACAGCAGGTGCGCGCCAACCGCGAAGAGCAGATCCGCCAGGTAGCCCTCCTCGACCAGCTCCGCCGCCAGATCCACGACCTCGCTGAGCAGATGTCGGCCGCTGAACGCAGCGTCCGCGAGATCGACCCCAAGCTCGCGCCGTTCAAGGGCCTTCCGGAGAAAATCCGCAGCCTCGATGAAGGCTCCGAGCACATTCGCCAGGCTGTTACCTCGAACCGCGCCGAAATCGAGAACGCCCTTCGAATCCTCAGTTCCGAAGCCGAACACGACCGCCAGGAACGCGGCGAAGCGATCCGCCGCATCGATGCCGCCGCAAACCAGCTCGGCCTTGTCCTGGCGGACATGTCGCAGGTCCAGCATCAGACTTCCCAGGTGAACCAGACGCTGCAGACAGTTCTCGAACGTCAGCGCGAGGTCGAAGCCCACCTTGAGCAGTTCGGACTCCGCCTCGACCGCTCAATCGAGGTGAACCGCGACCTCGAAAGCCGCATCAAGGCCGTCACCCTGGCCGACCTCGATGACAAGTTCGAGGTCGTGTACGAACGGCTCCAGGTGGTCGGCGAAATGGTGAAGCGCAACGAGGACATGATTGCCGGCGTCACCAACGAACGCAGCCTCCGCCAGGAGCTCATCGACGAGCTCTCGGTCTGGCGCGAAGAGCACAACCGCATCGATGGCCGCCTCAACGCCCTCGAAGAGACCGGCGAGCGCGTCGTCGCCCAGATCGACAAGGTCCACGGCGAAATCACCCTCCTCGAAGGCCGTCACAGTGGCCTCGGCGACCGTGTCTCCAACATCCGCAAGGACATAGCCGAAGTGGTGGACCACGTCCGGGAGGAATTCGCGAAGTACAACGCGATGATGGAGAAGCAGCGCCGCAAGCAGATCCAGGTGCTCGAACAAGAGCTGCGCGAAGCCAAGTTCCACGCATTCCGCCCTCCGGAGGAGCCGTGACCGCAGTTGTGCCCCAACCCCGAGGCGTGCTCTACCGCTGGGCCTCGGTCCTCCCTCTCACCGAAAACACCCCGCGCATCTCTCTCGGCGAAGGCGATACGCCGCTGGTTCGCTCGGCCGCGCTTGAACGCGAGTGCGGCCTCGATGAGCTCTGGTTCAAGCTCGAAAGCTGCAACCCGACCGGTTCCTTCAAGGACCGCGGCATGGTCGTTGCCGTGGCCAAAGCCATGGAGTCGGGCGCGAAGGCCATCATGTGCGCCAGCACCGGCAATACCAGCGCCAGTGCCGCCGCCTACGCTGCTCACTGCCGCCTCGAATGCTTCGTCCTGGTACCCGGCGGCAAAGTCGCCGCTGGCAAAATGGCCCAGGCCGTCGCCTATGGCAGCCGCATCATCGAAGTCGATGGCAACTTCGACGACGCCCTCAACGCCGCCCGCGAACTCACCGCGAAGCACCCCATCGCGCTGGTCAACTCGGTCAACCCGGACCGCATCCACGGCCAGAAGACCGCTTCCTACGAGATCTGCGAGTCCCTCGGAGATGCCCCCGATATCCTCGCCATCCCCGTCGGCAACGCCGGCAACATCACGGCCTACTGGAAGGGCTTCGGCGAATGCGCCGAAACTGCTCGCGCCACCCTCCACCCGAAGATGTACGGCTTCCAGGCGGCCGGGGCGGCCCCTCTCGTCAGCGGCGCCCCGGTGGCCGAGCCGAACACCATCGCCACGGCCATCCGCATCGGCAACCCGGCCAGCTGGGAAGGCGCCATCAACGCCCGCAACGAAAGCGAAGGCCTCATCGAAGCCGTCACCGATGACGAGATCCTCGAGGCCTATCGCCTCCTCGCCCGCCGCGAAGGCCTCTTCGTCGAACCGGCGAGTGCCGCCAGCGTGGCCGGCCTGCTGAAGCACGCCCGCGCCGGCAGCCTCCGTGGCGGACGCGCCGTCGCCATCCTTACCGGCAACGGCCTCAAAGACCCCGATACCGCCATCGGCCAGTACAAACCCGATGTCACGAAGGCTGCCGCCACCGTCGAAGGCGTCGAGCGCGCCCTCGGCTGGTAGCCATCGAACCCTAAGCCTTTGCCCCGGCCCCCATATCCGCATGCAGCGGCGCGTCCAGTGCGTGCAGCCGGTCCAGCACGTTTTTCGCGAACAACCGCGTCGACCGTTCCGCCGTCTCAACCGGCATCCCGCCGAAGCGGAAGTTCAGGATCAGTTCTTCCGCGCTGGTCATTCGCTGAATGTGCTTCAGCTTCTCGAACACCTGGTCCGGCGTCCCCCACGCCTGCGGCCGCGCGGAATGTTCGCCGAGCTCCTCGATCGACTTCGTGTTGGCGATGTCGCTGAACTTCGCGTACTGCTCGTAGCCTTTGGTGCCCTTGATCCGTTCCGAATCGCGCCAGCCGTAGTGCCGCATCACGCTGTCCTGCGCTTCGATCGTGTGGGTGCGCATCACGTCCCACGCCTCGGCCTCGGTATCGAAGCAGGCGACGTGCACCACCACCGTCGGCTGCGTCGGCCCCCACCCGCGCTCGGCCCGCACCCGGTTGAAATCGACCACGTCCTGCCGGTACTCCTCCCAGCTCTTCTGGGTGGTCATCAGCATCCCCAGGCCGGAATTCGCGGTGATGGGCAGCGTCTGCGGGCTCGTCCACGCCACCCGCATCTTCGCCAGCAGCTGCTCCGGGTTTCGCGGCCGCGGCCGGATCGTCGTCTCGGGGATGTGAAAGAACGTGCCATCGTGCGAGAACCACTCGTTGGTCAGCGCCTTCCGGACCACCTCCAGCGCCTCCGCGAAGCGGTCGCGCGATTCGTCCATTGGGACCCGGTAGGCATCGAACTCACGCTTCGCCGCGCCGCGACCGAGCCCGAGCGTCAGGCGCCGGCCCTGCAGCAAGTTGTCCAGCACGCTGATCTGTTCCGAGATCACCACCGGGTCGTACCACGGCAGCACAACCACCATCGTCCCGAAGTCGATCTTCGACGTTTTGCCGGCCATGTAGGTCAGGTGCTGGATGGCCCCACCCGTCATGATGTACGGCCCGAAGTGGTGGTCGATCGCCCAGTACGAGTCGAAGCCGAGCGGCTCTACCAGCCCGGCGAGGTGCAAGTCCTCTTCGTAAATCTGCTGATCGGAAACCCGGTATCGCTCGGCACGATGCCCTTCGAACCGGTCCCAGTCCGTGTAATTCTGAAAATTGAGGTGCACTCCAGCGCGCATCGTTCGCCTCCCGGGCAGATGCGGGGCATGCTACATCACCACGCAGCCGCTGGGCGTGAAAGGTGGACACGATGACAACCGCGCCAGACTATTCAGCCCTCGACCGCGCGGGCGCCGCCCGCACCGCCTTCTACCCCCGCCCCGACCACTCGGCGCCGCCGAAATCCGCGACCGACCATCGCTTCGAAGTCGAACCGGGAATCCACGTCGGCGCCCGACTTTACATGGCCGACCCGGCGTTCCCGACGATCGTCTACTTCCACGGCAACGGCGAAGTGGCCTCGGACCATGACGACATCTCGGAGTTCTATTTCGCCTCCGGCGCCAACTTGCTCGTCATCGAATTCCGCGGCTACGGCGCGAGCAACGGGCAGCCGACATTCGAAAGCCTGGTGAAGGACGCCCGGACCTCGATCGTGCTGGCCCACGAGTTCCTCGACCGATTGGGCTTCGGCAAGGTCCGCTTCGTCATGGGTCGCAGCATGGGCGCGCATTCCGCCCTCGAGATTGCCGCCAACGCACCCGACGGCCTCTCCGGGCTGATCCTCGAGAGCGGGGCCGGCAACCTCCGGCGCTGGATCGACCGCCTCGACCTCGGGGAGGAAGGGATGCGGCTCCTCGCGGCGCATGAAGCCAAGCTGCGCTCCATCCAGTTGCCCTGCCTGATGATCCACGGCGAGTACGACGATTTGATCCCGCTGGCAACGGCTCGTGAGGTCTATGACCTCCTCGAATCCTCCGACCGCAAAATGCTCGTCATTCCCAACGCCGGCCACAACGACATCGTCTGGGTGGGCGCGCAACAGTATTTCGCCGCAATCGCCGAGTTCGTCCGCGAAAGGTAAGCGAATGGTCGCGTTAGCTAGTGTGCGAGGGCAGTGCCTCGCACCTACCGTGTGCGGGCCGGGTGCTTAGCCGACTTCAGCCTTGTAGCGGCGGATGGCGTCGATGTGGTCCTGCGGGGTGGCAAGGTCCGCGTTCATGGTGCGGACGCAGATGTAGTTAGCGCCGAGCTGGCGCCACGAGTCGGCATGGGCGGCCCATTTTTCTGGGCCGGCGGCGTAGTTGACCTGGGCTTCGATGCCGAAATCGGCGCGAGAGCGGCCGTTCTCGGCGAGGTAGCCGTCGATGCGTTCGAGGGCGGCTTTTCCGGCATCGTTGGGGAGGAACTGCGGGATCATCCCGTCGCCGAGGCGGGCGGCGCGTTCGAAGACGGCTTCGTTGTTCCCGCCGAACCAGATGGGGATGCGGCGGCCGGGGAGCGGCTTGAGGCCGGCGCGATCGATGCGGTGCCACTTGCCGGTGAAATCGACCACGGGTTCGGACCAGAGCTTGCGCAACAGCTCGACCTGCTCTTCCTGGCGTTTGCCGCGGTTGCGGAAGCTTTCGCCGAGGGCGTCGTATTCGACGTAGTTCCAGCCGGTGCCGATGCCCATGCGGAGCCGGCCACCAGAGAGGATGTCGACTTCGGCGGCCTGCTTGGCGACGAGGGCAGTCTGTCGCTGCGGGAGGATGATGATTCCAGTAACCAGGCCGATGCGCTGTGTATGCGCGGCCAGAAAGCCGAACAGGACAAACGGTTCGTGGAAGCTGGTCTCGTGGGTGTAGGGGCCGGTGAGGCGAGGCTCGCGTTCTGGCACGGCGCCGAGGACATGGTCGTAGACAAGCAGGTGCGAGTAGCCCAGCGCTTCGACAGCCTGGGCAAAGTCCTTGACGACCGCGGGGTCACTGCCGATTTCGCTCTGGGGGAAGACGACGCCGATTTCCATGGCTAGCTGGCCTGGAGGAATTCGACCCAGTTGCCATCCGGGTCTTCGACGATGGCGATAGTGATGCCGGGGCGGAACTCGCGCACGGGGGCGACAACTTTGAAGCCGCCCTTCTCGCAGTCGGCGACGACTTCGTTGATGTTCGAGACCGAGATGGTCCAATAGCGGTAGCCGTAGGCGCCCTGGATGCCGCCGGGGGCGGCCTTGGCGGGAGGGTTCGAGCCGGAGATGACCTTGATGAGGCTGGTGCCGCACATGAGGCGGTGCATGGTGCTGCCGCCGCCCATGGGCATATCGCCGACGTGTTCGAAGCCGAGGGTATCGCGGTAGAACTTCAAGGCCTTTTCGCCGTCGCTGACGACAATGCCGAGGTCGATGGAATCCTTGGTGAGTTTGATGCCCATGGTTTTAGCTCCGCGGTGAGGATGTGGGCGCGAGCATAGGGTAAACACGCGCGCTCTGCTAACGAGGAAGCAGAACGCGAGCCTGATAGCATTCCCGAACCTGGTTCAACGGGGGTTGGAAATGTATTGGGTTGTGAGCATGGTCATGGCCATCATTGTGTGTGGGGCCATCTTTTTCGTGGGGAGAGCGGCCCGGGGGGCGGCCACTCCCGGTTCGCCAGAGCGCTTCCGCGCGATGATCGTGATGGTTGCGGCCGGGGTGCTGTTCGCCCTGTGGGCGGGGCTGCACACCGCGCTGGCGAGCATCAAGCCGATCGAGGCCGGGCACGTCGCGGTGGTTTACCAGTTCGGCGAAATCGTGGGTCAAAAGAGCGAGGGCCTGCAGTTCGTCGCGCCCTGGCAGAAGATCCGGACCGAGAGCGTCCAGGTGCAGCGCCATAAGTTCGAGGCGATCAACGCATTTTCGGCCGAGACGCAGGACGTGTTCGTGGACGCGACGGTGAACTATTCGGTTTCGCCGAACGCAGTCCAAACCCTCTACCGGAATGTTGGGGCGAACTGGTTCGACCGTCTCATTGAGCCGCGCGTAAACAACTTCTTCAAAGAGGAAACGGTGAAGTACTCGACGGTGGATGTTGGGCCCAACCGTGAGCAGATCCGCACGGCCGTGCGGGAGCGGCTTTCGCAGGACCTGGCGCAGTACTCGATCCAGATCAACGACCTGCTGATCGACAACATCGACTTCCGGCCGGAGTTCAAGGACGCCATCGAACAGAAGCAGATCGCGACGCAGGACGCGCTCCGCGAGCAAGAGAAGATCAAGCAGAAGGAGTTCGAGGCCGAGCAGGTGGTTGCTACGGCGAAGGGCGAAGCGGACGCTATTCGCGAACGGGCGAACGGCCAGGCCGACGCGAACCGGGCGCTGGCGGAGTCGCTGACGCCAGAGGTGATCCAGTTCCAGGCGCTCGAGAAGCTGGCCGACAACGTACAAATCGCGCTGATCCCGTCGGGGCAGGGAATCATTCTCGATCCCGCCTCGCTATTCGGCGGACTGACGTCGCCGGCAACGACGAGCGGGACGGCGCCTTAGGCGGCGTCGCGAGGCGACGTTGTGAATGCGATACTTGCGGGGTGATCGCGGAAGAACGGTTTCAGCCATACCGGGATGAGCTCGTCGCATTCTGTCGTCGTAACCGGATTCGACGGCTCTCGATTTTCGGATCGGCGCTGCGCGCGGACTTCGGTCCCGACAGTGACATCGATGTCCTTGTGGAGTTTGAGGCCGGGCACGTGCCCGGCCTTGAGTTCTTCGGAATGGCAGAAGAATTGAGCCAACTGTTCGGGCGGCGAGTGGACTTCGTCACCGAGCGCGGTTTGAATCGACACATTCGAGAACGCGTCCTGGACGAGGCGCGGCCGCTCTATGACGCAGCATGATCCGAGCCCGACGAGACTGGTCGAGGTGCTTGGTGAAGCGGCGACGCGGCTTTCCACTGAACTCCGATCGGAGCATCCCGAAATCCCGTGGCGAGAGATGATCGGCATGCGGAATGTACTGATACATGGCTACGACGTGGCGAGCACGGACATCCTGCACGCTGTCGTCACGCGCGACTTGCCAGAGGTGCTGCCGAAACTTCGGGCGATGGCGGACTTATTTCCCGAGGGTTGACTCCCCGGCTGAAGCCCTACTCCAGGGAGAAGGGCGGGTATTTGTCGACGAGGAGGAGCAGGTAGGCTTCGACCCGGGTTTGCCAGCGGAAGACGCCGATGCCGAACTTGTAAAGGCCTTCCGGGTAGGTACCGTTGATGAGGATGGCGAACCAGGCAATCACGCTGGTGACGAACCAGCCGATGCTGAGCACGATGAGGGCGAGGATGTGTGGGATCGCATAGATGATGCGAAGGCCAACGGAGACCTTATCGCGCGGGAATTCGACCAACTCGATGTTGAGCCGGGCCGGGTAGTCGGCATCGCCGAAGGGCGGGTATTCATCGCGGAAGAGAGCCTGGTAGGCCATCGCTCGGACCTTCCAGCGGAGGTAGAAGGTGCCGAGGTTGCGGAGCCCTTCCGGGTGCTGGTTGGCGAAGAGGATGGCGAACCACGAAATTATCGCGCAGACAAAGGCCACGGTCCCGAGGACCCCAGATTCCAGGAACCCTCCGAATTGGTTCCGGGTGCTGAGGAATGCGCCAATGCTAAGGAAGCCGCCAACAAGGAGGGCGTGGGGGATCGCCAGGATGATTCGAAAACCCACGGTCAGTTTGTTTCGGGGTTCGGTCGTGGGATCGACCTCGATGTTGACCGGGTAATCCGCCGCACTTAACGCGATGGCCATTGACGCACTCCTCCAGTTGGATCGGCGCAAAGCTTACGGTGTGTATCTATTCGTGCGAAGGGGGCAATTCAGGGGCTGGCGGAACTGGCGATGGGGAAGACGGCGCGGATGCCGTTGTGGTCGCTGGCATAGATGAGCTGGCCGCCCTCCTGTTGCTTCGGCTGGTCGGCGAAAAGAGCGAGTTCCACGGGCGCCCAGCCCGTGCTGAACATGTAATCAGTCCTGGTGGCGGGCGCCGGCTGCTGGCCGACAACGGTTTCGCGACAGCAAGTGGTCAGCCCTGAGTCGGCGAAGAGGTCGAAGAGACCGAGGTCGAGAAAGACCTTTTGCGTGGCGGAGCCGGGTGGGTCGCCCATGTCGCCGAGAACGAATGCCTGGCCTTCCCCGTGCTTATCGGCGTAGAAGTGTGCGAAATCCTGGGCTTGTTGGGCGCGGCTGTTCGCATCAACGCCAGTGAGGTGGGTGACGAAGACATCGATCGAGCCGATGGAAGCCGGCCCGTTGAGGCGGATCCAGAGGGCGGCAGCGGCTTCGCCGTCATTCGTGCGCGGATTGAGCCAGCGCTGTTCGCCTTCGGGATTGGGGAACCTGGTGCCGTTGACGAGGATGAGCTCCCCTTCTTCGAAGCCGGCGCTCTTGATGATCTCGTCGGCCTGCTCCTGGGTGGTGCCGGCGTACCAGGGTTTGGCGCGGACATAGAACGGTTGCATCAGCAGTTCTTTCGCGAGCAGCGACTTCACGCGACCGTGTTCGGGCGTATCGGTGACTTCGCTGAAGGCGACGACATCCGGCTTAAACTCCTTCAACTGGTCGATGACCATCTGGAGGCGGAACTCCATGGTGTCGGAGGGCACGGTGTTGGTAGCGTTCAGGGTGAGCGGGCTCATGAGGTTGATGTATGCGATACGAAGCTGGGTCGGCTCAACGGTTGGTTCTGTGGGAATGGTCGGGGTCGCGGTCGGGGTGGGCGAACCCGGTGGGGGGATGATCTCGATCCCACCGTCATCTCCGCCGCAGGCGGCTGCGAGCGCGGCGGCAGTAATCGCCACCGTGGCCAACGCCAGCCAGAGGCGGCCCAGGGGCGACTTTCCGGAGCGTTGGAGTTGCGAGATCATTGACATCCAGCCTCGCACACTGCTTCACTGGCTGGTAGCGGCGATGACGGAGACGAGTAACGTCGCGGAGTCCGTACAGCGAGCCCCGGCTGGTGTGAGGGGGCACGGAACACCGGCGCGAACATCCCTCCCGAGCTTCCGGCCGAACGTGGCCGTTGGCTGTTAGCGTTTGGCCATTGGCTTCCGGGCCAACGGCCGAGCTCCAACGGCAAATGGCGACAAGTAGATCCGGACGGATGCCCACCGTTAGTTGGGGCAGGGGCGTGATGGCGCCTCGAGAGTGTCCTTCCTCGGAAGGAAAGCAGGGTGGTACCGCGGGCCCCAGCGCTCGTCCCTGGTTGAGGGATGGGCGCTTTTTGTTTGTCCGCCTCTTCGCTGGAACACATTGCACCAGAGGGTACGCCCGCCGGACTCCGGCGGTTGTAAAACCTCGGGGCGAAGGCAGGCAGAGGCATGTTTAAGCCGGTAGACGCACGGGTGAGTTTCCCGAAGCTCGAAGAAGAAGTTCTCGCATTCTGGCGACAGAACGCGATCTTTCGGCGCAGTATCGAAGAGCGGCCGGAAGACAAGCTGTTCATCTTCTACGAAGGCCCGCCGACGGCGAACGCGCGGCCCGGCATCCACCACGTGCTTTCGCGCGTGTTCAAGGACCTCATTCCCCGTTACAAGACGATGCAGGGGTATCGCGTGCCGCGAAAGGGCGGCTGGGATACCCATGGCCTGCCGGTTGAACTCGAAATCGAGAAGGAGCTTGGGCTGAAATCCAAGCCGGAGATCGAGGAGTACGGGATCGCGGCGTTCAACGCGAAGTGCAAGGAATCGGTTTCGCGCTACGTGGAGGAGTGGACACAGCTGAGCGAGCGGATCGCGTTCTGGGCGGATTACGACGACCCCTACGTCACCTATGCCAACAGCTACATCGAAAGCTGCTGGTGGATCTTCAAGCAGATGTGGGACCACGGGCTGGTATACCAGGACTACCGGGTGACGCCGCACTGCCCCCGCTGCGGAACCAGCCTGAGCGACCACGAAGTGAGCCAGGGCTATCGCGAAGACACGCCGGACCCGAGCGTGTTCGTAAAGTTCCGGGTTGCGAGTTCCGAGTTCCGAGACAAGACCGGCTTCGATGGGACGAACGTCGCGATCGTCGCGTGGACGACGACACCATGGACCTTGCCCGGGAACACGGCGCTCTCCGTGAACGACGACGCGGAGTACGGCATCTACCAGGTTGGCGAAGAACAGTTGGTGATGGCGAAAGCACTCGCCGGCGGCCTGTTGGGCGAGAATCCAGAGTTGCTGCATACGGTTCGCGGGCGGCAGCTGGTGGGGGTGGCATTCGAACCGCTCTATCGGCCAGAGACACTCGGCCTGCCGATCATGCGGTTCGGGGACGATGGCCACCTGCGGGCGGTTGGCGCCGACGAGAACGTCGAAGGTCTGCGTCGGGTCGCCTCGGCGGATTACGTCTCGCTCGAGAACGGTTCCGGGATCGTGCACACCGCTCCCGCGTTCGGCGCTGAGGACTTCGCGGAAGGCAAGGAACTGCGCCTGCTGTTCGTTCAGCCGGTGGACCTGCGCGGGATCATGGCCGACGGATTGCCGGGCGCCGGGAAATTCGTCAAACAAGCAGACAAAGACGTCGAACGCGACCTTGAAGAGCGCGGGCTGTTGTTCAAGAAGGAAACGCTGAAGCACACCTATCCGTTCTGCTGGCGCTGCGGCACGCCGCTGCTCTATTACGCCAAGCCCAGCTGGTACATCCGCACCACGCGACAGAAGGAATCCCTGCTCGAAGGGAACGCACGGATCCACTGGTACCCGGAGCACATCCAGAACGGGCGTTTCGGCAACTGGCTGGAGAACAACATCGACTGGGCAGTGAGCCGCGAGCGCTACTGGGGTACTCCATTGCCGTTCTGGCGGTGCGTGGACTGCGGCGATACGCAGTGCATCGGTTCGAAGGCGGAACTCGTGGAGAAGGCAAAGGACCGGGCGAAGGCGGAGTCGCTCGATGACTTCCACCGCCCATTCATCGACGAGATCGTGCTGCGCTGCGAAAAGTGCGGCGGCGACGCGCGTCGCGTACCCGAGGTTGCCGACGCCTGGTACGACAGCGGCGCCATGCCCTACGCCCAGTGGCACTACCCCTTCGAGAACGAGGAAGCGTTCCTGAAACACTTCCCCGCCGATTTCATCTGCGAGGCCATCGACCAGACGCGAGGTTGGTTCTACACGCTTCACGCCGAAGCCACGATGCTGAAGGCGAGCGAAGCCATCCCCGACAGCATCAGCTACAAGAACGTCATCTGCCTGGGCCACATCAACGACGAAAAGGGCAACAAGATGTCGAAGAGCCGTGGCAACACGGTGGAGCCGTTCGGCGTGCTCGATGCTCTCGGCGCGGATGCGACGCGCTGGTACATGTACACCGCCAGCCCGGCAGGCTCTTCGCGGCGGTTCAGCCAGGGCCTGGTGGAAGAAGGGCTGCGGCGGTTCCTGCTGACGCTCTGGAACACGTATTCGTTCTTCGTGAGCTACGCGAACATCGACGGCTGGAAGCCTGCGAGTTCCAGGTTCCGAGGGCCGAGGCCCGAGATCGACCAGTGGCTGCTCAGTGAGCTGAACGCGCTGGTCGTGAAAGTGACGCAGGAGCTAGACGAGTATGACCCCACGGATGCAGCGCGGGCGATCGAGGAATTCGTCGATGACCTCTCCAACTGGTACGTGCGGAGGAGCCGCCGACGATTCTGGCGAGGAGTCTCCGAAGGCGACGATGACAAGCAGAGCGCGTACGACACGCTCTATACGGCGCTGGTGACGGTTGCGAAACTGATCGCGCCGTTCACGCCGTTCGTGGCCGAGGAGATCTACCGGAACCTGGTGGTGGAAAACGACGCTTCCGCGCCGATGAGCGTGCACCTTGCCAGCTGGCCGGTGGCTGATGTTTCACTCGTCGATGAACGGCTGAATGCCGAGACGCAACTGGTGAAGCGGGTGTGCTCGCTTGGGCGTTCGGCACGCGCCAAGGCCCAGATCAAGGTGCGCCAGCCGGTGGCTGAGGTGCTGGTGAAGACGCGCAGCGCCGAGGAGGCGGCTTCGCTCCAGAAGAACGCGAACCTGGTACTCGAGGAGCTGAACGCGCGCACCCTGAAGCTGCTCGACGACGAGACCGCCGTGGTTTCGTACGACGTGAAGCCGAACCTCCCCGTGCTGGGCAAGAAATACGGGGCGGAAGTTGCGGCCATCCGCGCCGGACTGGGCGAGATGCCGCCGGCGGAGGTGGCGGAAGCGGTGCGGCGCGGCAAGGGTGTTTCGGTGGCCGGCAAGGACCTCGAGGCCGAGGACATCCTGCTGCAGGCGAAGGACACTGAGGGCTTCGCTGCCGCACAGGAAGCCGGGTACACCGTTGCGGTGACCACGGAGATAACGCCGGAACTCGCCGACGAAGGGCTGGCGCGCGAGCTGGTGCGTCGCATCCAGGACATGCGCCGGGAAGCTGGCTTCGAACTCGCCGACCGCATCCACACGTGGGTCGACGGCGATGCGGACGTGAGTCGCGTGTTGGGGACGCACGGCGATTACATCCGCGCCGAGACGCTTTCGACGGAACTGGTGGCGGGCCCGGCGCCGGACGGAGCGCATACCTCGGCGCAGGACCTGGAGGGAACGAAGGTGGCGCTGGGCGTGCGGAAGGCGGGTTAGAGTTGGTACTCCAGATCCGGCATGCCACCGAAGCCGATCTTCCGCGCATCATCGAACTGATCCACATGGGGGCGGTTCGCGGGAAGAGCCTTGAGGAACTCGGGCCGCCCCTTCCGGAGCGGTACTACGCGGCGTTCCGGCGATTCGCGGACTTCCCGGAGGCCGCGGTGATGGTCGCGGAACTCAACGGCGAGGTTGTGGGCACATTCCAGTTTCACCTGCTGCCGAGCCTTTCGGGCGGTCACCCGGTCGCGGAGGTTGAGAGCGTTCACGTGGCCGCGGCGTATCGCGGGCAGCGAATCGGCGAGGCGATGATGCAGTGGGCCATCGCGGAGGCGCGCCGGCTGGGCTGCAAGCGCGTGCAACTCGCCAGCAACAAAGAACGGACCGATGCCCACCGGTTCTACGAACGGCTTGGGTTCGTCAAGAGCCACGAGGGGATGAAGTTGAACTTCTAGACTTCGAGCGATCCGGTCCGTTCCCTGCTAGCCCGAGTGGTTCGCCTTGCGCCGGGCCTGACGGGCACGGCGATCGTCGCCGGCGCGCAGGAGGGCCTCGCGATTCGACTCATCGACCAGCATGAAGTTGTGGCGCCATGCGTCATCGGGCCATGAGAAGGGCGTCTTCACGGTGGTGGCCGGGCGGCGCGCGGATTCGAGCAGTTCGAGGCCGATGCCGAGGATGGCGCGCTGCATGTCGTGGTCGTACGGGATGCCGCAGGGATTGCCGAGCGGGAAGTCGGTGAAGACGAAGCGTGGCACGCCGGCCTGTTCGACGATGTCACGGGCGGAACCGAAGACCACCGTGGGGATCCCATTCGCCTCGAGGTGCCTTGCCGTGAGACTCACGGACATATGGCAGACCGGTCAGAGGCCGACGAGGAGCGCCACGTCGACGCCATCTTCGCGGCAGAACTGGAGGATGTCTGGGGCATCGATGTTGCTGGTCTTTCGCTGGCTGTATTCGGTGGGCGCGCCGTAGAACCGCGGCGAGACGCTCCCGACCCTGCCTTCGGACTCGTACTCACGGAGGCGGCGCAAGGGAAGGAACGAGTCGACATCCCTGGTGTGAGTAGCCTCTTTGTCCCAGGAGAGGTCCATCGTGAAGAGCCGTTCGGGGACGGGGTCGGAGGGATGGGCGTAGGCACGCTTCGGCGGACGGTCGGCGAGGTCGACGGCTGCCTGGCCGACATCGATCGACGATGTCGTGACAACGCCGACGCGGCATTCGGAGAGAGGCTTTGGCAAGGGCGTGAAAGGGACTTCGGAGTTGTAGGCCCAGAGGTAGGGATTGCCATATCCCTGGGCCAGGTAGAGCTCGCGCGACTTGTCGATGTAACTGACGAAGACGCGCCGGGCGGAGTTGACCTCGGGACCTTCCTGGAAGCTCAACGCAGACCTCCGCGCTCAACGCGTATGTTGGCACGAATCGTCGCGGTCCGGAAATCGAACCCGCGGCGGGAATTCAGGCTTCGACCGGCGTCATCCCGGCAATGGGCCGTCTGCGAATGGCCTGAGCGAAAGCGCCGAAGATGGTCCGCGCGTTCGTGCGTTCGGCGGAACCATCCGGAGCGAAGACCATGTTTTCCGGGTGCCACTGCACGCCGAGAACGAAGCGTTTGCCGGGGATTTCGACGGCTTCGATGATGCCTTCCGGGGCGCGGGCCGAGACGACGACCCCTTTGCCGAGACGGGCTGGGTCGACCGCCTGGTGGTGACGGGAGTTCACCTGCATCGAAGCCAGGCCGACGGCCGAATGGAGCAAGGACCCTTCCACGATTTCCACGGCGTGGAATGGGCGCCAGAGGTCGTCCCGGGCAGGGCGCGGCGTGGGCCGGTGGGATTCACCGATGTGCTGCAGCAGCGCGCCGCCGCGCTGGACGTTGAGCATTTGCATACCGCGGCAAAGGGCAAGGACGGGCCAGCCGCCGTCTTCGGCGCGACCGAGCGCGAGCAGTTCGAGCGTATCGCGGGCGGGCTGAACGGGCTTCATCTCGGCGCCGGCGGGGAATTCGCCGTAGCGTTCGGGATGGATATCGGCGCCGCCGGTGAGGAGCAGGGCCGAAGTGCGAGCGAGAGCGGCAGCGACTTCTTCGGAGGGCAACAGCGGGTGGAGGAGTTCGAATTCGAAGTCCGGGCAGCATTCGCGGAAGGCCGCGACATATGGGTCGTCTTCTATTGGCCGGCCGACGATGATGGCGACGCGCGCGGTCATTGGGCTGCCACTGTGGCTTGGGATTTGGGCCGGTCGGCGACCCGCCAGACGAAGCGGAGACCTGACCAGCGCTCATCGATGGCACAAACCTTGTTATCGACCAGGCCGGCGGCGAGGCCGATGTCGCGAATGGTGTTTTCGACGAGGGAAGATGGGATGCCGGAGGTTTTCTTCGGCCAGGCGAACCAGAGGCCGCCGGTCCAGGCGAGGAGCGGTTTCAACTCGAGAAAGCGCGCCTCGACCTGCGGCGGCTCGGTCACGAAGCAGACGATGACATCGAGGGCGCCGGCGGCCGGGGGCAGCACCTGGACTCCCGGTGGAAGCAGCCCGAGGGTCCCGGAGAATTCCGGTGGGGCATCGACGAATGTAACGCGGCTCCCTTCTTTGATGCCGAGCTTCTTCGGCAACGGGGTCCCTGAATATCCGGCCACCGGGAGATAGTAGCGTCTTCTGGAGCGGTGGCGGCAGGTACACTGATGCGAAGCAAGCCAACGCGAAGGAGCCGGCACGATGCAACTTTCTCCCGAACTGACCAGGGCCTACAACGACCAGATCCAGCTGGAGTTCGAATCATCGTTCGCGTACCTGCAGATGGGCGCCGACTTCGAGTTGCGCAGCCTGCCCGGGATGGCGACCTGGATGCGCATGCAATCGAACGAGGAGCACGGCCATGCGATGAAGTTCATCCAGTTCGTGCTGGACCGCGGCGGCAAGCTCGAACTGAAGAGCATCGCAGCGCCGGCGAGCACGCCGGAAACCGTCGTGGCGACCTTCGAGGCGGCGCTTCACCACGAACAGCGCGTGACGAAGGCGATCCACGATTTGTACAGCAAAGCACTTGCCGGCCACGACTACTCGAGCCTGCCGCTACTGCAATGGTTCGTGAATGAGCAGGTGGAAGAAGAGTCGACCGTTTCGACGATCCTCGATCGGCTGAAGATGGTCGGCGACGACCGGACGGGCCTGCTGTTCCTGGACAAGGAACTCGGTGCGAGGGTTGGCGCGAGCGCAGAGGCGCCGCCCGCGGAGGCGGCAACCTGAGAGCATGGCGCTCCCTTACATGCGCTAGCCGCCGGGCGTGTTAGGGTGAGGACAGCACCGCGAAAATCGCGGGCTGCTTCATGTGGGTGCATGTGGAGCCGGGGAGTTCCACATGTCTGCATTGGCCACCGAAAAGGCGCCGCGGCTGCGCCCGTCTGAAACAAACGACTACGCAATCCTGAAGCGGCAAATCAAGGGCTTCGGCCTGCTCGAGGCTCGCCCCGGGTACTACTGGATGAAAACGATCGTGGCGCTTTCCCTGGTCGGGATTGCGGCCGTGGTCGCCATCTTCGCGCCAAACTGGTGGGTCCTGATGCTGGACGCGGTGTTCATGGGGTTCGCATCGACCCAGGTGGCGCTACTTGCCCACGACATCGGGCACCGCCAGGGCTACCGGGGTCGGCGCAGCAACCGCATCGCTCGCGCGTTCTTTGGCAACGTGCTCCTGGCGGTCAGCCATTCGTGGTGGAACGAGAAACACAACCAGCACCATGCCACGCCGAACCACGTGGACATGGACCCGGATATTCAGTTCCCGATGATTGTTTTCGACCGGGAGCAACTGAAGACGCGGGCGCAATGGCTGCGGCCGCTGATCTCGATCCAGGCGTTTGTGCTGGTGTTCCTGTTGCCGTTCCAGGCATTGAACATGCGCTTCATCTCCATCGGCCACCTGTTCGAGCCGAAGGCCGAGCGTCCGTGGCTGCAGGCCGGGCTGTTCGTGGTGCATTTCGCGGCGTATGGGGCCCTGCTCTACCTCATTGGGTGGCCGCTGGCGCTGCCGTTCGCGTTGATCCACCAGGGTGTGTTCGGGCTGTACAACAGCTCGGTCTTCGCATCGAACCATAAGGGCATGCCGGTGATGCAGGAGGGCCAGCGACTGGACTTCCTGCGAGAGCAAGTGCTGACCTCGCGCAACGTTTCGGGGCATCCGCTGACGGACTTCTGGTATGGCGGCCTGAACTACCAGATCGAACACCACCTGTTCCCGACGATGCCGCGCTGCAACCTGCGCAAGGCGCAGCCGATCATCGAAAAGTTCTGCCGCGACCGAGGCATTGGCTACCACTCGACGGGCCTGTTCACGTCGTATAAGGAAGTGCTCACACACCTCCACCGCGAGAGCGCATCGCTGCGGCGCGGCGCCGCCGCCCAAAGCTAGAAGAACTGCCGGTTCCGCTGGCGCGTGTGAACGCTGTAGGCTTCGGGCGTGAACCCTGACCTTGGCTGCGACGAAGCGATTAACCGGCCTGCCGAATATTTCAGGGCGGTGCTCGAGCGTGGGGCGGTGCAATGGAGCGATGCGCAACGCGCCTGGCTGGTGCTCTCTCATCCCGAAGTCGAAGCTGGCTTCCGGGACAGCGAGAACCTCTCGGCGGACCGGAGCGGCGCGTTCGCGCGGGCGGCACGCGGGCGAAGCGAGGCGTTCGGCAAGGCGGTCGAGCTGCTTGCCGCATGGATGAACTTCCGGGACCCGCCGGTCCACACGCTATTGCGCAACCCGGTGAAGGCAGCCTTCACGCCGCGCGCGATCTCGGCGCTTGAGACACAGGTCCAGCAGATTGTCGATTCGACGATTGATCGCTTCGAGGGCGACATCGTCGACCTGAACGAAGCGTTCGCGCATCCGATCCCGGCACTGGTGATTGCGGCGGTGCTGGGCGCCGATGGAGAAGACCGGCACCGGTTCTCCGGCTGGTCAGACGACATCGGCCGGCTGGTGTTCGCGATGGAGCCGGGCAAGGCGCCGGAGGAGCCGATAAACCGGGCCGTGACCGAGTTCAGCGCGTTCTTTTCGAAGCTGATCGAGCGGGAGCGCCGGGAGCCGACTTCGAGTGTGCTCTCCGCGATCGTGAACTCCGACATCGGGCACCTTTCGGAGATCGAACTGATCGGCGCCTGCACACTGATCCTGTTCGGCGGGCACGAGACGACGACGACGCTGCTCACGAACACGCTGCTCTTGCTGCTCGAACGGCCCGACCTGGTCGAGTGGCTGCGAGCGCACCCGGAATCGATGCCATTGGCGGTCGAGGAGTTCTTGCGGGTGTTGGGGCCCGCGCGGAGCATGCCGCGCAAGGTGGTGCGAGCGCACGAGCGTGGCGGAAAGCAGCTCGAGCCGGGGCAGAATGTGTTCCTGGCGATCGTTTCGGCGAACCATGACCCGGCGGTGTTCGAGAACCCGGGCGAAGTGGACCTGGAGCGCGATCCAAATCCACACATGGGCTTCGGGTGGGGGTTGCACTTTTGCCTGGGCGCCAACCTGGCACGGCTTGAGGCCCGAGTGGCGCTGACATCGTTGCTGGAGCGGTTCGACCGGTTCGAGCCGGCAGCGCCGATCCCCCCGAAGAAGGCCTCGCCGATGGGGTTCGGCCGCCGCCCTGTGGTAGCCCGGCTGCGATAGCTCAGGCGTTCACGGTCGATTAATGCAACCCGAGCACTATTCCGCCTGAGGTCATCCCGGGACCGGCCCATCTCGACTCAGTGGAGAATCCCTTTTCCATGGCAAACATGCGTACTCGCCTTGCTCTTGTGGCAGGTGCTGGAATTTGCGCGCTCACCGTGGGCGCCGCTGCCTTCGCGGGCGGAGACCACGGCAAGGAGCGTGAACACAGCGACAAGGCCCATTCGAACCAGGATTTTGGCATCGTCCAGCCGATCGATTCGTCGTCGCAGAACTCCATCGACGCCGCCACAGCGAACAGCGACCCTCGGAAGCTGGCGACGTTCGCAAAACAGCTCAAGGCAAAGGTTGTCGCGACGGTCGATGGCGCACCAAACATCGACATGATGGCGCTCTGGCCGAATGACCAGAACCCGCAGTGGCTCATCGCCTGCAACGAAGAAGGCCCGGCACAGGTCGGCCTCCTTCGGGTCCGGCTTTCGGATGGACTCAGCGAGGCGATCGTTTCGGGTGGCCTCAGCAGCTGCGACCCGGTCCACGCCACGCCCTGGGGGACGATCGTCTTCGGGGAAGAGGCCGGCAGCTCCGGGCGGATGTTCGAACTGATCAGTCCCTTGAACACGACCGGCGTGACGGTGAACCCGGATGGCTCGACCAGCGGAGGCACCGGCGCAGCGAACATCGTCTGGCGCTCAGCGATGGGCAAACTGTCGTTCGAGGGCGTGGGCATCTATCCGAACGGCGTCGCCTACTACGGCGATGAGAATCGCCCGGGGACGGGTACGCCGGGCGGTGCCTACTTCAAGTTCGTTCCAACGGTGCTTCGGAACCCGGCGGCCGGCCCGGTCGCTTCGCTTGCGGAATCTCCGCTGGCGGCAGGATCGGTGTACGGTCTGCGGCTTGGACTCCGGTCCGGGGCGACCGACTACGGACAGGGCACCGAAACCGGCCGGGGTACGTGGGTCCTGGCAGCAAACACACCCGGCGTGAACCTCCGGGCTGCGGCCGCGACGTTGAAGTTGACCGGGTACTACCGTCCGGAAGACCTGGCGATCGACCAGGTCGCACTCGCGGCCGGCAACGTACGCTGGTGCGGAAACAACACGGGCAACGAAATCGATGACCGAAGCTATGGCAACACCATCTGCCTGACCGACGGAACGCTCGCGGCTGCCGGCGCGCTGGCTTCGACTCCGGAGGTGCAACTCCTGGCAGTCGGCAACCCGGAGATGGCGATGATGGACAACATCGCATACCAGCCGGGCCGCGCGAACTGGATTATTCACGAGGACGGCGACCAGTTGCTCGGGAATAACGACCTCTGGGACTGCATGGACGATGGGATGGATGACGACCTGCTTGGCGACGCGTGCATCCGAATCGGCACACTGAACGACCTGAACGCAGAGTGGACCGGCGGCCTGTTCTCGGCCGATGGCAAGCGCTTCTTCGTTAGCGTTCAGCACAACGTGACGGGCAAGGGAGTAATCCTTGAAGTGACTGGCTGGAAGTAGCCGAGCCAGACCGTGGGGCGGGCGCGAGACTTCGCGCCCGCTGCACCGGCCACAACCTGAGGGCGGGCGACGCAATTGCAATGACGCACCGGGTACGGCACCATCGCCACGCTCAGATGGAGGTGCCGTGTTGGCGTACGAACAGATCCTGACCGAAACGAATGGCCGCGTCGGCGTAATCCGCCTGAACCGGCCTGAGAAGCTGAATTCGTGGACCTCTGTGATGAGCGGCGAGATCCACGACCAGATCGAGAAGTGGAATGTCGATCCCGCGATCGGCGCGATCCTGGTGACCGGCGAAGGTCGGGCGTTCTGCGCCGGCGCGGACCTTGGGGGCTTCGCCAACCGGGCGAAAGAGAATGCGGAAGGCGCCGGCCAGCCGCTCACCCGCGGTGGCGCGAGCTTCACCCACATGATCCGTGACGCAAAGCCGACCGTGGCCGCGATCAATGGCTATGCCGTGGGCGTGGGCCTGACGATGGTGCTGCCC
Source organism: Dehalococcoidia bacterium (assembly GCA_050185215.1). Classification (GTDB taxonomy): domain Bacteria; phylum Chloroflexota; class Dehalococcoidia; order Tepidiformales; family Tepidiformaceae; genus Amarobacter. The sequence continues at coordinate 90,340 of JBFWZP010000010.1, read as the reverse complement.
TTCGATGTTCGCATCGCCTCGACGCGGGCGCAGATGAGCATTCGCTTCATCAAGATGGGGTTGATGCCGGAGTTGGGCTCGACGCGGCTGCTGGCGCAAATCGTGGGGCTTGGGAACGCGACAGATATGTGCCTCACCGGCCGGATGGTACCCGCGGACGAGGCGCTCCGGATCGGCCTGGTCTCGGCGGTGGTGGAACCGGAAGACCTTTTCGAAACGGCCCTGGCAAAGGCCCGCGGATTGCGGACAACCCCACCAAAGCCGTGATGATGATCAAGGAACTCTTGCGGAAGAACCCGATGGATCCCGACCTCGAGGCAGTGATGGAGCGCGAAGGGCTGCGCGATCAGATCGCGCGGCGCCTGCCGGACCATTCGGAGGCTGTGACCGCCTTCCTGGAAAAGCGGCAACCGAACTTCAACAGATAACGGGAACGCGACTAAAAGGTGCGATTCGAGGCATCGACGCGCTGTATTTCGGCGCGCGGGCGGGAAACGCCGAGGCGGTTTCGCGCCAGACTGAGCTTCTTTTCTAGACGGTCCATCTGGCGGAACTGGTACCACTGTTCGCGAAAGAACGCGACCTTATCGTCGGTCCTGCGTTCGCTATATATCGCATCGGCAAGTGCGAAATAGTCCATTTGTACGATCTCCTCTGCTTCCACCGTGCGACGGGAGAGAGACAGCGTCCAATGGAATCAGTCGATGTGTTGTATTCACCTTTACGTCGACTATTCGGATGGCGCAGCGGGCGTGGCCGATGGCAGTTCGAATCAGGTGTATCGAGGCGCGAGCGAAGCAGCGCGCCTGTGGAAGTGTGCGTATCCGAATGCTTAACTGGCGCTTTTCCAGTTCGAGACCAGGGGAATGAACACCAAACAGGCTCCTTGCGGCAAGGGAGCAGAATGCCGCAGGAGCCTGTCTGGTTGTTGGTCGACGCGATGGGAGGAGCAGAGTTCGCGCAGACCTTCTTGGGATTGGGACCGGGACCGCCACGGGAGCAGATGTGGCGTCCCGGTCCCGCCTGGGATTCGCCGCGTGAGCGGCGCTAGACGGTGCGGTGACCTTCCTTTCGCCTGAGGCCGAGCCCGATGGCTGCGCACATCAGGGCGAGGCCGAGGAGCGCCAGCGTTGCCGAAACATTCCGGCCCGTTTCGGCCGGGGCCGGCGTCGAGCCGGTTTGGGGAGCGACGGGCGTGGGGCTTGCCTCGACGGGGCCGGTGGACGTGCTGCCGCCGGCTTCAGGAAGTTCCGGCGTCGCGGGGGCGGTGGCCTCTTCGGAGGAAGAAGGCTCTGTGGACCCGGAGGGTCCGCCGGGGTTGCCCTCCGGAGCCGGTGCAACCGGCGTTTGCGCGGGCTGCGTGGGCGGGACCGGGGTGGAGGCCGGAGCGGGCGTGCCGCTCGCACCCGAATCTACCGGCGGGGTCGATGTTGGCGGGACCGGGGTCGCCGGAGGGGCCGGAGGAGTGGACGACGCGGTGGGCGTGGCCGCCGGGGGCGTCGGCGCCTGCTGGGAGACCGCGGCCTTGTTGATGAAGGTGATGTTCCGTTCCCATGGACCACCGGCGGCATAGTAGCTGGCCTGGGCCGGGAGCGCGTACGGCGCCTGGGATTCGTCGGTCCAGATGGGATAGCCGGCGGCATTGGCAAACCCTGGCCGGGGCACTTCGACCACGGTTACGTCCGCCGGGAGCTGGAAGGGAGCGGCCTCGAGTTCGAAGACGAAGGTCTGGCAGGTGGGATTGGCGCCCTCATCGGCGTGGATGGAGGTTGTTGCGAAGGGGACCGGATTGCCGGTCCGGTGGAATTCGAACTGCCAGGTGCCGGAGTCGTCGACGCCATCGCCGTTATCGAGCAACGACTTGCAGAGCTCCAGTTCGTGGCGGCGCTGGAATTTGTTCCAGAAGGTGACGGAGGTGCTATCCGCATGGAGCGGGAGGATGGCGGTAGCGGTGGCGCCGGGCTCGGCCTGGGAGTTCAGTTCGCCGCCAAGGTGGAGCGGGTACCCGGACTCCGAGACCCAGGACGGATTCGCGGCAAGGTCCTCTTCGACGGTGAACTGGCCGAACTCGCTCACGCCGTAGTCGGCCGGATAGACATCGGCGCAGGAAGCGCCGCCAGCTTCAACGGCCATGAGGGTGAGCGTGGTGAACGGCTGCTGGCTGCCGTTCGCGAAGAAGTTGAAGGTGAACGGCGCCGAATCATCAACCGAGTCGAGGTTGTCTTCGAGGACCTTGCAGACGTGGATGGGGCGCGCGGCTTCGCCTGGCTCAACATCGCCGTCCACGGCGGCGCGGTTGGTGAAGGTGATGTGGTCGTTCGCCAGTGGCAGCGCCATGGGACCGGCGCCGGCACCGCTCGGGCCGCCGGCGTAGTTCCACTTCGGGTAGCCGGGAGCGTTTGTGAAGCCGGGCGTGGGGAGCTCTTCGACGGAGAGGTTCCCTTCGAAGGTGGCACTGGTGGCGCAGACGGTCCCACCTTCGGCGACGGTGCGCTCAAGGTCGAACGGCGGCCGGCCCGAGGTGTGGTAGACGCGGAAGGTGAAGGTCTTCGCCGCTTCGGTGGTGCCGTCGTTGTTGTCTTCCCAGGTTTTGCAGACGGTGAAGCTGCGCTTCGCGAAGACGGTGACCGTGTGGGAGGCGGAGTTGTTCAGGAAGAGCTGGTCGATGGAGGAAGTGGATGCCGTGAACGTCGCGGTTTTGGATCCAGTGGCGTTGAGGGCGGCGAACGTGTTCACGGTGATGGTTTTGCTGGCGCCCGCATTGATCGTGCCGAGACCGCAATCGGGGATGCCGCCCGAGACGCATCCGGAGGCATTGAGGGCGACGATGCCCGATGGCAGGGTGATGTGCAGATTCGAATCGGTGGCCTGATCGGGACCGGCGTTATGGACCGTGACCGAGTAGGCGATGGACTGGCCCTGGAGGACTTCGGTGGGGCCGGTGACGCTGGTTCCCAGGTTGGCGTGGTCCGGGACAGTATAGTTGACGGTGAGCACGAGGCCGTCCCAATAGACCTTTTCGCCGCTCTTCCATTTCATCCGGATCTGGGCATTGGTGGATGGTGTCCAGGTGGCTCCCCAGGTGTCGGAGATGGTGGATTTCCACTGTTCTGTGGTGCTGAGCGGAAGGAAGTTGCCCATCGTGAACGAACCACCGGCTGAGGTGATCGAGACATCAATCTCGCCGGGGCCTCCACCGGAGTGTCCCAGGAAGAGGGCCGAGTACTTGATGTTAGTGGCATTCGCGGGGATGCCGGTGGGATCGAACTGGTAAATGACTTCGCCGGCGCCTTCGCAGCGCGCGACGATGCCGCCGAGCGCCTGCTTGTTTGCCTCCCATTCGTAGCAGGCGGGTGAGGAGCTCGCGGAGGTCGTCGGCGAGTAGTCGACCGATACGACCTGGGCGGAGGCCGCCTGGCGGCTGCCGAATATCGAAATGGCAGTTGCCACGATCAGTAGAATGGCCGCCGTAAGCCACGGCGAGGGCTTCGAAAGGAACCCTGGATTGAGCGAACGATTCATGGTGTTGAGACTCCCTTGTTCCGCCGCCGAACGACGGTTGGGCGATGGGTTCGGCCAGGGAGACCGCCGGGCATCGCTCGATGTCCTTCATGCCCCCCTGGCACGCAGAGATCGTCTCGAATGGCGGCGCGGCGAACTTCCGGGGGACTACCCACAGGCGCCGGCTCTGTGTGAAGCAGCTCGCACAAATGTGTGGGTGATCCCACCCAACCGGGCCGTGCAGGGCCGATGAACGCGCCACGCGTGCAGTTCGCAACCACCGACGACGGGGTTCGCATCGCGTATACGGCGACAGGCGATGGGTACCCGCTGCTGTGGCTGCCGCATTTCCTCGCCAGCCACGTCCAGCTGGAGTGGGACTTTCCCCAGCGGTATGTGTACTCACGCCTCGGCGAGCGGTTCCGGGTGGTGCGGTTCGACTGCCGTGGGCTCGGGCTTTCAGACCGCGATATCGACGACATTTCGGTGGAAACGCGGATGCTGGACCTGAAGGCGGTGGCGGAACGCAACGGCTTCGAGCGCTTCGCGCTGGTCGGCATCGAAGGTGGCGGGAACCTGGCGGCGACGTTCGCGGCGGCTTATCCGAACCAGGTCTCGCACCTTGTCCTGATCAACTGGACGCCGCGCTTTTCGGAGGAGAATTCGATTCCGCGGCTCAACACGCTCGGGGCGCTGATGCGGCGCGACTGGGAGATGTTCACGGAGAACATCGGCGCTTCGTCGTTCGGGTACGACACGCCGTGGGCGAAGGGCTACGCACGGCTGGTGCGCTCGACGGTGACGCAGGACATGGCAATCCGGTATGGCGACGCGTTCATGCAGGAGGACATTGTGCCGGCGCTGGAGCGGGTGAGCTGCGAGACGATCGTGTTGCACTCGGAGCAGAACTTCTACGCTTCGGAGAAGTCGGCGCGGCTGGCGGCGGCAAGCGTGCCCGGAGCGAGCATGGTGACCTTCCCGAAGACGCTCGCGGACCACATCACGGAGCTGATCGACACGGTCATCGATTTCGCCTCACCGAGTGTGGATGCTCGGGAGTCGACGGACGACGATGCGCCGGCAGTGCTCGCTGAGACGACTTCAAGCGTGGAAATCAACCTGACCGGCCGCGAAATCGACATCCTGAAGCTGCTGGCAAAGGGCCTCAGCAACCGGGAGATGGCGGACGACCTCGTGTTGAGCCCGCGGACGGTGGAACGGCACCTGGAGAACCTGTATCGCAAGGCGGGGTTCCGGAACCGGACGGAAGCCACTGCATACGCGGTATCGAACGGGCTGGTGGGGGATTAGGCATTCCTGTCACTACGGTGTCAGTGGCGGGGTTGTCAGGAGGGTGGCGGGAAGCGGATGCTTTCGGGATGGCGGGCGATGCGCTGGTTGTAGTCCAAAGTTCTGAGTTTGGCGATTGGGAGGCCGTGCACCGCGCGCCCGACGCTCGACTGGCGCCGTATGTGCGACGGATGAGCGGCTGGTGGGAGCGCACGACGTTCACGCGGCGGCGCGAAGTGCCGTACATGGGCGCCGTCTTGATCATCAACATCGGGAACCGGTTGAACGTGAGCGAACCGGGCACGCCTGAACAACTGCATTCGTATCACGCGTTCTTCGCCGGGCTCTCGACGTCTTACGTCGTGACCGAGAGCTCCGGGCTGGGCGGCGGCATCCAGGTGGATTTCACGCCGCTGGGGGCCTACCTGTTCACAGGCATCCCCGCCCATGAGATGACTGACCGCGTGGTGGAATACGGAGACTTCGCGGGCTCTGAAGGGCGCATCCTGGTCGACCGGTTGGAATGCGCCCCGGACTGGGAAACGAAGTTCGCACTGGTGGAGGAAGCCATCCTCGCTCGGCTGGCGATGGCGCCGCGAATGTCGGAAGGGGTGGCGTGGGCCTCGGCGCGGTTGGAGGCGGAGCACGGGCTGGTGCCCATCTCGGAATTGCGGGAGCGGCTGGGATGGAGCCCGCGGCAGCTCATCGACGGGTTCCGCCGGGAGGTCGGGCTGCCGCCGAAGCAGGTCGCGCGGATCATTCGCTTCGACCGGGCGGTGAAGATGCTCACTCCGGAGGCGCCCCCGTGCTTCGCGGACATCGCAGCAGAGTGCGGGTATTACGACCAGGCGCACTTCGCGCGGGAATTTCGCGAGTTCGCCGGGTGCACGCCGACGCAGCACTACCAACGGCTGATTCCTCGGAGTGGCGGGGTGCTGGACGAGGACCCCGGGGTAGCTGAGCTCGAAAATTCGTACAAGACCGACGCCGCGACCGCCGGATAGGATGCACCCGGAGAACGGGGGTAAAGCGGTGAACAACGTGACGGCGTATCTCTGTTGTGACGGTGCGGCGAAGGCGATCGACTTCTATAGCGCGGCGTTTGGAGCGGAAGAGGTTTCCCGGTGGCCAGAGCCCGACGGGCGACTCGGGCACGCGGAGATGCGCATTGGCGAGACGACGCTGTATCTGTCGGATGAATTTCCCCAGTACGGCGCGATTGCGCCGAAATCCCTCGGTGGAACGACAGTGGCCTTCGTGCTTTCGGTAGACGATGTGGATGGGATGTGGACGCGAGCGGTCGCCGCCGGCGCGACAATCGACCGGCCGCTGGCCGATTCCCCGGTCGGGCGGGGCGGCTGGCTGCGCGACCCGTTCGGGCATCGCTGGAACGTGATGACCCCGGCGGCGGGAGAATGAGCGATATCACGCGGAAGTTGCGCGAGCTGTGCATGGCCTTTCCCGAGGCGCAGGAGCAAGCGTTCGGGGGACACACGAAGCCGACGTGGCGCGTGAACGGGAAGATCTTCGCGATGATGGAAGAACAGCGCGAGGCAGTGTGGTTCAAGGCGCAGCCGGGTGCGCAGGCCATCCTGGTGGATGCGCACCCGGAGACATTCTTCGTGCCGCCATACGTCGGGCACCGCGGCTGGATAGGCCTTCGGACCGACCTGCCGGGTGTCGACTGGGAAGAACTCCGGGGCCTGATCGCCGAAAGCTACCAGATGACCGCGCCGAAGCGGCTGCTCAAGAAGGGCTGAGCTACTTCAGCGGTTCAAGGTCGGCGGCCATCTTCGTGAGCAAATCGACTTTCCCCGCTGCGTCCAAGGCGAGAGCCGAAGCCCAGTCGGCGCAGGTCTGCGTGAACTTCGTGAGGTCGGCGGTTGGGTAGGTCGGGTCGGGTGTGCCGATGCGGACTCCCGAACAGATGCGGGTGACCGGATCCTGGAGGAGGACGATGCCGCAATCGCCCTTGCCAGCGACCTGATCGGCGTAGCAGGTCTTCATGGTGTTGAGCTCATCGATGAGGGCGCCAGCCATGGCCGAGGTGCCGGCCGGGTCAACGCTCGCGCGGGCGCCGGGGACATCGGACTTCGAATCGCCACCGCCCCCGCCACAGGCTGCAAGAAGGGCGGCAAGGACGACGGCGAAAAGAAGCGGCTTTTTCATGCGGCGGAGTGTAGGCATCAAAGGCGTCCGCGCAAACCGTTGATACATGGTCATCGAACTATCTCCGCGAGATACAATGCGGCACTTCTTTCAGATGGAGAGCATTTTGACCCGTCAAACACTTCGAGACCCAAAGAACTTTACCGACGCGGAGAAGGCGGAGTACGAGAGTTTCACGCGGGCGCGGCAGGCCCGTGCGGATGGTTCGCTGGGCGGGCCGTTCGATCCGTGGCTGCTGAACCCGGAGCTTTCGCACCGGCTGCGGGGGCTCGGAGGGATGCTCTGGGAGCGGACGTCGCTCGACCGGGGGCTGGTGGAACTGGCGATTTCGGTGTGTGGGCGGTTCTGGGAGGCGAACGTCGAGTGGGCCGCGCACGCGCCCCGGGCGGTGGAATACGGCGTGGCGCAATCGGTGCTGGACGACGTGTACGCCGGCCGCAAGCCTTCAGGCAGGCCGGAAGACGAACTGATCTATGAGGTATGCACCGAGATGCAGACGAAGCACCGCCTGCCGATCGAACTGTACCGGCGGGCGGTGGAGATGTTCGGAGAGCGCGGGCTGATGGAAGTGATGGCCGTGATCGGCTACTACACGCTGGTTTCGATGACGCTGAATGCGTTCGAAGTTGAGGTGGCGCCGGGGGTGACACCACCTTTCAAGCGAGAACCGTGAACCGACGCCGAACTAGCGCTTGAAGACCGGTGCGCGCTTTTCCATGAAAGCGGCCACCGCTTCCTTGTGGTCGGATTCGAGGCGGGCAGCGGCGTTCTGAGCGTTTTCGCGGAGCAGCACCGACTGGATGTCGGAGTCGGTGGCGTTCTTATCGAAGACCTGTTTCACCCGGGCGACCGCGGCGGGCGCATGGGCCCCGATCATCTCGCCGATCTCGACAGCGCGGTCGATGAGCCTGTCGTGGGCGACGACTTCGCTGACGAGGCCGGCCTGCTGGGCTTCCTCGGCGGGGACCATCCTGGCCGTCAGGCACCATTCTTTCGCGCGGCCGAGGCCGACGAGCTGCGGGAGGAAGTAGGAGCTTGCGAGTTCGGGGACGAGGGCCATCTTCACGAAGGCGAAACCGAAGCGGGCGTTTTCGCTGGCGATGCGGACATCCATGGGGAGGATGTGGGTAACGCCGACGCCGACAGCGACACCGTTGACGGCGGCGATGGTAGGCTTGGGCATGCGCCGGAGGAATGCCAGCCAGTTGTCTTCGCCCGCGGTGGCGGAACCCTGCTGGCCGCCGCCTGCCTGGATCTGCTGCGCCCAGCCACCGACATCCGCGCCGGAGCAGTAGGCTCGCCCGGTGCCGGTGAAGACGAGGGCGCGGACGGCCGGGTCGGAATTCGCGCGAGTCACGGCGTCCTTGAGCTCGAACATCATTTCGTTGTTCCATGCGTTCAACCGCTCGGGCCGGTTGAGGGTGAGGATGGTGACCGAACCGCGTTGCTCTTCGATGACGTTGGTGTAAGCCATGGATGCCTCCAGGAAAGTGCGAGGAGTCTAGCGCAGCGCGGGTGCGGACGCCGCCGGGTCAGTTCACCGCGGGGTCTTTCGGAGCCCAGGCGAACATCGCGAGGTTGCCGGCCTGGCGGCGGAGGATGTTGCGCCAGAGCTGTTCGGGCTCGTTGCTGAAAATGTCCTCTTCGAGGGCATCGACCACGAACCAGGACTCCTCCTTGAGCTCGCCCTCGAGCTGGCCCTCCGACCAGCCCGCATAGCCGGCGAAGAGACGTACCTCCTCGAGATTCGGAGCGAGTCCGGACGCGGGCGTGGAGAGATCGAGCAGGCCGGTGCGCCCCACCACAAACTTCGGGGCCGGGATATCGAGCACGGGCTTCCACCGGCCCAGTGCGAGGGCAGCGGTGGATTCGACTGGGCCACCGTGGAAGATGCACACGGGTTCGCGGACGAGCTCTTCGAACTGGGGCATGTGGCTGGCGACGGCCTCGGACTTCAACGGACGGTTGATGACCACGCCGAGGGCGCCGTTCTCATCGTGGGCGCACATGAGTACCACCGTGCGGAAGAACGTGGGCTCGGTGATGCGAAGGCTCGCGAGCAGCAGCTTTCCGGTGAGGGACTCGGTCACGCCGCAATGATGGCAAAACCCAGCGGATCGTGCAGGGCTCGCTCGCCTTAGACGCCGGCCATGGTCCTGAGCCCGAGGATTCCCGCCGCCCCGAGCCTTTCGATCTCCGATTCGTTCATGCCGAGTTCGGAAGCGAGCACTGCGGCGGTGTGCTCGCCGAGGAGCGGGGCGGGGACGAGTTCGACGACCGAATCAGAGAGGTGCACCGGCGGCGCGAGGAGCTGGAAATCGCCGACTTCCGGGTGGTGGATGGTCTTAATCATGTCGCGCGCTTTGAGGTGGCGGTCATCGAGAATGTCGGCGGTGTCGTAGATGGCGCTGCAGGGCACGCCAGCAGCCGCCAGGATCTCCATCGCTTCGAACTTGTCGTGCTGGCGGGTCCACTCGGCGACTTCCTCCCAGAGGATGTCGCCGTTCTGGTTTCGGTCGCGGACGGTCAGGAAGCGTTCATCGACCCCGAGTTCGGGTTTTCCGATGGCGATGGTGAGGGCATCCCACATGCGGCTGGTGGCCGTGAAGATGTACATGTAGTCGTTCGGGCCGCCGCCGGCACAGGGGAAAAGGTCGGTGGGGACGACGGTGCGATTGCCGCGCCGGGCGATGGGGTTGGCGCGCCACTGGCGTTGAGACATGGGTTCGCGCATGAAGTTCGCGATGATCTCTTGCATCGAGATCTCGACCATCTGGCCTTTGCCAGTGCGCTGGCGCTGGATGTACGCGGCGAGAATGCCAAGGGCCGTGTGCACGCCGGAGCCTGTATCGCCGAAGGTAGCGCCGGGGCGCATTGGCGGGCCATCCGGAGTGCCGGTGACGCTGAATGAGCCACCGGCCGCCTGGGCCACCATATCGAAGCACTTGAAGCCGCTGTAGGGACCGGTGGTGCCGAATCCCTTGATCGTGGCGTAGATGATGGCCGGGTTGGTCGCCTTCAGGACATCGTAGCCGAGGCCGAGTTTCTCCATAGTGCCGAGGGTGAAGTTCTCGACGACGGCGTCGACTTTCGTGACCAGCTTAAGGAAGAGTTCGCGGCCTTCGGGGGTATCCAGGGCAATGGAGACGCTCTTCTTGTTGTTGTTGAAGCTCAGGAAGTAGAAGGAATCGGTGTCGCTTCCGGCGACGTGGCGGCCGGGATCGCCGACGCCGGGGCGTTCGACTTTGTAGACATCGGCGCCGAACCAGGCGAGGTACTGGGTGGAGGTGGTCCCAGCTTCGTACTGGGTGAGATCGAGCACTTTGACGCCATCGAGTGCGGGCATGGCGGGCCTCCGGCGATGCAGATGGTTGATTTTGGAGATTGGGCGGGCGGATCGCAAAGGCAGCGCGGGCGTGAGTGGACTTGTGGTGAAGTTCACAGAGATTCTGGCCGCGGGGTATTGACTTCCCCGATAAAGTGAACGACTATTCATTCAGTGAATGGTCATTCATTCATTGGAGGAGAAGGACGATGTTTGAAGAACTGATCAATGCACGGAACGCCGACCTGCGAGCTTCGAGCCAGACGATCACGCACCGTATGGAATGGGCCGAACTGAGCCGGCTCGACAGCCTGGAGCGTGCACTCAAGGCCGTTAAGGGTAGACTGCACATGCTTCCGACTTTGAAGACCGAGGCGAACTAGCGTCATGGCCCGCGTTTCCGATGCCCACCTCGAAGCCCGCCGGCAGAGCATCCTTGCCGCTGCGACGAAGATTTTCTCGCAGAAGGGGATAGCGTCCGCCACGATGGCGGAAATTGCTTCGGAGGCGGGCATCTCGCCGGGGGCCATCTACCGGTACTTCGAAAACAAGGAGCAGCTGGCCAGCGGCTGCATGAACGAATCGGCCGAGGCGATCAAGAAGGCCTGGTCCAACCCGGCCGCGCTGGAGACTTCGTTCACGGAACTGGCGGCGATGACCTTCGCCGAAATCGACAAGCCCGAAGGGCCGATCGACACGCAGATGTTCCTGGAGCAGGCGCTCATCGCTGTGCGCACCGGGGACGAGTCCCTGATGAAGGAATTCCAGGACGAACACCTGAGCGTGCGTGAGGGCATCGGCTACCTGATGCGACGCGACTTCGGAGACAGGCTGGCGCCCTTCGATATCGACCGGCTCAGCGATGCGCTGTACTCGTTCTACTGGGGCGTTCGGCTGGTGAAGATGATGGCGCCGGATACTGACCCGGTCGCGCAATACCAGCAGGTGCAGCAGATGATGGACCGGTCGTTCGGGCCGGGGCCCGAGCGCGCGAACTAGACGGCTCTCAGCACCGCCCTTCTTTCGAGTCATGGAATGCGCATTCCTGCGCGAGTGTTTCTTCCAGGCTGTGGCATTTGTGTCTGCCCAGGGGCGAGAGCGGACGGTCTCGCGTCTGACATTCCCTCACCTCTTGTGGGCGGAGGTGCGAGGGCAGTGCCTCGCACCTACCGTGGTGGGCCAGGCGGTGGCGTGAAGGATTGGCATTGAGCTGACCGGGGCGGGAAACGTCCGGGAACGTTACGATCGGCGGGTGATAACTGTGCTTGCCGGTGGAGTGGGAGCTTCGAGGTTCCTGCAGGGCCTCTACGAGGTGGTGGACCCCACCTCGATCAGCGTGATTTCGAATACGGGCGACGATGTCGAGATGTTCGGGCTGCATGTTTCGCCGGACACGGACATCGTCATGTACGCCCTGGCCGGGGCGGTGAACCCGGAGACGGGCTGGGGGCTGACCGGCGATTCGTTCGCGGTGGTGGACCAACTGCAGCGGTTCGGCTACGAACGCTGGTTCAACCTCGGCGACAAGGATCTGGCCATGGCGATCCACCGGACGCGGCTGATACACGAAGGTGTGCCGATGCACGAAATCGTCACCGGGCTGGCGCGAGACTGGGGCCTGAAGTGCAGCATCATGCCGATGACAAACGAGCCCGTGCGGACGATGATCACGGGCCCGGGGGGCGAGCTCGCATTCCAGGAATACATGGTGCGGCTGCGCACCGAGGTGGACGTGCGGTCGTTCCGGTTCTCGGGGATCGAAACGGCGAAGCCCGCGCCGGGCGTGATCGAAGCGCTGACCGGGGCGGAAGCGGTGATCCTCGCGCCGAGCAACCCGTTCGTGAGCATCGGGCCGATCCTGGCGGTGCCGGGCTTGCGCGGCGCGCTTGAAACCACGAAGGCCGTGCGCGTGGCGATCAGCCCGATCATCGCGGGGCAGGTTGTGAAGGGCCCGGCGGCAAAGATGATGACGACCCTGGGGTACGAGGTTTCGGCGCTGGGAGTGGCCAGGATCTATGCGGGGCTGATCGACCTGTTCGTACTCGACGAACAGGACCGGGGACTCGCTGGAGCGGTGGAAGCGCTGGGTATGCGTGTACTCGTGACCGACACGATGATGACCAGCCCGGAACGCAAGGCGGAACTCGCACGCGATGTGGTTTCAGCCATGCGGGTGCCCCGGTGATTGCGCTGCCTGTGCTCATTCCGGTGAACCGGCTGGAGCGAGCGAAGGGACGGCTCGCCGAGTTGCTGACCCCGGACGAGCGGCGGACGCTTTCGACGATCACGCTGGAGGCTGTCCTGCATGCTGCCGGGAAGTCTGCGATTGTGCTGACCCCGGACCCAGAAGTGCGCCAGCGCGTTGGGAAGCGAGCGCGTCTGATGGAAGAGGACCCGAAACGAACGGGATTGAACGAACAGCTCGAGGTGGCGGTGGCGACGCTTGTGGCCGACGGGACGGCCAGCGACGGGCTGCTGATTCTGCACGGCGACCTGCCACTCGCGAGCGAAGAGGCGCTCGACGTACTTGCTGAGGAATCGGGCCAGAAGACGGCGGTGATGGTTGAAAGCCGCGATGGTGGCACGAACGCGATGTTGGCGCGGCCAGCCGGGGCGTTCCCGCTGGCGTACGGGCCGGGTTCGTTCGCGCGCCACGTGGAGGCCGCCCGCACGGCCGGGATGACGGTGGTCGCGAACACGAACCGCGAATTGCGGTTGGACCTCGACACGCCTGACGACATCCGCGAACTGCTTCGGGCGCCGCGCGGCCGGCAGGGGGCGGCGGGCGTGTTCCTCCTTTCGATTGGCATCGAACAACGGCTCGAGCGACTGAAGTGAGGGCGCAGTGGCTGGCGTTACTGGGAGCTACGGCGCTCCTCGCGGGAGTCGCCTGCGGCAAGGCGGACGAGCCCGTGCCCGAACGACCGTCGCCGACGCCGGAGGTCACAACGACGAGAGAAGCCGGGACGCGGACGGTGACGGACATGGCTGGACGTTCAGTCCTGGTGCCCGACGAGGTGCGGACGGTGGTGGCGATGAGCCCGAGCGCGGCGGACTTCGCGAAGGCGCTGGGGCTGGAGATCGTGGGGCGTTCGAGCGATACACCCGAAGCGGTGGCGCCGGCGGCGAAGACGACCGGGAGCACGATTTCGCCGGATTTCAACGCGATCGCAGCCCTGGACCCGGACCTGGTCATCGCCGACGCGGCGTACCACTCCGGGCGGACGCGGGATTTCGACCGGTTCGCGCTACCGGTGTTCGTGCTGAACGCGAACAGTTACGAGGGTGTGCTGAAGGCGCTTGAGTCGCTCGGGGATGCGGCGAACAAAGCCGATGAGGCGAAGGCGGCGATTGAGGCGCTCAAGACCCGCGCGGAGGCGGTGATTTCGAAGGCGAAGCAAAACGCCGCCGGTGGATCTGCGCCGAAGGTGCTAATCCTCACCGGGGGTGGGCGGGATGTGTTCGCCGGTGGCGCAAGCAGCTACCTGGGCGACCTGGTGAACGAACTGGGCGGCACGAATGTGGTGGCGGAAGCGGCGGAGGGCGGGCCGATCGCGGGATTCGGTGTGATCGATGTCGGGCAGGCCGCGACGCTCGGTGCGGACGTGGTGTTGATTCTCTCTTCGGGCACCGGTGGGCTGGCGGAAGAACTGAAATCCAACCCGGCGTGGGCGAACAGCCCTGCGGTGCTGCGGGGCCGGGTGTCTGAGGTCGATACGACGCTGTTTTTGCGGTCGCCGGGCCCACGGGTGGGAGAGGCGCTGGAGACGTTGTTCCCGTTGTTGTGGCCGTGACCCCTTCCCCCCGGCCCCTCTCCCAAGTCTGGGAGAGGGGAGTTGCGCGGCGCGAGTGTGAGAAGGGCACTGCCTCGCACCTACCGTGGGGGCGGGGAGTTGGTGGCTTCAAGGTTGGCCTTCCTGTTCGCCGGGCGAGCGAGACCTTCCGGTCTCGCCTCTGATGGGGGCCTGACCTTGGGCTACGGGTGGTAGACCTCGGCGGTTACTCCGGGCGGGTCCGTGCCGGAGCCGACTGCGAGGATGTCGCCGTTGTTGAGCCGGGTGAGGGTGAACCAGACCCGCCCTCGGGCCATTGGTCCGGTGGGAGTGAAGGTGGAAGTAGTCGGGTCATAGATTTCTGCTGTGGCGAGTGCACCGCCATCGAAGTGGCTGTCGGGGACCCCACCTGCGAGCAAGATGCCGCCATCCGGGAGAGTAACCGCCTGGTGGAGCATGCGCGCCTCGCCCATGCCGGAGATTCGGGTGACTGTGCCGGTAGCCGGATCGAGGATCACTGCTTCGTTTGTAGCAGGGACTGAGCGATCGCTGTTGGGCGGAGGCGTGGGGAGCGTGCGCTCGAGTTCGTGATCGATCCCGCCAGTGAGGAGCACTCTGCCATCGGGGAGTAGCGCGGGGACTTCAGGGAGGTCGTCACGGTCGCCGATCGCTCGGAAGGTGTTGGTGGTGATGTCGAGCACCTGGGCCGTGCCGTCGCCAGTCACGAGTACCGAACCATCCTTAAGCAGCAGCGCCCGGGGAGTGGAGTTGGCATGGGCCAGCGGCGGGCTCGGACTAAAGGTTAGCGTTGAGGGATCGAAAATCTCAGTGCTTGCGAGACCGCCCTGGCCGCCGCCCCACCCGCCGAGGATGAGTGCGCGGCCGTCGTTCAGAGTCACCATGGCGGCGCCGGCTCTCGCCTCCAGCAGGTCGCCGACCAATTGGAACTTCGCGGGCTCGGGGTCGTAGAGTTCGGCGCTCTTGAGGATCCCGGGGTTTCCGACTCCGACTCCGCCGGCGACCAGTATCCGGCCACCTGAGAGCGTCGTGGCAGCGAAGGTCTGGCGAGCGATATTGAGGTTGAGGCCAGCCGAAAATGTCCGGGAGCCGGGATCGTAGAGCTCTGTGGTGGAGAGGACTGGAGGTGGCGAACTGGACCGGGAGTTGTTGCCGCCGGCGATGAGGACACGCCCGTCCGGCAGCAGAGCGGCGATGTGTATGGAGCGGGGGTCGCGAAGGTCGCCGACAGGAGTGAAGGCGCCGGGTTGGAGTGGGGCGGCAGTGGGTTGGGGAGAGGCGGTGGGTTCGCTGGTCGTAGTTGGAGTGGGAATGCCCAATGTCGCGGTTGGCACCGGAGTGGGAGATTCGCTCTTGTCGCTGCAGGCGGCCAGCACGAGCACTGCGAACGGGATGAGCCATTTCAGGCGATTCATCGATGCGCTCCGGAGACAGGATACGGCAGGAAACAAGCGGAAAGTGAGAAGGACGGTGCTTCGCAGCTACGGTGGGTGGGGGAGTTGCTGGCTTCGAGGTTGGCTTTCCTCTTCGCCGGCTGCTGCCCTCACCCCCGGCCCCTCTCCCACGCCTGGGAGAGGGGAGATTTTGGGGCCCGGGTCAGGCCAGGTCTTTGAGGAAGTCGATGAGGAGGGCGTTGACTTCGTTGGGGCGTTCTTGCTGGGTCCAGTGGGCGCAGTCTTCGATGTGTTCCATGCGGATGCCCGGGATGAGCATGGGCATGGCCGCGGCCATTTCCGGCTTGAGGATGGTGTCCTTGCCGGCGGTGACCATCATCGATTTGATGTTCAGCTGGGGGCCTTTCGGGGCATCGACCTCATCGGCGTTGGCATCGGCGGCGCGGTACCAGTTGAGGCCACCGCGGAAGCCGGTCTTCGAATAGACCTTCACGTACTCGTCGAGTTCTTCCTGTGTGAGGAAGGTATCGGTGTTGTTGATGTTCGTGATGACGCCGCTGCCGTCGCCTCCGACGGTCATGAAGGTAGTGAAGTCCTCGGCGCGGGTGTAGGGGAGGAAGATCTTCTTAAAGGTGGTGGGGATGTCGGCTTCGAGTTCGGCTTCCGCAACGCCGGGCTTGAGGAAGTAGCGCATGTAGAAGGTCTTATCGGTCTGGCCGTGGAAGTCGCGGAAGGATTCGGTGGTGCGGGCGTTGGAGGGCGGGCCGTAGGGGGTGTTGAGGCCGACCAGCCGTTCGACGCGGTCGGGGTAGCGGAGGCCCATCTGCCAGATGACGGCGCCGCCCCAATCGTGGCCAACGAAGACAGCCTTTTCGATGTCGAGGGCATCGAGGAGGCCGGCCATGTCGGCGCAGAGGGTCTTCATCGAGTATTCAGAGGGGTCCGCGGGGGCGTCGGTGCCGCCGTAGCCGCGCATGTCGGGAGCGATGGCGCGGAACCCGGCATCGCCGAGCGCGCTGAGCTGGTGGCGCCACGAGTACCAGAGTTCGGGCCAGCCATGGCAGAAGACGACGGGGAAACCGGACCCCGCTTCGGCCACATGCATGGAGATGCCGTTCGCGTGGATGGTTCGGTGCTTGATCTCGGCCATTGGGTGGTGCCTCGGGAGACCTTGTTTCGCCGCAAAGGAACGAAGGAACAAAGGTGATTTGGTGGGCGAGAGTATGGCGGATTGCGGCCGCGTGCGTTTGGTTAACGCAAAGGACACGAAGGACACGAAGGACGTGAAGGACGTGATGAGTCTTGCAGGTGAGTGGAGCGGTGGGCGGCGGTACGCTGGAGGTGATGGTTTATCAGCCGGAAGACCTGGATTTGTTGGAGCGGACGTTGCTCGGGGTGTTGTCGATTGGGCTGCCGCCTTCGAAGGCGGCGGGGAGCGACACGTTCCGGGTGGACCATGTGACCGCGGTGATCGCGGGGATGCAGGAGGCGGACGCGAACGATGCCTACCTGGTAGACGAGGTGCGGGTATCGCCGGAGTTCCGGGCGCGGCTGCGGAAGACCATCGAGGGTCTCGAGGAGAAAGGTCTGGTGGCTTCGCCGGTGGCGGGGATGCCCGCGGCGGCCGGCGGCTTCGAAGAAGGTTTGTTGATCGACCTGGTTGACCCCGACGAGCAGCCGGCCGTGCTGGACCGCTACCTCTCGCAGCTGTGCATGGAGGAGCTGTTCAACATCCCGGCGGTGTACCCGTTCCTGATGGAGCGGTATTCGGCGAGCGGGGAGGTCTGGCGGCGGCTGCGCGAAGGCGGTTACGCGCGGGATTAGGGCGCGGATGGCCTACCCTGGCCGGATGTTCTGGTTCATGTGGAACAGGTTTTCCGGGTCGTACTGGCGCTTCACCTTCTGAAGGCGCGCATAGTTGCCACCGTAGGCATTCGCGACGCGATCCTCGGATTCGTCGCCTCCCAGGTAGTTCACGTATCCGCCCGACCCAAAGTTCGGGCTCATGGCTTCGAACGCCTGGCGAGCCCAGGCCGTGTTGACCGCGTCTTCCGCCGGATCGAGCCATTCGGCGGCAACGAGCCAGTTATAGCCGGCCGAGCGGTGCGGGCAGGCGGTCGAGTCGACAGGGACGCGAGTGACGGCGCCGTGGAAGTGTTCGAGGAGGATGCCGCTCATCGGCGACGGGCAGGCCGCGAACTGTTCGATCATGGTCGAAATGGCATTGTCGGAGAGTTGGGCGAGGAAGTTCGACTTCCAGTAGTTGCGTGCGCCCTTTGGGAAGCCGCCGTCGAGCATCCCATTCATGGCCGTGTACGGGATCGGCCCAAGGGCATCCACTATCGGAGTCGAGAACGCGCGCAGTGGACGAAGGTCGGCTTCAGCCTTCTCGGGACTTCCCGTGTGGCAGGAGATCATCGCGCAGATCGAGGCGCCAGAGCCATCAGGAGCGTGGAGGAGTCCGGCAAACATGGTCAGTTCATCGGGGAGTTGCGCGGTGAAGTCGCGGTAGAACGTCAGCATCTCTCGGGCCTGGTCGATGGGATAAGCGAGGATGCCACCGATGACCATCGGCCCTACCGGATGGAGATTGAATTCGAACGAGGTAACGACCCCGAAGTTGCCGCCGCCGCCACGGATGGCCCAGAAGAGGTCGGGGTTTTCGGTGGCGCTGGCCTGGATGACTTCGCCGGCCGCGGTGACGACTTCGGCCGAGCGCAGGTTGTCGATCGAGAGCCCCTGGGTGCCCATCAGCCAGCCGAGGCCACCCCCGAGGGTAAGGCCGGCAACGCCGGTGCTCGAAATCACGCCTCCAGTGCACGCGAGACCGTGTACCTGGGTGGCCCGGTTAAATTCCCCCCACGTGACGCCGCCCTGTGCCCGCGCTGTCCCGGCCTTCGGGTCGACGTAGATGCCCTTCATCGAGGCAAGGTCGATCATGAGGCCGCCATCCGAAACGGCGCGGCCCGCGACGTTGTGCCCACCGCCCCGGATCGTGAGCTCAAGGCCCGCGCCGCGACCGTAGTTCACCGCGTCGACAACATCCGCGACCGTGTAGGCCCGGACAATGGCCGCTGGACGGCAGTCGATGGAACCGTTGTGAACCTGGCGATAGTCGTCGTACCCGGGTTGGCCGGGTTCGACGACCGGACCAGAACAGGTGGCGCGGAGTGCCTCAATTCCAGATGCGGATTCAGTGGTCGTCATGGCGGCAGAACTCCATCGTTATTTTGCGAAGGTTGCGAAGCCTAGCCAACCCGCATCGAGAATGCAACGGGGGGACAGCCCGGCAATGGACACATGAGAGGAGCCTAGATCCGCACCTCGTAGTAGGCGTTCATCGGGTGTTCCAGGCCCGGGACTCGCGCGAACCTGCCGAAGCCGGCCTGCGCGGTGAGCCTCCTCATTTCTGGTTCGGGCAGGCCGACGGTCCCGAGGCCAAGGCCGTCGGGTGTAGAGGCCGAGGACTGCAGGCACATCATGACCGAAGCGGCGAAGAGCATGGGAGCCATGGGGTTCGCGAGGTTCTCGGCGGCGGTGGGCGCCGCATCCATATCAACGATGAACCACGCGCCGTCAGGCTTCATGGACTTGCGGATGGCCGAGGCGACGATGTCGGGACGCGCCATGTCGTGCAGGCAGTCGAGGGTAGTCACGAGGTCAAAGGTCGGGGTCGAAGGAAGGGGATCGTCGTCAGGATTGTGGAAGGTGACATTCGAGATCCCAGCGGCCTTGAGGTTCTCAGCGGCAACTTTGAGGGCCTGCTTCGAGTTGTCGTAGCCATGGATCTGGGCCTTCGGGAAGGCCTTGCCGATGGCGATGGCTGCGGTGCCGGCGCCGCAACCGACATCGGCGACCGCACCCCCGGCGGCGAGACGCTCGACCACGCCCTGGACCTTGGGCAGCGCATCGCCGACAAGCGAAGAGCGGTTCCAGCCGCCGAACATAGCGTCGATCTCGCGCGCGCCATCTTCGCCGAACGAATCGTAGGTTCGACCGATGCCGGTGCGGAACGCTTCGCCGCTTGTCAGGGCGTCGTTAAAGAACTTCGGGAGGTATTTCAGAACCGAAGACATCCCGAGCGGGAACTGCTCATCGGCGAAGACGAGGCCGGCTTCGGGGAGCATCTCGAAGCTGGTGTCGCCCCGGTGCTCGATGACGCCGCTGGCGGCCTGCTGGAAGAGCCATTCGCGGACGAAGCGTTCGGCCAGGCCTGATTTGCGGGCGAGATCCTCCGAAGTGAAGACCCCCGAGCCGTTCATCTGCTTGTAGAGCCCAAGCTCATCGCCGACGTAGAGCATTGCTGCTGCGAGGAGGCCGCCCATGGCACCGTAGGCCGCGCCGATTTTCTGTTCGATGACTGCAGGATCCGGCTGATTCAATTCCCACTCCTCCTCCGGATGCGAGTTGCTCGCATCCGACTCAGAACGGGAATCGTAGCAGCGCTGTCAAGTGGTTCATGCGAGTTGGTGATTCAGTAAAGCCGTTGGCCCAGGGGAGCCGCTCACAGCCCTGGCGAATCGACCGCGGCGGGCGCTTCACCGGCTGCGGCGTTCGCGATTTCGGTGAGAGTTTCGGCGAGGAGGGCAGCCCGTTCGGGCGAAAGGTGCGAGGTGAAGTGCTCGGCGACGCCGCGAAGATGGACCGGAGCGGCGGCGCGGAGGCGGGCCTGTCCGGCGCGGGTGAGGGAGACCCAGCGGCCGCGGCGGTCGGCTTCATCGGCGGCGCGCGAGACCAGGCCCGCGGCGCACATCTTGTCGACGAGGCGGGTGAGGCCGCTCTTGCTAAGGAGCACGGCCCCGGCGAGGTCGGTCATGCGGAGCTTGCGTCCTTCGGCCTCGCTCAGCTGGACGAGCACGTCGTACCAGGAAAGCGGGAGGTCGTGTTCGCGCTGGAGTTCGGCTTCGAGGAGTTCGGTGACGCGTGCGTGAGCGGTGAGAAACGCGCGCCATGCCGCCATTCCGGTCTCGTCTTTCACAGGCGAGATGATACGAGGATGACGCGGAGGCGCGAGGATGAACAGGACGGCGTCGACCTGCGGGCCCGGGTCACCCGGAGCGCCCACGCCCCTCCGAAGCGCTCACGCGAGACGCCTGCAAGACCGCGATCAGGCGCCCGAGAAGGTCGTAGAGCGCGGCGGCATTCCCGGGGCCGAGCGGCTCCATGTCAACTGCGTACATGGCGCCGAGCTCTTCGCGAAGCATTTCGACAACGTGTCTCCCTTCGGGGGTGAGTTGGACCAGTTGGTCGCGGCCGCGGCGTTCCTGGGCCACCCACCCGCGGTCGCCCAACGTGTTGGCGACAACATGAGCGCGCTGGCGGCTAACGCCCTGGAGACGGCCCCACTCGGTTTGCGAAACCGGGCCCGGAGTGGCGTGCAAGATCGTCATCGCGATCACCTCGGCAGCCGGGACAGCATGGGGGACAAGGCGTTCGCTCATGGCATCCGCGAGTAAGGCGTAGGCGTGGCCGACGCGGTCGGCGAGATCCCATGCCCGGACTGGAGTGAGTTGAGTCCATGGCGCGGGGATCACGCGTGCGCCCCTTTCTGGGCAAGTTCGAGGAAGTAGTCCTCGAGACGGTGGGTCCCGGTGGGGCTTCCCACGATGTCGTGCGTCATGACCGTTCGTACGAATGTCGCGATATCGTAGGCGCGCCGATTGACGAGGCGCAGGGCGGGCAGCACCGCGGCGACCGTCCAGCCCGGCACGTGCGTGACTCGCCGGGGCTTATCGAGAACGCGAAAGGCCAGCGCGGCAACCTCATCCCAGGTGAGGGTTTCGGGACCGCCCACGGAGCGAGTGGCCTCACCGGCATCGAGCGCTTCGGCGCACGCGTAAGCGAGATCGGCCCCGTGGATGGGATTGATCCGGGCGGAGCCATCTCCGACCAGGAAGACGCGGCCCTTGCGTGCCATTTCGAAGGGCTCCTCTATGTCGTTGAAGAACCCGGTCGAACGGATCACGGTGGCCGGGATGGGCGCCCGGACGAGTTCGGCGACGAAACGTTCGCGCGCCCGCACAAGCGCCGAACCCGCGAAGACTTCTGGCGAGACGACGGAGACGAAGCCGAACCGCTGCACACCGGCCGAAATTGCTTCGGCCAGGACGTTCGCGTTCGCGTGATAGTCGACATCTTCGAAGGTCAGGCCGTCGGTCTGACGCGTGATACCGAGGCTCGAAAAGACGAGATCCGCGCCTTCGCAGAGACCGCGGAGGGTCTCGGGGCGAGTCGCCTCGGCCTCGAAGATTTCGGCGGCGGCCTCGACCCGCTTGCCCGGCCGCGCGAGAGCACGGACGCGATGCCCGCGACGCGCGAGTTCGGCCACCATGAACCGCCCGAGATATCCAGTCGCACCTGCGACAACGATGTTCGCCATGGTTGACCTCCTTTTGTCAACTACATTGACAATGCCAGCTGCGACTCTGTTTGTCAACTAGATTGACGGAGTCCGGTGAATGTGCGCCGCGCGCGGGGCGTTCCAGCCAGGGCGCACCGCGGCCCGGGTAGATATCAAGACTGCTGACACAATCCTGTCAGTAATGGCGCGGTATTGATTTGCGGACCGCTGCCATGGTGCGGCCATACTGGAAGGTATACGCGCTACTTCTCGGCGCACTGGAGCGTGCATGCAGGCGATTAAAGCCAGGGACCTGGTGAAACATTTCTCGGAGACGATCCGGGCGGTCGATGGGATCGATCTCAACATCCCGGAGGGGCAGGTCTTCGGATTCCTCGGACAGAACGGTTCGGGCAAGACGACGACGGTGCGAATGCTCACGACGCTGCTCAGGCCAACCTCCGGGACCGCCGAAGTCGCCGGGCTCGACGTGTTGAAACACCCGGAACAGGTGCGGCGGACGGTGGGCGTGGCGTTGCAGGAAGTGGGGCTGGACGAATTGCAGACCGGGCGCGAACAGCTGCTGCTTCAGGCCCGCCTCTTCGGGATTCCCAGTGGCGAGGCGCAAAAGCGCGCGAATCACCTGCTCGACATCGTGACCCTGAGCGAAGATGCCGATCGGCCGGTGAAGGGCTATTCCGGAGGAATGAAGCGGCGGCTCGACCTGGCCTGCGCGCTCGTCCACGAGCCGCGCATCGTATTCCTCGATGAGCCGACCACGGGCCTCGACCCGATCACGCGCGACAGCGTCTGGCGATACGTCGAGGAGCTCAACAAGGACGGAGTGACCTTCTTCCTGACGACGCAGTACCTGGAGGAGGCCGACCGGCTGTGCCACGACATCGCCATCATTGACAAGGGGAAGATCGTAGCGAACGGGACGCCGGACGAGCTCAAGTCGTCGATTGGCTCGGACGCAATCACCCTTGGGTTTAAGACGGAGGACGAAGCGAAACGGGCGTCGGCGAAACTGGGTGGAATGGAGGGCTTCGACCGGATCACGGCGGTCGATAACGACGTCATCGTGTACCTGAAAAACGGCGCCGCGGCGGTGGCGAACGTGGTTCTCGCGCTCAACGACGAAGGATTGACCGTGGACGAGCTGCGGCTGGCGCAGGCGACGCTCGACGACGTGTTTCTGCAGGCGACGGGTCACCATCTTGAGGTCGACAAGAAGGAAGCGGCGGCGGACGCCGCTGGAGGAGCGGCATGATGCGATTCGCGACGACCACCTGGTTGTTGATGGTCCGGGCCCTGCGGGAGGCGACGCGCCAGCCCGCGAACGAGATCGGCAACGCGTTCATCCCGCTGTTCTTCTATGCGGTAACGGTCGGGGCGATTGGCGATGTCGCCACCTCGGCGTTTGGCGTGACTGATTACAAGGGGTTTCAGTTGCCGGTCGCGATCCTGCAGGGGGCGGCGGGCGTGGCCGGCGGGGCCGGGCTGGCGCTCACGCAGGACATCCAGTCCGGGTATTTCGAGAAGCTGATGCTGACTTCGACGCCGCGGTTCGCGATCGTCTTCGGGCGGATGCTGGCGGATGCCGTGAAGGCGTTCCTGCTCTCGATCGTGATCATCGGGATGGCGCTGGCGTTCGGTTCGGGGTTCGATACGGGCCCGCTGGGGATGCTCGTGCTACTGATGGCGGCCGGGTCGTTCGCACTGGCCTATTCGGGCATCGGGGTGGCAATCGCGCTGAAGACCGGCAGCCCGCAGGCGGCGCAGGCCGGCTTCCTGCTGTTCTTCCCGCTGCTGTTCCTGGCGCCGACGTTCGCGCCGATCGACGTGTTCGCGACCTGGCTCGAGGTGATCGCGCGGGCAAACCCGGTGACCTACCTGCTCACGGGGATGCGGGCGCTGGTCACGGGGGGCTGGGAGTGGGGAACGCTCCTGAAGGGTGGCGCGGCCATCGCGGGCATCGCTTCGGTGACTTTCGCGCTGACGGGCCTGGCGTTACGCGGCCGGACTTCCTGATGTTCGAGGAATAGACCTCGCCGGGGCGGACCGTTCGGGGAGGACCTGCACGCCACCGGCGAGGAGAGGAGCAGGGGTGTCCGGGCGCCACGACCGCCGATGCCGGCGATGGGAGTCGCCGGCGACCCGGAGCCACACCACGTTGGGCGCCCGGACCGTTTCCCTGTTACTGCATCTAACGCCGGCGACGCCCGAAAAGTTCCCGGCGCCTCGAACTTCTCTCTTTCGCACGCGTGCGGTACAGTCGCACAAATGTTCGAACAGGCAGAACGCCCGGTATCGAGCACGCGAGAGCGCCTGCGGGCGGCGCTGAACCAGCCGCTGCGCGGCGAACCGGCGGTGCGCCGCGAGAGCGTCACCGAACTGCTCGACCTTTCGAGCCTTGGCGGGCGCTGGTTCGAATCGGAGCACGGGCCCGGCTACGTGATCGAGAGCGTCTACGAAGCGGGGCATGCGCACGGCGACATCACGCTCCACCGGGCGCTGGCGATCGAGCCGGGACGGCTGGCGGGACAGATCCGCGACCCGCGGCTGGCGGACACGCTCGCGAGCGACTTCCTCTACGTCGATACGGAGACGACCGGCCTCGGCGGCGCGGGCATGATGGTGTTCCTGGCCGGGGTGGCGCGGTTCGACGGTTCGACGCTGCGCCTGCGCCAGTTCCTGTTGCCGGGCCCGCAGTACGAAGGTGGGCTCCTCGGGGGCCTCTCGCGCGAACTCGACGGCGCGCAGGCGCTGGTGAGCTACAACGGGAAATCGTTCGATGTGCCGGCGCTCGAATCACGCTACATCCTTTCGCGTCAGCGGCCGTCGCTGCGCGGGCTCCCCCACCTGGACCTGTTGCATCCGAACCGGCGGTTGTTCAAGGGCGCGGTGGAATCGCACCGGCTGGCGATGGTGGAGCGCGAGTTGCTGGGGTTTGTACGCGAGGACGACTGCCCATCATCGGAAGTGCCGGAGCGGTACTTCCGCTTCCAGCGGAGCGGCGACCCGACCCACATCCGGCCGGTGCTGCGGCACAACGCCTGGGACATCCTTTCGCTGGTGGCGCTGGCGGCGCACCTGGCGGCGGTCTGCGACGACGGCGCGAACCACCCGCTGCAGGCCGCCCGCGCGGCGGAATACGCCGGCGACCATGCCTCGGCCGCCGAGCATTACGAGACAGCGCTTGATTCGCCGACGTCGCGGGGCGAACGGTTGGAGGCGCTGGAACGGGCGGCGCGCTGCCGGGCGCGGGCGGGCGACTGGGAGGCGGCCGCCCGGCACTGGCAGTCGTTGATTGATGAGCCGCGGGCGCGGCGAGTGCTGCCTTTTGTCGAACTCGCGAAGATCGCGGAGCACCGGCTGGCGGACCAGGCACGGGCGTACGTCCTGACCGACCAGGCCCTGGACATGGCGCGCCGGGGGCTCATCCGGCCGGGAGCGCCGGGCGGCGAGCTCTCGATCGAGGCGCTGGAACACCGGCGGGCGCGGTTGCGGGAGAAGGTCGAGCGGGCGGCGGCCGCTGAGCGGTTGGCCGTTAGCCGTTAGCCGTTAGCCGTTGGCATTTTGTGGTAACCCTCGCTCCCTGCCCGGTCGCGGCTCATGGGTGGGTGCTTGGAGGGGTGCTCTGTTCCCTGTTCCCTGTTCCGATTCCCGGTTCAGCTGGAGAGCGGGCAGCGGCCGCACATGCCACGCGTGCAGTAATCGGCGTGGAGGAGGAGGCCGCCCTGGAGGCGGGCTGCCGAGGCGAAGGGCTTCGTGGGTGAGGCGAGCCAGGCTTCGAGGGGGCGCAGGCGGCCGTAGGTGCCGGGCGAGGCGAGCGCAAGGAATGCTGCCTCAGCCTCGGGCTCGGACCACTCGCCTGATGCAATCGCAACGGGCAGGACGGCGTTCACCAGGCATTCGATGGCAAGCGACCGGCCGATACCGGGCCCCTGGAACTCGCGAGGATGAATGCCCGGGCCGACCCCGGGAGGGAAGATGGGCGGCGAGTTTGCGGGCCAGAGGCGGGCGAGCAGGTGGCCGGCTGATTCCAGCCTTCGAGCGGGGGCGGCGGCGGGGCGAGTGCGCGCAGAGCTGACGGCGCCGAGGCGGCCCTTGAGGTGAGCCGAGAAGGCGAGCGACCGCGATGCCTCCGCGGCGGCGACGACTTCGAGGAGGCGAGCGAGCGGCAGTTCGGATGCGAGGCCGGCGAAGGCGGCGCGGTTCGCCGGGCCGCCGAGCGTTTCGAGGAGGAGCGCGTAGAGCGCCTGGGCGGGGCCGCGGGCGGCGACCAGCGGCGCGATGCGGGCGGACTTGATACGCAGGCGCCGGAGGCCCAGGCGCTCGAGCGCAGGGATTGGATCGAGGCCGGCGCGCACGGAAACGGTGCAGGGGGGCGCGAACGGCGGCGGGAAGCCGGGTTGCTCGGGGGGCATGACGAAGACCGGGATTAGCCGGCCGGAGGCATGCGAGGTGAGCGGGGCGCCGGTGTCGTTCGCGCCGACGACGTGGAGGACGACGGATTCGTAGGCGGGATCGGTTTGGTGGCCGTGGGCGCGCCAGCCGCTGGCGAGGAGGTGGAGTTCGACGGCGCCGCGGAGGTAATCACCGCCGGCATCGAGGATGGCGCCGGTGAAATCGGGGCCGGGGCCGCCGCCCGGGACGCCCGGGAAGATGACCTGGAGGCGGCGCCCGTCTTCGAGGCGGAGGGGACCGGGAATGCCGGCCGCCCAGCGGGCCGCGAGCGCCGCTTCGGAGCCGGGCGCGACGGCCTTCCGCGCGAGGTTCATTCGGGCGCCCCCGGGGAGGCGTCGTAGGGGCGGCGGGATTCGGTCAGGTGCTGGAGGACGCGGACGCTGGCGCCACGCGGCGTATAGCGGCCCGTCTCCCATTCGGAGACGGTTTGCTGGCGGACGCCGAGTTCGTGCGCCATCTCGGCCTGGGAGAGACCGAGCGCCTCCCGCAGTGCGGCGATGCGTTCGGCTGTCCAGGGTTGTTCGGCCATCTGGGAGAGTTTACACGGTACCGTGTAAGAATCCCAGATGGCCTTCGGCGATTATGGCGCGGGTACCGTCCAGGAGACGGTGCCCTGGTTGCGCAGCGCGACGAAGTAGCCGACGCCGCTGGAGAGCGTGGTGAAGTCATTCGCGCCGGGGATGTTATCGGAGCCGGGGAAGTACCCCTTGAACGTCTGCGTCGTCGCATCGAACCGCCAGATGGCGCCGACGAGCGCGAGGACGTTGTTCGTATTCGGGTTGTCGGGCGATTCGAGGCCGGTGAGGGCGGCCAGGGCGGAGACGTTGTTCTGGCCGGTCCAGACGATGAGCGTGAACCGGAAGTAGAGCGTATAGGTGAGCGTCGCGCCGCTGCTGGAGGTGTTGTTGAAGTTGTCGTTGGTGGTGTTCGCGCTCGTCCCGGAGGTCGTGGTCACGCGGACATCAACGGTGCCGGCAGGCGTACCGGAGGGGACGCTGGCGGTGATCTGAGCGTCGCTGTTCACGGTGTAGGTGGCGGCGACGCCGCCGAAGCTGACCAGCGTGGCCCCGGTGAAACCAGAGCCGGAAATGGTGACGGTGGTGCCAACCGGGCCCGAACTCGGCGAAAGCGAACTCACCACGGGGATGGAGGCGCCGGTGTAGATGTAGTCGTCGGCGGAGGTATTGGGAGTGGTTCCACCGGGCGTGGTCACCCGGACATCGACGGTGCCGGCGCTGTGCGCGGGCGAAACGACGACGAGGGTCTGGGCGTCGATGTAGGTGAAGACGGCGATGATGCCGTCGAATTTCACGACTGTCCCGCTGGACGTGAAATTCGTCCCGGTGAGCGTGATGATCGTGTTCCCGCTCGCCGGGCCGGTCGCCGGGTTGAGCGAGGTGATCGTCGGGCCGCCGGTGTAGACGAAATCATCCTGGGAACCGGCGGTGGAACTCGGACCAGACGGCGTCGTGACGATCACGTCGACCGTGCCGGCGGTGTGGGCCGGGGTGACGCAGGTGATGGTGGTGTCGTTGACGACCACGATGCTCCCGCAGATGAACCCGCCGAAGGTGACTGAAGTGGCCCCGGTGAAGTTCACGCCGCTGATGGTGACCGGAGTGCCGCCCAGCGTGGTGCCCGAGCCGGGAGAGATGTTCGTGACCGAGGGGAATGGCGATTCGTCGTCGGTGATGATGAGGGTGGCGGTCGACGGAGTCCCAATGGTGAGGCCACCGGTCGGCGCTGAGAGCGTGAGGGTCACGTTCTCGCCGCCTTCGAGGAGGCTGTCGTTGATCGGGGTGACGGTGAAGGTCTTGGAGGTGAGGTCGTTCGTGCCCCAGGTGAGCTGGCCCGTGGTGGCGGTGTAATCGACGCCTGCCGTGGCGGAGGGCGCCGGGCCGTTCGAGGTGGTGTAAGTGACGCTGCCGCCGCCGGTGCCACCGGTGCGGTTCACGGTGATGGTGATGGCGCCGCCGTTTTCGAGGCCGGCATAGGACGTGCTGCTGAAGACGATCTGACCGGTGCCGTCATCGTCATCGATGGTGACGGTGGCGGTGTTCTGGCCGCCGAGGCTTGCGCCGCTCGCGCCCGAGAGCACGAGGCCGAACTGTTCCGGGCCTTCGACAAGCGAGTCGGTGAGGATGCCGACGTTGCAGAACTGGGTCGCCGAACTGCCCGAGACCCAGGTAAGGAGCTGCCCGCCTTGCGGTGTGTAATCCGCCCCGGAAGTGGCCGTGCCCGGACCGGTGGTGGCGGCGCAGGTGACGCTGGCCGAGCCGGTGCTGCCGCCAGTGCGGCTGACACCGAAGGAGGCAACACCGCCGCTCTCCGAGACCGAGTAGGTGGCGGAGGTGAACTGGACGGTGCCGGGGCCGTCATCGTCGGTGATGGTGATGGTCGTGGTCGTTGGGGCGGTCGCGCCGCCCGGGAGGTTCACGGGGCTCGTGAAGCCGAGGATGATGGTCTCGCCGCCGGTTTCGGTGACGCCGTCCTGGATGATGGTGAGGCCGCAGGTGGCCGAATTAGAACCATCGGCGAAGTTGGCGGTGTTGTCCGTAATGGTGAAATCGACGCCACTGCCGGAAGCAGTGCCGCCGGTGACTGTGCATTGGACGGAGGCTGTACCCGCGGTGGCGCCGCCCCGGAGCACTGTCACGGTTATCGCTCCGGCGCTTTCAGCGACGGAGGCAGAACCAGTCTGGTAAGAGTAGGTGGAGTCGCCGTCGTCATCGACGATGGTGATGATCGCGGAAACGAAACCCGAACCGTCGAGCGCGCCTCCGAGCGGAGCTTCCAAAACCACGGTGAACGTCTCGTTCGGGGAGCTTTCGTTCTCATTGTCCGAATAGGTCGGGATTGACACATTGCAGGTCCCGGAGTCGCACAGGGCACCGGCGAAGTTGGCGCCAAAAGTGGCGTCCTGGAAATCCACATTCGGGGTCGCTGTGCCGACGCCATTCCAGGAAACCGTTGCGGTTCGGGAGGCCTGACCATCGCAGCTGCCGTTCTCGATGACGGTGACCTGTGCAGCCTGGCCTTCGTTGACCGAGTAGTTGGATGCACTGAGTTCATAGGTACATCCAACCGCGTAGGCCGAGCGGTCGCCGGTGCTGACCACGGCGAGCGCGATCATCGCGGCGAGCGCGAGCATCATCGTGAGGGCGCGCCGCGGCTGCGCCGTTCGTAGGGTGTTGTTCATCCGCACGGTTACATCCTCCCAGGACCATGACGCCCGGGCCGCCGGAAATGTTCCCCGGCACTGGATGCGCACGGGCCCGCAGCGCCACTCTAACGAGTTCGTCAAGGTTCGGCCAGTTGGTTATGTTGGCTCGCCGTCGATTCCCGGTTGTTTCACAGGCGGGCCTATTAGCCGTTGGCCGTTGGCCGTTGGCCGTCAATGGTGGTCACCTGCGAATCGTGCGTTCAAGGCTGGCAGGTTGCGTTCCTGGCGCCAACGGCGAACAGCCGCTACGGCCGGAAGCCGCGGGCCTTCTTGCCGAGGGTATGGGCGGTGATGGAGTAGGTCTGGTGCACCCACTCGCAGAGGATGGGCCGGGTTTCGCGGGGGTCGATCATGTGCTCGATGCCAAAGGCGTGGGCCGTGCGGATCGGGGCGCGGACAGCGCCGAGCTTCTCCATGAGTTCAGCGCGGAGTGCATCGGGGTCGGAGGAGTTCGCAAGGTCGCGCTTGTAGGCCGCTTCGATGCCGCCTTCGAGCGGGAGGCTGCCCCAGTCGGCGCTGGGCCAGGCGTAGCGGAGGTTGAGCTTCGCCGTGTTCGCGTGGGCGGCGCCGGCCACGCCGTAGGCCCGGCGGATCACGATCGTGACCCAGGGGACCGTCGCCTGGAAAACGGCAGTCATTGCCGCGGTGCCTTTGCGGATGGTGGCGGCCTTCTCTCCCCACGTGCCGATCACGAAGCCGGGCTGGTCGAGGAAGTTCACGCAGGGCAGATGGAAGGTGTCGCAGAGGTCGACGAAGCGGGCCATCTTCTCGCTGCCGTCGGCGGTGAGGCCACCGCCATAGAAGTAGGGGTCGTTCGCGACGATGCCGACGGGGAAGCCATCGATGCGGCCGAACCCGGTGACGACGGACTGCCCCCAGCCGCCACCGATTTCGAAGAAGGAATCGCGGTCGATGACGGCGTCGATGACCTGGCGGACCTTGTATGGGCGGCGGCGGTTGCGAGGGATGGCGGAGAGGAGGGACTCCTCTGTGCGGGCCGGATCGTCCGTAGGGCTCACGCGCTGCGGCTGCTCCCAGACGTTGTTCGGGAGGTAGGAGAGGAAGGTGCGGATCTGCTCGAAAGCGTCTTCTTCGGTCTCGGCGAGGTTATCGACGACGCCGTTGCGGTAGTGGATCTCCCAACCGCCGAGCTCTTCCTTCGTGACGGTCTCGTTCATGCCGGCGGCGACCACCGGGGGGCCGGCGACGAACACCTGCGAGGTGCCTTTCACCATGATCGACCAGTGCGCCGTGACCACGCGGGCGGCGCCCAGGCCTGCGACGCTGCCCATGGCGGCGGCGATGACGGGGACCTCGCTCATCATCTCAACGACCGTGTCCCAGCCTGGGTTGGCGGGGATGTAGGTGTGGCCCTGGTTGCCCTGGGTGCGGACCGAGCCCCCGCCGCCGGTGCCATCGACCAGGCGGATGATGGGCATGCGCAGTTCGCGCGCCATCTTCTCGGCGTAGACCTGTTTGCCGCCGATGGATGCATCAGCGGCGCCGCCGCGGACGGTGAAGTCATCGCCACCGACGACGACGCGGCGGCCGTTGATGCGGGCGAAGCCCGCGACGAAGTTCGCCGGGCGAAAATCCTTGAGCTTGCCCTCGTCGTCGTATTCCGCTTTGCCGGCGAGGGCCCCGGTTTCGGCGAAGGAACCGGGGTCGACGAGGCCATCGATGCGCTCCCGGACGGTGAGCTTTCCGCCGTCGTGCTGGCGGACGACGTTCTCGGCGCCGCCCATCTGTTTTGCGAGTTCGATACGGCGGTTGATTTCAGCGACTTCGGGTTCCCAGGTCATGCGCGGGATTGTAGCGGAAGGGCGAAACGAAAGCGGCCCTGAACCGGGCGACTCGGCACCGGGACCGAAATAGGGCACATTAGGTGGGTGACCCAGATCGCCCAGGAGCCGCTACCGGGCCTGTTCGAGAAGCCCCCGCAACCGGGGCTTTCGAGTTCCGATGCCATCGCGCGGGCGGCGGGAGGGTATTCGAATCGCGACGATTCGAATATCCGCACGGATGGCGATGTCGTCCGCTCGAACGTCCTCACCTTCTTTAACGTCATCCTGGGGTCGTTGATCCTGGCGCTGCTGGCGGTGGGCGAATTCAAGGATGGGCTCTTCGTCGGGCTGGTGGTTATCGCCAATGTCGCCGTTTCGACACTGCAGGAACTGAAGGCGACAGCGACCTTGCGCGAGTTGCGGGCGCTGACCGCGCCGAAAGCGACGGTGGTGCGCGATGGGCAGCCCCAGGCCATCCTCGCCGAGGACGTGGTCCAGGGAGACCTCATCCACCTGAAGAAGGGCGACCAGGTGGTCGCGGACGGCCACATCGTGGATAAGTCGGCCGAAATCGACGAGTCGCTGCTCACGGGGGAATCGAATTCGGTGACGCGGCGGCCGGGCGACCTGCTTCGATCCGGGAGCTTCTGCACGGCGGGCGATTGCTATTACACGGCGGAGCAGGTGGGCAAAGACGCCTACGCAATGAAGCTCACTGCGAACGCTCGCGCGCTCGTGAAGCGTTCTACGCCCTTGCAGATCCGCTTCGGGCGCATCCTTCGGGTGCTGCTGACCGCCGCGGGGATCCTCGCGGTCTGCCTGATGATCTCCTACATGATGGAAGACAAGGGCATCGCCTCCACCATCAAGGCGACGACGGCGACGGTGACGACGGTGGTGCCGACCGGGCTGCTGCTGGGGATGACGGTTGCGTTCGCGGTCGGAGCGGTGCGGGTTTCGCGCTCCGGCGCGATCGTGCAGGACATCAACGCAGTGGAAGCGCTGAACTACGTCGATGTGATCTGCCTCGACAAGACAGGGACGATCACGGCCAACCAGATGACGTTGAACGATGTTCGGTGGCTTCCGGGCGCGGAAGGCGAGCGCGGCTGGCTGGGGGCGTTCGCTTCGGCGACGGCGCACGAGAGCCAGACGGCGGCGGCAATGGCCGAAGGCCTGGCCCAGTACTCGAACGGGGCGGGCGCCTCGGGTTCGGTGCCGTTCAATTCCGAGCGGCGATGGAGCGCGCTCCAACTGATCCTCGGGAGCGAACGCCGCAGCTTCGTCCTCGGGGCGCCCGAGACCGTCTTACCCATGTGCCGGGGCGGTCGCGAGTTGCGGGAAGCGTACGAAGAGGCCTCAGCCGGCGGCTTGCGCGGGGTGATCTTCGCGGAAGCCCCCTCGGGGTTGCCCTCGACCGAGGCGCCCCCGGGAGACTTGCGGCCACTGGCGCTCATCCTCCTCGGAGACAAGTTGCGCGGCGAAGTGCGGGGCGCCTTCGACACGATGGACCGATTGGGGATAGAGCCGAAGATCATCAGCGGGGACAACCCTGGCACCGTGCGGGCGCTGCTCGCCCAACTCGGGATCAACCTGCGCGGCGGTGTGGTCGCCGGTGCGGAGATCGAACCGCTGCAGGGAGAAGCGTTCGAATCGGCGGTGGAGGCGAACAGTGTTTTCGGGCGGGTGACGCCGGCGCTCAAGTCGCGCATCGTCGAGGCGTTGCGAGCGCGCGGGCATTTCGTGGCAATGGTCGGCGACGGCGCGAACGACGTGCAGGCGCTGCGCTCGGCGGACGTGGCCGTTTCCATGGCCTCAGGCACATCGACGACGCGGGCGGTCGCCGGGATCGTGCTCCTGAACGACTCGTTCGAGGCGCTTATCCGCGGGACGACCGAGGCGACGGCGGTGCTGGGGAACGCGGCGCGGTTGAGCAAGCTGTTCCTGGCGAAAAGCATCTATGCCTACCTGATCATCCTGGCGACCAACATGCTCGGGCTGGACTTCCCGTGGCTGCCGCGCCACGGATCGCTCACTTCGCTGCTTTCGCTGGGGATCCCGGCAGTGTTCATTTCGATCAGCATTCCCCCGCCGGGCTCCGGGCGGGATTTCACGCGGACGGTGCTGCAGTGGGCCCTGCCTGCCTCGCTGGCGCTTGCGGCCTCAGCGATCGCCGTGCAGCTCTTCACCGAAGGGCTGCTGGATGCTTCGACCGAGAAGGCGCAGACGCTCGTCTCGCTGACGCTGGGTATCACCGGGCTGTTCTTCATGATCGAGGTGCTGGGCTTCCACGGGGCCTCATGGCGGAGCCTCACGCGGCCGGTGATGACCACCCTGCTGGGCGCGCTGCTGATCGGAGGATTCGTATTGACGATCTACACGCCATCGCTGCGCGGCTTCTTCGCCTTCACGGAAGTGCACGCGGGCGACTGGGTGGTGATCTCGATTGCGGTGGCTTCGGCGCTGGCTGGCCAGTACCTGCTGAGCCGCTACTGGCAGGAGTTCCTGGACCTGCTGACAGCGGCGCCGAAGGAGCACGAACGGCTGCGCGGCAAGGCGGTCTGAGAATTCGCTCGGGCGGAACGTGCTGTTGCCCTACACTCTTGGCATGAAGTTCGCAGTGATCCGTTTCCCCGGCACCTGGAGCGACCGCGATTGCTATCACGTCCTCCACAACGTCCTCGAGCAGCAGGTCGAAATTGTGTGGCACCGAGAGACGGACCTCTCGCGCTTCGACGCGGTCGTCCTGCCCGGGGGGTTCTCCTACGGGGACTACCTGCGGACCGGGGCGATCGCGCGGTTCTCGCCGGTGATGGAGGCGGTGGCCTCGTTCGCAGAGGCGGGCAAGCCGGTGATCGGGATCTGCAACGGCTTCCAGGTGCTGTGCGAGAGTCACCTGCTGCCGGGCGCGCTGATGCGCAACCAGAGCCTGGAGTTCCGCTGCGAATGGACGTACCTGAGACGCGAAGGCGGCTCGACGCCGTGGGCCGACGGGATCCGCGATGGCGAGGTGATCCGCGTACCGATTTCCCATGGCGAAGGGAACTACTACGCCGACGCGAAGACGCTCGACGAACTGGAACTGAAGGGACGCGTGGTCTTCCGCTACTGCGACGAATCGGGGGAAGTCACTCCGGCTTCGAACCCGAACGGCAGCGCCCGGAATATCGCGGGGATCATCAATGCGCGGGGTAATGTGCTGGGGATGATGCCGCACCCGGAGCGCGCGGGAGAGGCGCTGGTGGGCGGCAGCGACGGCAACCGGATGTGGGAGTCGCTGATTGGGCAGGCAGCGGCGGTGGTAACCGGCTAAGCCCCAGCGCACCACGCCCCTCGCCCATATCTCGGCCAACCCCCACGATCTCGTCCGCGAGGTTGTGAAATGAAGGTCCGCGAACGCTCCATCCTCTGCCCCGCCGCGGCATAAAGGCCGCGCGCAGAATCGGAATCATCCGGTTCCAAGCCGGCGCAACGCGCTCGGCCCGGTCGCGCTGTGCCGGCACCCGCCTCGATTTCGAGGCTTAGTCCCCCAAAGGCGTCTCAAAGCACTATGCGTTCGCGATTCTTCACCGGGCTCTGGGCCCATCCCGACTTCGTCCGGCTCTGGGCGGGCACCACCACATCCACCTTCGGTTCGCTGATCGGCCAGTTAGCCCTCAGCTTCACCGCCATCGTCTTCCTCGATGCCTCCGCGCCCGAGGTCGCCGTCCTCGGCGCCTGCCTGCTCGTGCCGGGCTTCCTCGTCAGTCCCTTCGCCGGCGTCTGGGTCGACCGCCTCAAACGCCGGCCGATCATGATCGCGACGGACATCGGCCGGGCGCTCGCTCTCTTCAGCGTGCCGGCCGTCGCTGCTTTCGGCGGCCTCACCATGTACCAGCTCTACGCCGTCGCCGCCGTCAACAGCGCTTTGGGCGTCTTCTTCATGGCCGCCTACCAGAGTTATCTCCCCACGTTGGTGAAGAAGCAGGAACTCCTCGAAGGGAACGCCAAGCTCGCGGGCACCGCGTCTGTCGCCGAAGTCGCGAGCTTCAGCGTCAGCGGTTGGCTTGTTCAGTTGCTCAAAGCGCCCGGAGCACTCGCCATCGATGGCGCAAGCTTCCTCGTCTCCGCCTACTTCGTCTGGCGAATCGAACAGCCGGAAGCGCCGATCGAAGCGGATGGCGAGGCCGAGCATTTCTGGAAGGAAGCCCGCGATGGTGCGAGCATCGTCCTCCGCGACGGCGTACTCCGGGCCATGGCCATCGCCGAAGCCATCCAGGCCATGGCCGAACGCACGCTCTCCACGGTCTTCTTGCTCTACCTGAACGACGAACTGGGATTCAGCCCCGGTGTCCTCGGCCTCATCTTTGCCGTCGGTGGCGTCACTTCCGTCGGCGGCGCATGGGTAGCCAACCGGGGGACTCTCTTCTTCGGCGGCGTCGGGCCCACGCTCGTCGTCTCGTCCTTCATGCGCGCAACCGGTGCGCTCTTCATGCCTCTCTGCATGGGCACGAACTGGGTCGGCGTCTCGTTCCTCATCGCAAACCAAATCGTCACCGACCCGTTCTGGTCGCTCTACGAAATCCACGACGTCAGCCTCCGCCAGACCATTACCCCCGAACGGTTCCAGGGCCGAATGTTTGCCAACTTCCGCCTCCTCAATTTCGGATTCGCCGTCGTCGGCACGGCCGTTGGCGGAGTGCTCGGTTCGCTCATCGGCTTCCGCGAGACCCTCTTCGTCGCCGTCGGCTTCATGTTCCTCTCCGCCGTGGTCCTCGCGCTTTCGCCCGTACTGCGGATGAAGCGCCCGCAGGAGGGTGTTGCCTGATTGCGCCGCCCCGCGCTTTCTCGTCATAGTGGAAGCGTGAAGTTCCCCGGCAAAAAACACCCGGACCCGGCTCCGGAACGCGACCGCGGATTCGCCGCATGGCTCTTGCGCCAGTTCAACGGCGGCAGGCCCATGTCCGAAATGCCCTACGCGGAGGTCGAGAGAGTCTGCTCCAACGCAGGCTCGCTCCTCTTCGGCGCCGCCTACGCCAGCCCTGAAGAATTCGCGGGCACGGTACCGGTGACGGAACAGTTGGCCGGAGAGGCAGCCCTCCTCTCCCGGCGCACTGCCGATGGCTTTAAGGCCTCACTCGAAGACCGCAAGAACGCAGTCATCGCCTGGCCCTGGGATCACCTCGCCACGAAAGCCGCCTGGGAAGCGTCACGCGCCAACGACACCTCAGAAGAGACCCTCGCCGCCACCCTCACGGATATCGGCGCCACCTACGCCATCCGTCACCGCGATCAGCTCACCGCCGTCCTCGACCTCTGGGGACAGATCGCCTCCAACGTCCGCAACGTCGAAGAGACCCTCGACCTCGCGAAACTCGGCGCCACCATGCTCATCGCCTACAAAGCCACCACCGCCGCCTGAACCTCGTCCGGCTCGTCCCCGCCACCACGAAAGGCCAAACGGCACGACTGCCAGGCAGCGCTGGAATGCGGAACCCAAACGGATCGCTCCTCTGAGCCTCGGATCACCGACCAAAACGAACTCCCCCTCGCCCCGACGCAGGAGTCGGGGGAGGGGGCAGGGGGTGTGGGCCCGCCGCTAATCCTCTGACGGAGGCGGCGGTGGAAACTCCGGGAACTCCGGAAAATCAGCTCCGCTGTCCCGCAACTGGTCCAGGATCTTCTTCGCCATCTCGTCCATCTGTTCGGCCGAAATGCCCATCTTTTCCAGCGTCGACTTCATCAGTCGCTGCACTTCTTCCATGTCCTGACGGATCAGCGCCTCAGCCATCTCGAGCTGCGTCTCAATGGCCAGGAAACGCTCCCGGCGGTCGGTCTCGTTCTCCGTCGAAAGAATCGTCGACATCAGCCGCGTGAACAGCGTCGTCGTCCGTGCAATCCGGATCCGGTCGTCGTGGTGCGGCGGAAATTCACCCGTAACCGCAACCTCTAACCCGGTGCGCTTATCCGTCGCCGCGTACTGCTCAGGCATGGATCGAGGATACGGGCACCGAACCAGAGTTGCGAGTTGGCGACGCACAGATACGGGCGAAATCCTTACCGTCGGCTCGGCAATTTCACCCTGGCGGTCTCCGCGTCTTGGCGGTTCGCTTCGATGATCACCACCAAAGAATGTCGTCCAGCGGGTCCTCATGCGGATGCGGCTCTTCCTCACTGCCATCACCCCGCCACAGGTCCGTCCCCAGGTACTTCCATCCACCGTCCGCGAAAATCAACACCACGTTGCCGTGCGTCATCCGCCCCGCCAACCGCACGCCTGCATGGAGCACCGCCCCGCTACTGATCCCACCGAAAATGCCCTCGGCCAGCATCGCCCGCCGGGCATGCGAAAACGCGTGACGGTTCCCCACCAGGATCTTTCCGTCCAGCACCGATTCATCCAGCACCGGCGGGATAAACCCGTCCTCGAGCGACTTGAGACCCTGGACATGGACCCCCAACCGCGGCTCCACTCCGTAGACGTGGCAATTCGGGTTGGCTTCCTTCAGCCGCCTCCCTACTCCCGTGATTGTCCCCCCTGTCCCCATCCCCGCCACAAACGCGTGGACGCCACCGGCATCTGCAAGGTCGTCCATCAACTCTGCCGCGGT
This sequence comes from Dehalococcoidia bacterium, assembly GCA_050185215.1. Classification (GTDB taxonomy): domain Bacteria; phylum Chloroflexota; class Dehalococcoidia; order Tepidiformales; family Tepidiformaceae; genus Amarobacter. The sequence goes on along the minus strand of JBFWZP010000010.1, from coordinate 52,460 downwards.
CGTTTCGTAATGCGTCCGCGCGTTCTCGGCGCTATCGAACTGCCCGAGGTAATAGGCGCCCGTCTCCTTCGCCAACTCCCGAGCCACTTCGCGCGCGCTCTTGATCCCCGCCTGGCGCGGCACCCGCCGGATGCGCGCCCCGTGGACACGCAGGAGTTGCTCAATTTCGGGGTAGACGCTTTCCGGCACGCACACCTCTACCGGGTGCCCCAGCAACCGCCCGAACATCGCCAGCGCAACGCCAGTGTTCCCGGTCGATGCCTCAACGATTGCCTGTCCCGGTTCCAACTCCCCCGAAGCCTTCGCGGCCTCCAGGATCCGCAGGACAATCCGGTCCTTGATACTCCCCGTCGGGTTCTGGGCCTCCAGCTTCGCGAACAGCCGCACCTCAGGTTTGGGCGAAAGACTCCGCAACTCCACCAGCGGCGTCCCGCCAACCATCCCCTTCACCGACTCGAAGACTCTCACCGCTCCATTGTCGCCGAATCCGACCACTTCGGCTTCTCGCGAACAAAAGCGGCCCGCCTTCTCACGCGGCGCAGGAGTCGCGCATCTAACCGGTTACCCCACCGGTCCGTGGCACCAAAACTCCCCTTCTCCCAGACTTGGGAGAAGGGGCAGGGGGATGAGGGCGCCGCGATCCAGCCAGTAGGCGCATCTAACCGGTTACCCCACCGGGCCGGGGCACCAAAAACTCCCCTTCTCCCAGACTTGGGAGAAGGGGCAGGGGGATGAGGGCGCCGCGATCCCGCCAGTAAGCGCATCTCACCGGTTACCCCACCGGGCCGTGGCACCAAAAACTCCCCTTCTCCAGACTTGGGAGAAGGGGCAGGGGGATGAGGGTTCTCACTCCCACGTCGGCGGATCCGGGTAGTACTCCATGTACTTCTGCGTGGTCATCGCCACCTTGGGACCCCAGATCTTGCCCACCACGTGCAACGCCATATCAATCCCTGCCGAAACCCCGGAGGACGTGATCACGCGCCCGTTGTCCACGAACCGCGTGTCCTCGATCGTCTCCGTGCCGGTGGCCTTTAGCTCGGGGATCGCTCCCCAGTGCGTCGTCGCGCGAAGCCCCTTCAATACTCCCGCGCGCTCCAACAGCAGCGCTCCGGTGCACACCGATGTGCTGTATTCAGCCTGTGCGTCCATCTTCGCGAGAAACGAGATCATTGCCGGGTTGTCGACTTCCGTCCTTGTCGCCATCCCGCCCGGCACCAGAACGATGTCCGCCGGCGGACAGTCCTCGAACGAGTGGTCTGCCACCACCTGGAGCCCTTTCGCGCACCTCACCAGTCCCGCTCGCTCGGCCACCGTGAACGCCCCAACCTCACCCGGCGCCACCGCGTTCACCATCGTGAACACTTCCCACGGCCCCACGAAGTCAAGTTCCTCCGCCCCCTCGAACAACACAAACGCAACGCTCTTCGCCATTCGGCACCTCCAGATGGATGCTGATGGTGCCGAACGGCGACACCGCTGTCACGACCACTTCGTTGCCGCGCGCACCACCACTATGCCTTGGTGAAGAACAACTGCACTTCCATCACGCCGTGATCCTCCATCCCGACGACCTTCGCCGCCGTCGGCTTGCTGATGGAGTAGTCCCCGAACTGCACATCTGTCTCGCCCACCACCACCAGGACGCCATTCTTCAGGGTCACCTCGACGGGCATCTCGATCTCCCTCGTTACCCCGTGGAGTGTGAGCGACCCCTTCAGCGTCAGCGAAACCGTCTTGCCATCCACCAGGTCACTCGGGATCTCCGCCGCCGAAAGCTCGAACGTCGAGGTCGGGAACTTCGAGTACTCAATTCCCTGGTTCCGCAGTTGGCCGTCCCGCAGCGACTCCTGGCTCTTAAGTTTCGTCATATCGGCGGTGATCGTCGCCGCCGAAGCTTTGCCATCCGCGATCGAAACCGATCCGGTCACCCCGGCCGTCCGCCCAACAGCCGTGGTCCCGCCGATCCCGGCAAGTTCTTCCTGCACCCGGTATCCCACGAACGACCCGAGGGTTTGATCGACGGTCCAGTTCCCCTCGATGCCGGTGTCCCCGTTCGATGCCGGTTGGCTCGGGCTCGCGGTCGCCGCCGGGGTTCCGGCCGTCGCCGAAGGCGTTCGGCTGGCAAGCGCCTCGAGTGCGGCGTCAGTGGAAACCTTCGCCGGCGCATCGTCCCGAAGCACGAAATACCAGAGCGAAAACCCGCCAATGAGAAGGACGGCAAGGCCCACCAGCCCGCCGACGATTGTTTTCAGGTTCAAACAGGTCCTCCGCGGAATCGTTCAACGTCATCCTCGTCGCCCGCCCTTTGAAGCCGCTGAGAACAGCAACGAGTTCGGCGATGCTAGCGAAACCACCCGCAAGAAACGGTGAACCACAGAGCACGAAAAACGGGGGAGGCAACTTGCCTCCCCCGTCGATTTCCTGGCCGAAACCGGGACTACATGCTTTCGATGATGGTGCTGATGCCCATGCCCGCGCCGATGCACTGCGTGGCGAGAGCGTACTTGCCACCGCTGCGGCGCAGCTCGTGAGCCACCGTCAGTACCAGCCGCGCGCCGGTCGCGCCGAGCGGGTGGCCGATCGCGATCGAGCCGCCGTTCACGTTCACGCGGTCCAGCGGAATACCGAGCTCTTTGCAGCTCGGGATAACCTGCGCGGCGAACGCCTCGTTGAATTCGACGCGGTCGATCTTGTCCGCGGTGATGCCCGCGTGGCGCAGCGCCTTCTTGGTCGAAGGGATCGGGCCGAGGCCCATCACCTGCGGCTTCACGCCGGCGATGCCGAAGCCCACGATCCGCGCGAGCGGCTCGAGGCCCAGTTCCTTGGCCCGCTTCTCGCTCATGATCAGCGCGGCCGTGAAACCGTCGTTCGTCGGGCAGCTATTGCCCGCCGTGATCCGCAATTCCGAGCCGGTCGGGCTGACGATGCCCTTCACCGCCGGCAGGCTGCCGAGCGTTTCCATGTTCGTGCCGGGGCGAATGCATTCGTCGCGGTCGAACACAACGCGCTTGCCGATTTCGGCTTCAACCCAGTTGCCTTCGGCGTCGAAAACTGGCTCTTCGACTTCGAGCGGGATGATCTCGTCCTTGTAGATGCCCTTTTCGTAGGCCGCCACAGCCTTCTTGTGGCTCTGCACCGCGAACTCGTCCATCTCTTCGCGAGTCAGACCGTAAACCTCGGCCACGTTCTGCGCCGTCTGCGTCATCGAAAGCACCGGCGAGTAATCGAGAATCTCGTCCTGGAACGGCACCGAGAAGTCCTCGAAATGGTTCTTCGCCATGTTCCGCTGGACTTCGTTCTGCTGCAGGCGCTTCTGGTTGAACTCCGTGATGCGCGTCGCGGACCCGCGTGCCCCGCCGCCAAGCTGGCGGCCCATGCGCTCCGCGCCGATCGCGATGCCGACTTCCGTCGCACCGACCATGATCGACTGCGCGACACGGTGCAGCGTCTCCATGCTCGAACCGCACTGGCGGTTGCTGTCCACGGCTGAAATCTCGGCCGGGAGGCCGGCGAGCCGTGCAATCGTGTCTGCGCCGATGCCGGCAAGTTCGCCGGCGCCGCCGACGTTCCCCATAGCGATGTCTTCAATGGTGGTCGGGTCCACCTTCGGGTTGCGCTCGAGCAGTGCGCGCACGACCTGTGCGCCCACTTCGTCGAGACGAGTGGCGACGAGCTTGCCGCGGCCGCCGCGCCCGAATGCCGAGCGGGCGCCATCGACGATGACAGCGTTCTGAAGTTCCAAATGCGTTTCCTTAGTTTGATCTGGGCTGTCCGACTTCACCGGGCGTGGCCCGCAACGGCTCGAATGGTAGACCATTCCGGCCGAATTGCGAATCTCTTTCACAACGGCCGGGATTCGGGACGCTATTTGCCCTCGTTTTTGTTCTCTTCGCGAGGTTTCGGCGGCGGAATTAACCGTTTCCAGTCCGGCACATGCGCCGCCTCCTCACCCCAGCGGCATGGCCCGCAAAGCCCGTGCAGCCGCGAAAGGTCCGAATGCAGCGATTGCCCGCACTTCTTGCATGTCCCCGGCACCCTTCAAGTATAGGAGCCCAGTGCCGGGGCCTCGCACCCGGCGACGTTCGGACCACTACGACGGCACATTCGGCCGTTCCGGCGTCCCGCCACCGGCCTAGCCTTGTGGCGGATGTTCATGAACTGGCGCACCTCTTGGCCCTCTCGTTCGTCCGCAGTCCTGTCGCTCGCGGTCCTGAGCGCCCTCGTCGCCGTGTCATGCGGCGGCTCGCGAGACCCCCAGGCCGACTGGATCCAGTACGTCCCTCCGGCCGGAAAATTCACGACTCTTGATGTGGATGCAACCCGAGCCTGCGCGATACGCACCGACGGCGAGATCCTGTGCTGGGGATCTGAAACCGGCCTTGGGATTTCTGGAGCCCCTCCCTTTCAGCGTGTCGCCCTTGGGACCGCTACAGCCTGCGCGCTCAGAGAGGACGGCGCACTTTCCTGCCGGGATGTAAGGCGCACGGCGCCGCAGGCCTACTCCGGGGTCCTCGATGTCGATGCGGGGCCGTTCTCCTGGTGCTACATCCTCATAGGAGGTTCGGTCGGCTGCTGGACGGAAAGGGATGAATTCGCCGGGCCCCAGCTCGTTACATATGGAGCTAATTTCAGCAAGGTGAGCGTGGGTCGATGGGGCGAGTACCTTGTGGCCGGCCCGGACGATGAGGCGTGCGGGCTCCACACCGATGGCACCATTGAGTGCTGGGGAAACCGGCCGCTCCAGCCCGAGGGACAATACATCGATGTGTCAGTGGGAGATGAACTGGTCTGCGCCGTGGCAGTCACCGGCTCCGTTTCCTGTTGGGGCGCGGGAGGCGGTGCGCTTTCCACACCTCCCGGCACCTTCGTGCAGGTAAGCGCCGGGCTTTCGAGGCTCGAACCCGGTGGGCTCTACAAGTCGCACGCGTGCGCTCTGAGGACCGATCGGCAGGTCGTCTGCTGGGGGAATAACGAGTTCGGCCAGACCACCGCGCCGCCGGGCGAATTCAAGGAAGTTCGGACCGGGAAGATCTTCACGGCGGCAATAACCACGGACGGGGAGATCGTTTGGTGGGGCCGCACCAAATTCGATCCCTACCGCTACGATCGGATCGATTGAAGCGCGTCTCCCAGCCTCAGCGAAGCCCAGATTCGGGCCCGCGTCAGCCCAACCACCCCAGTTGTTTCCATAACACTCCTCCAAATAGGGAGAAACCTGTATGAAAACTGGGTGAATCCCCGCTAACGAGCTTCTCAACCGGCTTGCAGTTCCCCGAAATTGCGGTGGTATCCTGTCCTTTCGGTGTTGCGGGGGCCGCCTGAGCAATCAGCCGGTGCATCGAAACTCGTTCCCCCGTGTCCATCCTGGTTGTAAAGGACGGTCTTCTTTTGACCGAACCCCTCCAGGTTGGCCAGTTCGCCATCGTCGATGGTGAGCCGGTCGACCGGGGACCGAACGCAGGCGTATTCCGCGGCAAAGGTCCCGCCGACGACCGCGCTGAGCTTTTCCTCCTCGCCGAGGGCACCACGCCTGCGGGTGAGGCCTTCGCAGGCCACGTCATCTCCGATCTCGGCCAGACTTTTGCATCGCTCGATATGAGCCTTACCGGCTCTCTCGGCCGCCTCTTCCTCGAAGCCGAACGAAACCTCAAGGATTGGAACCGCAAGAGCATCGTTCAGCACCGCGTTTCCATCGGGCTCTCCGCCTTTGGTCGCCGCGGGGACCAGGCCGTCATCGCACAGGCCGGGCCCACCGTCGCTTTCCACCTCCATCACGGGCAAATCACCGAATACTTCCCCGAAGGCGACCACGCCAGACCCATCGGCGTGGCCCCGGTTCAGCCGCGGCTCACCCGCATCTCCTTCGATGAAGGCGATCGCCTCCTCTTGCTCTCCAGCTACGCCGTCCGCTCGCTGGATAACGAGCTCATCGCCGGCATTCTCGGACTTCCCGTCGAACAGGTGCTCCCAGACCTCTACCGCCGCGTCCAGGATCTGCGCCAGGTCACTGCCATCCTCGTGACCGGTCCCGGTCAGGCGCCCGCGATGCCCGAAGAGGAGCATGGCGCGAACGACGACTACGTCATCGGCGCCGAGACTGACCAGTCCGGCGAATCCGACGGCGGCACCTTCCAGCCAAGTCTCTTCATCGAAGATGAGTCCGAATCCGTTGTGACCAGCGCTCGCGCGCAACTCATGGAGATCACGCCCCGTCGCACCATCGATGGCCCCGTGCCGATGATCGCCATGGAAGCGCCGACGCCCCTGCTGCGGGCCTCCGGCGAATCGGCGACCACGATCAGCCGCCTCGCCGCCGAGGGCGCGGCCCGCGCGGCCCGCTCCCGCGCCGCTGTCGCCACCATCGAAGCCGAAGCAAGCCGTTTCGAATCGAATTCCCATCGCCCCACCTGGCACGAACCTTCGCCGCCTTCCCCGGCGCCGGCCCCGCTCGCCGAAACGCCGGCAGCCGAGCAGCCGCTTGAACCAGTCGCCTCCAGGACTCCTGCCCGGAAAGCGCAAAGCTTCTCCAGGGGCCTTGTCCCTCATGAACTCCCAAAGACGCGCCCCGAACTGCTGGCTGAAGACCTTCCACTCGTCGCCGAATTGGCCGCTGGCGAACGTGCCCGCACGGCGCGAGTCCACGGCATGCCCGCCTACCTTCCCCCCGAAGACACCACCGCAATTTCCGGCGGACCGCCCCTCGTTCGCCCGCGCGACAACATGGGCGGACGTTGGAAGGGTGGCGGCGGCATCGGTGGTGGGCGCTCCGTCATCAGTGGTCAGTTGCCACCGGCCTGGATGGTCATCCTCGGCGGCCTCGTGATCCTGCTCATCATTGCCGGCTTCGCCACGGTGCCCCAGCTCCTCAACGGTGACGACGGAGAAGAGGTCGCCGTCCTCATGCAGGGCGCTCGCCAGCGCATCCTGGAGTCCCAGGGCAAAACCGACCCGGCCGAAAAGCGCGAACTCCTCACCGAAGCCCAGGCGATGCTTCTCGATGCTCGCGACCGTGGCACTACGCCCGAAACCGAGCAGCTCATCAGCGAGGTCGCCGGCGTCATCTCCGGGATGGACAACATCCAGGAACCGGCCAGTGTCGAGACCATCGCCTCGCTTGAGCAATTCGGGACCAAACCCGTCGCCGTCGCCCGCATGACCGTCGTCGGCGATGCAGCCTTCCTCCTCGACGTGAACTCGTCGCAGGTGGTCTCCGTTCCTCTCGGTGGCGCCGAGCCGAAGGTCGTCTTCCAGGAAGACAAAGACCAGAAGCGCGCAAAGCCCGTCGCCATAGCCGAATTGAGCGAGTCCCCGTCTGGCGGTCCCGCCCTCGTCATCGCCGACGCCTCCAACAAACTCTGGGCCTACTCCGATTCGGACGGGCTTCGTTCCATGTCCTTCGCCGCGCCGGATAACCTCGTCGTGAGCGACATCACTACCGCCGGTCCCGACCTGTTCGTCCTCGATGCTGGCCAGTCCACCATCTTCCGCTTCGTCCTCGGGCGAATCGGCTTCTCCGATCCGCCACTGGTTGCCGTGAAGAGCGACGAACTGAGCGCGGCCCGGCGCCTCATGGTCGATGGCGACTACATCACTTCAGACGCCGACGGCACCATGCACCGCTTCATCGCCGACCCCCAAACAGCCATCACCTTCTCCGAGGCCGGCATCGACCGCCATCTCGTCGCACCCGAAACCGCCCAGGTGCTCGAGCCCGGCGGCGAGATTGCCATCCTCGATGCCCCGAACGACCGCATCGTCGTTCTCCGCCGGGATGGTGGCTTCGACCGCCAGTACCGCCACCCTGACTTTGCCAGCGCCAGCGCCTTCGTCATCCGCAACGGCGAAGCCTTCATCTTTAGCGGTTCCCAGCTTCGCCGCGTGGTTTTTTAGTTAATTCAGGCCCTCGCTGCATAGCAACCGGCCAACCGGCATGCAATACTAAAGCTACCGTGACCCAGACATCTGTTGCCGAATTGACAGAATTGGGAGCTTCTCAGCAGATCGAACTGCATGTTCCCAGCCGCCACCGCCTCGTGCGCTGGGTCTACATCGCGGCGGGGTCGCTCCTCGTCGGGATCGGCGTGCTCGGCATCTTCCTGCCACTGCTCCCCTCCACCGTGTTCTTCCTCATGGCTGCCGGGTGCTACGGCAAGAGTTCTCCCGGCGCCTACCGCTGGATGACCACCAACCGCCTCTTCGGCAAGCACTTCCGCGAGTACAAGGAGAACCGCGGCGCCACCGTAGGTGCGAAGGTCATGTCGATTTCCTCCCTCTGGCTCGGCATCGGCGCCAGCGAAGTCTTCATCGATATCCTCTGGGTCCGTCTCCTCCTCCTGGGCATTGCGGTGGCCGTCACTGCCCATCTCATGCTCCTCAAGACCGTCCGCAACCAGTAGGGCCACCCCTTCTCCGACCTGATCCGAGGCGCGCACGATAGTGAGCGCGTATCCCCCGCGCATCTTCCACCGCCTTATCCCAACGCCACCCGGGCACGACCTCGACCTAATGCTTGTCCCCCGCCACAGAGCATCCAACCAGGCCGCACAGCCGTCCTCGCAGTCCGGCAAGCGAGACGCGCTATACTGCTAATGTGAAACTAACCATCGAGACTGAACGGGAAGACGATGGCCGCTGGGTCGCAGAGGTAAAAGGCTTACCGGGCGTAATGCTCTATGGGGCAACCCGAGAACAAGCAATTCAAGCCGTTCAGGCATTGTCGTTGCGAGTCATCGCTGAACGACTTGAACATGGCGAATCCGTGGATCAGGCGATCTTGGACGGCGTTTTCGTCGCCGCATGAGCGAATGGCCTTCCGCAAAGGCCCGCACAGTATTTCGAGCGTTGATCCGAATTGGATGGGTGGTTAAGCGGCAGTCCGGCTCGCATCGGACATTGTCTCGAGACGGCTGGGCCGACTTCACGTTCGCATTTCACGATTCCGAGGAGATCGGTCCCGTCATGCTCTCCCGAATCGCCAAATCGACCGGCCTCCGTCCGGAGGATCTTTAGGCCGCCGTTCTCCCCGCCAACCCTGGGTAAGGCCAAGTTCACCCTCCCTCGCCTCCGCTCCCACCGAGCCCCCATCTGCGCTAGCATTGTGACGCCGGGAACAATCACGCTATGGCCGACCTCAGCATCTACCTCTTCTGGACCGGACTCGTCACGTCGCTTATCGCGTCGGCGCTCTACGTCTCCTATGTCGCCAGCGCCTCGCTCAGCGTCCGCCGCATGAGCGCCCAGACGTCTGCCGGTACCGTCACCATCAGCCAGGCCACCGGCCTGCCCAACCCCGGCATCGGCCGCCTCGCTACCTCGTTCGCGGCGTTCACCGTCCTCTTCCTCGGCGGACAGGTTGCCACCCGCTGGTCCGCTACGGGCCATGCCCCAATCTCGAACCTCTACGAATTCACCGCTGCCTTCGCCTTCGGCATCTCGGCCGCCTACCTCGCGTTCGAAACTTACATCGGCAACCGCCGCTTCGGATTGCTCGCCCTGCCTATCGTCGCGGGCATGCTCGGCATCGCCTCGCTCTTCCCGTCCGATATCATCCCGCTCATCCCTGCGCTCCAGAACGGCCCTCTCCTCACCATCCACGTCAGCGTGATGATGATGTCCTACGCCGTACTCACCGTGTCCTTCTGCGGCGCCGCCGTCTATCTGGTCCAGGGCGGCGAAGGGAAGCGCCGTTTCGCATCACTCCCCAGCGCAGAAGCTGCCGGCGATCTCGCTCATAAAGCCGTCATGGTCGGCTTCCCGATGCTCGCCCTCGGCATCGCACTCGGCGCCTGGTGGGCGAACAGCGCCTGGGGCCGCTACTGGGGCTGGGACCCGAAGGAGACCAGCGCTCTCGTCACCTGGCTCAGCATGGCTGCCTACTTCCACGCTCGAGCCGGCACTGGCTCGGTCGCCGGCGCGCCCGGCATCCGCAAGGTCGTTCCCGCCCGCATCCGCCGCGGCTGGCGCCCCGACCCCATGTGGTGGCTCATCGTCATGTGGGCCCTCGTCATGTTCACCTACTTCGCCGTCAACCTCTGGGTAAGCGGCCTCCACAGCTACGCCGGCGTCTAACAGAAGAATCTCAAACCGCCCTTCAAGGGAACTTTCTTCCTGACCGAGGCGTTTTCCCTGTGTGAGGTCCCGCGCCGTGGTCCTGGTTTGCGCCGGAGTGGCGCTCCTTCTGTTCGGAATCATCGGAGCATGGCGACTCCGAACCGATCCGCAAGAGCCCGTTTACTCGCCCGTTAGGCCACCAGCGACCGCGACCGTTGCTGCGGATTCCGGGGTATGCCCTGTCGACCAGGACATCTGCGATTTCGCGGTCGAAGTAGAGCGTGTCTACCGCGAAGGCGACCTGCGCGACCTCATGTCCCCGAAAAGCACCTACTACCCGGAGGTTGGCGTCGTCCGCGCGGCCGACATCGCTCTCCGTGGCCCGCTGCAGCCTCGGGTCATTGCCATCGGCTGCCCCGTTGATCCTGCGGTCCCCGAATGTTCCGATGCGTTCTCCCTGGTGCTCACCTCGTATCCCGTCTCCAACCAGGATGCACGCGAAAATCGTGTCCTGCTCGGGTTCCTCCGCGATGGCGACGACCTGCCCATCGTCACCATTAATCGCCTCGTTGGTGGCGTGACGCTTTTCAACGGCGGCGTCGCGTTGGATTGCCAGGCTTCAGGCCGCCTCGCCACAGACCCTTGCCAGGGCACCCGATTCTATTCCTTCACCACCTCGCCAGAGCTCGTCAAAACCCCCACACCGATCCCCGCGCCGACACCAGCCACCGATCCGCTGGCAGGCGTCGAAATCAAGCAGCTCCAACCCGGCATGCAGGCCACGATTGGCTACGACACTGTCGTCTATTACTCCGAGGGCTGCTCCGCCTGCGGGCGCCCGCGCATCCCCAACCTCTACCGCCTCTACCGCAACTCCGCTGGAGAACTGATCACCGACGACCTTTTCGGCCCGCTCCTTGCGAAATCCGGAGGCTACCCGAAATCCGTCGCCGCCGATTGGGACCACGGCCACCTCCTCGTCCAGGTCTGCGCCACCGGCTACTGCGGCGGCGAAGGCGATCCCTCGCCCGATGCCACCGTCCGCCTCTTCCGTTCCCGCGACGGCGGAGTCACCTTCATCGAGGAGTCGGCTGCCGGCTTCCCCGTCGAGTCGTCCCTGGTCGGATTCGCCCGCGGCGAGGCCATCGTGTCAGCGACAGAACACCGGGGCGTCGAGTTCGTCCAGCGTTACTTCCTTTACCCCTCGAACACCTCGCTCACTCCCCCATCCGGCATAGGCAACGCGAGCCCATACCCGGACCACGACGGCAGCATCGGCTGGCTCAACAATCAGCCAACCACAGGCTATTACGATGAGGCCGGCACCCTCCTCATCCCGACGTCACCCGCGCGTCGGCTCACCTTCGCGCCCCCGCTCCTCGCAGGCTGGTTGGCCATCTGGGCGGGAGAGTCCACACCGGGCGAAGTGGTCGGCGTTTACCACCCCACCCGCGAACTCGCTGGCGTATTCCGTACTCCCAACTTCGCTGACCTCCGCGGGAACCAGCTCCCCGATGGTCTCCTCGTCGGCAACCTCTCGCTCAACGAGCCATTCGGCTTCGGCGTCGATGGGGGATCGGATGCATGCAAGACCTCCCAGCCCATCTACGCCGCTCTCGTAAACTGGGTGGCCGGCACCATTCACCCCATCTTCGAGCTCGGCGATTGCGGAGCGGACGGCCACAAGTTCGTGAACCACATCTCGGCCATCGCCACCGTCCGCGTGAACACCCCCGGCGATTGCCTGAACCTTCACGCCGAACCTTCAACGACCAGCGACAGCCTCGGCTGCTTCGCCGATGGCGTTCTACTCCCGAAGTGGGTCGAGCACGCTCCGGCCCCCGTCGCCGGCTGGGTACCCGTACTCACGCCCGACCTTCGCACCACCGGCTGGGTGAGCGAAGCCTTCGTTTCGCCGTAGCCCCCGCCAAGCCCCTAGCCCCACTCTCGGCGTACAATGTCCTCCGTGGATGGATTTACCGTTAACGAAGTCAGCGGCCTTCGTTCCCCAGTCGTCATCATGGCGTTCACCGGCTGGAGCGATACCGGCACCGTCACCACGGACCTCGCGACTCGCCTCATCGAAGCCTACGACGCCGAGCGCTTCCTCTCCGTCGACCCCGAGGACTATTACGTCTTCACCGACACCCGCCCCCACGTCCGCATCGAAGACGGCAACGTCCGCAAGCTCGATTGGCCCGACAACGAAGCCTTCACCGCCCGCATCCCCAACAACGATCACGACCTCGTCGTCGTCCGCGGCGTCGAACCGAACCTGCGCTGGCGCACGTTCTCCGAGCGCCTCTCCGATGAGATCTGGAAGCTCCAGCCGTCACTGGTGTGCACGCTCGTCGCGCGGCCGGCGGCCACGCCCCACACCCGGCCTGTCCCCGTCACAGGCTCATCCGCCGACCCGCGCCTCGCGATGAAGTTCGGCCTCGGGCGTTCGCTCTACCAGGGCCCCACCGGCATCCTCGGCGTCCTCCACGATTCGCTCCGCCGCCGTGGCGCCGACCTCATCAGCCTCGCCGCCGGCGTCCCCCACTATCTCAACGTCGAAGAGAACCCCGCCGCCACCATGGCCCTCCTGAAGGCCCTCGAACCCGTCATCGGCGTCGCCCCGCCCCTCGGCGACCTCGAGGACGAGATCGTCCGCTTCACCTCCCGCGTGGAAGAGGCCTCCAGCGGCGACGGCCAGATCGCCGAATACGTCCGCACCCTCGAAGAGCACTACGGCGAAACCCCCGAAACCTCCGCCGATGAACCGCAGGCAGACCTGCCTTCGGCCGATGACATCCTCCGCGATGTTGAAGATTTCCTGCGCGGGAGCAACGATACGTAATCAACTGGAGGTCCCCCAGATGGCCATCCCAACGCTCCTCTACAAACTCGCTTCCCCCTACGACGCCTACGTCTCCCACGTCTCCGGCCTCAACGGCGCCATCGGCCGCATTCGCTACATGAGCACTCGCGCGCTCGGCTACGAAGCCGGCCTCCAGAGCTCCATGCGAATCGTCCCGGGTGCCCTTCCCGCCGATGAGCGCGTCCAAATGTTCCGCCAGAAGCTCGGCGCCGCCGCCCAATCCATGACCGACGAGCAGTTCGAAGACTTCCTCTCCCACCTGGGCGGCGGCGAAGCAGCCAACGTCGAAGCCGACCGCGCCCGCACCGTTGCCCGTATGTCGCACACCACCCGTGGCATAGCCGAATACTTCGAAATCGCCGCGAAGGAGCTTGCCACCCTCGAATCGCGCGGGTACAACCCCAACCGCCCCGACGTCGCCCGCCAGCTGCGCGAAAACAAGCTCCCGGCCCACACCACCGCCGACTATCGCAAGATCCTCCACGACCTCGGCAAATCCGTCGGCGTACACACGAGCTGATTTCGGATTTCGGTCCTTCCCGGGAAGGATGGATTTCGGATTCGCGGCACCTGACACCTCACACGTGATACCTCATGCCTGACAACTCCAACTCGCGCCTCGTCTACACCACCGACGGCGGCCGCGTGAAACAGCCCCCGCCGGGCCTCACCAACCGCAAAGTTGGCCCTTTGCCAACGGCCAACAGCCAACGGCCAACGGCCCCGCCGAACGACGGAGTCGTGCGAGTCCAACGCGACAAAAAGGGCCGCGGCGGTAAGACCGCCACCACGATCACCGGCCTCCCCGGCAGCGAATCCGAACTCGATGCCCTCCTCAAGTCGCTGAAGCAGCACTGCGCCACCGGCGGCAGCCGCGAAGACCGCACCCTCATCCTCCAGGGCGACCAGCGCGAAAAGCTCCTCGCCCGCCTGACCGCCCTCGGCCACAAACCGAAACTCGCGGGCGGCTGAGAGCGGGGACCGGCTCTACTCGCAGAACTTTTTCTTTTTTCGACTAGTTGAAGAAGCCTTCCAGGTTCGAACCGAAGACTTCTTCGCCGTCCGCTGAAGTAGTCCCCAAGAAGCCTCACCCGCACTTCCGACAAGTTCCTCACCGGACCCCACTTCCGGACTGCCGACACCCCGACACCGGCCGCGAACACCGCGGACGCAAAGCCGACTACGAGCAAAGGACACAGAGACGCCATTCGGGCAGGGTGCGGAAAGGGGCGGTGGAGGTGGAAGGGGCGGTTGGCGTTCGGTGGATGGGTTGCTGCTGCTCCGTGGATGCTTAAGGGTTAAACTTCGAACAGCGGCGAGAACCGATTGGGCCGCCAATACGAAATTACGACCGAATTGTTGCGGGTAGATGGATGGCAGGCAACGAGGCGCTAAGTGCACGAAACCGGACTCCCGCAGACGAGTTCTACACGCAACTGACCGATGTCGAGGCCGAGCTACGCCACTACAAGGATCAATTCCGCGACAAGGTGGTGCTCTGCAACTGCGACGACCCCTACGAGTCCAGCTTTTTCAAGTTCTTCGCCATGAACTTCAATCACCTCGGAATCAAGAAGCTCATCACGACTTGCTACATGGGGTCGCCGATCGCTGGAGAGCAATTGCCGCTATTAGACCTTGCCGGTCTGCGGAGGACGCCGCCTCCGAAGGAACCGTACAGCGTCGAGATCAGCGAGGTTCCCGATCTCAACCGTGACGGCGCGATCGACATGTCCGATGTCGAGTACCTCCTCCGCAATGACGCCAATGTCCTTCGACGCCTCGAAGGCGACGGAGACTTCCGGTCCACGGAATGCCTCGCGCTCCTTCGGGAGTCGGACGTGGTGGTGACAAATCCTCCATTCTCGTTGTTTCAGGAATACCTGAATCAACTCTTCAAGTCTGGGAAGCAGTTCCTTATCCTCGGGGATCAGAACGCTGTTACCTATGCGGAAGTTTTCGCGCAAATCATGGCCAACAAACTGTGGTTCGGCTACGAGAACGGCGGAACCAAGTGGTTCCAGGTGCCCGATGACTACGACATCACGACGGAGTCAAGGAAGAAGATTGTCGATGGCGTGAAGTATTTCAGCATGGGCCGCGTCTACTGGTACACGAACCTTGACACTACCAAGCGCCACGAATTCATGACACTTTACAAGCGTTACACTCCGGAGGAGTATCCAACCTACACCAATTATCCCGCGATCGAGGTCTCGAAAGTTTCCGACATTCCATTCGATTACGACGGGGAAATGGGTGTACCAATAACTTTCCTGGATAAGTACAATCCTGAGCAGTTCGAGATTTTGGGAAGCAGCAAGCGGCTTTCCCAACCAATGTCTAACTTCGCGGCACGAGGGACTTACGTGCCGGGAGGGCCCCGCTTCTACGTGCCGGAGGGCGGCGGACGACACCGGAGGACCTACGAGCGCATCGTCATCCGCCGGATTGGAAAAGCACAATGAAAATAGAGCTTCATGAGATCACAGTGCGTGAAATCGTTAAAGGCTACGCGGACAGCGCCGAGGAGGGAGTCGTAGCCTACGGCGGGCTGCTCGATATCCGCCCTAAATACCAACGAGAGTTCATCTACGATGCGAAGAAGCGAAATGCGGTAATAGACACCATCCGCAAAGGGTTCCCCTTGAACGTCATGTACTGGGTCGCCACAGACCAAGGAACCTATGAGGTGATGGACGGGCAGCAGCGCACCATTTCATTCTGCCAGTACGTTAGCGGTGACTTCTCCGTTGAGGTCGATGGCCACCCCATGGCCTTTCACAACCTGCCAAAGACGCTCCAGGACCAGATCCTCGACTACACCCTCATGGTTTACTTCTGCTCAGGTACTGACAAAGAGAAACTGGACTGGTTCCGGATCATCAATATCGCCGGGGTGCAGCTAGCCGAGCAGGAACTCCGCAACGCGGTCTACACAGGGCCGTGGCTTAGCAACGCGAAGCCGATCTTCTCCAAAACGAACTGTCCCGCGTACGCAATCGGCAGCAGGTACGTGAATGGCACACCGATCCGGCAGGACTTTCTGGAGACCGCCATTTCGTGGCTGTCCAATGGCCAAATTGAGAACTACATGTCAGCCCATCAGCATGATCCGAACGCAAATGAGCTGTGGTCCTATTTCCGGGCGGTTATTTCGTGGGTAGAGCTGACCTTCACGACGTACCGCAAGGAGATGAAAGGCGTAGCTTGGGGCACCCTGTATAACCAGTTCCGTTCGGGCCTCTACGACACCGAGAAGCTGGAGGAAGAGATCAAGGCTCTGATGATCGACGACGACGTTACGAGGAAGAAGGGCATCTACCCTTACGTTCTGACCCGAGACGAAAAGCACTTGTCGATTCGACAGTTCACCGAGGCCCAGCGACGCGAAGCCTACGAGCGACAGGGCGGCGTTTGCCCTAGGTGTGGCAATCGTTTTGCGCTAAGCGAGATGGAAGCGGACCACATCATCCCTTGGTCCAAGTCCGGCAAAACCAACGCCGCCAACTGCCAGATGTTGTGTTTGGACGACAACAGGCGAAAGGGCGCCGCATAACGAACTCCGACGACGCACCCTGGCGCAAGATCTCGGCCACATTCGGCCCGGTCTGGTGTAAGCTCGCGCCACATAGGCGATTTGGTCGCTGCTCGTTGCCCTCACGCTGGACGGACGCATGGAAGCGCTCCAGCCCGGGAAGCGCAACAAGAAGTACCGCCTCACCGCCTGACGCCCCCGGCCCCCTCCACCCCACCCGCCACCAGACAGCGTCATCATCTGTCGCGAGGTCCTGCGACGATGACCTCAGGCCGTGGGCGAGGCCAACACCCATCCCCCTCGGAGGACTATCTACGGAAGACGACACTATCTACCGGGCAGAAGGCATCCTGCCCGACGGCCGCACATTCCAGGCCGAGGTGTGGCAGCTCGAAACCAGCTTCCACATCACCATCTTCGTGCCGCGTCTCGACGGCGAAATGAAGGAAGCGGCTACGAAGTTCATTGAAGAAGCACTGATCGAATTCTGTGGCGCCCGCTACCAGCGAACCGAACCCATCGAGCGTGAGGGTGAGCCGGTCTGGTCGTACAACGCCGTGATCTGTGACGAGGAAGAGCAGTACGTCTCACGCCTGCCCGTGATGCGCGGGGTCAGCACCTTCAGCATCTGGAGCCAAGAACGCCAGGTCGAGTTCGCATCCTCTACCGGCGGTACCCGCTGACCCCCGCCCCATTCGCGACACGATCTGTCAGTACACTCGAATCTAACCGCCCTGGTATACCTGAATCTAAATCCACCACCCGCCACACGAAAAAACGCTGGCTCCCGCCACACTCATCGCTCATCGCTCGTTGCTCCCGGACTGCACTGCTCCGTTCTGCCTCCTCCCTTCTCCCTCGGTTTGGCGTATGCTTCGCCGCACACTAACTAAACCGGGAGCCACACCCCATGCGCTACACCTACGAACCCGATGTCGAGGAGTTCCGGCAGGAAGTCCGCCAGTTCATCAAGGACAACCTCCCGCCGGAAGAGGAACGCCTTCAGCGCGGTTACGAAGGCGGCTTCAAGACCAACCAGGAAGAGTACGACTACACCATGGGCTTCCAGAAGAAGCTCTCGGAAAAGGGTTGGCTCGCCATGGCCTGGCCGAAGGAGTACGGCGGCAGCGGCGCCAGCCACATGCGCCAACTCGTCTACAACGAAGAGATGGCCTACAACCAGGCCCCTGTCGGCAACATGGGCATCGCTTGGGTCGGCCCCAGCCTCATGCTCTACGGCACCGAAGAGCAGAAATCGAAGTTCATCCCCCGCATCACCGGCGCCGACGACTGGTGGTGCACGCTCTACTCCGAACCCGGCGCCGGCTCCGACCTCGCCGCCCTCCAGACCCGCGCCGTCCGCGATGGCGATGAATACGTCATCAACGGCCAGAAGATCTGGACCTCCGGCGGCCACCTCGCCGACTGGGGCTGGCTCGCCGCCCGCACCGATCCCGATGCCCCGAAGCACAAGGGCATCACCATGTTCATGCTCGATATGAATTCGCCCGGCGTCACCGTCCGGCCCCTCATCAACATGAGCGACCGCCACGGCTTCAACGAGGTGTTCTTCGAAGACGTGCGTGTTCCGGCCTCGCAGGTCGTCGGCGAAGTCAACCGCGGCTGGTACCACATGGCCGTCGCGCTCGACTTCGAACGCAGCGGCATCGCGGCCTACGCCGGCGGGCGTCGCAGCGTCGAACGGCTGGGCAAGGTCGCGAAGGAGCACCCCGAGCTCATCCAGCGGCGGCCCTCGGTGCGGAACGAACTCGCAGACCGCGCCATCGAAGTGAACGTCGGCACCATCCTCGCCTACCGCGTCGCCACCATGCAGGCGAAAGGCCTCGTGCCGAACCACGAAGCCTCGGCCTCGAAGCTGTTCGGTAGCGAAATGGGCCAGCGCATCTCGCTCACGGGCATGCACCTCCTCGGCACGCTCGGTCAGCTCCGCGACGGCACGAAGTACCAGGTCATCGACCAGGCGACGGGCTACCTCGGCTCGGTCAGCGGCACCATCGCCGCGGGCACCAGCGAGATCCAGCGCGGCATCATCGCCACCCGCGGCCTCGGCCTGCCAAGAGGCTAGGCCCCTCACCCCCCAGCCCCTCTCCCAGGCCTGGGAGAGGGGGAGCTTATGACCGACGACTGAGGACTAACGACTATGCGAGTAGGCATCAGCCTCGCCAGCGCGCACCGCGTGCGAGACCCCCGCGAGGGCGCTCGCTGGATGATCGAGCGCACCGTGGCCGCGCGCGAGGCGGGGCTCGATTCGCTCTTCGTCGGCGACCACCACTCCACGGGCGGCACCTACTACCAGAACACGCCCATGCTCGGCCGGCTCATCGCGGAGTGGGGCGATGCGCCGGTGGGGTGCCTGTTCCTGCTGCCGCTGTGGAACCCGGTCTTGCTCGCGGAGCAGGTCGGGACGCTCGCCTCGGTCGCGGAAGGGCGATTCATCATCCAGACCGGTCTCGGCGATGGCGCGTCGCAGTTCGAAGCCATGGGCGCGAACATCAAGCACCGGCCCAGCGCCTTCGAAGAGTCGCTCGACTGCGTGAAGCGCCTGCTGGCGGGCGAGACGGTCTCGAGCGAGGGCCGCTTCAGGTTCTCGAACGCGCGCGTCTCGCCGCGCCCGGCCGAACCGGTGGAGTGGTGGTTGGGCGGCAGCGCACGCGTGTCGATCGAGCGGGCGGCGAAGCTCGGCGATGGCTGGCTCGGTGCGCCCTCCTCGACGCCGGAGCGGGCTGCGAAGGAGATAGCGACCTACACGGAGGCCTGCCGCGCGCTCGGCAAACAGCCCGGCGTGGTGGCGCTGCGTCGCGACGTCTATGTCGGCGAGTCGGCCGCCGAAGCGCGCGCGGTCGCGGAGCCAATCGTCGATGCGGGCTACCGCGGCTTCGACCCCTCGGCGCCGATCTATGGCTCGATCGATGAGGTTGCCGCGAAGTTCCGCGCGTTCGGCGAGCAGGGCTTCACCGACATCATCATCCGGCACCTCACGGACGACCAGGAGAAGGTGCTCGGCTCGCTGGAGCGGATGAAGCAAGTGCGCGCCGCCATCTGACCGCGGACTGACGGCGGTGCTACCCTTGCTGAGCGCCCGATACCCCGATTGTGAGTGACTGTGTGACCGATCGCATCTCCTGGTTCCCCATCGCCGACCGCGAGACCTGTGCCCCCGAGACCCGCGCGCTGTTCGAGCAGCTCGAAGAGAAGCTCGGGTTCACGCCCAATGTGTTCCGCGCGTTCGCCTGGCGCGAAGAGCGCATGAACAAGTGGCGCGCCCACTTCGAGGACCTGATGACGCCTTCGGAGGGCCTCGGCAAGGTGGAGCGCGAGATGATCTCGGTGGTGGTCTCGATGCAGAACCAGTGCCTGTACTGCCTCACGAGCCACGGGTTCGCGCTGCGGGCGCTGCTGAAGGACCCGGTGAAGGGCGACCGCATCGTCCTCGACTACCGGCGTGCAGGGCTGAGCGAGAAGCACATGGCAATGCTCGACTTCGCGGTGAAGCTCACGCTCGACCCGGTGACGGTCACCGAGGAGGACATCGACGACCTGCGCGCGCTCGGCTTCAGCGACGAGGACACCTGGGACATCGTGGAGGTGACGGCGATGTTCAACTACACGAACCGGCTGATGAGCGGCGCGGGCGTGATGCCGAATGCCGAATACCACGGGATGGCGCGCTAACCACTAGAATCCCGGCATGGCAGCACCATTCAAGACCGGAGTCTTCTTCCTCCCTTCGATAGGCACGCGAGCGGCGATGGAGCGCGGCATGGCCGGCCGCGACCCGAAGCTCTACCAGGAAATGCTCGCGGACATCGGCGCGCTCGCCGTCGCGGCGGACGACCTGGGCTACGACGCCATCGCCTTCACGGAGCACCACTTCCACATCGAAGGCTTCGAGATCTCGAACAACCCGGTGCTGCTCGATACGTTCGTCGCGATGCAGACCAAGCGCATCCGGGTCGGCCAGCTGGGCATCGTGCTTCCTGCCAGCTCGCCCCTCCGCGTCGCGGAGGACATCGCGATGCTGGACCACATGAGCAACGGGCGCGCGTTCGCGGGCTTTGCGCGCGGCTACCAGCGCCGCTGGGTCGATACGCTCGCGCAGCAGTACCACTCGGTGCATGCAGCCCCCTCGAAGGAGCGCGACGCCGAAGTCGACCGGGTGAACCGTGCCGCCTTCGAGGAGTTCTTCCAGATCGTGAAGCTCGCCTGGACGCAGGACACGTTCCGCTACGAAGGCAGCTTCTGGCAGGTGCCGCCGCCGGACATCCCGTGGGACCTGGAAGCTACGCGGCGCATGGGCCGAGGCGTCGAGAACGACGTCGTGCGCGAGATTGGCGTGGTGCCGAAGCCGCTGCAGGACCCACACCCGCCGATCATGCAGCCGTTCAGCTTCAGCGAGCCGACCATTCGCTGGTGCGCGCGGAACGCGGTTCAGCCCATCCTCGCTCCGGTAAATGGCCCACTTGAGGAGTTCCTGTTCGGCGTCTACCACGAAGAGGCGAACTCGGCGGGTCGTGGGCTCGCCCCCGGCGAGGGCATCGGTGTCCTGCGTGACGTCGTCATCGCCGATACCGACGAGGAGGCGTGGGCCTTGTGGCGCCAGTCCGGGTCGTTCGTGGGCGCCGCATGGTTCGCGCCATTCGGGTTTGGCGGCG
Organism: Dehalococcoidia bacterium; assembly: GCA_050185215.1. Taxonomy (GTDB): domain Bacteria; phylum Chloroflexota; class Dehalococcoidia; order Tepidiformales; family Tepidiformaceae; genus Amarobacter. The sequence goes on along the minus strand of JBFWZP010000010.1, from coordinate 31,333 downwards.
CGGTGCCGCTCCCCGGGGAGGACCCCGCCATGGTCACGCCGGAGGTCATGCACGAACGTGGCCTGATGTGGGTCGGCAGCCCGGCGACCGTGAAGAAGCAGATCCAGAAGACACTCGACCGCCTGCCGTTGAAGTACGTGATGGCCTGGCAATACAACGGCCTCATGCCGCGAGACGCCATCCGCAAGTCCATGGAGTACTACGTCGACATCGTCGACTCGCTCTAGTCGCGTGTTCCTGGATCAGTCGAGTGGGGCCGCCGCGACTCGCTGGGTGTGCCCGAGGACTGTCGCTGCCGCTGCGGAGTACAACTCGGCGAAGATGTCGGTCACGACGCGGTAGCACTCGCAGGTCGCGGCTTCGAGGCCGGGACGGTCCAGGATCTCCATCCGGCCGCGGTGATACTTGATAAGGCCCTGGCTCTGGAGCGTAGCCGCCGAGAGCGAAACCGTCGGCCGGTGGTTGCCGAGCATCGCCGCCAGTGATTCCTGCGTCAGGTGGAAGCTCTCCGTGCCCAGCCGGTCTGCGGCCATGAGCAACCACCGCGCGCAGCGCTCGGTGACCTGGTGGGTGGCAAGGCAGGCGGCGGACTGGCTCATGGAGGCCATGAACGCTTCGGTGAAAGGGCCAACTCGCGAACGGAACACCGGCAGGTCTTCGAGAATCTTCTTGAACGCTGCCGTGGGAACACGGAGGCAGTCCCCGCCTATCTGGACGAAGACCTGGTTCCGCGAATGGGTGGCGCCCAGGAAGAAACGGACGCCGGCCATGCCTTCGCGTCCAACCGTCACCGATTCGACAGTTTTTCCGTCGGCAAGGGGTGTAGTGATGGCAATGACGCACCCTAGGGGGAAATAGACCGCCACAAACGCCTCGCCGGGCTGGTAAAGAATGTCACCGGCCCGAAGTGGAACCACCTCGCCCGCCCGCACGATTGCGTGGCGTTCCCGGGACGGCAAGGATTCGAGCAGCAGATTTGTTACCACGGACGGCACATCGAGCTCACTTCATCGTTGTCGGTGTGCCTGGAAGCGGCAGAGGGGATGAGCCTTTTTTCCAGGTTCAGTCTGGAGGGTGCGTTGATTCGACCGGCCTCATCAGAGCCGTTTTCCCGCGGGATGGGTGCAGCACTGTGAATCATAACGATGCAACAACCGGCACGAGAGACGATGACCAACACCCGGTGGTCCGGATGAGTATGCGCCTCCTATGCAAGAGGTGACAGGGCGCCGGCGAATTCCCAGCAACGAGTGGTTCGTAGGCGTCATTCGATATTTTCACTGCGGCGAACAATAGGCTTCCGAGTATTCTCCGTCCGTCATCAAGCATACTGATGGTAACTATTCTCTTTCTTGAGCATTGAGTGGCGGCCCGGCGACATTCGATTGAGCGCCATGCCTTGCTGAACCCGGACTACGGACGCTCCGTATACTTCGGCCTACATGAATGAAAGCCGCTATAGCGACTGGCCAGAGGACTACGCCAACAAACTTGTCGATCCCGCCCGCGCCGCCGAGCTCGTCCGGCCCGGCGACACCGTCGTCATTCCCATCGGTGCGATTACTCCGAATCTCGCTCAGGGGCTCTGGGAGCGCCGAGACGAACTGAGCGACATCGATATCCTCACGTGCGCCCCGTTCGTCGATCCCGGGTGGTTCGAACCCGGACACCCGACATTCACCACGCATGTCGAACTTTTCAACACCGTCGTCGGCCGGTCCTCTGTGAACGCCGGGCGATCGGACTTTGTCTCTATGCCATTCAGCCGCCGATTCAAAGCCGAGGACGAACGCGGCGGCGGGCAGTTTGAGGTCGATGTCGCGATGGTCTCAGTCTCGCCGCCGGACCGTTTCGGGTTCTGCAGCTTCGGCACCAGTCTCTGGAACAAGCTGAGCTACTGCCGCCGTGCCCGGACGGTCCTCGCAGAGGTGTTCCCCGGCTATCCGCGCACGGGCGGCACGAATCAGATTCATGTGTCAGAAATCGACGCGTTCGTCGATGGCGGCGATGCAATACCGCCACGTCCCGGTATGCGCGAGATCCAGCCGTTCCCGAAGCCGATTGCCGGCTTCGTCAACGAACTTGTGAACAACGGCGACACCATCCAAATCGGGACTGGGATGACAACCCTGCAACTCGCTGTCAACGGCGCCTTCGATGGAAAAGTCGACCTCGGCGTACACAGTGAAGTCTCGACGCCCGGCCTCAACGACCTCGTCTATCGCGGGGTGATCAACGGCTCTCGGAAGAAAATCCACCCCGGGCGATTCGTCGCCACCGCCCTGACGGCCGGCACTGCCGAGGAGATGGAGTTCATCCACGAAAACCCCATCTACGAGGTCTATGAAGTCCACTACACGAATGACATCGCCGTCATCGCCGCACACGAAAACATGGTGGCCATTAACAACGCGCTGAGCATCGACCTCACGGGCCAGGTAGCCGCCGAATCCATCGGTCCCGACATGTGGAGTGGCCCCGGCGGGCAGGTGGAATACGTGATCGGGGCGATGCTCTCGGAAGGCGGACGAAGCATCACCTGCATGCCTTCGAGTTCGCGCGGCGGGACCATCACGCGCGTCGTCGCCGAACACCCGCCGGGCACCGTGATTACAGTCCCGCGCCAGTTCGTCGACTACGTAGTCACGGAGTTCGGCATCGCAAGCCTGTTCGGCAGGAGCGACCGCGAGCGGGCGCGTGAACTGATCAACATCGCGCACCCGGACCACAGGGAGGACCTTCGCCAGGCCGCGAGGCGGTTGGGTATCTAGCTGACGGGAGTCGGCGTTTGCTTTGTGAAGTCCGCGGGCCGCTTCCCGAGGAAGGCGTCGATCGCTTCCTTGTGCTCCCACGAACGGTAGGCTTCCGCGAGCGCTTCGCCTTCGCTGCGCATCACGGCGGCGACGTCGGTTTGCGAAGCATTTTGCAGGAGCAGCTTGCGAATCTTGGTCATCGCGAATGCCGACTGGCCCGAGAGCTGTTCGCCAAGTTCGACGGCGCGGTTCACGAGATTCTCCGCATCGACGACCTCGGAGACCAGGCCGGCTTCGCGCGCTTCGGCGGCAGGGATAAGGCGCCCGGTGAGGCACCATTCGAGAGCCCGCGCCTGCCCGACCATCTGTGGCAACAGGGCAGAACTCGCCAGTTCAGGGACTAACCCCATCTTCACGAAGAACATGCCGAAGCGGGCATGTTCGCTGGCGATGCGGATGTCCATCGGCAGTACCTGTGTCACACCGATGCCGACGGCCGCGCCGTTGACTGCCGCGATCGTTGGCTTGGGGAAGTTCTGGAGGAAGGAGACCCAGTTGCCCGAATTCGCGGTTGCGGTGTTCTCCGGCTGATCCGCCTCGCGTGCTTCGACGTTCGACTTGAAGACCGCATCGATATCCGCGCCGGCACAGAAAGCACGTCCGGCCCCGGTGACGACGACGGCCCCGACGGAATTGTCCGCAGCTGCCGCCTCCATGGCAGCACGCAGTTCGACCATCATGTTCGGCGTCCAGGCGTTGAGTTTTTCAGGCCGGTTCAGGGTGAGGACGACTACGTGTCCGCGCTTCTCTTCGAGGATTGTTTCGTAGGCCATGGTTCGTGCTCCGGGCAAAGGTTTGCGAAGGATAGGGCAAGTTGTTCGCCGGAAGCAAAATAGTTCGCCCCGGATCCTGCGAGGGACGGTAGCGAGGCCCCGCCGTGGCGCGTAGGCTTCCCCCACACAACTGCACCGCACAGGAGCTCCCTCATGGCGAACATCCACTTCGGCGTCACCATCCCGCAGATCAAGCGCGCCTGGGAGGAGGCGAAATCCAACTCCCTCGAATTCGAAGCGATGGGCTATGACTCCCTCTGGGTGTGTGACCACCTGTACGGGCCGCAGTCTCCCCAGATACCGATCCTCGAGGCGTGGTCGCTGATCTCGGCGGTCGCCGCAGTCACCAGCAAGGTTGAGATCGGCACGCTGGTGACCCCGGCGGGGATGCGCAATCCTGCCCAACTTGGCAAGGTCATCGCCACTATCGACAACATCGCCGCGGGCCGCATCATCCCGGGCCTCGGCGCCGGCTGGATGCCACGCGAATTCACGGATTTCGATGTCCCGTTCCTCTCGACCGGCGCCCGCCTCACGCAGCTGCGCGAGACCGTCGAACTCCTGAAGCGCATGTGGTCCGAGCCTTCCGTCACCTACGAAGGGAAGTATGTGAAGGCCACCAATCTCGTTTGCGAGCCGAAGCCGGTACGGACGCCCCCATTGCTCATCGGCGGTTCCGGCGAGAAGGTCACACTGAAGATAGCGGCCCAGTACGCAGACATCTGGAATCACCAGGCGGCCCGCCAGGCGCAACTACCAGAGAAGATCGAAGTCTTGAAGCAGCGCTGTGTCGATGTCGGCCGCGATTTCTCGGAGATCACGGTCAGCCAGCAGTGCCTGGTGACGATCGCGCCGGACGATGCGAGTGCCGGCCCTATGATCGACACCGCCAAGAAGATCTTCGGTGGCCATATGGGCGACCCAACGGGGCCCCTGGCAATCGCCGGGAGCCCGGAGCGCGTGAAGGAGCAGATCCAGAAGCACATCGACCTGGGCTGCACGATGTTCCTGATGGAGTTCTTCGGCCGGGATACGCGCGAGCCGGCAAAGCTATTCGCGGAGACAGTGCTCCCGCACTTCAAGTAGCGGCGTGGTGATTTCCCGCCCGATGGGTACAATCGCCGCACTATGGAACTCAATGGAAAAGTAGCCCTCGTAACGGGCGCCTCTCGCGGAATCGGCGAGTATGTCGCTCTCGAACTCGGCCGCGCCGGATGCGCTGTCGCCGTCTGCGCTCGCACGGAGGAAGTGAAGGACAAGCGCTTACCGGGCACGATTCATTCGGTCGCGCAGGCGATCCGCGATGCCGGCGGCAGGGCCGAAGGCATCTTCATGGACATGCGCGACCCAGAGAGCATCACCGCTGGAGTGGCGAAAACAGTTGAGACGTTCGGCCGCCTCGACATCATTGTGAATAACGCTGCAATCCTCGTTCCGGGGACGCTCGAGACCATCCAGCCGAGGCACATCGATCTCATCTGGCAGGTGGACCTGCGCGGGCCGCTCCTGCTCATGCGCGAGGCCGTCCCGCACATGCGCAAAGCGGGCGAGGGGAAAATCATCAACGTCTCCTCGCGTGCCGGCGTGTTCCCAGGGCCAGGTCCGTACCCGGAGGCGCGAAAGGGCGGTGCGTTCTACGGGATGATCAAGGCGGGCCTTGAGCGCTTCAGCCAGGGACTTGCGATGGAACTCCAGGACGACAAGATCGCGGTCAATGTCCTCAGCCCCCAGGGGCGGATCAAGACGCCGGGGAACGTGTTCGCCACCAATGACCCGAAGAACCCCGATCTCGATTTCGAACCGGCGATCGCGATGGCAAAGGGCACGCGCTGGATCTGTGAGCAGGGCCCTGACTACACAGGCCATATCCTCTTCGACGAGGACCTCGCGAAAGAAAAAGGGCTGCTTTAGCCGGTGGTAGCTCCTCGACCAACGGCGCTGGTCCTCGGCGCCGGATTCCAGGGTGTCTGTTCAGCGCTGGCGCTGAACAGCCGTGGCTACCGGGTCACCCTGGTCGACCAGGCCCAGCACTGCATGTCCCGGGCCAGCGGCCGGAACGAGGCGAAGATTCACCTCGGCATCGTGTACGCCAACGACGAGAGCTTTCGGACGGCGTCGCTGATGCTCGACGCCTCACTCGCGTTCGCTCCGCTGCTCGAGTCGTGGCTGGGCCGTGCGCTGGACTGGGGGGCATTGCGATCGCGGCCATTTCTCTACGGAGCGATGCCGGACTCGCTGCTTTCGTTCGATAAGCTCTGCGAGTTTTACAGCCGGGTTGAATCGGCTTACCGGGAGAGGCTGAGGGAGGGTAGCTATCTCGGGCTCCGGCCGAAGCGTCTCTGGCGGCCGTTGCCGCCGAGTGAACGGCCCGGCTGGCTTGCGCCGGACCAACTCACAGGCCTGGTGGAAACGGCTGAGGTGGCACTCGACCTGGAACGATTGCGCGGGGAACTGGTGGCCGGGTTGGAATCGGCCGAGGGCGTGACGACCGAATATGGCATACGGGTGGCCAGGGTTGCTCGGACCTCTTCAGGGTTTCGAGTTAGCGGCGTCCGCCCACCGGGTGACCCCTGGGCGCGCGAGGCCGACATCGTGGTGAACTGCCTCTGGGAGGGGCGGCTGAAACTCGATCAATCCATGGAGATTCGGCCGGACCGTTCCTGGGTCTACCGGTTGAAGTACCGTGTGCTCGGAGAGCTTCCGGCGACCCTGCGTGATATGGCTTCGCTCACGCTTGTGCTGGGACCGTATGGAGACATCGTTACGCACGAGGCCGCCCCGGCATACTTCAGCTGGTATCCGGCGTGCATGCGGGGGTGGTCGGACGAGCTCACGCCTCCGGAGGCGTGGAACGCTGACTGTGAGGGGGCGTCGAGCCAGTCTCGGCGAGCAGACGTCGCGCGCGAAACACTGGCCGCGCTCGACCGCATCGTTCCCGGACTCACGGAGACAAGGGTGAGAACGGTGGATGCCGGCGTGATCTTCTCGTGGGGTCAGTCGAAGCGGGACGTCGATGATCCTCGAAGCGAACTTCACGAACGCCACGCGATCGGAGTCCACGCCCACGACGGCTACTTCTCGATCGACACGGGCAAATTCACTTGCGCGCCGCTCTTCGCGAGCCGGCTGCTAGAAGCCCTGGACAGATGAGTGAGCCGCTCGTAACGGTTGCGATCCCGCTCTACCGGTCCCTCCGCTTCATCGACATCATCGTCGAGAACATCCGCAACCTCGACTACCCGAACCTGGAGATCCTGGTCGGCGACAGGCACCTCGATGATGACGCCATCGAGAGACTTCGCGCGGAGTTCGCGGGCGACGATCGGCTGCGTTTTATCACTGCCAACGACGAGATTTCATGGGTGGAGCATTACAACCTCCTGCTTCGGGAGGGCAAGGGCGAGTACTTCCTCTGGATGCCGCACGACGATTCCTATTCTCCCGGGTACATTGCCGACCTGGTCGAGCGGCTGGAGGCCGCACCGGGCTCGCTCCTCGCGTTTGGGTGGTGCGATGCAATCGATGCCGATCAGACGAGGGCAGGATCGATGGTGGCAGGCCATTGGCCTGCGCCGCCTCTGAAGCCCGGCGAGGATTGGGGGCCGCGAGTCGCGCTTCGGTTGCTCTTCGCGTGGACGATTGGCGTCGCCATGCGAGGGGTCTTCCGGCGCGCGCCCGTGGTAGAAGCGAGCCACTGGCTCCCGCAGACCGCCGGCAGCGAACATGCCGATACGTGTTGGCTGTTTGGCATGGCGCTCCTTGGACGCTTCGAATTTGTCCCTGATGTGCGGTGCCTGAAGCGAATGTACGCAACCAGCACGCACGCCAACTGGAGGTCACCGAAACTTGGAGAACTTCCGCGACTGATGTCGGGGTACCTGGATGCGTACGTACCTTCAAGGGGGGGGCGCCTCGGGGCGAGGGTGATGTTGTGGTTGGGGGCGGCCGCGAATCGCGCCGTCCAGCTGGTGAACGCCGCAACTCGCCGGACGTTGATAAGCGACGACGGGCTGCGCGGGGCGTTCCGATGGGTGCTGGGGGGCTAGAAGTCTTAGTAGGCGTCCTGGCGGTCAGTGACTGCGACTACGTAGGCGATTGGTCCGACAAGTTGAAGGAATATCCGCCAGTCACCGACTCGGAGGCGTGACTCATCCGAAGCCTTCAGCTTCTTAATATCGCCCGCGTTGGTTCTCCCGAAATCGCGCACGGCCAGCAATATTCGACCGGCTCGCCTTGAGTTCCGTACGGATAGCTTTTGAATGTCTTCCACCGCGGCGTGGTACCAGAGGATTTCTCGGCTCATCCCGCTTCGCGTGCTGCCGCTGCGGCGAGCACCGCCTTGAGTGTTTCAAAACGCTCTCGGATGAATTCCGGAACTGGCTCATCGTCGATAGGCGCACTGTCCAGAATGGCGTGCCACTCCTGGTCGCTGATCGGTTCGATCAGGTCCAGGATTCTGCCCGCGGCTTCATAATCCTCGGCCTCAAAGAGGCGATCGTATTCAGCTCGAAGTTCCGCCTGCGTCTTCATCTTGCGAAGCTTACCGCTCGCGGGAGGGCGGTTAGCCGCCGATGCCCGAAAGCTTCTTTCGCTTGCTCGCCACATAGTCGACGAGGATGTACTCGCCGAGTTTGTCGGGCGTGGTGTAGAAGACGCGGCCCTTATTGATGCGGGCGACCTGGTTCACGAACTCCTTCAGGTAGTAGTTACGGTCCAACATGAAGGTGTTGATCGTGATGTTCTTGGTCGTGCAGCGTTTCACTTCCTTGAGCGTCTCACGGATGGTGATCGGGCTTGGTGGGTAGGCGAAGTAGCTGCGGCCCTTCTCCAGGTGCGCGGTTGGTTCACCGTCGGAGATCATGATGATCTGGCGGGTGCCCTGGGTGTGCTTGGCGAGCAGCTTCTGGGCGATCATCAGGGCGTGGTGCATGTTCGTGCCGAGCACCGATTCGTCCCAGCGCACGTATGGCAGCTGGTCCGCGGTCAGCTCTCTCGCGTAAGCGCTGAAGCCGATGATGTAGAGACTATCGCGCTGGTACTGCGATGAAATCAGGTTGTTCAGCGCCAGGGCGACCTTCTTCGCCGCCTGGAAGCTGCCCCGCAACGCCATCGACCAGCTCAGGTCGAGCATGATCACGGTGGCCGTCTGGGTTATCAGCTCGGTTCTCTCCACCTCGAAGTCGTCGGGCTTGAGCTTGATGGGTGTGCCGGGCCCTTCGCGGTGCATCGAGTTCATGATCGTCTTCTGGATATCCAGGAAGAACGGGTCGCCGAACTCGTACTTCTTTGTGCTGTCGGTGCGCTCGCCGCCGGTACCGCTTTCGCGCACCTCGTGCTTGCCGAACGAATCTGCCTTCAGCGACTGGTAGATCTCCACCAGCGCGCGCTGACCGATCTTGCGAGTGCCGCGAGGCGTGAGCTCGTACTGGTTGCCCTTCTTGCGGATGTAGCCGGCCTCTTCGAGCACTTCGAGGAACTGCTTGAGCTGATCGAGCGTCTCTTTGGCTTCGGGGCCAAGGAGTTCTTCGAGCTTGTCGGCGTCGATGTCATCGATTTCGCCGCCGTACTGGGTGCGTTCGAGCTGGCGCTCGAGTTCGTCGATCGACTGCATCTGGTCCATGAGGTTCATGGCTGATTGCAGGTCGATCTCCTCTTCGCCGCGGAATGGGTACTGGTTGCGCAGGTCTCGCATCGGGTAGAGGTATTCGAGGTTCTGCCCCAGCTCGTTTAAGGACTGCTGGAGCTCCGAGTCGCCGATCTTGTCGCCGAGGAGGTCCTGGAGCTGCTGGCGCATGTCGCCCGGCAACGAATCGAGCAGTGATTGCATCTGGCCCATCTGGTGTTGCATCTGGGCGATGAGCTCTTCGAGTGACTGCGGCGGGTTGTCCCCGAACAGGTCCCCGTACTGCTGCATGAATTCATCGAAGTTCGGCTCGTTGCCGGCCATCTTGTCCTGAAGCATCTTGTTCAGGTCTTTGACCATGTCCTTCATGCGCTGGAGGTCTTCCGGCGACATGTTGGCGATCTGGTTGTACATGTCCTTGAAGAAGGTATCCATCATGGCCTTCTTCAGGGACTCGAGGAGTTCGTTGAACTTGGCCTGGGCCTCGGGATCCATGAACTCGTAGTTCTGAAGTTCCTTCACCTGGCCGGCGACGTCCTCGGGGAGCTGCTCGAGGAACTGCTTCTTCTTGTTGGCGATGTTCCGGAGCATGTCGGCGAACTCGGAGGGTGTCTCGTTGCCACCGCCCTGCTGTTGGCCGCCCTGTTGCTGGCTGCCTTCCTGCCCTTCTTGCGGCTGTCCACCCTGCTGTGCCTGTTGACCGCGCTGCTGCTGTCCTTGCGGCCCCTGGGGTTGCTGGCCGCCCTGCTGACCCTGGGGCGACTGCTGGCCCTGATCGCCGGACTGCTGCGGCTGGCCGGCTTCATCGAGCCGCCGGTCGAGGGTGTTGTTCTCCATGTCGACGATCTCGTCGAGCTGCCGCTTCAGGTCATCGAACACGGACGAGAGGTCGAAGCGGTCAAGCTGCTGACGGCGCTGCTGACGAAGTTGCTGGAGGAGGTCGCGAAGGCCCTGCATCCGGTCGCCCGCCGGATTTTTCATGCCGCGTTGCAGCAGGTTCCGCAGGGCATGCTGCAAATCACCGAAGTTCATCAGGTCATCGGTGAGGTTATCGAGAATGTCATTCGCTTCGAGCGCGGGGACTTCTTGGGTCCCATCCCACATCGAATAGCGGTATCGCTGTGCCATCAGGCCTCCCACCGGCCACGAGGTACGCCGGTATCGGTGAGAGTATCGGATTCAGAAAGGCTTGTCGCGGCGGTGCTCGTGGCGATAAAGGCAGTGAAACCGCGAATCGCCCACATTTCGCGAGAAGTAATTTGAAGCGGTCGCTCCCTGCGTCAAATGGTTTCGTGTCGTTCGTACGAGCACGAGACGATGTAGACTCCGCCATCGTGACCGCGCAGGACAGCTCCAGGTTTCCCGACGTCCCGCCGATCGTCGTCATGGCCGACGCTTCGACCGATTGGTTCTTCGGGGCTGCGTCATCTGCTCGCCAACCACACAACATGATCGACGGGGTAGTTTACGCCTCGCCTCCGCCGTCCGAGGACCATGAAGACGCGGTCTATGCAATCGAAGCCGCGCTGAAGGCCTTCCAGCGTGCCAATGGTGGCCGGGTGATTCGTGTAAGGCTGGACTGCTGGCTCAACGAAACCACCATCGTCCAGCCGGATACCGGGTACGTGGTAGCCGAGCGGAGCAACCTGATCGGCAGCTACCTCCGTGGGGCGCCCGATCTCGCGGTCGAGGTGATGACGCCAGGCTCGCGACAGTTCGATAACGAGGCCAAGTTCGATGCTTACGGCAGGCACGGCGTCCGCGAAGCCTGGTTCGTCGACCTGGAAACAAAGCAGATCACTGTCGTGAATGGCGATGGCGGCGCGTGGTCGAGCGAGCGGGTGGTGAAGTTCGGCGAAGACGTACCGTCGCAAATCGTCAGTGTTGGCGATGCGAACTTGACCTCGGACTAGAAATTACGGCGCAAGCTCGTGGGAATGAGTCTTCTGCCATGCGGCCACCATCGCTTCGCCCTCGATTCTCCCCTGCTTTGCGTGGACGGCGACAGTCACGTGAACTCCATCGGTCTGGAACTCTTCGGGCACGGCGTCGGGCTTCACTCCGGTGTCGTAGGCGATGTATTCGATGTGCAGCTGGCGGCAGAACTCGGCCATGTGGCGGTCGACCTGTGCACGACGCTCCTCAGCGACTCGCTTCGCCTTCTCAGAGCCTTCGGTGGCGAAGGCAATCCTCGGCCCGCGAACAGCCAGCGCGACATCCTCGTGCGAGAGGATACGGCGGATGCAGGTTTCCATAGATTCGATGACCTGCTCGGGGGTGAAGTTCGTCTCGCCTCCGATGGCGTTTCGGGTTGCCATCCGCGCGGCATTGAACGCGCGATTCTTCGCGAGCCACGGTTTGTGGACGAGGCGGTCGCCGGCACGCGCTACCGGCTTTCCAATGCGTCCGAAGCGCCGTTCAATCGCGAGTGGCAGCGAAACGTGCGTGAACCAATACGAAGTGACCACGAGGAGCACCAGATCGGGCCGGTAGCGTTCGATCCACTTATCGATGAGGTCCGGCAGGCCCGGGTCCGGCCAGATCACGCGTGATGTTGTCTCGACCGGCTGGCCGGCCGCTTCCGCCAGCAGGCGATCGGCAACGGCCGACTTGTTGGCCTCGGCGGGTATGTTCGGATCGTGCTCGTAGCTATTGCCGAGGCGGAGGACCTGCATCGCCGAATTGTACGTTTCCGCCAGTCTGGTGGGCGATGGCTACCACCAGCCGTCTTTGTAGAACCAACCTTTGAATTCGCGGCCCTTCTGGCCTGCTTCTTTCAGGCGCGTCAGGTGCTTCCGGCAGAGTGGGATCGTGAGGCGCTCGCGCTCTTCGCCCCGCCACTTCAACACGGCGAGATCCTGGAACGGTGGCTCCATGCACCAGGTGCATCGTGGTCTTGGCATTACTGAGCTCCGTCCTTTCCGAATTCCATGATGAAGCCCCATTCGCGGCTTTGCCACGGGTCCGGGGCGTAGCGGAACCGGTTGGCGCGAAAGCCCACGCGTGCGTAGAGGGCGTGGGCGTGCGTGAAGTGCACATCGCTGAAAAGCACGAGCCGCGTGGCGCCGCGGCTTCGGGCGGTCTCGACTACCTGCCGGCAGAGCCGCTCGCCGAGACGATGTCCCCGCGCCTCGGGGAGCAGGTAGAGGCGATGTAGCTCGAATTCGCCGCCTCCTTCGTCGCTCAGGCCCACGCAACCGACGACCCTTCCCGCTCCGTCGGTGGCGACCCAGAACCAGCCAGTCTCGCCGGTGTAGTGCTGGTCCGGGGCCATGAGGTCGGCGTCGTAGTCGCTCTCCGCGAACGGGAAGCCGTATTCGTCGAAGACCGCGGAAACCACCCTCCAGGGGCCGTCGGCGTGGAGGGCTCGGTCGTAAGGAACGATGGCGAACGAGCGAGTTTCGCGGGTCATTCCCGTTCTTCGGAGGCGAGGCCCATGATGTTGAATCCGTGATCGACATAAAGAACGTCGCCGGTGATGCCACTGGCACCGTCGCTGGCGAGGAAGGCGGCGGCGGCACCGACCTGTTCGATGGTCACGTTTTCGTGAATTGGGGCCACCGTCGAGAACTGTTTGAGGTAGTCCCGGAAGCCGGAGATGCCGCTGGCCGCGAGCGTCCGGATTGGGCCTGCGCTGATGGCGTTCACCCGGATCTTCTCAGGCCCAAGGTCCCAGGCGAGGTAGCGGGTGGTGGCTTCGAGGGCGGCCTTGGCGACGCCCATGACGTTGTACTTCGGCGCCACTTTTTGGGAGCCGTAGTAGGTGAGCGTGAGCATGCTGCCGCCGTTCGGCATCAGATGGCGGGCGCGGTTCGCGAGGGCAACGAACGAGTAGACCGAGATGTTGTGGGCGAGGAGGAAACCTTCGCGGGAGGTATCGACGAAGCGGCCCATGAGGTCTTCGCGGTTTGCGAAGCCAATGGAGTGCACGAGGATGTCGATTGTCCCGAGACGCTCGCGCACCTTGCGGAAGACTTCGTCCAGTTCTTCGTCACTGCCGACGTCGCATGGTTCGACGAACTCGACGCCGAGCTCCTCGGCGAGCGGCATGATCCGCTTTTCCATCGGCATCGCGTAGGAAAACGCGAGCTTCGCGCCTCCGGCGTGGAGTGCCTTGGCGATGCCCCAGCCAATGGAGCGGTCATTCGAAACGCCGAAGATCAGCGCGGTCTTGCCATCGAGTTTGCCCATGCGCGTAAGAGTAGACGGGGAGCCGGGAACGGGGAACCGGGAGTTACCAGCCGCGAGGCAGCGGCCCGCCGAGCATCGTGCGGCCAGCCTGGTCATAGACACGCCCGGCCACGATTCCGTGCTGTCGAGCGGTGTGGATGTCGCGGAAGCAGCGGTCGAGGTCGCTCGGGAGGTAGACCGACTTCGAACCCGCGGCGTGCTGCAGCAATTCGACGGCGCGCGCGCAGGAGTCGTGGACGAAGGCATTGGCCACGCGCCATTCGACGCGTTCCGAGTCAGTCAGCTGCGCTCCCGATTCGAGCGCGGCCCAGACGCGTTCGAGGACATCGAAGGCGTAGGCCCTCGCTGCTCCGAGGATGGCGGAGGCTTCAGCAAGTGCGATCTGGATGTACGGCTCGTCGCGGGAGGCGATGCCGAACTTGCCCGGCTTGTCGCGCATCATCTCCGTGTAGCTCTCGATCGCGCGCTTACCGAGCCCGAGCGGGACGCCGAAGTGGTTTAGCAGCACTGGCGTCAGCGAGCCGTAGAGTGGGCCAGGGCGACGCCACGGCCCGCGAATGTGGTCGACGACGCGCTCATCGGGGACGAACACATCATCCATGGCGAAGTCCCGGCTGCCGGTGCCTTTCAGGCCGGTGGTATGCCACGTGTCGATGATTTCGACGTCGGTGACGGGCATGAAGAAGAAGCGAGGAAACGGGTCGGCGGCTTCGCCTGCAATTGGCTCCAGCATGGCTGTGGCCTGAACCCAGGTGGCGTGGGTGATGCCGCTTGCGAACGGCCATCGACCGCTCACACGGTAGCCGCCCTCGACGCGCACGGCCTTACCTGGAGGGACGAACGCGTTGGCGCTGGTCATGTTCGGGTCCGGGAACATCGCCCGGGCGACATCCTGGTCGAGCAACGAGGAGAGGAAGCCGCCACTGACGCCGATCATGACGCACCAGCCGGCTGAGCCGTTGGCCGCGGATAGCTCTTCGATAACCAGGTTTTGCGTGACCGGGTCTGCTTCCCAGCCGCCCCAGGCTTTCGGCATCGACATGCGAAAGACGCCGGCCTCTTTCATCTCCGCGACGATGTGGGGTGGGAGCTGGCGAGCCTCATCGATTTCGTCAGCCGAGTCTCGCAGCAGCGGCACCAGGGCGCGAGCCCGCGTCATCAGTTCGGCGCGAACCTCGAGGTCAGGCATTGGCGAACTCCTGTTGGCGGTTAGTACCAGCGTTCGGGCGTGAGGATGAGCGCGACCATGCGCTCGTGGGCGCCGTTGGCGGCGGCCTTCTTGCCGCCTTCTTCGCCGCGATAGTGCGTGTGGAGCCGCAGGCGGGTCTCGTAGGTCACCGGGTCCCGGACTTCGACGGAGCCTTCGGCCGTGACCGTCTTGAACGAGCGGCGGTCATCGATGCAGAGCGTCGCGCGGCCGGTGCGAAGCACATTCTTGTGCTTCTGCGAGCCGCGATCCGTGAGCACCAGGAAGGCGCCACCTTCGTACAGGTACCAGACAGGCACGGCGTGGGCGCGCCCGTGCGAATCGACGGTCGCGAGGATTGCGGTGTTTGGCGCGGAGACGAACGCTTCGCGTTCTTCGGGAGTCATTGGGGCACGGACCCGGCGGCAGCGAGGCGGCGCTTCGCTTCGGCGACGACGTTTTCGGGCAGGGGGCCCTTGGCTGCAGCTTCGAGATTCTGGTGGAGGTGCGCCGGGTTTCGCGTCCCGACGATGGTGGTATCGAGGTTCGGGTCCGAGAGCGTGAACCGGAGGGTGAACTCCATGCGGCTCATGCCATCGAGGAGGTCATCGAGTTTCGCGCCTTCCCAGCGGTCTTTCACGGGCAGGTTCGGGCGCGCGCGGTCCCAGTTAGTCGGGGCGCCCCGGGCAGCGCCACCGCGAATCACTATGCCTGCTCCCGCCGCTGAGGCTTCGGCGATGGCGACCTCGTGCTCCCGTTCCAGGGCCGAGTAGGGGATCTGGAACTCGTCGAAGACTCCCATCGCGACCTGTTCGCGAATGTTCGGCAACGTGCCCGACATCCCGATGAAGCGGACTTTGCCTTCGGCTTGCAGCTTCTGCAGTTCGGCGAGGCCGCCGTCCTTCTCGAGCGTCTCCTTCGAAGGGCTGGCGTGGAACTGGACGAGGTCGAGGTAGTCGACCTTCATCCGCCGCAGACTCTGCTCGACTCCCGCGCGGACGTTTTCGGCGGTGAAAACGTGCGGATTCGCCTGGCCTGCGGGTGCGGGCGGAGCACCCACCGCGCAACCGCATTTCGAGGCGAGGAAGAACTCGCTGCGGCGGTGCGAAATCGAACGCCCGATGTGCTCTTCGCTGCGGCCGTAGTCCGGCGACGTATCGATGAAATTGATCCCGGCATCGAGGACGGCATTGAGGATCGCGGACGCCTGCTCGTCGCTGACGGCGGGGCCGCGCGGCTCTCCGCGGAGTTCCATGGCCCCGTATCCCAGCACGGTCACCTCGATGCCGGTGCGACCGAGTGTCCTTCGCGGCAATGCTGCCATGGCGTCCTCCGAGGTTCAGATTTTCGACCGCCCGATGCTACGCCCATCCGGACGGTTGCGTCCTTTCGGCGTCCCGGAAACACGAAAGCGCCCGTAAGGGGGCGCTTTCGGAAGTTCTCGTTGGCGGGACTCAGCCGAGGAAGTCGACAATTTCCTTGGACCAGGCCGGCGTGTTTTCGAGTGGAAGCATGTGGCCGGCGCCGGGGATTGTGACGAGCTGCGATTTCTCGATCTTGGACTGAAAGAGCGGCCCATAGGCGACTGGCGCGAGGCCGTCTTTTTCGCCCCAGAGGATGAGCGTGGGGGCCTTGATGCGGTGGAGGCGCTTCTTCAGGCCCTTATCCGGGATGGGCCAGATAAACTTGCCGGTCGCGGAGAAGTTCGCGAGCTGGAAGTAGTAGTTCTCGGCCATCTCGTCTTCATTCGCGGGCGCCTTGAACAACGTTGGGATGACCGGGTTGGTGAGGTCGCCGAAGATCACGCCGGGCAACTGGTTCGGCATGAGCGTGAAGATGTCGGTCACGGGCGATTCATCCATCCACAGGCCGACGGGGCAGGTGAGGACGAGCTTCTTCACCAGGTCCGGGCGGGCGGCCGCGAATTCCGCTGCGAACAGCCCGCCGATAGAGTGGCCGGCGAGGTTGAACGACGTCAGGCCAAGCTCATCCACGAAGTCCTGGTAGTAGGAGACCATGTCGTGAATGTCGTCGATCTGATCGAGGCCCGGCGTGTCGTCCCAGCCGGGATGGGTCGGGGCGATGACGTCATAGTGCTGGGAGAGCGCTTCGAGCTCGGGGGTGAAGCCGTTGCGAAGGCCGCCCGCGGCGTGAAGGTAGAGGAGCGGCGCGCCGGTTCCCTTGCGGAAAGTTGGCGGCTGGAACATGCCACCGCGAACTGAAATCGTCTTTGCTTCAACGGTCATGGAATGGCCTCTCGCATCGGATTGGAGGGAGACAAAGCCCGAAATGGTTAGCCTGCCCCTAAGCAGGCGGATGCTACCGGAAAGGCGTGAAACTCGCGAGCAAGCACGCGATTCCGCCAGTTCTCTGCGCTAGAATCGCTCCATGAAAGTTGGCGGAGCCGAGTTCAACGGATCGTCACTGCGAGAGTTCTGCCAGAAGTGGGGCGTGGCAGAGCTTTCCGTGTTTGGTTCCGTCCTGCGCGATGACTTTCGACCGGATAGCGATATCGATTTTCTCGTGACCTGGCTTCCAGATCGCGAGCCGCGGTTGTTTGACATGCTCGAGATGAAGGATGAACTCGCAAGGCTGGTGGGCCGCAGCATCGACCTCGCACAGAAATCCGTGGTCGAGCGGGATCACAACCCGATCAGGAGAGGGAACATTCTCTCGATGGCTAAAGTCGTTTATGCCGCCGCCTGATGACGCCTCCGCGCTGCTCGACATTCGACACGCCGCGCGCTTGATCCTTTCGGCCACCGTAGAGATTGAAGAAGAAGAGTTTCTCAGCGATTGGCTTGTTCGTTCGGCAGTGGAGCGCCAACTCGCCATCCTCGGCGGGGCGGTTAAGCGGTTATCGCCCTCGTTCCGGACGGCAAATGGAGGTGTCGACTGGCGGGGCTGGGCGGGCCTGCGCGACGTCGTCGTCCACGCCTATGATGCGGTGGAGCCTGATCAGATCTGGCAAATCGTTCGGACGGATCTACCAACGCTTCTTGAAATCATTGAGCCTTTCCTTCGAGACATGGGCTATTGAACGGGTAAGCCATACTGTTCGGCCGGGCGCCGCATTCGACAGGGAATCCCAGAGCACGGATCGAAGGTGCTCGTTCTAACGGCACCTTTGGACGTAGGCGGCTCGAAACGATCGGTTCAGACTCCTCCGCAGGAGGCGTTCGATGTTCCGGGCTTCTCGGTTTCAACTTCTGGTCGCGTCCATTGCGGCGGCAGTGACGTTGCCTGGCGCGTTCCGAAAGTTCAACGCCTGGCAACGCGAGTGGGGCGCGACGGAGGATGAGCTCCTGCGCATTCTGCCGGGCGACGGGCGTGTTCCGGCGCCGTCGTACCTGACGACGCGCGCGATCACCGTCAACGCCGAGCCGCGAGACATCTACCCGTGGCTGGTGCAGATGGGCAAAGGCCGGGGAGGTCTCTACAGCTACGACTTCCTCGATCGTCTCTTCGGGATTCTAGATGCGCCGAGCGCGAAAGTGATTCTGCCGGAGTTCCAGGATCTGAAGCCCGGGGATGAGATTCCCGTTGGCCGCGGTGGGAACTTCCCGGTTGCCGACCTTCGCCGGGATGAGTTCCTTCTTTTGGCGGGCGAAGCCGATGGTGCGGCGTGGACATGGTCAACCGCGCTCTACCCAATGAGTGGCGGAAAGACGCGCATCGTCACGCGAAACACCGGGAAGGGCGGCCCGTTCGATCGCCGGGTGCTCATGGCAATTGTCGATATCGCGGCGTTCATCATGGTCCGCCGTTGGCTGAAGGTGCTAAAGCAACGGGGTGAATGGCTGCATGCCGAACGACTGGCGGAAGTCGAGGTGGAAGGGGTGGTTGCGGATGCTCCTTAACTCGCGGTGGGGTTAGGAGCGCGAAGGCCCCGGCGATTGCCGGGGCCTTTCGTTTGCCTCAATTAGCGTGCGGCGACGCCCATCTCAGCCAACTCGAGGAATCGGTGGCCCGCGTCTGTCACGGTAACCATCGCGCCCGTGCCGGGTGACCAAACGCGCCGGAGATATCCAGCCTCGACGGCGGATTCCCATACCGGTAGCCGCGGGCACGAAGTCCGCCATGCTTCCATCACCTCGTGATAGCCCCTTGGGGAGGACGCGCTCCAACGGACAAGGTCGACGATGAGCGGATGAAGCGTCGCTGATTCAGTCATTCTTCTCGCCTGCAGCCCGATAGTTTGGATGTATTGTATACAATCGCTGCCGGGGCCCTCAAGGACCAAGACGAAGGCCCCGGCGATCGCCGGGGCCTTTCGTTTGTTGGATATTGGCCGCGAACGAGCTTACTCGTCTTCGTCCATGCCGCCGCCGAAGTCGCGGCGGGGTGTGTGCGGAGCGGGCGCCGGTCCATCGGAGGAGTCGTCGGATCCTCGGCGAACCCAGCCGCGGCTCGCGCCACCCACCGGCGAGCTGCCTCCGCTGCGCTGACCGCCGCGGTCGCCGCCACCGAAGTTGCCGCCGCCGCGGCCACCGCGATCGCCGCCGCCGAAGCCGCCGCCACCGTTGCGTCCGCCGCGGTCCCCACCGCGCTGGAATCCACGGTCTCCGCCGCCGCTGCGTCCGCCGCGATCGCCGCCACGGTCTCCACCGCCGCCGCGACCGCCACGGTCACCGCCGCCGCGAGGGCCGCCACGGCCGCCGCCGCTGCGTCCGCCACCAGAGCCCGGGGCGGGCGGCTCTTCGCCGAGGAGCACGGCGCGCCGGCTCAGGTTGATGCGGCCGAGGTTGTCGATTTCCGTGACCATCACGGTCACTTCGTCACCGGGCTGCACTTCGTCTTCGACGGTGTCGACGTGGTCTTCGCCGAGCTGCGAAATGTGGACGAGACCTTCCTTGCCGGGGAGGATCTCCACGAACACGCCGAAGTTCAGGAGGCGGGTGACCTTGCCGGTGTAGATCTCGCCGACTTTCACCTCTTTGGTCAGGCCCTCGATCATCTGGATGGCCTTGCGAGCCACTGCCTCGTTCGGCGAACCGACGATGACGGTGCCGTCTTCCTGGATTTCGATGCTCGCTCCGCCCGAATCCTCCTGGATCTTGCGGACTGTCTTGCCGCCGGGGCCGATGATGGTCCCGATCTGGTCCTGGTTGATCTTCACCTTGTACATCTTCGGCGCGTACTCGGACATTTCCTCGCGAGGCTCAGCGATGACTTCCGCCATCTTCTCGAGGAGGAACTCGCGCGCGTCCTTTGCCTGGCTTAGGGCCGTCGTGAGGAGTTCGTGCGAAACGCCACCGATCTTGATGTCCATCTGCAGGGCAGTGATGCCCTCGGCCGTGCCGGCGACCTTGAAGTCCATGTCGCCCATGAAGTCTTCCTGGCCGGCGATGTCGGTGAGGACCTTGTAGTTGCCGTCTTCGCCCATGATCAGGCCCATCGCGATGCCGGCGACCGGTGCCGAAATGGGCACGCCGGCGTCCATGAGGGCGAGGGTGCTGCCGCAGACGCTCGCCATCGAGGTAGAACCGTTGGACGACATGACTTCGCTGACGAGCCGGAGCGCGTAGGGGAATTCAGTTTCGCTGGGGATCACCGGTTCGAGGGCGCGCTCAGCGAGAGCCCCATGGCCGATTTCCCGGCGGCCGGGGCCGCGCATCGGGCGGGCTTCACCGACCGAGTACGGCGGGAAGTTGTAGTGGTGCATGTAGCGCTTGGTTTCGGTGGGCGAAAGCGTGTCCAGCTTCTGGGCCATCGTCAGCCCACCAAGGGTGGCGACGGTCAGCACCTGGGTTTCGCCGCGCTGGAAGAGGCCGGTGCCGTGGGTGCGCGGGAGCACGCCGACGTGGATATCGAGCGGCCGGATCTCGGTGACACCGCGCTGGTCGGCGCGCTTGCCCTGCTCGAGGATCTGCTTGCGCATCGCCTTCTTGATGGTGGCGTAGAGGGCGTCGCCGATTTCGTTGGAAGTGAACTGCTCGCCGAACTTCTCGTTGAGTTCCTGGCGGACGGCCTTGTTGGCGTCGCTGCGCTCGCTTGCTGCGGTCGCCACGAGCTCGGGGATGCGGTCCTTCAGGTAGTCGGCGATGGCGGCGTTCGCGTCGGCGTTTTCGGCCGCCGGAGTGAAGGGCTTCTTCACAGGGGCCGCTTCGGCAGCAATCTGCTCCTGGAGGGCGATGATCTGCCGGTTGGCCTCCATGGCAACGTCGATGGCCTCGAGGACGACATCCTCGGGGACCTGCTTGGCGCCGGCCTCCACCATCACAACGGCTTCCTTGGTACCCGCGACGATGATGTCGAGGTCGCCTTCTTCGGCTTCCTGGAAGGTGGGGTTCACGATGTATTCGCCATCGAGGCGAGTCACCCGCACCGAGCTCACCGGGCCGTTGAAGGGGATGTCGCTGATCATGAGGGCGGCGCTCGCGCCGATCGTCAGGAGCGTATCGGGCTGGTTCTCGCGGTCGGCGGAGAGCGTCATGCCAACGATTTGCACTTCCTGGCGGAAGCCCTTGGGGAAGAGCGGCCGGAGCGGGCGGTCGGTGAGGCGCATGGCGAGGATGCCGTCGTTGCTGGCACGGCCCTCGCGGCGGGGAAACCCGCCGGGGATCTTGCCAACGGCGTAGAGGCGCTCTTCATAGTCAATCGTGAGCGGGAAGAAATCGATGCCTTCGCGCGCGTCGGCCATGGTGGCCGTGACCAGCACAACCGTATCGCCCAGGCGGACGGTGACTGAACCGTTGGCCTGGTTGGCGAGGATGCCGTGCTGGATGGTGAGGGTCTTGCCCCCAACTTCGAGTTCGTACTGTCGTGGTTCTTTCATTCTCTCTGTTTCTGTCTCTGCTTCTCAGACGCTGTCCCATTTCCCTCCCGGTTCATGCGGCGAAGGGAACGCGATTCGATACCGTCCGAATTCCACGGGACGGCGGCAAAGGAAATATGGAGGTAGGTAGAGGTTGCCGTTCGCTCAAAAAGACAAAGGCCCCCGCTACTTGCGGAGGCCGAGCCGGGCGATTACTTCGCGGTAGCGGTTGACGTCACGATTGTTGAGGTAACGAAGCTGACGGCGCCGCTGGCCAACAAGCATCAGGAGCCCACGACGAGTGTGGAAATCGTGCTTATTCGCCTTCAGGTGAGTCGTCAGGTACTTAATCCGTTCCGTGAGGATCGCAACCTGGACTTCAGGGGAACCCGTATCGGTACTGTGGGTACCGTAGTCCCGAATCAATGTGGTCTTCTGCTCGTTGGTCAGCAACCTTCTTCTTCAGTCTTCCTTTGCCTAACGTATGAACATCGAACAACCTATCAGAGGGAATGGCTAACGGCAATTTTATGGATACCGATCCCGCCCTCATTTTGCTCTCCGGCCTCCCCGGCGCGGGCAAGACTACGTTCGCCGAGCGGCTCAAGGCAGTCATCGCGTTCTGCCACATCGAAAGCGATGCTATTCGCCTGGCGATCGCGCCCGAGCCCACGTTCACGTTCGAAGAAAGCGGCCGCGTGTTCGCGCGGGTTGAGGCCGAGGCTCGCGCGGCGCTCCAGTCTGGCCGGCACGCGCTGATCGACGCTACCAACCTCACTCGACGCGACCGCAAGCGCTTCCTGCGGCTCGTGCAGACGCTGGGCGTGCGATTGGTGGCCGTTCGCGTGGTCGCACCGGAGGCGACCATACGGGAGCGCCTTTCCGCGCCGAGGACCGGGAATTCGAAGGCGGGCTGGCAGGTTTATGAGCGCATGAGCAACCGGCCGCAGCCATTCGACTGCCCGACGGTTGTGGTCGATACGCGGTTCGATACCACACCGGCCGTGGCGCTCGTCCGCGCGCTGGCGGTGAACCAGGTCGATGGATAACCAGCGCCCATTCATGCTGGTCCGCGCCCGGGCCCGCGAGGCCACCCGGACCGAATTCGACGACTGGTTCGACCGGGTGCACCTGAAGGACGTCGCGCGGATCCCCGGGATTGTGAGCGTGCTGCAGGGCCGGAACCCCGACGGGACGCGGGTGGGCATCTATACGTTCGCCGGCACTGACGTGCTTCAACCCGCGCTTGCCAGCCCCGAAGCCTCATACGCCCGCGGCACATGGGAACGCTGGCAGCCCGAACTCGAAGAACTCCTGATCGAACTGTGGTCGGTTGCCTTTCCCATCCCGCTCTACCAGAGCATCAACTAGCTTGGGCGGATTGCAGGTCCTCACGTTTCGGCATGGGCCATTCTGGAACTTCAGCTACCTGTTGGCGTGTTCCGAGACCGGCACCGCGGCCGTGATTGATCCGGCGTGGGATCTCGAGCGAATCCTCAAGGCGGCGGCAGCCCGCGGGCTCACGATAACCACGGCGTTGTTGACTCACGGCCATTCGGACCACGTGAATCGTGTCCCCGAACTCGTTGCCGCGACCGGGGCCGCCGTCGCGGGGCACGGCGACGAAATAGAACAACTGGAATCGCAGGTTGGGCCCCGGATCATCCTCTCCGGCGGCGAATGGCTCGGCCTTGGCGCGCACGAGATCGAAGTAATCCACACGCCGGGGCACTCCGATGGATCGCTTTCTTTCCTGGTGGCAGGCCGCTTGTTTTGCGGTGACACCCTGAACGTCGGCAGCGTTGGCCGCCCGGGGCCCGATCGGGCTTCGGTGGAGGCGCTCTGGGAGAGCATTCGACGCCTCCGAGAACTCCCCGGCGATACAGTCATCCATCCCGGGCACGATGACGGACCCGGACAGTGGTCCACGGTAGGCGAGGAACTCGCGCGGGTCGCGGCGTGGCGCGCGGAGACGCTGGAGGCGTTCGTCAGTGAGCTGGAACGGACCACCGGCCGAAGCCACCGGCACGATGCTGTCTAGCGAACAGCGCCAAGGACAGCGGCGACGTCTCCGTTGAGCAGCGCCTGCACCGGCAATCGCAACCCCGGGAACTGCACGCTTTCGATGACGCCATCGCTATCCGGCTCTCGGCGGACATAGTCGCCTTCGCGCAATTCGAACCAGTCGACCTCAGCATCGCGGACGCGCCAGACGATGTACTCGCGGACGCCATTGCGGCGGTAGACGTTCTTCTTGGCGTACAAATCGCGAGAGACGGAACTGGCGGCGACTTCGACGACGAGTTCAGGTGCGCCGTCGAGGATGTCCTTATCGCCGATGCGCGCGGTCCCACCAGATGTCTTCCACAAGAAAATGTCGGGCTGGAACTGGTTGTCCGGGTCGAGCCGGACCGAACCGTCGCTGTGGGCCCCCACTTCACGATGGAGAGCGGCGTAGGTGCCAAGCCAGGTCGCAAGCGTGTTCTGGCCGCGACTGTGACTGATGCTCACTGGAGACGCCAAGAAAACAACCCCTTCGATCAATTCCGCCTTCTTCAGCTCGGGCATTGCCTCGTAGCGCCGCTCGAATTCGATCGAGGTGAGCCGATCGCCGTTCTCCAACGGGGGGATGAAGTCGAGGTCCCTGGCGGTCACCATTGCGACTTCAGTATATACCGGGCTCACACGTGGCTTCGGGCCCACTCCAGCAGGTCATCGGCGCTGCGCGTGTTCATCACGCGGTCGGCGGTGACGTTGCACTGCTCGGCGCGGTCGCACCCGTAGGGCTGCCAGTCGAGCTGTCCCGGCGCGTGTGCATCGGAGTCGATGGTGAAGATGCACTCCATCTCTTCGGCCAGCCGGAGTAGCCGCCGCGGAGGGTCGAGACGTTCGGGGCGGGAGTTGATCTCGACTGCCTTGCCGAACTGCCGGCAGGCTTCGAACACGATCTCGGCATCGAATTCCGACTCCGGGCGATTCTTTCCTGTTACGTAGCGGCCGGTGCAGTGGCCGAGGATGTCCATGTTCGGGTTGGCGATTGCCATCACCATCCGGCGCGTCATGGCATCGCGCTCCATGCGCAGCTTGCTGTGGACACTGGCCACGACGATGTCGAGCTGTTCGAGGAGCTCCGGCTCCTGGTCGAGGGCGCCGTCATCGTGGATATCGACTTCGATGCCCGTGAGGATCCGGAACGGCGCCAGCTCGGCGTTGAGGTCTGCGACGACCTGCAACTGGCTGCGCAGGCGCTCCGGCGTGAGGCCCCGTGCCACCGTGAGCCGGGGCGAATGGTCGGTGAGCACCATGTATTCGTGCCCGAGCGCAATCGCTGTCTCGGCCATCTCCCGGATCGGCGAGCCGCCGTCGGACCAGTCGGAGTGGACGTGGCAGTCGCCCTTGAGCGCGGCGCAGAGCTCGCGGCCGTTTTCCGGCGGCCAAACAGCTTCGGATTCAAGTTTCGCGAGGTAGCCGGGCACTTCGCCGGCGAGTGCCTCTGATATGACCTTCGCGGTCACGTCGCCGACGCCTTTCAGGCTTTTCAGCCCGCCCCGGCCGGCCAGGTCCCGCAGCTCTTCCGGTGTCAGTGGGTCGATGACAGCTGCCGCACCGCGAAACGCCTTCACCCGGTAGTCGGGTTCGTTCGCGCGCTCCAGGAGGAAGGCGATGCTGCGCAGGGCTTCGGTCGGTTCCACGCCCGAGATCATAGCGCCCGTCGCCGGGAACAGACCTTCCCGCAGGCACGCCGTATCATTCGCCCTCATGCCGGCTGCCACTGACCTCAAGCCCGTCCCCGAGAGCGACCCGGAAGCCCTCTCGCGCTATCTCCTCAGCTTCGACTGGGCTTTCCGCAACGACGAGGTGCACCACATCCTCGTGAAGGGCGGCCTGCCGCTGTGGCGCCAGGTGCTGCGGTTTGTGCCGAATCCGCGCGAGCGTGGCAAGGCGCTCGAACTCGGCAGCCCACCCTTCCACATCACGCTCCTGCTCCAGCGCTTCCGGAACTACGACCTTTCGCTTACCGGCTTCGCCGCCGACGGACGGCCCCAGATCGAGCAGCACGTGGAGAGCACGGAGTTCGGCGAGGCGTACGACTTCACCTGCACCTGTTTCGATGCCGAGAAGGAACGCTTCCCCTATCCGGACAACATGTTCGACCTGGTCACCTGGTGCGAGGTCATCGAGCACCTGACTGAGAACCCGGTGCACACGCTCGCGGAGATCCATCGCGTGCTAAAGCCCGGTGGCGCGCTGGTGCTTTCGACCCCCAACGCGAGCCGCGCGGATTCCATCGCGAACTTCCTTGCCGGCCGAAATATCTACGACCCGTACCACCTTGGCGCGCCGCTCAAGGGCTCACGGCACAGCCGCGAATACACACTTTCGGAACTGCGCGAACTCCTCGAAGGCTGCGGCTACAGCATTGACCGCATCGCGGACATCGACATTTACGAGCCAGAGTCCCGGAACCGCAGGGCGTTTCGCTGGCTGCTGAACAACGTCGCGGCCCGCTTCACGAAGGGCCACTACCGCTACCACCTGTTCGTTCGCGCGCGGAAGACCGAAAAGCCGTTCCGTTGGAACTTCCCGCCGCGGCTGTTCGATGGCGGCCATCTCGCGTTCCACATGTCACCGCGCGATTCGATGGTGGTGTTCGGCGAAAACGAGACCATCCACATCGCGATGGGCTGGCACGACCTGCAGCAAGGTCCGGGTGGACGTTCCTACCGCCGGAGCAGCGACGTTGGCGATGTCTACCTGCTCAGCGATGCCCGGGTTACCAACGCCACGGCCACAGTCGCGAATGGCGCGGGCGAAGCGCAGTGCTGGCACGACAACGGCGGTGACCTGGTGCTCCTCGGCTCGGTGAAGTTCGAAGCGCCCGCGGGCACGTGGACTGAGGTGACGATCCCGGTTTCGAAGGACTTCGTCCCTGGGAATCCGCTGCACGTGCGTTTCGATGTCCCGGGCGGGGTGGATGTGGCGCGAGTCACTATCGGTTAAACGCAGAGGACGCAGAGGACGCAAAGGAGTTGCGAGACCTTCCGAGTCCGCTGCGACGTCTCAAGCGGGCTGGACGTCGTGCGGGGCGACGCCGGTTAAACGCAGAGGGCGCAAAGGACACGAAGGAGTTTTCGAGGCATTGCGTTCTTTGTGTGCTTGGTGCCCTTCGTGTTCTGTCTTGGTTCGTTAACGAAACAAATTGCGCAGCCGCTTTCGCGTTTGCTAGGATCGTGCAAAGGCGGGCGTGGGTATGGATGTGTCATCCGTCCTCGTGCTGAATCAGAACTACGAGCCGCTTAACGTGTGCAATGTGCGGCGCGCTCTGGTGCTTGTTCTGCGTGGCAAAGCAGAAGTCATCGAGGCGGCCGAGGCCGCCTTTCATACTGCCACCAACACCTTCCGCCTCCCCTCGGTCATCCGACTGGTGCACATGATTCGGCGACCTCGCCCGAAGATCCGGCTGACGCGCAAGGAGATCTTCGCGCGCGATGGCTGGCAGTGCGTGTACTGCGGACGCCAGACGCGGGACCTCACCCTCGACCATGTGATGCCGCGCCACCGGGGCGGTCCCCACACCTGGGAGAACCTGGTGAGCGCCTGCAAGGTTTGCAACCACAAGAAGGCCGGCCGCACGCCGCAGGAGGCGCGCATGGCAATGAATCTCGAGCCGGCGGTGCCTCGGGTTTCCATCTACCACGCCTTCTTCCCGTACCTCGGGAACCAGGAAGAGTGGCGAAAGTTCGTCCCCGGATGGGAAGGTTCGGTCGGGGTTGCAGCGGCGGGGTAGGGTGCGCACCCTGTTGGCCCGGTAATGGTGCTGTCGTCTCTCAAATCGAAGGGATAGCGTATGTCGACCACCGAGACAGTGGTCCGCGGAATTCGGTGAACTGAAATTTGGACGAGCTAATTGGCGTTGGATTCCTCCCTCGGCTCCCTGGAGCTCGACGTATCAGCTTCAAGGCAAAGGCCAGATTCCTGCTCTCCAGCGATCAATTAATCGTGGAACCGTACTTTGGTCTGATTGGGTACCGTCGACGGGTGTATCCTGGCCCAGGCAGCTACTCGTTCGACTTGAAGGGCGCAAGTGTGACCCGCCCATCACTGCGATATTGGCTCATGTTCGGTTCCAACAGTCCTGTAGAAGTAGTACTTCGAGATGGGTCCTCGATGGTGTTAGCGCCGGGTCGGCGCTTCTCCAAGGTCCTGCGCCGCCGCTACGGGCGTGTCGCGGCTCCACCGATGCCGTAAGGCGTGCTGCCGGGGATGTGCAGGTGCGGCTGATCCCGCCTGCTGACATCCTCCGCTGGCTGGCCTATCCTCCCCGGCAATCCCATCTGTCGAGGTGAGACATGACGCAGACAGCACTCGATTGGCGTTCGCAGGTGGCCGGCAAACTCGTTTCGCCGGCCGACGCTGTTTCCGTCATCAAGGATGGCGATTCGGTCTGGGCCGGGGGATGGACGTCGGTGCCGCCGCAGCTGTGTGGCGCGCTCTCGGCCCGCGGGCCGGAGCTCAAGGATGTGACCGTCGTCTCGTTCCTCACGCCGTACAAGTGGGACACGCCGGAGAACCTCGCGCATTTCCGCGTCATCACCGGGTTTGCCAGCCCGCTCGACCGCGCCGCCGCGCGCGAAGGCCGCATCGAGTACGTCACGGTCGCCCAGTTCCGCGGAGGAGTCATGCCGCCTGGCATCGACCACCTGGACGTGGCCATGATCCCGATTTCGCCGCCTGACGCCGAAGGCTGGTGCTCGTTCGGGAGTGGCGTCTTCTTTGGCCCAACGGTCGCGAAAATCACGCCGCGGCTGATCGGCGAAATCCACCCGGAATTCATCCGCACCGGCGGCGATAACCGCATTCACATCTCGAAGTTCGAGAAGGTGATCGAATACAACCTGCCGCCCGCGGTCGCGCCGATCCCGCCACGGAGCGAAGAAACCGAAATCGCGGCGAACGTCATCTGCGCGCTTGTGGCCAACGAGATCGTGTACGACGGCTGCACCATGCAGTTCGGAATCGGCGATGTCTCGGCGGCGCTGCCGGTATTCCTCGATGAGCGGCACGACCTCGGCGTCCACACGGAAATCATGCCCGGCGGCATCCCGGACCTCGTCGAAAAAGGCATCGTCACCGGGAAGAACAAGCCGCATCACGTCGGGAAGGTGGTGGCGAGCGCCGTCGGCCAGGTGCCGCCGGAAGACCTCGCCCGCATCGATGGGAACCCCGCCTTCGAGCTGTACGACTTCACCCACACCGACGACCTGCGCGTTCTCCTCGAAATCGAAAACTTCGTCTGCGTGAACAACGCCATGGCGGTGGATATCACCGGGAACGTGTCATCCGAGAGCCACGGGCCGAGCATCTTCAGCGGCCCCGGCGGGCAGATCTCGTTCGCGGTGGCCTCCTCGACCGCCTCCGGCGGCTCGGTCATCGTGTTGCCGTCGAGTTCGGTCATCGGCGGCAACCGCACGTCGCGGATCATTGGCGGGCATCCCGTCGGGACAATCCAGACGGTGCATCGGGGCTTCGTGGATTACGTGGTCACTGAGCAGGGCATCGCGAAGCTTCGGGGAAAATCGAACCGCGAGCGCATCGGCGAGTTGATTTCGGTGGCGCACCCGGACTTCCGCGGCGAACTGAAGAAGGAAGCGCAGCGGCTCTACGGGATCACTGTGTGATCCCTCACCCCCTGCCCCCTCTCCCAGGCTTGGGAGAGGGGGATCAAGCGGGAAGCTTGTACTCCCAGCCCTCGCGCCAGTCGAAGGGGGCATCGACGAGGTCTTCGAGTCGCCGGCCTTCGAGGATGACATCGAGCGCCCACTTGTTGGCGGAGTGCGCGATGACGCAGACGCGCCGGCTATCGAAGTTGCGGGCGAGGTCGGCGAGGAAGCTCCGCGTGAGTTCGACCAGGTCCTCGTAGCTTTGGCCGCCCGGGAAGGGATCGCGGATGTGGTCTCGGCGGTGGCCCTGGAGCTTCGCCACCGGCGCGCCGTTGAGTTTGCCGTAGTTGCATTCGCGCAGGCGCCAGTCGAGCAAGATAGGGATGTCGGAGCCACTGAAGGCGATAGTCGCGGTTTCGACGGCGCGGGCCAGGTCCGACGCCAAAACGGCTGCGACGCCATCGTTCCTGCGGCGTTCGCCCAGTTCCTCCGCGAGCTTGCCTCCCTCGGCCGAAAGCTTCCCGGGCAGCCAGCCTGTGGCATGGCCGGAGGCGTTGTCCTCAGTCAGCGAATGCGTTTCGTAGACGAGTGAAACTGCCACGCCTGCGTTCAACTTTCCAGGAACAGCGAGCCTTCGGCCACCTTGACCACCCCGCCGCCGACCTGCACTCCGGTGATGGCGTTGGCGCTGCCGCTGACCGTGACTTCAATGTCGCTCGGGCGGCCCATTTCGTAGCCCTGCTGGAGGCGAATCGGCCCGGCCGGCATCACGCCCTGGTTCACGAGGTAGCCGCCGAGCGGGCCTGCGGCGCTGCCGGTCGCCGGGTCCTCCAGAGGGGCGCCGTTGACGAGGAAGAACATACGGCCGCGCGCATCGCTGACCTCATCGGATTCGACGGAGAAGACGTAGACGGCGCGGTGGAAGGCTTCGCCGAAGTAGGTCTCCATCGCGGCGGCGTTTGGCCGCGCGGCGGCGACCGCCTTTCGCGAGCGCACGGGGACGTAGAGGTAGTCCACGCCTGCTGAGCCGTTGAGGACGGGCAGCGAGGGATGCGCATCCTCCGCACTGAGCGAGACGAGGGCCGCCGCGCCCGCCGCATCGAGCTTCGCCTGCCAGAAGCGCGGGACCTGCTGTTGCATCGCGGCCGAACCGCTCATGCCGTCGCCGGGGACGACTGTTACCGGCGTCGGGCCGACGCCCAGTTCGAAGACGAGCTCCGTCCTGCCTCGTTCGGCGCCGAGGACGAACCCTGTGCCGACGGTGGGGTGCCCGGCCATCGGGAGTTCCTGTCCGGGCGTGAAAATGCGCACGCGCGCGTCGTGATTCGGTTCGGCGGGCGGCAGGACAAAGGTGGTCTCAGAGAAGTTCATCTCGCGGGCAATGGTCTGCATTGCGGCCTCGCTGATGCCCTCGGCCTCCGGGAACACCGCAAGCTGGTTGCCCCCGAACGGGGTGTTGGTGAAGACATCGACCTGGACGAAACGGTAGCTGCGCATGATTCGAGTGTAGGAGACGGGGCTGGCTTCGGGACGAACCACCCGGGGCCGGTATACTGGCGGAATGACAACCATTGAGCCCGTCGAAGGGCCTGTCTCGATTGTCGTCGTCTCCGATTTCGTCTGACCGTGGTGCTATATCGGCCTCGTTGGGGTCGAACGGCTGCAGCGCGAATACGACGTTGAGGTGCGTTGGGCGCCCTACTTCCTCGACCCAACCACCCCGCCGGAAGGCAAACCTCGAAAGCCGCAGACGCGCCCGGACGATCCGCCGACGCGGATAGAAGCCATGGGCGCGGAACTGGGGCTGAAGTTCTCCCGCGGTCGAACCTGGACTTCAAACTCACATCTCGCACTGGAGGCGGCGGAGTTCGCGGCCGAAACCGAGCACGCCGAGGCGTTCCACCGCGCGATGTTCAAGGCGTATTTCGATGAGCTTGAGGACATCGGCACCGTCGACAACGTGGTCCGGATCGGCGCGTCTGCGGGGCTGGATGAGACGAAATTGCGCGAGGCACTGGAGACCGGCGCATACCGCCAGCAGGTGGATGACGGCATCGACTGGGCCCGCCGCGCCGGTGTGACCGGCGTGCCGACCTTCATCATCGCCGACAAGTGGGCGGTGGTTGGCGCGCAGGACTACGCGGTCTTCGATTCGCTGATGCGGAAACTGGGGAAGGAACCGAAGGTCTGACCCTCACCCCCATCCCCTTGTAAGTTGCCTGAGCCCGGGTCGGCTAAGATCCGGGCTGCGGTGGTGGACAGGAGACCGACTGCCCCTGGGGACACCAAGCCCGTGGGAGAGCTTGGGTCCCTGTCCTCCGCTCCATCG
>JBFWZP010000009.1:0-134728 GCA_050185215.1 Dehalococcoidia bacterium | reverse complement strand
CCCTCTACTTCGTCGCCCTCAGCCAGTACCGCTCGAAATCCTCGCCCGGCCGGGCCTACATCCAGCGCCGCCAGACCGAAGGTCGCACCCTCCGCGAGGCCTTCCGCGCTCTCAAACGCTTTATCGCACGCGCGGTCTTTCAAGCCTGGAAAGACTGCTTCCCGCCGCCCCTACCGGCTCCTGTTCAACCTCTCGGTTGAACATAGGAGCGTCTCCCGACTCCCGTTGGTCGCGGGAGAGGGGAGTCTTTGTGGCGGCAGTCACATTTCCGGTTGCAATCTTTACCATCGGGTAGGGAGCGGCCGCGGCTTGTTTCCTACGGTACATTCATGACAGTGACTACACCTTCTCCAATGCGGACCACGCGCGAACCGCAATGGACCCCAAGACAGCGCGAAGTCCTTGATCTGCTGGTCGGCGGGTACACCAACAGCCAGATCGCAGATCGCCTCAACATCAGCCTCGACGGCGCCAAGTGGCACGTCTCGGAAATCATCACCCGCCTCGGCGTGGATTCCCGGGACGAGGCCGCGGAGTACTGGCGCCATCACAACGGGTTGCGCATGCGCTTCACCCGCATTGCGAGCGGGTTCTTCAGCTCGGGTGCGCTCAAGTGGGGCATGGCGAGCGCATTCCTCGGCGGCATCGTGGTGATTTCGGCCATGGTCATCATTGCCCTGCGCGAAGCCGGCGGCGACGAAACCGGCCAGGGCGGCAGCGGCATCGAAGACCCTGCGACCCCGGGGCCAACAACCGTCCCCACGACCGTGCCAACCACCGTCGCGACGCCCCCACCGAGCGGCGAAGTCATCAACGGCGTGAGCGTCCAGGCGCTGGCGTTCACCCAACCGGGCGTGTTCCCGGTGCCGATGACAGCGATTGTCGAAAAGGGCTGCTACCAGTGCGATGGGCCGACCTCGGCGATAGAACGCGTGACTCTCGATTCAAACGGCAAGCCATTCGTTGAGCAGCTCTTCAAGCCCGCGGACGGCTACATCAGCTCGACGTACTTCGAGAACACCGGCGGGCCGCACTACCTGACGGTGTGCTCGCGCGGCTACTGCGGCGGCGTGGGACAGATCAGCGATGACGCCCAGACCACGCTCTACCGTTCGACCGACGGCGGCGTCACCTGGCAGTCGCTGCAAACCTACGACGGTTCTGTGACTGTGGCGGCCGTGACGAAGCAGGGCGCCCTCCTGAACTTCACGAAGTTCGCCAACGGCACATACGAAGAGACGTACCAGGTGTACGGAAATTCCACAGTGATCCGTCCCCCGGCCGGCAGCCGCGCCGCCTACGCGGGCCGCGAGATCATCGGCTGGCAGAAGGATGGCACGAACGAAATCCTCAATTTCGATGGCACTCCCCTGGTGACGCTCCCTGACGTCGGCAGCACCTACCCGCCGCGCATAGCAGACATCCTCGGGACCGGCGAAATGCTCATCACGTGGCAGGCCGGTCCGACTTCTGAAAAGCAATCGATCTACTTCGGCGTCCTGAAGAACGGCGCGCTCACGTCCATCTACGCCGCCGGCACCAGCACCGCGATTGCCTGGGACTGGCTCAACCAGGGGATCGCATTCGGGAATGTCACCCTGCCCGATTCGCCGGGCGCACCGCTCTACCCCGCGCTATTCGACCTGGCCACCGGCCAGATCGAGGTACTGGAGTTGTTCGGTCCGGTTGGCAGCGATGCCTACAACGGCCAGCGCAACTACGTCCGGCTGGTCGAGCCGGGACGGACCTTCCGGGTAACCGGCGCCGGCGACTGCCTGAACGTCCGCGAACAGCCGAGCACCAGCGCGAGCGTCCTCGGGTGCTACGCCGACAACGTGCTCCTCCTGGATCGCGGCGGCGAGCAGGAGGCCGGCGGCATCACCTGGTGGAAAGTGGGGACGCCCGACGGCAAGGAAGGCTGGGCCAGCAGCGAGTTCCTCGAGGGCGTCCAGCTACGCCCGTAGGCGGCAACTGTTGGCGTCTTCCGGGACTCCGGCCGACAATCTCGGCATGCCGCCGCGAGTCGACGTTGTCATCCCTTGCTACAACGAGGTGAAGGTGCTCGAACAGAGCATCCTCACCACGTTGGAGCTCTTCGAGCAGAACCCGCAGTTCGACTGGCGGGTGGTGATCGCCGACAACGGCTCGAACGACGGCACATCGGAACTGGCACGCGAACTCGATGCCCGCTTCGAACGGGTGAAGGCACTGGTGCTCGAAGTCAAAGGCCGGGGACTCGCGCTCCGCGAAGCGTGGCTAAGCAGCGATGCCGAAGTCGTCTCGTACATGGATGTGGACCTCAGCACCGACATCCACCATCTCCCCGAACTCGTCGCGATGGTGGCCGAGCGCGGCTGCGACGTCGCCATCGGCACGCGGCTGGCCAAGGGTTCGAAAACCGATCGCCAGCTGAAGCGCGAGATTACCTCCCGCGGCTACGTTGCCCTGATTCGCATGACGTTCCCCCGCCTGAAAATCAGCGATGCCCAGTGCGGCTTCAAGGCGCTGAACCGCCGGGCCGTGCAGGAAATCGTCCCGCACATCGAAAACCGCATGTGGTTCTTCGATACGGAGATGTTGATCCTCGCCCACCAGGCCGGCCTGAAGATCTGCGAATTGCCGGTGCGCTGGGTCGAAGACCGGGACACGAAGGTCAAGATCATCAGCACCGCAAACGAAGACATCCGCGGCCTGCTGCGGATGCGCTTCCGCAAGAAGCCGAAGACCGACTCGCCGGCCGGCTGACCGGTCACTCGCCAATTGGCTAGTCGCGAACCACTCTCCCGGGCGGTCACACCTCCGCGCGCCGGTGCGAACCTCATCGCATCGAACTGAGCCGACGCGCTCCCGGAGGAACCCCACCCATGTCTACCGAAACCAGTGTGCTCGCGCAGGTCTCCGATGGCCTCGCCGCCGCCGTTGAAACCGCTGCCGCTTCCACCGTCCTCGTGAGCGGGCGCCGCCGCATCCCCGCCAGCGGCATCATCTGGACCGCCGACGGGACGATCGTCACCGCCGACCACGTCATCGAACGCGACGAAATCGAAGTCGTGCTGCCGAACGGGACGAAGCAGACCGCAACCGTCGCCGGGCGCGACCCCGGCTCGGACATCGCCGTCCTCAAGATCTCCGCGACTGGTCTGACTCCCGCGGCCCACGCCCCGGCGGGTTCGGCGAAGGTCGGCAGCCTGGTGCTCGCCGTAGGCCGGCCCTCGACGGAAGGCCCGATGGCTTCGCTCGGCGTCGTCGGCGCGATCGGCGGGCCGTGGCGGACCTTCCGCGGCACCGAAGTCGAAGGCTACCTGCGGACCGATACCACCTTCTACCCCGGCTTTTCGGGCGGCCCGCTGGTTGATGCGCAGGGGCGCGTGGCCGGGATGAATAGCTCGCGCCTCGGGCGCGGCGCCGGCCTGACGGTGCCGATCGCCGCACTCGAACGCATCGTCGGCGACCTGCTGAAGGGCGGGAAGGTGCGCCGCGCCTACCTCGGCATCAGCAGCCAGACCGCGAAACTCCCGTCCGCCCTGGCGGCGCTCGCCGGCGGCCGCGAGACCGGCCTGCTCATCGTTTCCGTGGAATCCGGCAGCCCCGCCGACGGGGCAGGCATGCTCATCGGCGACATCCTCGTCGAGTTTGGCGGCCAGCCGGTGAGCGATACCGACTCGCTCCAGGCCCAACTAGGCCCCTCGCGCATCGGCCAGGCTACGACCGCCTCGGTACTTCGCGGCGGCGAACTTACCTCGCTCACGATCACGGTCGGCGAGCGCTCCTAAGCGCGCCGAGCCAGTGGAGGATTCAATATGACCACCACCGCAGCACTTCTCACATCCTCCTTCTCCGATGAGGCAACGGGCCTGGCCGAACGCCTTCGCAGCATCCTCGTCACCGTCCGTTCGGGCGCGGGCGGCGGCTCGGGGACGGCCTGGACGAAGGACGGCCTCATCGTCACGAACCACCACGTCGTCCCTGGTGACCACGCCATCGTCGTGCTGAACGACGACTCGGAGCATGACGCGAGAGTGGAGACTCGCGACCCCGAACATGACCTCGCGCTCCTTCGCATCGATGCCGAACTCACCCCCGCCGAAGCCGGCGACTCCACCAATGTCCGACCTGGCAGCCTTGCGTTCGCCATCGGCAACCCGTGGGGCCAGCGGGGGACCCTGACCCGAGGAATCGTCCTTTCGCGGGGCGGCGCCACCGAAGAGAACGGCGTGCACCTGCGCGATGTCATCCGGGCCGACCTCCGGCTCGCGCCCGGCAACAGCGGCGGGCCAATGACTGACGCCGATGGCCGCGTCATCGGGATCAACTCGATGATCGCGGGCGGGATGGCCATCGCCGTGCCGGTACACCAGGTAGTCGAGTTCGTGGCGAACGCCGAACCGGGCGAGCCGGGATTCCTCGGCATCCGCTTCCAGCCGATCCAGGTGCCGCACGCCATCGCCGCCTCGTACGAAGTGGACGATGACACGGCACTGATGCTCACGGGCATCGAACCGGGCAGCCCGGCCGATGCCGCAGGCCTCATCCCCGGCGACATCCTCATCGGCGCCGGCAGTGGGCGCCGTGGGCTTCGCCACCTCGACCGGCCGCTGCGCGGGATGCGCGCCGGCAAGCCACTGCAGATCTCACTCCTGCGAGCAGGAAAGCTGGTCGACCTGGCCGCGACTCCAGTGGGCCGCCACCAGTAACCATCGGTGAAGGGCGCGGCCCTGTCCGCGCCCTTCACCCAATCCCGTCCGAAACGCGCTAAGCTCGAACCAGGACTCATGACACAACTACTCACTGAACCAGTCGCCATCCTCAAGGTCGCCGTGCAGGCGGCCTATCCGTCCGTCCGGGCGGGTCTGCGGGCGATGCTCGCGGCTTCACCGAATTTCGAACTGACTGAAGATTCGCCGGACGTGACCGTCGCCGACCTCGAAGAGGGTTCAACCATCGAAGATTGGCCTGCCGGTCCGGCCGTGTTGCTGGTCGGATCGCCCGCCGAGTTCGCGGGCACCGAAATCTCAGGCGACACCCCACGCGGCTACCTGCTCAAGGAAGCCACCGCAAGCGAACTTTCGGCCGCGGTCGAAGCAGTCGCGCAGGGACTCGTCGTGTTCGATCCGGCACTCGCCGCGCTGGTGGCGAACCCGCCGCACGAACGCCCGTTGCTACTCGAAGGCTCAGTACTCTCCGATCGCGAGATTGAGGTGCTCACGCACGTCGCCGCCGGTCTCCCCAACAAAGGGATCGCTCGCGAACTCGGCATCAGCGAACACACCGTGAAGTTCCACGTCGGCACGATCCTCGGCAAGCTCGGCGCAGCCAGCCGCACGGAAGCAGTGACGGTGGCGGTGCGGGCGGGGATCCTTCCGCTGTAACGGCAGGAGTTATCAGGCGTCAGGTTTCAGGGGTCAGGCGCCACGTATCCGGTGCCGGTTCACCTTAATCGCTGGACGAAGGCGTA
This sequence comes from Dehalococcoidia bacterium, assembly GCA_050185215.1. GTDB lineage: Bacteria > Chloroflexota > Dehalococcoidia > Tepidiformales > Tepidiformaceae > Amarobacter. The sequence goes on along the minus strand of JBFWZP010000009.1, from coordinate 129,273 downwards.
GAGCATCTTTCGCACTTCTTGTGCACCGATCTTGAGTTGCTCGTACGTGGCCGGATCCATGTAGCCGAGGTCCCTTGCGAGCAGTGATTGGTATTCCACCTCGCTGGTCGAACCCGCCGCGATTTGCAGAAACCTGGCGAAGTCCGCGTCGGAATCTCGCCCCGCCCCTTCGGCGATGTTCGAGCCGATTGACACGGCGGCTCGACGAATCTGCTGCGTCAGTCCGAATCGTTCGTCCGCAGGAAAGCGTTGGGTCGCTGCATACACGGCGAGCGCCAACGAATGGCCCTTTTTGCGCGACAAGCAAGTCCTCAACGTTCCTCATTGCTGATACCTGATACCTGAATCCTGATGGCTATCTGGCCTAGTGGAAGCTTCCGCCCAGCAGGTCCCGCGCCATGATCAGCCGCTGGACTTCGCTCGGGCCTTCGCCGACGCGGCGGATGCGGATTTCGCGGTACCAGCGTTCGAGCGGCAGGTCCTTGGTCATGCCATAGCCGCCGTGGATCTGCATCGCGCGGTCGACGACGCGGCCGCCTGCCTCGCTGGCGACGAGTTTCGCCATCGCCGCTTCGGTGCGGTACGACTCGCCGCGATTCGCCTTGTGGGCCGCCGCCAGCGTGAGCCAGCGGCTCGTGCGGATGTCAATCTCGTTGTCGACGATCATCCACTGGATGGCCTGGCGCGAGGCCAGGATGTCGCCGAAGGTTTCGCGCTGGTTCGCATAGGCGATGGCCATCTCCTGGGCCTTCACGGCAACCCCGATGCAGCCTGCGGCATAGGGGATGCGCTGGCGGCTGAGGCGGTCGTTGGCGATGCCGAAGCCGCGGTTCACTTCGCCGAGGACGTTCGCCGCGGGGACCCGCAGGTTGTCGAACTGGAGTTCAGTCGCGTAACTCGTGGAACGCAGCGTGTGGACCACGCGACGGACGTGGAAGCCCGGCGCATCGGCATCGACGAGGAAGCACGTGATGCCGGCCCGGCCCTTCGAGGCGTCGGTGCGGGCGAAGACGATGCCGTAATCGGCCTTATCGGCGCCGCTGATAAAGATCTTGCCACCGTTGATCACCCAGTCGTCGCCGTCCTTCACCGCCGATGTCTGGATGGCGCGGGCGGGGTCGCTGCCGCCGGAGGGCTCGGTCAGGCCGAAGAAGCCGTGCTTTTCGCCACGGAGGGTTGGGTAGAGGTAGCGCTGTTTCTGGTCTTCGTTGGCTTCGAACAACTGGGCGAGGCCGGCGCCGCCGAACACGCCGTAGCACGGGGTATAAAGGCCCGCGCGGTGCTGCGCCATCTCGATGGCCATGAGCGTACGCGTGACGATGTCGACATCCGGCCCGCCGTATTCGACCGGGATGTCGAGCCCGTAGAAGCCCATCTGCTTGACCTGCGCCACCAGGCGCTCGTGGTCCGGAGCGTCGAGTTCGCTGCCATCGGGGTCGAGGTCGGCTTCGAGCGGGACGATTTCGTTGCGAACGAACTTGCGCACGGTATCGACGATGAGCTTCTGCTCATCCGAGAGTTCGAGGTCCATCGAGCTATCCCAACCTTCCGAGCTTCGGTAGCGTTTCGCGGCGGTTCATCTCGGGCACATCGTCGTTCGCCGCCTTGTGCAGCATCAGCAACTCGCGCCAGCGAGTCTGGTACTGGTTGTTGACTTCGTAGCGGAACTTCGGGGCGCTGCCAACGCGCTTTTCCAGTTCGCTGCGCAGGCCAAACAGGCTCTTGCCGCCTGCGAACCCGATGTACAGGACCTGGCCCGAATCGTCGGCGAGCTGGTAGACGCCCATCTGCCCGGAGAGCTTCGCGACGCGCTCGGCTGAGAGGTCCAACCACGGTTTTTCGAGATGCAACTTCACGTCGCGCAGTCTACGCCAGTGGCCGCTCTGCGAACGAATGCAGTCTTGCAATCGCGTAAATCGCGTCGCGAAGACGGCACCATAGCGAGATGGTGGAGCACTGGCACGTTGGCTGCTCAGGTTGGAGCTACAAGCACTGGAGAGGTGACTTCTACCCGGAGGACCTGCCACAGCGCGCGTGGTTCGAACACTACGCGGGCCAATTCGACACGGTTGAAATCAACTCGACCTTTTACCGTCTGCCTTCAAGTGCGACGGTCCAGAAGTGGGCCGACGAAGCGCCGCGGGGCTTCAAGTTCGCCATCAAGGCGAGCCAGTTCATCACCCACTACCATCGCCTCCAGGACTCCGATGGCGCGCTCAAGAAACTCTTCGACCGGATGGAGCCCCTGGGGGCTCACGAAGGCCCGATCCTGTACCAGTTGCCCGAGCGTTTCGAGCGAGACGACGAACGGCTCTCCGCGTTTCTCCACTCGCTGCCGTCCCATCATCACCACGCCATGGAGTTTCGCCACGAGAGCTGGTGGACCGACGAGGTATTCGAACTGCTGCGAAAGCGCCACGTTGCCTTCGTGATGTTCAGCATGGGCAAGACGCAGACTCCCGTAGTCGCGACATCCGCCCACGCCTACGTGCGCTTTCACGGGCCGCAGAAGTACCGCGGCGGCTACGAGACAGACGACCTTCGGTGGTGGAGGGACCAACTGGGCAGCCTCGATGCCAGCAACGCCTGGGTGTACTTCAACAACGATGCCGGTGGGCACGCCCCGAAGGATGCCAGGGCCTTACTTGAGCTTCTGCACGGGTAGGCCGCGCGACTCGCATCTGTACAATCAGCGCACTTGAGACTGGGGTCCCCTGGCGTGCGCGTCCTTCGGCTCGGCAGCAGCATCGACCTCGAGGGCGAAACGCCCCCTGAAGAGCGGGCGGCCGCCATCGCCGCGCGCATGCTGGAGGCGGCCTGTGGCGAACCGGTCGAGACGATCCACCGTATCGCCTGGCCGAACGAGCAGATGGCCGATTTCGTCGAGCGCTGGGCAAAAGAGCTCGAGCCGGACATCGTCTGCTTCAACGTGAGTTCGCACTGGTGCGAAGCCGAACTGCTGGCCCCCCGGCTGCGCGAATTCGGGGCGCCGGGACGATGGATCGCGGACTTTCTTGATCGCTCGACGCGAAACTACAACTTCAACGCGAACTGGTTCGTGCGCTTCGGCAGGGGCGCGATGCGACGCGTGATCCAGGGCCGGCCGCCGTTTACTCCAGCTCAAGCGGCGGAATCGATCGAAGCCACCCTGCGGCGTCTGGCCCGGAACGAGCACCTTGGCCTGGCGCTTTCAGGCAGCCCGTTTTCGGCCTCGCTCGATGGTGGCAAATTAGCCCAGAAACGGGCGCATCAGCGGCGCGGCCAGTTCTTCGCGCTCCTGCGGGAGACCTGCGAATCGCTCCATGTCCCCTGTGAATTGCCGCCGCATGCGCCCGACGCCTTCGACAAGTCGTTGCGGACTCGCGACCGCCTGCACTTCGGCCCCGAGATGCACCGCCGAATCGGTGAAATCCAGGGACGCGTCATGGTAGAAGCCTGGAAAACATCGTCCGCGCCGGCGCGCGTCGTGCTCCCCTAGCGCCCTACTTCTTCTCGAGCTTCTCGAGCCGATCGAAGATGTTGTAATCGACCACGACGTGCTCCAACACCGGGCCGGCGAGGATGCCGACCGCGGCAAGAATGCCGCCAACCACGGCGAGGACACCGCTGTCATTGGCGGCGCCGATACCAAGGAGAATGGCGCCGATGGCGCCGAGCAGCGATGCGAGTGCGGGCACGGCGTGGCCCTCTTCGCTTCGGTGAATGGTTCCCGTGAAATCTCGAAACTGTTGCATTCGTCCTCAACCTTCCCGGAGTTCGGCGAACTGTGCTGAGCCGGGCCTCCGCAGTCAAGGAGGGAGTCAGTTCACAGCGTTGGCGATGACGCTGGCGAACACCTGGGCGCCTTCCGCTTTGAGGTGGATGCCGTCGCTGATGAAGTACTCGCTGTGGCCGGCGCTGGCCGCCGCCCAGTCGGCTACGCGGACGTTCGCGCCCCAGCGCCCGGGCATCGAGCGGATGGCCTCGTTGTCGCCGGCCTCCCAGTCTCGGCCGACCCGGACCGTGACGAAGACGACTTTTGCGCCGCTCGCCGCTTTCACCATCTCATCCAGCATGCTCGTGGTGACCACGCCGTTATCGCCGACGTGGATGATCACCACTCCGGGAATGGTCCCCGCCGCCTGGCGGGCTCGCAAGACGCTGAGCACGGTGTATGCCTGGCGCCCAACCTCCGCGTCGACCTCTACCGTCCCGACAACCCCGAGGTACGGGGCCGCCCCAATCAGCACCGAATCGCCGACCGCCAGGATGGGCGCATTGGATGGCGGCGGTGGTGGTGGAGGCGGCGGCGCGGGTGGTTCGGTTGGCGTCGGGGTCGGTGGCGGCACCGTCGGCGTCGCGGTTGCCGTGGGGATAGCTTCGGTCGGCGCGACCGTTTCCGTCGGCGTGAGTGTCGGGGTGGCGGTGGGGCTGGCCGTGGCCGTCGGCGTGGGCGAAAGCGTTGGACTCGGTGTGGCAACGGTCGTCGGCACGCCGCTGACGATGCCGTGGTACTCACCAACGGTCAGATAGTCGGGGACCTCCGGGGCGCTTGCGTGCACGGTCGAGAACAGCAGGGCGAACGCTGCCATCGAACCCGTCGCCGTCACAAGCCGGGCGCGGATCGGTGCCTGGTCGAACGCTCGCTGCATGCCGCGCAGGAAGGCGCCGGTGCGGAACGGGCGCTCGATCAGCCGGTACGAAAGTTCCGCCGCCACCGCAGTGAGGATGAGCCGCCCGATGAGGAGGTCGTTGCCATCGAAATCCACGTCGAGGCCGGGGCGGGTAACCATGAAGATGGGCCAGTGCCACAGGTAGATGCCGTAGGAGCGCGTGCCTGCCCAGCGCATCGGCGCGCTGCCGAGGATTCGCTGCATGCCCGCGGCCGATGGATGCGTGGCTGCGACGATCGCCGCCGCAGTGCCGATTCCGGTGACCACGAACCCCCACGGGTAAAGCCAATCGCTTGAAGAGTTCAATACGACGAAGACCCAGCCGAGGACGACGAGCGGCGCGACTGCCGCCAGGCTGATGCCGGCCCGGACGTTGCGATAGGCGCACCTGCCGACGTCTCGCGGGTCCCAGATGAGGGCGAGGGCGGCGCCGAGGAGGAGGCCGCCGGCGCGCGTGTCGGTGCCGTAATAGATGCGCGATGGGTCGTGCAGCGGGGAATGGAGGGCCGCCATCAGGGCGTACGAACCGATGGACCCGATGAGCGCTCCGGTTAGCGCGCCCCATCGCCCCGTGAACCGCAACAGCAGGACGAACACGATGGGCCAGACGAGGTAGAACTGCTCCTCGACGGCGAGCGACCAGAGGTGCTGGAGGAGCGACGGCCGGCCGATGGCTTCGAAATAGGGCTTGTCGCCGAATACCAGCCACCAGTTGGTGACGTAGCCGGCCGCGGAGAGCGCGTCGTCGCGAAGACCCGCCACTTCATCGGGCAGGAACACCAGCGAATAGAGCAGCGTCAGCGTGATGAGCGTGAACGCCGCAGGCAACAGCCTGCGCGCCCGGCGCCCCCAGAACGCCTTCAGCTGGATTTCGCCGGTGGCCATGCTTTCGCGAAACAGCAACAGGGTGATCAGGTAGCCGCTCACCACGAAGAAGACTTCAACACCGAGGAAGCCGCCGCCAAAGCGCGCAACGCCGCCGTGAAAGAGGAGTACAGCCAGCACCGCGATGGCCCGCAGGCCATCGATTCCCGGGAGATACGCCGGCCCCGAGGATGCCGGGTCATTCGTCCTCTTCTGCTGCACTCTTACCACTAACACAACGCTTGCCGCTTCTTCTTGTCAAACGTCGTGTGCAACGAATTTGTGCCATTCCACATCGCGATCCGATCGTGTCGCGATGAAACCGCGCGAGAAATCACCCGAAAGGATGACTGTTCCAGCCCACGTGTGAACCACGGAACATTTCGCGAAAATTAGCGGCCGGTAAAATTCGCGGGACGCTTCTCCAGCCGCGCCGCCATCCCTTCGCGGGCGTCGTTCGAAGTCCGGGCGGCATCCACCAACTCATCGACATCCTTGTGGGCGATGCCATCGCGGAAGGCCATCTCGCGCACGAGCAGCGCCTTCATCGCCCGAAGCGAGAGCGGCGCGTTCGCGGCAAGCCGATCGATGACCGCTTTGGCCGCGAGCTCCAGGCCATCCGGCGGAGCCACCCGCGCGATCAGGCCGAGCGCGTGCATGCGCTCGGCCGGGATGGGGTCGCCGAGGAGCAGGATCTCGCGGGTCGCCACCGGCCCGCCGACTTCGAGGAGTTTCTTCGCCAGGAACCACGTCGGTGCGAGACCAATCTGCGCCAACGACATCCCGAAACGCGCTGCGGTCGAGGCCACCACGATGTCGCAGTGCAGCGCGAGCTCGTTGCCGCCGGCGATGGCGTCGCCCTGCACCACACCGACCACCGGCAGCGGGTAGTGCTCGATGAATTCGAGGACGCGCTCGATGGGGCTGGCGCCGCGCATGGGGCCCCCTTCGCCGCGCTCCTTCAGGTCGAGCCCGGCGCAGAACACGCTGCCGTTCGCGCGAATGACCGTGAGCCGCTCTTCGGATGGCGGAGTGACATCAAACACCGAAACGAGTTCGTCCAGCATCTGCGCGTCCATGGCGTTGCGCTTCTCGGCGCGGTCCAGGGTGACGGTGCGCACCGCTGCGGTGGTTTCGACAATCACTCGTTCCATGCTGAACTCCTTCAGTGTGTTGACCGGGGATCAGTGGCCCTCGCCGGTTGGCTCGTCGGCGACGATCCCGGCAGAGCGGAGGCTCGCGATGTCATCCGCGCCGACGCCCAGGATGTCGCGCAGGATGTAATCGTTCGCCTCGCCGAAGCCCGGCGCCGGGCCGGAAACCGGGACCGGCGTCTCGCTCAGTCTGAACGCAACGCGCGGGTAAGGCGTGGGGCCGACACCCGGTGTCTCGACGTACTCGAACCCGTCGTAGGCGAGCACCTGCGGGTCTTTCAGCAATTCGACCGGGTTGGGCACGGCGCCGGCGGCGACGCCGGCGGCCTGCAGGGCGTCCTGGGCACCGTAGTGCGTCCGTGTGGATGTCCATGCCGTGATCGCTCCGGCTATTTCGGGGCGCGCGGCTTTCCGCCCGGCGACATCCGGGTAGCGCGCAGCGAGTTCGGGCTGGCCGATAACGTTGCAGAGGGTGTTCCACTGGCTCTCGTCCTCGACGGCGATTGCGACCCAGGCGTCCTCTCCCAGGCAGCGGAACATGCCGTGCGGCTCCATCGCCGGGTGGTCGTTGCCCGTCCGGCGGCGCTCGCGGCCGTTCATCGCGAAGTCGATGTACGCATCACCGAGGACCTGGAACTCCCCTTCGATCATGGCGAGCTCGACGTGCTGGCCTTCGCCCGTGAGGCGGGCATGCCGGAGCGCCGAGGTCACGGCGAAGGCGGTGAGCACTCCCGCCTGCTGGTCGCAGAAGAAGTTGCCTGGCTTGATCGGCGGACCATCGGGGTAGCCGGTGAGGTGGCTGAGGCCGCTCATCGCGTCGATCCCCGGGCCGTACGAAATCCGGTCGCGTAGCGGCCCGGAGAGCCCGAAGGCCGGCATCGAGGCGAGGACGATCCGCGGGTTCACCGCCTGGAGGGCTCCGAAGTCGATGCCGAGGTTGCCCATCACGCGCGGGGCGAAGTTCTGGACCACGACATCGGACTTCTCCGCCAGCTTCAGGAAAAGCTCGCGGCCCGCGGGCTTCGCGACATCGACCGAAAAGCTGCGCTTCCCGTGGTTCAGCTCGTTGAAGAGCATGATGCGGTTGTAGGAGGGCGCTTCGGCGCCTTCGAGCAGCGGCGCGGTGCCGGCTGCGACTTTGGGGCGGCTCGTCGGCGCCTCGATCTTGATTACTTCGGCGCCGAGGTCGGCCAGGATGAACGAGGCGATCGGCCCGGCAACTGCGTTCGTGAAATCGATGACGCGCACGCCCGCAAGCGGTTTCGCTTTCGGGAGGGGAGTCCCCGCTCCGTCGTTCAGGCGGTTCGGCGTTCGAGCCTGCAATTCAACCGGTTTCGTCCACGTCGCCCCGCGGCCCTTGCCCAACATCGGCGCCGGCTGGTTCACCCAGGGGGTGGCGCTCATGCGGAAGGGGGCGCCGGGCTGGAAGATCGGGCCGGCGCCGGGGTGGTCGATGGTGACGAAGCTGCCGCGCTCCTTGTGGTGCGGTTCCGCCATCACCTCGCCGGGTTCGCGGACCTCAGTGAAGGGCAGACGCAGTTCCTGGGCGCGCTCGACGATTTCGTCGCGGGTCTTGTCGGCCAGCCATTCATCCATGATGGCGTCGATCTCGTCGGCATAGCCCGTCATCAGACCCAGCAGTTCCGGGTCGGTGAGGCGCGGATGGGGAATGAGCGCGCCCAGGAGATCGAGGTAGCGGTTGTTCGAGTGGCAGTGGACGAAGCCATCGGCGCAGGGCCTGATCGTCGAGGGGTAGGAGTGTTCCGGGGGGAAGCCGAGCAACCGCGTGCCGTTGCGCTTGGCCACGCGTCCGTAGAAGTACGCGCCCTGGTCGACGCCACCGAGGAGGAAGGTGGCGGCCTGCATCGCCGCGCAATCGACCAACTGGCCCTCGCCGGTGGCCTCGCGTGCCGTGACGGCGGCCACCACGCCAAGCGCGAGCTGCGCGCCCGCCTGGTATTCGACCAGGTTGCCGTAGGCCTTGAGCGGTTCGCGGTCAGGGTCACCGGTGAGGGTGGCGTAGCCGCCGACCGCGTAGGCGATGAGTTCGCCGCCGAGGTAGTCCGCGTAGGGTCCGGTCAGCCCGAAGGTGGTGACGCTGCCAATGACGAGGCGCGGGAATCGGCGCCGCCATTCGCCAAAGTCGATGCCGGCCGCCCTGAGCTGCGCGGGGCGCATGGAGATGAGCACCGCGTCGGCGTCCCCGAGCAGCCCTTCGACCGTGGCCTTGCCTTCGACCGTGGTGACGTCGGCAACGATGCTCTTCTTGCCGAGGTTGAGGTGGAGGAACAGGCCCGAGCGTTCGGGGTCGGGACGGTCTCCGGGGAATGGGCCCGCGAAGCGCGTTCTATCGCCACCCGGCGGCTCGACCTTGATGACTTCCGCGCCAAGGCCCGCGAGCAGCTTTCCGCAATACGGGCCGCTCACACCTTCGGACAATTCGAGCACGCGGATTCCCGCAAGCGACCCCGCCATTCCAACTCCAGCCAGCGCAAACGCGGCGAAGGCGATTCTACGCGCGGGCCTACCAGTCGTCTGCGGGGATGCTCCCGGGAAGCGCCTGGTGCTCGGTGCCGCCCCAGCGCGTACGCCGGAAGACCTCGGCAGCGGCCATGCCGTATCGCTGGCCGTTGAGTTCGGCGCGCTTCCGCATGATTCCGTTGATGTAGCCGCGGTAGTCGTGGGCGTCCATGTTTGTGGCCCGGGGGACGTCGTAGGGAGCGCAGGCGATCGCCTTCTGGTAGTCCTGCACGGTCAACACCATCTGGCTGTCGAAGCAGCAGAGCGCATCGATCTTCCGCTGGAGCGGCTCGCCGGCAATGTCCACCGGGCGGTTGAGGTCGATGGGGCTCTTCGCGAAGTAGTAGTTCTCCGGCACGTACCAGGGCTCGACGCCATCGACCAACTGCTCCGGGTAATAGAGCGGGAAGTGGGCGAAGCTCGATGCCTCCATAGCCGCCCAGGCCACCTCGCGATGGTCGGGGTGGCCCTCGTATGGCGCCCACGGGTCCCACGTGAACACGATGTCCGGGCGGTGGCGGCGAATCGCCTCCATAAATTGTCCGCGCAGGGTGGTATGGGGCGTATCGCACAGGAACCCGTCCGGGTAATCGAGACAGGCGACACTGGCGAGACCGAGCACCTTGCCCGCCGCTTCGGCCTCCTTCAGGCGGAGGCCGAACATCTGCTCGGCGGAGAGTTCGAACGTGCCGCGCGAGTTGTCGGTGGCCATCACCAGGTGGACGGCCCAGCCACGCATGCAGAGCTTCGCGACAGTGCCACCGGCGAAAAACTCCATGTCGTCGCCGTGGGCGGTGAGGACGAGGGCGGTGGGCATTACGTGACTCCTGCGATGGTGCTGCGGCGAACTGTGCACGCGCCAGGCGGCCGGAGCAAATCAACCGATCGGGCAACGATAGGGGAACGAGCGGACGATGCAGACCTGGACCGGGGGCAGGACTCTTGGGGCATGAAAACACAGTTCGGGGACAATGCCTGGCGCCACCTGGCCGCATGGCCGGCGATCGCCGCCCTCGCGGTGCTCAATGGCGTGGTGCGCGAAAAGCTCTACCTCGACCGGATGGGCGAGGAGGCCGCGCACCGCATCTCGACGTTCCCGCTGATCGCGGCGATCTTCGGGGCGGCGTTCTTGCTGGCGTGGCGCTGGCCGCTGCGGACGGCCCGGCAGGCGTGGGCGCTAGGCCTCACCTGGCTAGTCATCACCGAAGCGTTCGAGTTCGGACTCGGCCGGCTCGAGGGCCGCTCGTGGGGCGAACTGTTCCACGAATACAACCTCTTCGCCGGCCGCATCGGCTACGCCGACCCTGCCAACGAGCTCAACATCTACGCCCCGTCCGAGTGGCTCGCGGCCGTCAGCCGCTCCGCCACCGACATCAGCTCCCGCGTCCTCAGCTGCAGCTGGCGAGAGACGCCGACGAGCTTGAGGCTCCGCCTCGAGCTGGACAACAGCCAGGGCGACGCCCTGGACGCAGCCGACGCCGACCACGTCCCCGTCACCCTCGGCTACGACGTGGTCATCAGAAACGGCCTCACCGTCCCCGGTACCGGCGACCAGCTCGCCGGGCTGCTCCGCGCCAACATCGCAAAGATCACCACCAGGTACGCCCCCGGCCGTTCGACCGTCGTCCTCGATTGCGATGGGCCATGGGAGCAGATGGCCCGCTACGCCAGCCCGGGCGCGTGGTCCGCTCCCAGCGGAACCACCCGCCGCGCCATCTTCCGCCGCGTGGCCGGCCGAGCCGGACTCGCCATCGTCGATTCCGGCGCGCTCGCGCCGTCCACCGCCTGGACCACCGACACCCCCGCGTTCGCTATCGCCCCCGGCGAGAGCGCCGCGGCCACGCTTCGCCGCCTCCTCGCCCCCACCCCCGACTTTCTCCGGGTGTCCAGCTCGGATGGGGGCTTCGAGATCTGCGGGTTCGACTTCGGCGATGACCCACCGAGCGACGAGTCAGCCTTCGGCTTCCTCCAGCCCGACACATCGAACCCGAATCCGTATCTGGATTTCTCTCGAGTAAGCGAGCGCGAGCCCAACTGGACCCGCGCAGTCGGCCCCGACCGCTACGCCGATTCCTTCGCCGATGCCGATATCGATTCGGCCCTGCCGTTCCCGGTCGAGCCGCTCTTCGAGCTCGTCCGCGATCTCTCGATATCGAGCGACGCCGAGGCCGAGGCCATCGCCGTCAACGCCCTCGCCCGCCGCCTCCACCTCGTCCCCCAGGGCGAACTAATCGCGCCGCTCGCGTCGCAATTCGACCTCTACGATGTCGTGTCCGTCGCGCTCCCCAGCTCGCACGGCAGCCTCGACGGAGCGTTCCGCATCGTCGAGCGCGGCGCCGACTACCGCCGCGACCCCAAAGGCCAGCCCGCCTACAACTCCGTTTTCAGCTTCGCCCGCCGCTAGCGGTTCCGATTTTTCGTCAATCCAGGAGGAGACCCATGGCCGTTTTCCGAGGGAAAGTCGTCAGCTTCAACGCCACCGCCTGGACCGCCGAGGTACGCCTCGACGGCTCGCCCGGCGAGGTCCTCGCCCCCGTCGCCACCAACCGCGGCATAGCCTCGGCCGACATGGTCACCGGCCGCGCTGTCCTCGTGGACACCGGCGAGACCCACAACCCCGCCGACTTCGTCGTCACCGCCGTCTGGAATTGATTCTCCAGGGGAACATCAATTTTGCCGGTTCACCCTTCTCTCCAGGTCCCTTCCACCCGATTGTAAAGGTGTTGTTGATCTGCGCCCGGACGGGGCGCGCACGATAAACGGCAGGGGAGAACGCGGCCTATGGAGTCACGCATCGCCGCAGCGCTGGTCGACAGCGACGAGCTTCGACGTGCGTCCTTCTCCCGCCTGCTCGAGGCGGCCGGCATCGAAGTCGCCTTCTCCGCGCCACATGGCCTCTCGGCTATCGCGGCGCTTTCCAAAACCGAACATAGCCTCGTTTTCGTCTCGTTCGAAGAGCCCCTGCCGCGCGCCATCCAGACGGTCGAGGAAGTCGCCCGGGTGCTACCCGATGCGATCATCGTGGCCTTCGGCGATGAGGCCGATACCAACTCCTACCGCCGAGCCCTGGCTGCCGGCGCGAAGTACCTGATCGACACGCCCGTTTCCGAAAATGAGACGCGCGCCATCGTCGATGCCATTGGCCCCAGGCCGGTGCGCGCCGCCCCGGAGACCGGTAGCGTCGTCGTCGTCGCCGGACAGAAGGGCGGCATCGGCAAGACCACGATCTCCGTGAACCTCGCAAGTTCGCTCGCGAACGACCAGCGCGGTTCCGTTCTGCTTATGGACCTCGACCCGGACTTCGGCGATGCGGGCATCATGCTCGACCTGAACACGAATTACTCCACCGCCCGCGCCGCCCGGGACCACGCTGAGTTCGAGTTCGAATCGTTCAAGCAGAGCCTGGCGCTCCATTCGTCCGGGGCGCATCTGCTCGGCGCACCGCAAAACTTCGCCGAGCGCCTCGCTACCCGGCCCGAGGACCTGCAACAGCTCATCGCGTTCGCGTCGAAGGCGTTCGACTACATCCTCATCGATACCCCGTGCGTGCTGAACGAATCGGTGATGGCCGCACTCGCGGTCGCCGATGTCACGCTCGTCACCACCTCGCTCGAATTCGGCAGCCTGCGCAATACCACGCTGATGCTGAGCGAAATGGCGTACGAAGGCATCTCGCCTCAGCGGACGGTGATGATCGCCAACCACATCGACCCGGTTTCGGGCTTCTCCGTTGGCGATGCGGCCGAAGTGCTCGAACGCGAGGCCATCTGGGAAATTCCTTACGACCCGGCGATGCGAAAGTCGACGCAACTGGGTTCGCCCCTCACGCTCACGCGGCCGAAGGCCGCCGCCAGCAAGAGCCTGCGCGCGCTTGCGAGCCGGCTGGGCGAAGATCCGTCCCGCATCGACCGACGCCTGGCCATCCGAGGCGAATCGCTAGCCCCACCAGAAGTCCGCGCCCGGTTCATTTCCACTCTCCGTCGCGAAACAGCCCCGCCGCCGGTCTTCATCTTCAGCGCGGGCAAGCGCGCCACGACCTACCACACGGGCGATTGCCCGTCGGGCAAGCGGCTCTCCGCTCCGGTCGCGGGCGGCTGGGCGGAGCTCCCGGGCCACCTGAAGCCCTGCAAGAAGTGCCTGGGGGAAGCCGTCGCGGCCGCCTGAGGCTTCCGGCTCCGTTCGACGCTTCGACCCTGGATGGGTCAGACTGCGAACTTCGCAGATAGGGCTGGAGTAGGTCAGTGAAAGTTGTTGGCGTCGACGGGTGCAAGGCTGGATGGCTTGCCGCCTGTCTTGAAACAGACACGAACTCTCTGAGTTTCAAAACGCATCGATCATTCGCCGAACTGGTAGACGATTATTCAGCGGACACCTTTATCACCGTGGATATCCCAATCGGCTTGTGCGACGGACCCCGGGGCTGTGACGTTCAGGCACGAAAAATGCTTGGCCCCCGAAAGAACAGCGTGTTTCCGGCGACTTGTCGCGCGGTCCTGGCTTGCTCCACCTATGAACAGGCTCGAGCAGCTTCGCTTGCCGCTACTGGGAAGAGCCTTTCCGCCCAGGCGTTTGCAATTTCAGGCAAGATCAAGGAAGTCGATGACCTAATGTCGCCGGCGCTCCAGGAGCGTATTCGCGAAGTGCATCCGGAAGTTTGCTTCACCGGGTTGGCGGGAGCCCCAATGTTCTTTTACAAGCGCGATTCGGCCGGATATGCAGAAAGACAGAGCAGCCTGCTGTCTGCGCTACCCGGCGTCGAACTCCCTGGCCAGTTCGCGGCTGGTCGTCATCTCAAGGGCGTCGCAGCCGACGACCTGCTGGATGCGGTCGTGGCGGCATGGTCTGCGTCCCGGGTCGCAAATGGATCGGCGCAGGTTTTGCCCGACATAGTAGAGACGGACGCTCGTGGTCTTCGGATGGAGATGGTCTGTTAGTCGCACCCGCCACCTTCTCGCCAACGTTAACGCCGGAAGCGTACGCTCAGGCACTATGACCAACTCCCCTACCCTTCGCGAACCGGAAGGCATCCACAACTTCCGCACCGTCGGCCCGTACAAACTGCGCGCGGGCGGCACCTTCCGTCCTTCGATGGTCTACCGCTCCGGCGCCCTCGAACTCATGACCGAGGAAGACGCCGCCTGGCTCACCGATGAGATCCGTCTCCGCACCATCCTCGACCTTCGCCACCCGGAGGAGTCCGCCAGCCGCGGCGGCAAGCACGCCCTCCACGACCGCGTGGTCGAAAATTCCATCTTCCGCCCCGATGTGAAGCAGGAAGACTTCATCGCCGAACTCAACGGCCTCTATGGCCCCGGCATATCGCCCGGCCGCTACATGCACTACCTCGAAGTCGGCGGCGACCAGATGACGAAGGCGTTCACCATGTTCGGCGACGAATCGAACTACCCCTTCCTCATCCACTGCACCGCGGGCAAAGACCGCACCGGCGTCCTGGTCGCCATGATCATGGATGTGGTCGGCGCTTCGGCGGATGACATCGCGCGCGAATACGGCCTGAGCGACCTCGCCATCGACCGGCTGCTTGCCTACCTGCGCTCGAATGGCCGCCAGCTCGAAGGCACCGATGCCGAAATTCGCGCCCGCCTGGCAACGCCGCCGGAGAAGATGGCCGGTTTCATCGAGCTCCTCCACGCGAAGCACGGCAGCTCGGAGAACTTCTTCCTCTCGAAGGGCGTGCCCGAAGCTACCATCGCCAACGTCCGGAGCATCCTGACCGCCTGAGCGCGAGAGCGATTCCTGTCCGTCGAAGCAGTACCTGTGCATCGCCGCGCCGCGAAGCGCAAGCCATCGACTGGTAGAGACCGCGCGGTTCGTTGTCCTCAAAGTTGGGGGTTCCCTTACTCCTGAACCGCACGCGAGCGGGTATGCTTGAGCTTCGTCCCGTCCTTGGGCAAGAGAAGCATGACGAGCGAAGATCTGGTCTCTGGAATTCAGCTTGAGCGGGCCATTCGTGCCGGTCAGTTCCCGGTCGGCGTCTTCCGCACGGATCTCCGGGGCGTGTGTTTTGCGGTCAATCCGCGCTGGTGCGAACTCTCCGGGCTGACCGAAGAGCAATCGCTTGGTCTCGGCTGGATGAGCGCGATCCACCCGGATGACCGCGAACGGGTCGCGAAAGCCCAGGCCGCGGCGCTCGCAGAAGGCCGTTCACTTCGCGTCGAATTCCGCCTGGTCCGCCCCGATGGCCACACCACCTGGGTCCTCTCGCAGGCGGTTGGCGCGCTCAACGACGAGGGCGAAATCACCGGGTTCGTCGGGACCGTTACCGATATCGACGCCCGGGTACGCGCCGAGGGAGCCCTGCGCGAAAGCGAAGAGCGCTTCCGCAACCTGGTCGAACTCTCACCCGATTTCATCGCAATCCATCGCGACGGTCTCATGCAATACGTGAACGCCGCCGGCCACACGATGATGCGCTCATCCCAGGAATCGGACCTGCTCGGCCACCACATCCTCGAGTTCGTGCTCCCCGAGTACCAGGCCGTCGCTGTCGAACGGATGGGCTCGCTTCAGTCGGGCAAGTCCATCGCCCTCGCCGAAATGGAAGTCCGCCGCTGCGATGGCGAGATCATCTGGATCGAGACCATCGCCAGCGTCACCGTCTGGGAAGGCGAACCTGCGGTGCAGTTAGTCGCGCGCGACGTGACCGAACGCCGGCAGACCGCTGAAGCCTACCGCGCCGTCGTCGAGAACATTCGCGACGCCATGTGGATCATGGAGCGCGGCGCCGACGGCGAATGGCGCCCCACGTTCGTTAACCGGAGCTACCTCCATCGCTCCCATCTCAATTCACCGGATGAGGTCCTCGGTCTCACCTTTGCCGAACTGGCCGAGCGCGGATTGATGCGGCGCGCAGAATTGCAGAAGTCGATCGCCCGTTACAACCGCGTGGCGGAAGCCGACGGCCCGGCAGAATTCGAGGTCCAGATGTTCTGGGCCGGTTCCGAAGCTGACTTCGTCACCACTATGACGCCGGTCCGCGATGCAGCCGGGAAGTGCAACCGCGTGGTCTGCTGGAGCCGCGACATCAGCGGCCGCCGCCAGCGCGAGCGCGCGCTCGCCGAATCCGAAGCGAACTATCGCGCCGTGGTGGAAGGCACGTCTGACGCGGTCTGGGTGATGGACAAGGACGCCGAGGGACAATACCGCGTGAAGATGGCGAACCCGCGCACCCTTACCCTGCTCGGCGTCGACTTCACCCAGGTGATTGGCAAGAGCCTCCCCGAGTTCCTCACGAAGTCCGCCGCCGATGCGGCGCTCGCCCGCTACCACCAGGCCGAGGCTTCCGGCGAGCCGATCGAGTACGCGAACGTGGTCGATCGGCCGGGCGTTCGCATCGAGGTGGTCACCCACCTGACGCCGCTCTACGACGAAAACGGCAATTGCTACCGCATCATCGGTTCATCGCGCGACGTGACCGACCGCCGCCGCGCCGAAGCCGCGCTGCTCCAGGCCCAGAAGCTGGAGAGCCTCGGTGTCCTCGCCGGGGGCATCGCCCACGACTTCAACAACCTGCTGACCACCATCCTCGGCAACCTCTACCTCCTCCAGGGCGAGCTTCCCGAGGGCAGCCCCCTTAGCGATTACGCCGCCGACTCCAAGGTCGCCGCCGAACGGGGCGCCGACCTCGTCCGCCGCCTGCTCGATTTCAGCCGCCCTGGCGTGGCATCCCACGACGAACTGTCGCTGGAGTTGCTTTTCCGAGAGACCCGAAGCCTTGTCCAGCGAACCCTCGGGCCGGGCGTCGATCTCGTCTTCGATACAAGTGCGGAGAGCGACCGTGCCGTCGGCGAATTCGGCGCCCTCCAACAGGTGCTGGTGAACCTCTTCCTGAACGCGCGCGACGCCATGCCCGAGGGCGGCTCGATCCGCGTGAGCCGCCGCGTCACGGAGCTCGGCCGCGAACCGATCTGGGTGCAGCGTGGCCTCGCCCCCGGCCGCTATCACGAAATTCTCGTGGCCGACTCCGGCCTCGGGATGTCGCGCGATGTGGTCCAGCGAATATTCGACCCGTTCTTCACCACGAAGGGTGTGGGTAAGGGCACCGGCCTGGGGCTTTCCACCTCGCTTAGCATCATCCGCGCCCACGGAGGCTGGCTCGAAGCCGAAAGCGATGAAGGCGCCGGCAGCACCTTCCGCCTCCTCCTGCCCGCCCGTTAGCCAGGCGTTGAAGTGGCGTCGGGGTCGGCGCTCAGGTGCTCATGGGCGATCAGCCAGCGGTCGCCTTCGCGACGCAGTACCGCAGTCCCCCGCCCCAGCGACTCGAACGGCCGGCCTTTCACTACGCCCGCCCAGCGAAATTTGTAGGTGCATGCGACGAAGTCCTCGCTCCGGGCGAACCAGGCGATATCGCTGAGCGTGTAGCTCTCGTCGTCCGGGTTCCAGGCCCAGGTTGCCTCGACCGCCTTCCGGATCTCATCGAGCCCGAAGTAGCTGCCGTCGTTGAAGAAGTACACGGCATCGTGCGCGATCAGTTCTGAAAGCGGTCCGAAATCACGCAGACCGCTGAGCCGTTCGTACTCCGCGAGGCACTCTTCGGGTGTCACTGCGCTCGTCGATTCTGTGTCTGCCACGACGCGTGTACTTCGGCACATCGGCGCTGGCACGTCAACCTCCTCTACCACCTCAAACGACAAAGGGCGCGACTGCCACGGAGCACTGGGAATTGCATCGAATGCCGTTCAATCCGACGCCAGAAACTCGCTTACGCGACCCCGCTCGCGTTCACGACAACTCCGCCCGCCTATCCCCGCAACTCTCGCAGCGCCTTCCACCACACGCGATCAAATCCACCGTTTCCCGGGACCATCCCCGCCTTCACCACCCCCATCCGGACAATGACCGCCTCCCATGACGGGATGACGAAGACGTACCGGTTCAGCAGCCCAGCCATCGTGGCCATGTCCTGAGGTGCGTCCGGCAACCGTCTCCCCGGGATGCTTTCCGTGCTTGCCGGCACCATGTACCGGTCCGAATCGTTCAGCCACCAGAGGAGCCCGTACGCCGGGTTCAGCGCCTGGCTCGGCCGGAGCATCTCAGCTACGGAAGTCGGCGCGATCACCTCGGTTCTGTCCCACAGACCTTTGCTCAAGATAAGCAGGCCGAATCGCGCCAGGTCCCTCGCCGTTGTCACGATGCCTCGCATTGGCTGTCCCGAGACGTCCTTGAAAGGCCGCTCGACCCAGTACGTGTGCTGCCAGCCGATTGCCTCGCCAAGCCACGTCTGCGTGAGTTCATTCGCCGAGAGCTTCGAGACTCCCATCAGGAGCGGCAGCAGCTTCTGGTAAGCGGGAGTGTTGTAGTGCCACCGCGTGCCGGGCACCGCTTCGAATTCCAGGCGGTCGTTCAGGCCGGTGGTCATCGAAAGCAGGTGGTAGAGCCTGATGTGCTTCTCCTGTTCGCGTGTCGCCTTCGTCCAACCGCTACCGAGGAAGTCCGAAACCGGCTGATTGAATGCGATCAACCCTCGGTCCCGTGCGATAAGGCAGAGCACGGCGACCACGCTCTTCTGCGCCGAAGCCACATCCTCAAGCGCATAACCCTCGTCGGTCTGGCCGTACACGAGGCTCGGCGCCAGAGGCCCCGCGGCCGCGACCGTCGCTTCGTCCAGCGTCCAATACTGCTCCGCGACGATGCGCCCGCGATGGAGGAAGACGACGCCGCTCGAGTGATACTCCGCTGCGAGTTCCAGCGACCGCGCGAGCGCGGTTTCGGACCACCCGGCGGATTGAGGAGTGGTCAGCTCCCAGGCCGACCCTGTTGGGAAGTAAATGACAGACTCCGTGGATGTGTTGGTTCGGGGCCGAAGTGCCGCCATCATGCCGCGTCGAGTCGGACGCGTAAATCGCGCGCTTCGCCTGTAGACTCCCGCCTCACACCCACCCGGAGGACAGCGCGCTCATGAAGGACTTCAAGGACAAGGTTGCGGTGGTTACCGGAGCCGCGAGCGGCATGGGCCTGGCATTCGCACACAAGTTCGCGCAGGAAGGCATGAGCGTCGTCCTCGCCGATATCGAGGCCGAAGCGCTCTCGATGGCCGAAGCGGCCGTGAAGGCGCACGGCGGGAAGGTCGCCGCGCTGCGCACGAACGTGATGGCGGAAGACGACATCAACCGGCTCGCCGATGCCGCCTTCTCGACCTTCGGGAACGTCCACGTCCTCTGCAACAACGCCGGCGTCGCAGCAACGGCCGCCACCCTTCGCTCCCGCCCCTGGGAGACGCCGATGAGCGACTGGGAGTGGACCTGGGGCGTGAACTTTATGGGCGTGCTCTATGGCATCCGCGCGTTCATCCCGCGCATGCTCGAAAACGGCGAAGAAGGCCACATCGTGAACACGGCTTCGATGGCCGGCCTGCTCACGGGCGCGAACCCGTACAACGTTTCGAAGCACAGCGTCGTGTGCCTCACCGAAGGCATCTACAAGGAGTTCAAGGGCATGGGCGCAAAGCTCTCAGCCTCGGTGCTCTGCCCCGGCCTCATCAAGACGAACATCCTCGATGCCGAACGCAACCGCCCACCCGAGTTCGGCGCCACCACGCTCACCGAGCAGCGCCCGGAGTTGCAGCAGTTCTCGGCGATGTTCACCGCCGCGCTCAACGCCGGTTACGAACCGGAGGATGTCGCCGTCCAGGTGTTCGAAGCCATCCGCGACGACAAGTTCTACATCTTTCCGGCGCAGGAAAACGTCCTGCAGTCGGTGAAAACGCGGATGACAGACATCATGGAGCAGCGGAACCCAACGCTGGCGATGTAGGCGGGGGGTTCAGGGACTGATAGTCGGGAAAGTGACGTGCTCGTAGCGCAGAATTTGCTGGTCCAGTGTCAGGAGTGGCACCCCAAGAACCCTGGCAGTCGCGACAATCAGTTGGTCCGCAGGATCTCTATGGAAGGATCCGGGCAGCCTCGTCGATTCGATGACGATCTCGGGCGTCAGACCAAGCAGCTCGACGCCGGGGTAACCGATTGCGCCCGACAGCCATACGTCGAGCGAGCGATCCAAAGACAACCGGTTTAAGGAGACCTTCTTGGCGATTTCCCAACACGAAATGATAGATACGCCGAGTCCGTCGCCCTCGTGCTCTCGTATCAATTGGGTGACGCCGGGAGCCAAAGAGGAGTCGCCGTTTACCCACCACACCGACACGTGAGTGTCGAGCAGGATCACTTCAATGCGTCCCAGTCCTCTTCCGGGACGGCCGGGCCGAAGGGGTCCTCGTATTTTAAGACGGACCCACGAAGCTCATAGCGCTCTTCGGCGGAGTCAGGGACTGGTTCGCGAACTTCCGTGACGACAATCTCCACATCCTTACCAATCAACTCGGCGAGCTCAGGCACGTCGAGCGTCGACGACTGCAGACGACGGCGGACGCGAACCACGGTAGACATTGGGAAATGGTAGCACGGCCCCGTGGCGCCCCGGGCTATTCTGCCGGAGTCTCACTGATTTCTGGAGCCGACGTCCCATCCGCCGAGGGTGTTTCTGCCGGTGCTGCCTCGTCCGTTGGTGTCTCCGTCGCCTCGGCCGTAGGCGTCTCCGTCTCTTCGTCGTCGCTCGCCACGTTCACGATGCGGATCGGTGGCGGCGTTTCCGAAGCGGCAGCCGCCGAGACGCCGCTATCCGAAGAGATCCCGTAGACCCGCAGGGGCGGGATCGGCGTTGGCGTCGGCTCGGGGGTGGGGGTCGGTGCTTCGGCGACAAGTGCTTCCGGCTCGGCCGCGGAAAGTTCGACTGGCACCGGGATGACGATCTGCGCGAGCTCCGGTGGTTCTGTCTTTGCAGGGCTCACATCCACGACCACGACACGCTGGTTCGCCTGGGGGCCACGCGGTTCGAAGGGTCCCCAACTCGCTTTCTCCGCCGAAGTCAGCGCAAGGCCAACCGCACCGACAGAAAAGAACAGCGTCGCCAGCAGGAGGGGCGCCTTCCCTGACATGGGCCGATCATGCCTGCTCGGGAATCAAGCTGCCACCTTCGGGGTACGGCATATACGGATCTGAAACGCGTTCGCGCCCGAACTGAACCTGCGCCGGCGTAGAAATCGGGGAGAACCCTTAGTAGTCGCCGGCCAGGTCGCGTTTACCCTGGGCGCTCGCGAGGGCGGCGTGATTGAGGATATTTCGCGCCATCGAGGACTCTTGCAGCTTCGAACGGGCCGAATACACCTCGGCCCGGAGCGCGTGCGCCTCCTTCGAACCGGGCTCCGCGATCACCGCGTACTCAACCAGGTGGCAGGCGAGCCGGAGGTTGCCGGCCTCGCGCAATTCCTGCACACGCTTCAGCACCGGGTCCAGCCCGCCGCTCAGCGCGATCCACTCGCGCGCCTGCTCCGCCCTGGGCGCCGGGAGCAGGTTGTCGGGCTCGCCATCGTACCAGCCGCCGTACAGCCGCCACACGTTCCTCACCAGGAACTGGGGGTCGTCGTAGACCGGCTTCAGGAAGGGCTTCTCGATGAGTCGCGGTGGGAACTCCACCTGGTGAAGGATCTTGTCCAGCGTTGTGCCGGTATTCATCAGCGCGACCACCTGGCCCTCGATCAGTTCGAGCAGTTCAGCGGTGTCGGTCAATGCCTCGGCGATGCGGCTCGCGCCGAAGATTGGCAGGCCGTGACCGGGCAGCAGCACCTCCGCGCCCAGCGCGGCCATTTCGCGTAGCCCGGCAGCCCACTCGCCCGAATAGCGCTGCACCTTCTGTGGGTTCCCGGCGTTCGGGACCGCGTAGATGAAGAGGTCGCCGGGCGCGAGCAGCTTCTTTTCCGGCACCCACGTCCAGGTTGCGTCATCGGTTTCGCCGCGGGTGTGGCGAAGCTCGAACGTGAGTTCGCCATTGCGGAAGGTCATCCGCTTCTGGTAGGTCACATCCGGGTAGCGGTAGTTCTCCTGCCACTTGAATTGCGGCGCATCGATGGCGAACTGGCGGCGATTGATCGCCGTGTTCCAGCCGAGCGTCCGCTTGTATCGGTCGAAGTTCCAGTCCAGGTGTTCATGCCCATAGACCAGGGGCCGCGCCCAGCCGTTCTCCTGCGCATCCGCTTCGAATGGCCCCACCCCGAAAATGTGGTCGACGTGGTGGTGCGAGAAGACAGCCGCACGAAGCGGTGCATCGGCCCGCCACTTCCGCACCTCTTCGTGCAGTGCCCGCGTATCGTTCACGGCGCCGGTGTCGAGCATGACGAGCCCGTCGCCCGTGTCGATCGTGTTCGCGCTGGCGATGCCCTTGTAATAGAGCACGCCATCGGCGATCTCCTCGCCCACCGGCTGGCGGAACGCCACAGGATGGAACTCCTGGGTATCGACTTCACCGTTCCAGAGCTTTTCGGAAAGTTCGCGGATGCTGGGCATGGGTGGCTGTCCTCCTGGTCTGCCGGCGCATCATAAGCCCGGCGAAAGAGAGAACGAGAGCCGCAAAGGATCAAAGGAACAAAGGGTTCCTATGGGCCTATCTATACAGGGATGGACACGCTGGGTCCTGTGCCCGAAATGTCGTTCCCGCCGGCCTCTGTTCCTTTGTCCTTTGCGGCTTGTTCCACTGCGGCTTTCGCCGTGTCAGTTCATGACAAGGGTGCCGTCCTCGGTCATCAGCACCCAGTAGACCTTGAGGGTGAACAGTCCGCCGAAGTCGTTGAGGATGCGCGGGTGCGTCGGAGTCACGGGCAGGTGCGAAAGCCACACGCCCGAGGCGTTGTCGTATTGCAGTACCTGCGCCCACTTCCCATCGACCGAACTGAGAGCGTCTTTTACCGACTGGCTGGTGCCCGTGTAGGTGAAGTTGTTCCAGCCCTGCTTGAGCTCGATCGTCCGGCCAGGGGGCGGGTTCGGGTTCAGGCTGGCGATGTTCGGCGGCGGCGCATCCACCCAGTAGGCGTCGTACTGCTGGATCGAGGTGATATCCGCCGAATAGCTCGGCGCGCCGCGGAAGAAGCGCAGGTAGGCGCCCAGCGCGCCCAGCGTCGCCTTGTTCGGGTCCCACTTGAAGATCGAGGTCCACGGCGTCGGAAGGCCGGCCACGGCACCGGGTAGTTGACCCGTCGGCTCCAGGTGGGCGATGTTCGCCCAGCTCCCGTTCAGCGCCTGGACCACGAGCACTCCCGGCGGCGGCGAGACGCTGCTGACTTCCTTATCGCGCAGCGCAAGGTCGGTGTTCGGGGCGCCCCAGGGGAACGTCGGCACCGCCGGCGCCCCGCCGACAAAGATCTGCACGGTCTTGCCCGGCTCGCCGCAGTTCGCCTGCTCGGCGTCGCTCTTAATGCGCAGCGAGAAGCGCGCGTTGAAGCCGAACGCCTGTGACGTGGTCGAACCGCAGACGTTCCCGTCGATCACGCCCTCGACGGTGGTGCCTGCGGGCACGTCGCGCCAGTCGCGCAACGGCGTCCCTTCGACCGACATCGGCACTCTCGCTATGGCGCCGCCAATGTTGATAATCCCCGCGCCCGCCCAGTTTTGGCCGTGCGGCGCGGGCTGCGCGGGAGTGGCTGCCGCCTTGGCGATCTGAACGTACTCTGCCGGGCTCAGGCGGGAGTTTCGCGAAACCATCAACGCGAACATGCCGGAGGTCAGCGCCGAGGAGAAACTCGTCCCGCCGTCAAGGTTCGATTCGACATACGGGGTGGCAAGCCCGAGGTCCGAGCGGGTAGTGCTGACGATCCGGCTGCCGGGCGCCGCCAGGTCGATGCTCGGTCCGTAGTCGCTGTACGACGCCCAGATATTGTTGTTCAGGTTGTTCGATGCGCCGACCGCGACGAGGTTCGGAAAGTCGTCGAATGCCGCCGGGTAGCGCGTCCCCACCTCGACGCTGCGCGCGTCGTTCCCACTGGCCGCGACCACAATCACGCCGGCGTTCTGCGCGAGCTGCAGCGCCGCCCGCAGCGCGGCGCTCTCCGTGGTCGGGATGGTCGTATGCTCGGAGGCCGCGCTGATGTTGATGACTCTGGCGCCGTTCTTCACGGCGTATTCGATGCCCTGGGCAATATTCATCATCGAGCCCTCGCCGTTGCAATCGAGGACCTTCACCGCCATCAGCCGCACGTTCCAGTTGATCCCGGCGACGCCCAGGCCGTTGTTGCCCGCCGCCCCGATTATCCCCGCCATCAACGTGCCATGCGCCAGCGGGTCGGATTGCGACCCCATGTCGTCCTGCACCTGGTTCCCAAGACTGGACGTGTAACCGCAGTTGTTGTTCTTCTGCGTCAGGTCCACGAAGCGGTAGCCGTAGCGGTCGTTCACATAGCCGTTCTTATCCCGGTCTATGCCGTCGCTCAGGTTATCGACCGGGTTCTCCCAGATCCTGCCGGCGAGGTCGGGGTGGGCCAGGTCGATCCCCGAATCCAGGACAGCCACGATGGTCTGCGAAGAACCTGTCATCAGGTCCCAGGCCTGGGGCGCGAAGATCTGTTCCAGGTACGCCGCCTGGTCCGGGCCCGCGTAGTCATAGAACGGGTCGTTGGGGATGGCTGCGGCAACCACCCTGCTGCTCACGTCCGCCGTGAGCACACCGGGGCTCTTGCGGAGTTGGTCCACATATTCTTCTGCCGTCATTCCCTCGGGCACAGGGAGATGCTGGAACCCCTGCTGGGCGAGCGTGGGCGTCGAGCCATCGCCATTCAGGGATTCGATGTTGAGCCCGGTATCCAGCTGAATATCGACGTAAGCGGTGGGAGCCTCGGCCGCGGCGTGCCGCGTGCCTACTTCAGATACCGCTCCTGTGGCCAGTGCCAGCGCCAAGGCGGCAAGGGCCAGCCATCTTCCGTGCACCGCTTCCTCCCAGTATCGCCCCCGCGCTAGTTGCCGAGCCCCGGAAAGCTCGGCGTCGGGATGGCCGTTGGCTGAACGGCCGGGCGCGTACCGAGCAGCTTGTCGTCGATGGCGGCGGCAATGTTACGGGCCGGATCGATGTTCATGTAACTTTCGCCGCCCCACGTTACAACCGTCACGATCATATTGCCCCGACGGAAACTAAAACGATGGTACACCGCAACTTGTTCCGAGACGCTCAAAGTTCCTTCGATGAACCGGTAAGCGGCGGAATCGTTCGCGAGCGGTTTCGCTTCCACCGCCTCGCTGCCGACGGTCCGCGAAACGAAGCCGTTGAAGTGGGCCCACGCCTTCTTCGCGCCATCGACGCTCGCGAATTCGTAGGTCTCGACATGGATATAGGGTGAGCCGCTGAGCACTTCGGCGACGAGGCCCTTCGGCTGGTAGTACACCTGGAAGCCGTCGAGAATCCCCCACTCCTTCGCCTTATCGAGCCCCTCCTGGTCGCTCTTGAACCAGTAAGAACTGGAGAACGTCGAGACGGTCATCGCGAAAGTATCCGGGACGTCCACCTCGTAGTTTTCGGGGAGCTCCTCGAGGTTGATGCTCGCCTGCGCGGGAGGCATCTTGAACACCTGGTCCGGCCCGCCCAC
The DNA here is from genome assembly GCA_050185215.1 of Dehalococcoidia bacterium. Lineage (GTDB taxonomy): Bacteria > Chloroflexota > Dehalococcoidia > Tepidiformales > Tepidiformaceae > Amarobacter. The sequence continues at coordinate 103,663 of JBFWZP010000009.1, read as the reverse complement.
GGTGCCGGCAGTGCTCTGCGTCGGCGTCTTCTCCTTGATGACCTTGCCGGCTGACGCCGTGTCGTCGCCTCCGCCGCCGAAGAGCAGAAAGCCGCCGACAACGCCCATGGCGATGACCACCACCCCCGCAAGCAAGATGAGCAGCGGTTGATTCTGTCGAAGCCGTTTCATCATCGAGTGGGTTCCGGGGTGGGCGTCTTGTAGTTGCTCGTCGGAGTCGGTTCCGGCGCGGCGCGCTCGCCGAGAAGCTTGGCGTCGGCGATTGTCGCGAGGTCCCACGCCGATTTCACTGTCATGAAGCCCTGTGCCCCCTTCGTCAGCACCACGGTCAACACATTCCCGCGCACGAACAGGATCTGCTCATAGAGGGCGTTCACGCGCGTATTGCCGATCTTCCCCACGAGTGTCTCGTAGGCAGCCGAGTTGTTCCCGACGGGGCTGATTTGCACGGCCGCGCCTCCGCTCGATGCCGCGTAATCCTTGAAGTAATCGAAGGCCGCCTGCGCCCCTTCCGCATCCTTAAAGAGGTGCGTCTCGACCTTGATGTAGTAACCGCCCTTGAGGACGGTGTCTTCGCGCCCTTCGGGGATGTAGGCCGTCTCATAGCCTTCAATGTATCCCCAGGATTCGAGGTACTTCTCGCCCTCGGACTGGCTGGCAAACAGGCAGGTCTGGCGGCAATACGATTCGGAACTGATTACGTAGGTGCCGGCGATGTCCGTCAGCCAGGCATTGCCGATGTCTTCGAGACTGACGGAGTACTTGCCCGCCGGCCGCGAAACCTGGGGCGAGGCTGTCGAAACCGTGCCGGCCGGGGTGGGCGCCGATGGAGACTTCGAAGGTACGGCCCCGGAGTCTCCTGCGGCATCGTCACCGCAGGCCGCGAGAAGTGCTGCGATGGCGAGGACGCAAGCGGCCAGGGTAAGCCATCTTGGCATGGGGGCTCCCGGGACAAATGTCAGTGGAATGTAACAAGAGGCCCACTATTGCGGAAGAAACCACGGCAAGCTGCTGGAAAGGAACGGCCAAGCCGCTTAACCCGCATCCCCTTGAGGCACGGCGCAGACCGGTAAAGTAGAACCATGCAACAGACGCGCCGGAGCGGCCTCCGGATTCGCTACGAACGATTCGGTTCCGGCCCGCCCGTCGTCCTCGTCCACGGCTACACGGCCAGCGGCTACTCCAACTGGGTGGCATCCGGCTGGGTCGAAGCGCTTTCCGGCTCCCACACGTTCCTTGTCCCAGACCTGCGCGGCCACGGCCGCAGCCAGAAACCGTATTCCTCCGAGGCATATTCCATCGCCGCCATGGCCGGCGATGTGCTCGCCGTGATGGACCGCGAAGGCGTGGATTCGGCGCCCGTCTTTGGCTATTCCATGGGCGGCATGGTCACCCTCGAACTGCTCCTGCAGCATTCGCCACGGGTGGAATCCGCCGTCATCGGCGGGATGGGCAGCTACTTCCCCCGGGGACGCGGGCGATTTGCCATCGAACGCCAGCACCGGGAGAGCAACGCCCCTCGCCGCTCGCTCGTGGAGCAGGTGAAGTTCCTCGCCGCCTACGCCGCCCGCTTCGACCCCATCGCCATCGAGGCCGCCTATCGCGGCGTCTTCAAGAACGGCCGGCCGGTGGATGCGGCTCGCCTGGCCGAGATCCGCCAGCCTGTCCTCGTCGCCGCCGGCGACCTCGATCCGTTCTTCGAACCCGCGAAGGCTCTTGCCGAAGAACTCCCGAACGGCCGCTTCCTCCACCTGCCCAACGAGGGACATCTGAGCGCGATTCGCAACCCGCGGTTCATGGCCGAAGTTCGCGCTTTCCTGGCGGGAGCACCATTCGAGAGTGTCGCGGACGCCTCCTAGCGGCCGGCCGCAAACGATCCCACGTCCTTCCAGACCAGCGTCGCGCCGGAATGCCCCGCTACGACCATCGTCACGAGCGCCAGCACCGCAGGCACCACTGCGGCCGCATAGGCGGCCAGGGGTGACCACTCCGGTAGCTCGAGCCGTTCGCGGTACCGTTCGATAAGCCAGACGCCGACGGCCGCCATTGCCAGCAACATCGCGAAGAAGAAGGCCGTATCGCCCTGTTCCGGGTGGTCGCCGAAGCGCGGGCGTGCGGCGCCTGCCGCGCTGGCCGCCTGCCGCACCGATGTCTCGAGCGGACCGCCGCTCTGCTTGGCGAGCAGGGCAAAGCCCGCTCCGATGACGGCCAGGATGGCCACGGGCAGGCTGTAGTGCTTGCGCCATTCGGAGTTCCAACAAAGGGCGGTGAGGGCGATTGCAGCGAGGGGGACCAGGATGACCGCCGCATGGACCAGGAGCGCGTGCGCCGGCAGCCCGGCGATCGTCTTCAGAGCGAGAAACATCTCATCCTCGATTCATGGCCGGCCGGTCGCCGGCCTGGTATTGCGCGGTCTGCGGCATGGCCTCGCAATCCCATGCTTGCAAAGGCATTTCTTAAGGATGAGACCCCTCTCCGTTCACCTTTTTCTCGACGTAAGGTGTGACTTTCCCGGCACCCATGTGGCCGCTCAACGCTTCTGTTTGGGCTCGCTCGCTCCAATCCCAATCGGTTGCTATAGTGTCCACTATGGACACTAACGGAGACGACATCGAGGCGCGCATCCGCGCGAACCTTCGCTCCCGCCGTGAGGCCGCGGGACTCTCGCTCGGCCAGCTCGCCGAGCGTGCGGGCGTCAGCAAGGCGATGATCGCGAAGGTCGAATCCGGCGCTTCCTCACCGACGGCCGCGTGGCTCGGTCGCGTTTGCGCCGGCCTCGGGGTCACGCTCTCCGCCCTCATGCTCGAAGTCGAAAGCTCCGAAGTCGCTCACTGGCCCGCCGGCCGCCAGCCAACCTGGCGCGACCGCCGGACCCGCCTCGAACGGACCCTCGTCTGCCCGGCTACGCCGCAAAGCACGATGGAAATCGCCCGCCTGCGGCTTCCCGCGGGCCAGGCCGTCGACTACGACTTCACGCCGCAGACGGTCATCCGGCAGCACATTGTGGTGCTTGCCGGTGTCCTCGAATTCGCCATCGGCGGCTCGACCACCCGGCTTGAAACGGGCGACGCCCTCTTCTCGCTCATCGACCGCCCGACGCGCCTTGCCGCACCGGGTGCAGACGCCGAATACCTTGTCATCCAGGAGCCAGCGTGAACACCATCACCATCGAACGGTTGGACGCCGCCGCGGCTGCCGCGGAAATCCCGGGACTCGCGCGCGTCCTCATTGACTGCGTCGAAGGCGGCGCCTCGGTCAGTTTCATGTGGCCGATGACTGCCTCGAAGGCCGAGGCGTTCTGGAGCCGCGTCGCGGCCGCGGTGGGCCGAAGCGAGACCATCCTGTTCGCCGCCCGCGACGATCAGGGCATCTGCGGCACGGTCCAGGTGCTGCTTTCTTTCCCGGAGAACCAGCCCCACCGGGGCGAAATCGCCAAGCTCCTGGTCCATCGGCGCGCGCGAAACCGGGGCATCGCCGAAGCCCTCATGCGCGCCGCCGAAGCCTCCGCCATCGAGGCAGGCAAAACCCTCCTCGTCCTTGACACCGCGAGCGACGTCGCCGAACGCCTCTACACGCGCCTCGGCTGGCAGCTCTGCGGGACGATCCCGGGGTACGCCCTGCTCCCCGGCGGCGAAGAGTGCGCGACGGTGGTCTTCTGGAAGCGCATCGCACCGTGATCGCCCCCCGCCCGTAGACAACCCCGCCCGCAAATTCCACAATCCGAACTCGCCTCGGAGGTGACCCATGGAGTTTCGCGACAGCCAGAAGGAAGTCGAATTTCGCAAGACGGTCTCTGATTTCCTCGACAAGGAGTACCCGGCGGAATTTGCCGAACGGCCGACCGAGTGGGGCCTCTTCAACGGCGCCGGCCGGGCGCAGCCGGGCTTCCGCGAATTCATGCAGCAGTGGACCGTGAAGCTCAACGAGCGCGGCTGGGGCGCCCCCGCCTGGCCGAAAGAGCACGGCGGCGGCGGGCTCAGCGTGAAAGAGCAGTTCATCCTCAGCGAGGAGTTCGCCTGGCGGCGCGCTCCGCGTTCCGGGGGCATCGGCCACGGTTGGGCCGGCCCAACGATGATGGTCTACGGCACCGAGGAACAGAAAGCCAACTACCTCCCGAAGATCATTTCGGGCGAGCACGTCTGGTGTCAGCTCTTCAGCGAGCCCGGTGCAGGCTCCGACCTCGCTTCGCTCCAGACGCGCGCCATCCGCGACGGCGACGACTACGTCGTAAACGGGCAGAAGATCTGGACCTCCGGCGCCCAGCACGCCGACATGGGCATCCTCATCGCGCGCACCAACCCCGATGCGCCGAAGCACCGCGGCATCAGCTATTTCCTCGTCGATATGAAGACGCCCGGCATCCAGGTGCGCCCGCTCATCAACATGCTCAGCAGCCACGAGTTCAACGAGGTCTACTTCGAAGACGTCCGCATCCCGGCGAAGAACCTCCTCGGCGAAGAGAACCGGGGCTGGTACCTGGCCACCACCACCCTCGATTTTGAGCGCAGCGGCATCGCTACCAGCGTCGCGCACCAGCTCATCGCGCGGGACCTGGTGAAGTTCGCGAAGGAATCTGCGATTGGTAGCCACACGGTAGCCACCAATCGCGTGGTCCGAAATGAACTGGCCGACCGCATGATCGAAGCCCAGGTTGAATCGCTGATTTGCTACCGGATCATTTCGATGCAGGAACGCGGCGAGATCCCGAACAAAGAGAGTTCGATCGCCAAGCTCTACTCAAGCGAGCTCGACGTACGGCTCGCTTCGACGGCGATGCACCTTGGCGGCATGCACGCCCAAACCACCGACCGCGAGAATCTCGCGGCTCAGGGCGGGAAGTTCGCGCGCTTCTACATGCACAGCACCACCAGCCCCATCGGCGGTGGCACAAGCGAAATCCAGCGCAACATCATCTCGATGCGCGGCCTCGGCCTGCCGCGGGGCTGAGCGTATGGATGTACGGGAATATGGTAATATGGGCCGATGAAGACCACGGTCGAGGTCGATGATGCCCTCCTGAAGGCAGCCAAGAAGGCCGCTATCGACCGAGGCACTACCCTGCGCCGCTTCCTCGAGGCTGCGATTGCCGCAGAACTCGCGCGCATCCAAGGCATGCCCGAGGAGAGCGTTCGGAAGGCGGAACCACAGGATGACGCGATTTCGAGCATTCTCCGTGACATCGCCACCGCTGCGGAGGAATACCGCACCGCGAAACAACAGCGGGCGTCTTGACGACGGTTGCTCTCGATTCAAACATCCTCGTGGCGGCCTTTGAACCTTCCAGTCCTGCTTTCGACCTCACGACGGCGCTTCTCCGCACGTCTGTGGACCGCGGAATCGAATTTGTGACGCCTCCGTTTTGCATCGGTGAATTCTGGCGCGTTGCGACGGAGCCGAGTGGCTACGGCCGCGGCGTCGAGGCCGCCACAGCCTTCCTCCGGGAGTGGATTCGTCTCGCGCCGGTAGCCGCCCTTCGTCCGCGGTTCGCCTCGGCCGTTCTCGAGGATCTGGGACGGGTCCGGCCGCTGGGGGCGGCAGTGTTCGACGTGCTTATCGGTGCATCAGCGAGGGACGCGGGCGCGAGCCAACTCTGGACCTTCGATCAGCGGTTCCCGTCGATTGAGCGGCTGCGGGTCGTACGCCGCCCGTTGCTGGAAGTGTCTTAACTCGCCCGGCGGATTAGTTCCGTTCGATCCACCACCAGCCGCCGCCCCATCAGTCCCTGGAGCCAGCTGAGGTCCGCCTGCAGGTGCGCGACACGGCGCTCCTTCGCAGCCGCCGACCAATCCCTGTCCGTTGCCGCCTTCAGCGAGCGTTCCTCGGATGTCAGCTGGCGCGCCGCTGCCGCCATACGGGGCTTGAGCGCCTTCGCCAGCACTTCAACACCGCCCTGGCTCATCACCGCTACCGCAAGCGAAAACACCGGGCTTTCCAGCGCTTCGGACTGGATGACTTCACGCGCTTCGGCCGTCACACGCTCGCGCCCGCGCTTCGAAAGCGTAAGGGCTCGCCGGTAGTGGCCGCTCTCGCCGCGGATGTCATCGGCATCGAGCCAGCCCTGCGCCACCAGCGCCTCTACCCGCCGGTAGAGCGTGCTCCGGGTCACCGGAAGGCCGCAGCCCTGGAGGTGTTCCAACAGCGCATAGGGGTGCGTCGGGTTCGCGGCCACCGCCGCCAGGATCGGGAAGTCGTCGTTCATGCGCCCAGCATCCGCCGTTGCCGGCCGGGCTCGAATCGGGGGAACCCCGCACCGTGGCGGGGGCTTCTTCTCATTTGGGAAAATCTGCCGGGCATATTCCCGCCTGGGAACTTCCCATTTGGGAATGGCCTCGATTCGAAGCCGTGTCCCGATACGAAGCTCCGGTCGTGGCATCGCTTAACCGTCGTGGCGGCTGACGTTGGGAACGGACCGTGCCGCGGAATCTGCCGTCAGTCCCGCCCCGGGTGACAGTCCAGTGTGCATTGCGTGAATTGACCACTCCATGCCCCACGATTGGGTGGATGGCATGTAAATTCGAAGCTATGGCGAAGAGTGTCAGCGTCGTCTGCGCCTGGTGTTCGGCCCCGCAATCGAGCGATGGAGAACAGGTCTCTCACGGCATCTGCGTGGCCTGCGCCATGGAGTTCCTGAAGAAGCTCCCCCGCGAGTACCTTCAGTCCATCGCCGACCCGGATGGCACCGTCGCGCTCTTCAGCGGCCACCGCCTCGACATCAAGACCGGCCAGCCGCGCTAGTTACCGGACCGTCTCAACCTCGTCTTTCCGAACGTTAACGCAGTGTTGTCGGCGGATGTATAGTCACCGCCATCCTTCGCACGCGAGTGAGTGTTCGCAGCTCATCCGCGGCGCAACGAGGCTGTCCGATGACTCTGCCGCACGCAATGCCCGCCCCGAAGCCGTTCCCGGTCCCTGAGAACTTCCCTATCGAGTGGCCTTCGCCCGAACTCGCGAGGCTCACCTTCAACCAGGACCGGATGCACGTGCCCTTCCCGATGTCGCCGATGGGCGGCTGGTGGTCGAAGCGCTTCGCCCGCGGGTTCAACGGCGGCTTCCAGGCCTATTCGGCGCCCATGCGCTGCGATGTCCTTCGCCTGAACACTTACTTCTACCTCGGGGTGAACCCGAGTGTCGCACCCGAGATGATGCCGGAGCTGGAAGCAAAGGCGGAACCGCTGCTCAAGGCCGCCGCCGGGCGCGCATGGGAACGCTGGGAAAACGAATGGCTCCCGGAACTTAAGAAGGGCTGGAGCGATTGGAATTCGCGCGACCTCGAGTCGCTTAGCGATGCCGACCTCGCAGCCGCGGCCCACAGCTTCTCAGACTGGTACGTCCGCATCTGGACGATTCACTTCGAACTGCTCCCGCCGGTGATGGTCTCCGCCAGCGTTTTCCAGGACCTGTACACCTCGATTTTCCCCGATCGCCCCGGTCTCGCCGCCTTCAAGCTGCTGCAGGGCCAGGACAACCACAGCCTTGAGGCCGGCCGCGAACTCTGGCTGATCGCACAGGAAGCGGCCCGGAACCCGGTTCTCAAAGAACTCATCGAAAAGACCCCCGCGAGCGAACTGTGGGCGGCGCTTTCCGAATCCGGGAACGGTCGCGAACTTCGCCAGAAGCTCTCGCAATACCTCAACGTCTATGGCCGGCGCAGCGACAACGTCCAGGATGTTTCGACGCCAAGCTGGATCGAGGATCCGACGCCGGCACTGGTGAACCTGAAGAAGTACATCAACGACTCGAACGACCCGCGTGAGCTGCTCGCACGCCAGGCCGCCGACCGCGACGCTGCCGTGGCCGAAGCTCGCGCGGCCATTGCCGCACACCCGGAGGAACTGCGCGGAGCGTTCGAAGGCCTCCTGCGCATCGCCCAGGATTTCGGCCGGCTCCAGGAAAACCACAACTTCTGGATCGACCAGCGCGGGACGCACGAAGCGCGCCAGCTCTGTCTCGAAATCGGCAAGCGCCTCGCTGGCCGAGGCATCATCGCCGACGCGAAGGACATCTTCATGCTCGATGTCGATGAGGGCCTGGAGGCGCTCCAGGGCAAGCGGGACGGACTTCGCGAACTCGTCGCGGCCCGCCGGGCCGAAATGGAGCACTGGGCGAAAATCCAGCCGCCGCCCCAGGTAGGCACTGACTACGGCCCGCCGCCTCCGAATCCGATCGCGACTGCGATGGGGCGCTTCTTCGGCGGTCCGCCGCCCGCCCTCCCGACCGCCGCCGAGATTCGCGGGAATACCGGTTCCCCGGGCAAGGTGACTGGCACTGCCCGGATCGTCATGAACATCTCCGAAGGCTGGAGGCTCGAGCCCGACGAGATCCTGGTCGCGCCAACCACGGCGCCGCCGTGGACGCCGCTCTTCGCCACCGCTGCCGCGGTCGTCACCGAGACCGGTGGAGTGCTCAGCCACTGCGCCATCGTCGCCCGGGAATACGGCATCCCTGCGGTAGTCGGCGCCGCCGGGGCGACTGCGCTCATCAAGGACGGCGCCACGATCGAGGTCGATGGCGACGCCGGCACCGTCCGCCTGCTGTAGTAGCGCTGGCCACCCGAACTGCGTCCGTCCCCGCGGCGGCCACTTCAACAAGTGGCTCGCTCTGGCCTGTCATGTCCACGGTGGCGCTTGGGGCGCTCCTCGCGCCGCTCAACTCCACCATGCTCGCTGTGGCGCTCCCCGAAATCCGGACCGACTTCGGGCTCAGCCACGCGTCGGTCGGCTGGCTGGTTTCGACATATCTGATTGCGATGGCGGTCGTCCAGCCGGCGGCCGGCAGGCTCGGCGACGAGATTGGCCGCCTCCGGGTCTTCCGCGCCGCGTTGCTCGCGTTCCTCGTGTTTTCGCTTGCCGCCGTGTTCGCGCCCACTTTTGAGTTGCTCGTGGCGTTCCGAACCCTGCAGGCCGTCTCCGGCGCCATCCTCATCCCCAACGGGATAGGCATGTTGCGAGCGGCGGTGCCGGCGGCCCGCTTCGGCACGTACAGCGGGATTAACAGCGCCGTCATCGGGGCCACCGCTGCTGCCGGCCCGTTGGTAGGCGCTGGCATCCTCGCGTTCGCCCCGTGGCGAGCGTTGTTCCTGGTCAACATCCCTGTGGTTGCCGCCGCTTCCGTCATGGCGTCGCGCCTGCCCTCCGCACAGGAGACCACCGAGTCACGGAGGATGAGCCTTCCCGGGCTCGCGTTGTTCGCGGCGCTGCTCGTGGTCCTCACCTGGACGTTGAACTCCCTCCGCAGCGGGAGCGCATCGGGGCAGCTCGCCGGGCTTGTCCTCCTCGCGGTTGTCGCCGCTGTGTTCATCGCGCATCAGCGGAACGCGTCGGTCCCCGTGGCCGCATGGTCGCTCTTCCGCAATCGCGGCTTCGTCGGCGCCTCCAGCCACATCCTGCTGATGAACCTGGTGATGTACACAACCCTCCTCGCGGTCCCGTTCTTCATCACCGACGTGCAACATCGCAGCGCAACCGTGGCCGGCCTCCTCCTCGGCGCCATGGCGGCGCTGCAATCGCTCTCGGCTCCCTTTGCCGGCCGCATCTCCGATTCGGTTGGCCGGCGGTTGCCGACGCTCATAAGCTCGTCGCTGGCGACTTTCGCGGCTATCCTCCTGCTCGCCGGAGTAGGCAAACACGAATCCTTCTGGTTCCTCGGCATAGCCGTGACGATTCTCGGTCTGGGCGTCGGCATCGGCTTTGTCACCTCCAGCGCGGCGGCCGTGGAATCGGTGCCCGGGGCGCTCTCCGGTACGGCATCCGGAACGCAGTCGATGATGCGCTACGCGGGGAGCATCCTCGGCACGGGAATCCTCACCGGGCTGCTCGCGACGGGCGAAGACGCCGACCCGAGCATCGCCACCTTCCGCATCCTGTTCCTTGTGGTGGCGTCGATTGCCGCGATCTCATTCGCGGCTGCGGCAATGGTCCGCCCGTTCGCCGCGCACAGGTGACTACACGGTAGCCACATCGGCGGCAAGCTCCCGCAGCCATTGCTCCACCTGCCGCGGGCTCGTCAGCCGGATCCAGCGCAGGTGCGAGAGCGCCTGATCCCTCTGCGCCGCACGAAAGCGCTCCCGCGATTTCTTCCCCCGCCGGACCGAATATCCGATCAACGAATCGAGGCTCCAGACCTTGAGCTGGGGCCAGAAGCGTTCGTAGTTCGTGCCCCAGAGCAGCTCGTTCTGGGTCGAACGCCGCCACGAATGGCGAAGGATCCGGGGAAGGGTGGTACGGAGCGGAAAGTCCAGCCAGACCACGGTTTCCAGCCTGTCCCAGTAGGCGGGGATAGCCCGGTTACGAACGCGTGGTGCTGCGCGGTCTCGAAAGGCCCGAAGTGGCCGAGATGCTGGCCGCAATCGCACATCAAAGCCTCGATGAGGCCCTGGTTCAGGCGATCAGCGTCGAGACCGGTGGTAACCCGCTCTTCGCGCGCGAAATCCTCATGCACCTGATGGAAGACGGGAACCTGAATCGGGATGGCGAGATATGGTCGGTCTCGGCCGCCATTGAGCGAGTGACCGACATCCCGGAGAGCGTGCGGCAGGTTATCGGTCGGCGGCTGTCAAAGCTTACCGAAGACGCGAACCGGGTCCTTGCCGCGGGGTCCGCGTTCAACGGGCCGTTCCGGTTCGACGTAGTGGTTGCCGCGTCCGGCGTGGAAGAGCGAATCGCACTCGACTCGATTGATGCTGCGTTGGGTGCTCAACTCATTCGCCCCGGGCTCGCACTCGACGCCTACGAATTCACGCATGCGCTCGTGGCCCACACCCTCTATACGGAACTGAACCCGAGCCGCCAGGTGCGGTTGCATCGCACTATCGCCGAGGCGCTCCAGGCATTGCCGGCGGTGCCGGCAGCGGAAGTCGCCTACCAGTATCACCGGAGTGCTGCTCTTCCCGGCGCGGAGGCCGGCGTTCCCTGGGCGCTCCGTGCCGCGGATGAGGCGCGCGCCGCCTACAGCTGGGACCAGGTAGTGGCTTTCACGCGGATGGCGCTCGACCTCATGGCCCCGGACGATGTCCGCGTTCCGGAGGTCACCGGTGCGCTCGGCCACGCCCTGCCCTTCGTGCAGGAGCCCGAGCCCGCCATCGAGGCGATGAAGCTCTGGGCCGAAACGCTCTTCAACCGCGGCGATGTGGCTCAGGGACTCGACTACCTGATGTTGGGTCACCGGGCCCTCGTGGGCGGAGGTTACGAAGTCGAAGCCTTCGAACTCGCTCGGATCGCGAAACCCTGGCTATTGGGGAACGATCACCGCGCCAGCGTTTGGTTCAGGCTGCTGATCCTTCGCTACGAGGAGGAAACCGCACCCGACTACGTCGGATTGACTGCTGGCTCCCCGGAACACATCGAGTTGTTCAGGGCATGGGATGCGTTAGGTCCAATCGACAACTCGACGGTTCAGCGATCTGCGATGCGTACCTATGGTTCCCGTGCTGAAGTCATGGCATGGCCTCACTCGTATCCGCTCTGGGCTGCCTGGGCCACTTTCCAGGCCGGTGAATTCCGTGAGACTGAGCCCATGCACGCGATACGCGCCAAGGAGGCACTTGAAGCTGGGATGATCGATGAAGCCGTGCAGCAGCTCAGCTTTCAAGCCGCGTGCAACATTAGCCTTGGGAATTTCGGTCGAGGCGTGGCCTTGTTAGACCAGGCGACGGAGCTGGCCGAGCGTATACCCCCCGGGTCTGGCGTGAGCGCGATCGGGGGCCGCCGATGGGACCTCGCCTACGCTCTGAACACCGGCTGGGAAGCGAAACACGCACAGATAGTGCAGATGTTCGAGGGCCGACGAGCCCTGACCATTCGCTGGGCGACGGCCGTACTCCTTAGCCAATACGCGAACGTGAAGGCAAAACTCGGCGACGAGCTTGCAGCGATGGAATACTTGGAGCGGGTAATACCCGCGATCCGCAAATGCCCGGGTGGAGCCGCTAACTACACGAGCATGATCTGTAAAGCAGCCATGACGCTCTGGGACCTTCAGCGAACGGATTTCGCCGACGTCATCGAGCAGAACCTTCGCGAAAAAACCATAGCGTTGGATTTCCGCCAGCCGATGTCTGATGGGCGACTCGCGCTGGCCCAGCTCTGCGCCCTCCAGGGCCGGATTGACGAAGCCTCCGAGTGGTTCGGAAAGGCACGCGAAGTCCTGGACGAACAGGGCGCGCGTCCTCTGCGCGCCATCGTTGACCACGATGAGGCCCTCGCCCTGTACCGGCATTCGCAAAAGACGGGGTCGGAGTTGGACGCGGTGCGAGTACGCGGGTTGCTCGAACTGGCGCTCGCCCAGTTCGGTGAACTGGGGATGACCGGGTGGATCACCCAGGCTGAGTCCCTCGTCGCTCGGGTCGGCTGACGCCGGATCCGTCACAGCTCACGTCGAGGGCGCCGGAGCGTTCTTTCCCACCGTCTAAGCCATCGAGCGTAGGATGTCTGGCAACGAATTCCCGGGAGGTTTCGCATGGCCTCGGTACAGGTGCGGTACATCGTGAACGACGTCGATGCGGCGATTGCTTTCTATTGCGGGCAGCTCGGATTTACCGAGCTCATGCACCCTGCGCCCGCGTTCGCCATGCTGTCTCGCGGCGATCTGCGGTTGGCGTTAAGCGCTCCGAACTCGGCCGGCGGCGGCGGACAGGCGATGCCGGATGGCACCATGCCCGCACCCGGAGGGTGGAACCGCTTCTCCGTCGAAGTCGAAGATATCGAGGCAAAAGTCGCCGAACTCCGCGCGGCGGGCGCGCACTTCCGCAACGACATCGTGACCGGGGTTGGCGGCAAGCAGATCCTCGTCGATGACCCCTCCGGCAACCCCGTCGAGCTGTTCCAGCCGACTATCCAGGAAGCCCGGCTGAACCGCTGAGCCGTTCGCGTGGACTGGCCGTCATGGCGGTCGCGTCCTACCTGGTTGCCACGAAGGTCCCTTCCATCGAACTGTCCGTCGAGGTCTGGCCGCCCACTTGCCACGCCTCGATTTGCGCGCACTTGAACGTCCCCTCGATGCGGCTATCGGTGGCCGAGGCGTAGGTCACCTCGCACGGCACCCCGAATTTCGATTCGCCGCGGTCCCGGTCGGTGTTCGTCTGGATGGCAAACGGCTGGTACTCCCGCGAGATGGAGATTGCGATCGTATGGATGCCGTTGACGTAGATGAGGTGGGTGGTCTGGCCCTTGGAGTCTGAATCGTTCTTCAGTGTCCCGGTGACCGTGAATGCCACCGTGCCGCTGATGGTCGCTGTGGCCTCGCCGCCGGTCCAGAGTCCTGCCTTGAACACGGGTGCCTTGCCCGTGTCATCCGGTGTTGCCGTGGCTTTCGCCGTGGCCTTCGTCGAAGTTGCCTTTGCCGGCGTGCCGGTGGGGTCAGATTGGGAACTCGAACCGCTGTCGTCGTCGGCGGTGTCGTCGTCATCATCGCCGCCGGACGAACAGGCCAGCCCGGCGCCGAAAGCCAGGCCCACAACTACCAGGACAATCGAAGCACGCAAGACGTTCACAGCGCACCCCAGTCAGAGTGAATGCCGAATATTACATGTTCCTGCAGGCGCCAAATACATCAGAAATCTGTAAATTTTGTGCACGCAAGAAAAGGGCCTCCCGCGTAGGGAAGCCCTTTCGAACAAGCCCAGCCGGTCGCTAAGCCAGGCTTCTTGTGCCGCCACGGATTGCCCGCAGCAGGACCAACAACACAATCGCGCCGAGGACGGCAAGGGCAAGGCTCCGGAGGTCGAATTCCGAGACGCTCCCCCAGCCGAGTTCGACACCGATAAACCCGCCGATGAACGCGCCGACGATGCCGATGACAATCGTCAGGACGATGCCCAGCAACCCGCCGCCGCCCGGGTCTTCCCCGGGGACGAGGAGCTGAGCGATAGCGCCCGCGATCAATCCAAAGATGATCCACGCAACGATACCCATAGGTTGATTCTCCTTTTGAGCCGGTGAATACCCGGCTGGAGACCAACCTACCGCCAACTTCATCGCGTGCGACTCATCAGCGCCCGCGGGTTCATTGCAGGTTTATTGCAAAGCACGTCTGCCCATTTCTTTCCCTTCGGATCAGGACTTTCCCGAATCTTTGGCAAGGTTTGTGAAGGGATTCCCAATCTCTAATCCTTTTTAAATTCGGAGATGCTAGTGTCAGCCTCGTGACCGACCTGATGTTCCGGCGCCCATCGTCCGTTAATCGAGATGTGATCAACTCAAGGCACGCGGGGACAGCGGGAGAGCCATCGGGAATGCGCCTCAATCTCGCCTTGTATCTCGGTGCCCGTTGCTTCGGGCAAACCGGTCACAACCTCTTCACCGCCATCCTTTTCGTCATCGCCGGCACCGGCGATCACGCCTCGCTGGGGCTCGGTTCCCTCCTCGCCGCCACCACCATCGCCTCGGTTGTCCTGGGCATTCCCGGTGGATCACTCGCGGACCGCATGGGCCCCGGACGGGGCTTCGCCGCCGGCGCTGCGCTGCGTTGCTGCGCGATCGTCCTCGCGATGATCCTGCCGATGCCGGCGGCCATGCTCATCGCCCTCGCCTTCGGCTACACCGCCATTTCGCAGCTGCACAACCCCGCCGAGATGGCCCTCGTGAAGGTCCTCTCTGCGCGCCAGGCGGGCCGCATCCATTCGATCATGGTTGCCATCCAATATGGCGGCCAGGGCATGGGATTCCTCGTCCTTGCTCCCGCTTTGTATTTCATCGGTGGCGTCGAAGCGGCGCTCGCGGGTGCACTGGCCATCGTCGCGGTCCAGTTTGTCCTGGCGTCGCTTCTGGCGGTCCGCATCCGGCCGCTCGTCGTAAATGCCCTGGCCGAAACCACCGGGGACGAAGCCGTGTCACGCCAGCGCTTCGCCGGCATCCGGGAGACCTTCTCGTTCTTCTCCCACTCCGAACCCGCGCGCGATGCCCTGGCAGTGCAGGCGCTGAAGTCGCTCGTCGCCCAGGTGATCATGGTCGCCTTCCCGCTCTACCTGAAGAACGACCTGAACCTCGGCACCGAGGGAGCTATCTTCCTTATCGTCCCCGGCATTGCCGGAGTCCTGGCGGGCCTCGTCTGGTCCGGCACCGGCCTCTCGCTCGAAGGGACGGCGCGCGCGATGAAGTTGTCTATCCTCGGGATGGCTGTAGCCGCCTTCGCCCTGGCCGCGCTGGACTTCGGCATGTCATTCGCGTTCACCTACAGCGAAGTCCCGCCGCTGGTCCACATCGAAGCGGCGCTTAACACCACCGTCATCGTGGCCATGCCGCTGGCTTTCCTTATCGGCGCCACGCTCAGCGTCTCGATGGTTGCCGCGCGCCTGGCCCTCACGGCGGCCGCTCCGCTCGCCATCCAGTCGCGCGTGTTCGCCCTCCAGAACACGGTTTCCGATGCCCTGATCGTTTTGCCCATCCTCTTCTCGGGCCTCATCGCCGAATTCCTTGGCGCGCGCGCCACGCTCGGATCGCTCGGTTTCCTCTGCCTCGCGACGTGGCTGCTGATGTGGCACCCGCGTTTCCAGCTCGGATTTTTCGCACGCCGGGCTACCGTTCCGTACGCCACGGGCTTTTCGGAGTAGCCCTGGCAGCCGACACTTAAGACGTGGCAACGAACAGTCTCTCCGCCAAACAGTCACCATGGTTCAACCCGCTCTGGAGCGGGAAGGTCTGGATCATGGTCGCGTTCATGCTCATCCCGACCCTTGGGTTCGCCATTTGGGTCGCGTCGCAGGCTGGCGGCCAGACGAAGGTTGATCCCGAGATCCTCGCCATCGCACGGGCCAATTCGGGCACCACGGTCACCGCTATCACCGGCACCGAGCACACGGTCTACCACTCCGGCGATCCGATCCCCGAGGCGAAGGCCCATCGCACCGATGGCAAGCTCACCCTCGTCTGGTTCACCAAGACCACCTGCTCTAGCTGCGAAGACGAGCTCTTCGTCCACGGCGTGATGCAGGACTTCCGCGACGATGTTGCCTTCATGGAAAAGGATGTGAGCCGCGAAGCCGCGGCCAAGCGCCTGAACGTCACCGATGTTCCGACCTTCATCTGGATCGATTCCGAAGGCAACGAACTCGGCCGCTTCACCGATGCCGGCAACGAGGCGTCCTTCCGCGCCGACGTGCGCGAGTTCGTCGACACGCACCGCTAGCTTCGTTCCCGGCGCTAGTATGGCGCCGTGAGTTCGAATTTCCCGCGCGTCCCCGGCATCACGCTTCGCGCCAGCCCGGTCGATCCGCGCTCGATGACCGTCGAGGCCGTGGTCGATGGCGCTGTCGCCGGCGAGGGCCAACTGCTGGTGCAGGACCGCGGGTTCGAATGGCGCGCGACCTTCGCCTTCGATCTCGCCCCCGAAGTGACTGACCCCATGGTGCCCGCCGCCCTGATTCGCTGGGCCGAGGTCGAAACGATGACCATTACCCAGCGCGAAGAAGCACCGCTCGCGCGCTCCGGCCGTGGCCAGAGAAAGATCCCCACCCTCTTCTGCGTCGACAACCCTCCGGAAGGGGAGGCCACCGCGCAAGCCATGGCCGCCGCAGGCCTGGAGTTCGCCGTCGGCGAAGACGAGATGACTCGTCCCACCGCGAACCCCCCGGCTGCCGAGCTTCCCGCCGGCCTCGAGATCCGGACGTGGGAGGAGTCTTCGGCGCCGCTCTTCTTTCGCGCCTATTCCGAAGCGTTCCGCAACCGCCCGGGGTTTCCCAACTGGGAAGAGTCGCGCTGGCGCCAGGCCTTCGCTTC
Source organism: Dehalococcoidia bacterium (assembly GCA_050185215.1). GTDB lineage: Bacteria > Chloroflexota > Dehalococcoidia > Tepidiformales > Tepidiformaceae > Amarobacter. The sequence continues at coordinate 86,954 of JBFWZP010000009.1, read as the reverse complement.
GGACGATGCGTTCCGCCCCGACCTCTCGGCTGTAGTCATCGATGGCGACGAGCCGGCAGCCTTCTCGATCCTCTGGGTCGAAGACGGCGTCGGCTGGATTACCCAGATGGGTGTGCGGCCGGAATGGCGCGGGAAAGGCTTCGGGGAAGCGCTACTCGTGCGAGCGCTGCAACTCTTCGCCGCGGAGGGCATCGAGACGGCCGCGCTCGAAGTCGCGACGAACAACCCGCAGGCCCGCGCGCTCTACGAACGCCTGGGCTTCGCGACTACATCGAGCTACCGTTCCTGGCGGAAGACCTTCAAATAGGTCACTCGACCAGGATGCCCGGGTTCAGGATGCCGTGCGGGTCGAGCGCCTGCTTGGCCGCTTTCAGGGCGGTGTGGAAGAGTTCGGGTCGCTGCTGGCGATACCAGGGCATGTGGTCTCGCCCGACGGCGTGGTGGTGCGTGATCGTCCCGCCGTTCGCGATCACCGCGTCGCTCGCCGCCTGCTTGAGCTCGGCCCATTGTTCGAGTTCGCCGCCCTGCGTGCCCAGGCCGCTGAACGAGTAATACGGCGCCGGCCCATCGGTGTAGACGTGGGTGAAGCGGCAGCTCAACGTCCCGCCGCCGCAGACTCGCTGCAGGGCATCGGTCACGGCCGCGCGCACCTTTGCATCGAACTCCGGCCAGCGGTCCCACGTGATCGAGGTTTCGAAGGTGTCGCCCACGACGCCCATCCCGGCCGTGAGGTTGCGCTGGTACGGGCCGCGGATGAACGAATTGCGCCATGCGCCCACCGCACCCTGGCGACCGACCTCTTCGTCCGAGCCATCGGAAACCTTGATCGCTTCGTCGTCGATGCGGCCGCCCGCGGCCCGCGCGAGGCCAACCGCCTGGTGAATGAGCGCGTCCTGGGGCAGATCCGATGACTCGAAGGCGATGATGAGCAGGGCCTCGTCGCCCTTGAGACCGGCGGCGGATCCGGCTTCCGTTGGGTCGAGAAGCCGGCAGTTCGCCGGCCAGAGCTTCGCCTGCACCACCGCGCGCGCAGCGTTGTAGCCCGCCTGCCAGCTCCCGAAGGTAACACCGGCGCTCGCGCGGAACTTTGGCCGCGCCTGGATGCGCATCCACGCCTCGGTGACGATTCCCAGGGATCCCTCGCTCCCGAGGACCAGCCGGTCCGGGCTCGGGCCGGCGCCGCTTCCCGGCAGCCGCCGCGATTCCATGATGCCCTTGGGCGTCACCATCCGCGTGGATTCGACGAAGTCATCGATATGGGTGTGATTGGTCGCGTAGTGCCCGCCGCTGCGCGTCACGATCCAGCCGCCGAGGCTCGACCACTCGAAGCTCTGCGGGTAGTGGCGCAGGGTGAAGCCGTGCGGCCGCAGCTGGTCTTCGAGGTGCGGCCCCAGCACGCCAGCCTGGATTCGCGCCGCCCGCGAGGTCGCGTCGACCTCCAGCACCTGGTTCAGCTCTTTGAGGTCGATGCTCACGCACGGCCGGTCTCCCGCGGGCGGCTCCACCCCCGCCACCACCGAGGAACCTCCCCCGTACGGGATGGCAACGATGTTCGCCTGGTCGCACCATTCGAGCGTTGCCACCACCTCGGCTTCGGTCCGCGGATAGGCAACGACGTCCGGCGGGTTGGGGAACTGCCCACGTACCGCCCGCACCACGTCGCGGTAGCCCTTGCCGTAGCTGTGCCCGGCGCGGTCGTGGGTCTCGGTGGTGCAAAACGCGGCCAGGGCGGGAGGGGGCGTCACGCGCGGCGCGCGGAGGTGGATGTCCTCGATCTTCGGGAGCGGCGGCGCCGTGATTTCCTTGCCCCAGCGCTGCGAGAGGCGGGCGGCCGTTTCCTGCCGCTGTGCCTCGGTTGGTTCATCGGTTTCGAGGCCCCAGGCCCAGAAGCTGCGTCGTGCGGTCATGGCTGTCCCTCCGAGGCCGGGAGTCTACACCTCAAACTCCCGCGTCGGCCCAACTGGCCGTAGGCTAAAGGCGATGAAGGCACTCCTGGCCATCATGGTCACCGTGGCGTTGCTCTCGGCCTGTGGTGGCGGTGGCGCCACGCGTCCGCCCACCCCCGGCCCCACACCCACCCGGGCCGCCGTCTCCGATGTCGATGTCGCCTATATGCGCGTGGTCTGCCGGGCCTTCGGCCGTTACACAACCGACTTCGGTAACGAGATACAGAAGGACCCCAACCTCTTCTCCGATCAGTCGAAGTTACTCCGTATCGCCGCCCCAATCCTCCAAACCTTCGCCAAAGACCTGGAGAAGGCGAAGCCACCGAAGGACATGGCGAACTTCCACAAATCCGTGGTCGACCGCGTGAAGACCACAGCCAGTAAAGCAAAGGGCGGCCTGGTGGTCACGCCCGAGGAAGTACAGAACATCACGAAGGGTTCCCCGCTCCCGCCAGTCACCGTTCGCGAACGCCTGGACGAAGCAGCCGACCAACTCCCGGAATGCGGCCCGTTCGGCGGGACCGATGCTTTGTTCGGCGATACCGGCGGGTAGCTCTCGTATCGCCAGACCGGCTTCCCCAAACGGAAAAGTGCCTTGTCTGTCTTGTATCGGGCCCGGTGATATCCTCTTCCAACGTAACGAAACGGCCGAAGCGACGGCCGTAGTCCTCCAAATCTCCCCCAGGATCAGCAGCAACGATGTCCAATCGCCAGGCCCGACGAGAGCAAGCGCGCGGTTCGAGCGCCTCACGCCAACAACGCCCCCGACAGACACAGAAGCGCCCATCCGGCGGCGGTGGCGGCGGATCCGACATCTTCTCGCGAGGCTTCCTCCTCGCGGGTGTCGCGTTCGTGGTCGTGGCCGTGGCGGCCATCGCCCTCGTGGTCGCCTTCAGCGGCGATGACGGCGCCAGCAGCGATAGCCTCGTGACCGACCTGGAGAAGTCCCTCGCCGACCTGCCCGTCGACATGATCAGCGGCAACAAGATCGGCAGCGACGATGCGCCGGTGAAGATCGTCTCCTACGAAGACTTCCAGTGCCCCTTCTGCCTGCAGTACACAGCCGAGCAGGAGCCCGCCATCGTCTCGGAGCTCGTGAAGAGCGGTGAAGTGCAGATTGAGTACAAGCACCTGCCCATCCTTGGCGCCGAGTCCGTCTCGGCCGCCATCGCCAGCCAGTGCGCCGCCGACCAGGACAAGTTCTGGCAATACCACAACACTCTCTTCCTCGCCGAAGCAAAAGCCGACCAGGTGAACAACGAAAAGAAGAACGTCGGCCGCTTCAGCGATGAGAACCTGAAGAAGTTCGCGGGTGATTTGGGGCTCGACCAGGCGAAGTTCGACCAGTGCTACGACTCGCGCGAGCACCTCGATACGATCACAGCTCAGCAACGCGAGGCGAACCAGTTCGGTATCACGGGCACCCCGGGCTTCGTCGTGAACGGTACGCCGCTCGGCGCCGGCACCCCCAATGGCATCGACGCCTGGAAGCAGATCGTCCAGAACGTGAAGGATGCCATCGCGACGGCCACGGCCAACGCAAATGCCACGCCATCCGCTTCGGCTTCGCCCGCGGCAAGCGGTACCGCCGCAACGACGACCACACCGGCCGCGACCGCCACAAAGACCCCGTAGCCAACGATGGCGGAAAGAGAGCGCTGGGACGGCTGGCTGGGACCCAAGCAGTGGATGCCGATTGTTGGCGTCCTCTCGGTCGCGGTGATCGCGCTGGCAATCGCCCTGGTGCTCAACCTCAACGACGATTCGGACACCGGCGGTGTGGACTCCACCGCCGGCCGCGTCCCTGCGCACGAGCACGCGGATTTCCTCCTCTTCATCCGCGGGGAGCAGTTCGATTTCAACCAGCCCCAGTTCATCTCCCACGCCGATGGAACGGAATTGAGCGACCACGTCCACATCCACGAGCCGCACTACACCGTGGTCCACTCTCATCTTTCCGGCACCACGTGGGATGAGTTCTTCACCTCGCTGGGGTTCACCCTCAATGACCCGTCGTTCCCGGGGATCGATGCCGCCCGCACGTGCATGACGCTGCCCGAAAAAACGAAGCTTTGCGACACAGCGACGGAAACGTGGAAGTTCATCGCCAACGGCGTGCCGGTCGACGGCCTCGCCAACGTGAATATCAGCGACCTTTCGCGCGTGGTCTTCAGCTATGGCCCGGAAACCGTCGACCAGGTGCTCGCGCAGCAGTGGACGAAAATCACCGATGAGGCCTGCATACTCTCCGAACTCTGCATGGCTCGCGTCGACCCGAATGCGCCGCCGGAGGAATGCCAGGGCAAGGGCGTCTGTAGCAAGTAGGCCGGCTACTTCCGCGCCGCAGCGAGATTGATCGCCTCGGCCAGGATCGGCTCCCACCGGGCAGTGTCACTTTCCGGCACCGCCAGCCACTCTTTGAACACCCGCCCATTCGGCGAAAACGCGGCGCCGTGCCCCGCTTCGATATGGCGGAGCACCGAAGGCTGGTCGAGCTTCACGATCATCCCGCCGCCTTTCGACCAGTGCATCGCCACGAAATTGCCCTTCACGCGCAGGCATGGGTTCCCCATCATCGTGCCTTCGTCGCAGCGGCCAGCCGCCAGGTGCGGGGCTGCGAGGTTCCAGAATTCAGCGTTTCGGTCGTTGCTCACACTTCCCCTCCGTAGCCTTGCGCCGCCGCGAACTCCCAGCCGTCGAGGTCCGGCGTCGCGACGCCGATCGAACCCAGCCCGACCTTGATTTCGGTGCGGTGCTCGCTCGAATGCGCCACCGAGTGCGCCAGGAAGAACCGCACAGGATAGAGGTATCGCTTGCCCATGAACGCCAGCACCACCGTCTCGGAACCATCGAGGCTCCGCGACCGCGCGACCAGTTCTTCGTCCGCGGCAGCCACCAGTTCGATCAGCCGGTCGAAGCCTGGCCACGCGCTCTTCCGGTTCAGTTCGCCCTCGTGCTGGCGCCCGAGTGTTCGCAGAGCAAACGTCTGCTGCCCTCCCACCAGGTGAACGAATAGCTCGCGGATCGAACCCGAGAGCCCTGCCGGCTGCGCGTCAAGTTGGCGTTCTGTAAGGTCGCGGCACGCTTCGAGCAGCCGCCGGTTTGCCCAGCGGGTGTACTTGAGCATTTCGGCCAGTCCTTCGTTCACGCGCGAGATCCTACCGCGGGCCGGGTGAATTCCAACACCCGCCTGTCACCGAAATCCACGCGTCCGCCTCCGTGCGGCCCCCTCGCTCCCGGCCGTTCCCCAATCTTTTACGGACAGTTACCGAAATGCGCTCGAACGTCCTCCCTGCGCGGTCGAACCTGCCTAAGACCTCCTGCCCCGGGAGGGATCACGCTGTGGGAGCGTTCTTCATGCGTCGACAATTCATTCCCGGAGCCGTGGGTGCGGCCGTGCTGCTCGCCCTCGGAGGATTCGCCGCCTTCGCCGCTTCGTCTTCGACCACCATGCACCCCGGCGACCAGGTGCGCCTCACCTGCGATGGGGCGCGGCTGACCACCTCGCGCGTTTCGAAGTACGAGGTTGTCGCCACCTGCGGCCAGCTTGCGCCCACCCCGACGAACACGCCGAAGCCGGCAACTCCCACGAACACCTCGAGCCCGGCGACGGCCACGAATACGCCAAAGCCGCCGACCGCAACCGCGACGAACACTCCGCGCCCGGCGACGGCGACACCGGTGCCGCCGACCGCTACCCCGACTTCTCCGACAAGTTCGGGTTCGGCCCCGATGATCGCGGGCTGCCAGGTCTTCCCGCAGAACAACGCCTGGAACCAGGATGTCTCGAACGCTCCGCTCGCTTCGAACTCCGCCGCCTACATCAGCCGCATCGCCGCTCTCGGCGGCAACCAGAAACTGCACGCCGACTTCGGCTCGAATCCGGCTTACGGCATCCCCTACGTCGTCGTCCCTTCGACCCAGGCGCAGGTGCCGATCAACTTCACGGCGTACGGCGATGAGAGCGACCCCGGCCCCTATCCGATCCCGGCGAACGCACCCGTTGAAGGCGGTTCGAACTCCGGCGGCGACCGCCACGTCCTCGTCCTCCAGCAGGGCACCTGCAAGCTTTACGAGATGTACCGCGCCTTCAAGACGGCCACCGGCTGGGACGCTGATTCCGGCGCGGTCTGGAACCTCAACACCGGTGCTCTCCGCCCGGCGGGCTGGACCTCCGCCGATGCCGCCGGCCTCCCGATCCTTCCCGGCCTCGTCCGCTACGAGGAAGTGAAGAGCGGCGAAATCACTCACGCGCTCCGCTTCACCGTCTCGCGCACGCAGAAGGGCTACATCCTCCCGGCGACCCACTGGGCCAGCAGTTACACCGATTCGAACCTGTTGCCGATGGGGGCGCGCCTCCGCCTCCGGGCCGATTTCGATACCTCCGGCTACAGCGGCGAAGCGCTCGTCATCCTCAACGCGCTCAAGAAGTACGGCATGATCGTCGCTGACAACGGCTCGAACTGGTACATCACCGGCGCCACCGACACCCGCTGGAACGACGACGACCTGAACCAACTGAAGACCGTCCCCGGCAGCGCCTTCGAGGTGGTAGACACCGGCCCGATCGTGAAGCCCTGACAGTCAGAGGCGAGACCGAAAGGTCTCGCTCGTCGGGCGAGGGCGAACGGCCGAACCGAAGGCGAACGGTCGACCCGCTACCGGCCCTTCCCACGACCAGAGCGCTGCAGGCCAGCATTGGCCCGGCATCACCCAGGCGAGCGCTCCCGCACTCGCCTCTGACGCCTTCGGCGCTGTGAGTCAGAGGCGAGACCGGAAGGTCTCGCTCGTCGGGCGAAGGCGAACGGCCGAACCGAATGCGAACGGTCGACCCGCTATCGGCCTCTCCCCGCGACCAGAGCGCTGCAGGCCAGCATTAGCCCGGCATCACGCAAGCGAGCGCTCCCGCACTCGCCTCTGACGCCTTCGGCGCTGCGAGTCAGAGGCGAGACCGGAAGGTCTCGCTCGTCGGGCGAGGGCGAACGGCCGAACCGAATGCGACCAGTCGTGGCCTTGTACCGGCCGGCCATGCGCCAGGGAATGCTGCAAGCCAACATTCGCCCGGCATCACCCGGGCGAGCGCTCCCGCACTCGCCTCTGACGCCTCCTGCGCTGCGAGTCAGAGGCGAGACCGGAAGGTCTCGCTCGTCGGGCGAGGGCAAATGCCAACTTCCGCCAACGAATCGGACCTCCCCCGCCACGCAGGAGTTGGGAGAGGGTCGGGGGTGAGGGCTACACCCGCGCCCAGTTGTTCGTCGTGAAAATGTCCTCGTCCATTGGGCTGCGTTCGCCCAGCTCCAGCCGGAACCCCGCCACCGCGCCGATCATTGCCGCGTTGTCGGTGCAGAGCTTTGGCGGCGGGATGCGCACCGGCACCGGGCAGCGCCGCTGAAGCTCTTCACGCAGCCGCGCGTTCGCGGCGACGCCGCCTGCCACGAGCACGTTTCTCGCGCCAAGTTCCCGCGCCAGCCGAGAGGTCTTCCCGCTAAGCACGTCGACAACTGATTCCTGGAACTCCCAGGCCATGTCTTCCATCCGGTGCTTCTCTTCGCGCACCGCGTGGAGGGCAGCCGTCTTCAGCCCGCTGAAGCTGAAGTCGTACGTCCCCTGCATCCACGCCCGCGGAAGCTCCAGCTTCGTCTTTTCGCCTTCCAGCGCCGCCCTGGCGACGTGCGGGCCGCCGGGAAACGGCAACCCAAGCAGCCGCCCGACCTTGTCGAACGCTTCGCCGGCGGCGTCGTCGCGAGTGCCCCCCAGCCGCTCGTACTGGCCGTGCGAGTGCATGAACACCAGGTCCGTATGCCCGCCAGAAACCACGAGGCAGAGCGCCGGGAATGCCGGCTCTTCGCCCTCGACCAGCCAGTTCGCGTAGATATGGCCCTCGAGGTGGTTGATCCCGAGGAACGGGAGTTCGCGCCCGAACGCAATCGCCTTGGCGGCGTTGTAGCCGACGAGCAGCGAGCCGGCGAGGCCCGGCCCTTTCGTCCCCGCCACCGCATCGATGTCGTCGAGCGTGACGTTCGCGGTCTCCAGCGCTTCCTTCACCACCGGCACGATGTTGCGCAGGTGCTGGCGGCTGGCTACTTCCGGGACAACGCCGCCGTACTTCGCGTGCAGGTCGATCTGCGAGGCAACGATCGAGGAGTGCATGATCCGGCCATCTTCGATGACCGCGGCGGCGGTCTCATCGCACGAACTTTCGATTGCGAGAACTTTCACAGATCTAGCGTAGCCCCGCGCCCTCCGTGGATCGAGACAGAATTGGTACAGCCTGCACAGTTCGCGGCCCCGGGATAGAACCGCGCACGTCAGTAAGCGGATGGTGACCCACCGCCATCTTTGGGCGTTTCGTGTTTCAGCCTGCACAGTTCGCGGCTCGCTCCAGCAGCAGCGTCCGCTCCCGCGAATTCTTCGTCATTTCGGCGGCGCGCTCGAATTCGACGCGCGCCTCGCCCATTCGCCCGAGCTTCACCAGGAAGTCGCCGCGCACGCTGGGCAGCAGGTGGTAGTTCTTCAGCGCCGGTTCTTCCAGCAACGCGTCTACCAGCGTCAGCCCGGCCGCGGGCCCGAATGCGAACGAAACCGCCACCGCCCGGTTGAGCTCTACAATCGGCGAGGGTGTGATGGAGGCAAGCTCGTCGTACAGCAGGACGATGCGTTGCCAGTCGGTCTCGCCCGCCGTTCGCGCCCGCGCATGGCAGGCCGCGATCGCTGCTTGGAGGGCATACGGCCCGAGCTCGGAATCAAGCGCTTCGGCCCGCGCCAGCGCCGCCAGCCCGCGACGAATCAGCATCTGGTCCCATCTCGCCCGGTTCTGTTCGAGCAGCAGCACGGGTTCGCCGTTGGCGTTCACGCGCGCTTTCGCACGAGACGCCTGGATCTCCATCAGTGCGACCAGCCCGTGCACCTCGGACTGGTCCTTCGCCAGTTCGGCCAGGATGCGGCCGAGTCGTAGCGCGTCCTCGCACAGGCCCGGCCGCAGCCAATCGTCGCCGGCGGTCGCCGAATAGCCTTCGTTGAAGATCAGGTAGACGACTTCCAGCACCGAATCCAGCCGCTCGCGAAGCTCCGGCCCGGAGGGGACTTCGAACGGCACATTCGCCTCGGCGAGCGTGCGTTTCGCGCGGACGATGCGCTGCGCCACGGTCGCTTCCGGCACCAGGAACGCCCGCGCGATCTCCTCGGTGGTGAGCCCCCCGAGCAGCCGGAGGGTCAGCGCAACCCGCGCGTCGGTCGAGAGTACCGGGTGGCAGGCAGTGAAAATCAGCCGCAAAACGTCGTCGCTGACTTCCTCCACCGCTTCGTCGAACTCCGCCATGATCGCCTCCTGGCGGTCTACGAATTCACGGCCCAGTTGATCCTGCCGTTGGGCGAAGCGCTCGTTCCGGCGGAATAGGTCGATCGCCCGGTGTTTGGCGGTGGCCATAAGCCAGGCGCCGGGATTGCGCGGTATGCCTTCGCCCGGCCACTGTTCGAGGGCCGCGACGAGGGCGTCCTGCGCGAGTTCTTCCGCCAGGCCGATGTCGTGCGTGAAGCGAGTGAGCCCGGCGATTAGCCTTGCCGACTCGATCTTCCACACCGTCTCCACGGCCCGGCGGGCTGCTTCGTCGTCGGTCATGCCGGTGGAAACGCGGATTCCGGATACATCTCGCGGACTTCGCACATGCCGTCTCCCCCGATGGCCATGAACCGCTTGGTGATGTCGATGGCGACGTCGATTGATGGCACATCGACGATGGCAAATCCGCCGAGGATCTCCTTCGCTTCCGCGAACGGACCATCGATAACCTTGAATTCGTCACCGTCCTTGCGGACCTTCACGCCCTTCGTGCTCGGCAACAGGCCATCGGCGACGAGCAGGTAACCGGCTTCGCCCAACTCGTTCATGAAGGCGCCCATCGCCTCGATCTCGTCCTCGCCGGGGGCATCTTCCCGTTCGGCGCCGTAGAAAACTGTCAGGTAACGCATCGTTCTTCTCCTCGGTGCTTCCTGGGCTACTTCTGCTGCGCTTCGATCTGGGCGCGCAGCCGATCTTCTTGTTCTCGAAGCTCGGGAGTGAACTCTTCGCCGAAGTCTTCGGCTTCGAACACGGGACGGATTTCGATCTCCGATTCGCCTTCCATCGGGTTCGGGCAGCGCTTCACCCACTCGATGGCTTCGTCCATCGACTTCACCTGCCAGAGCCAGAACCCGGCAACCAGTTCCTTCGTCTCCGCGAATGGTCCATCGATGACGCTTCGGCTGGTGCCCGAAAACCGCACGCGCGCGCCCTTCGAACTCTCCTTGAGGCCTTCGCCCGCGAGCATGATGCCCGCCTTTACCAGCTCTTCGTTGTACGCGCCCATTTCGGTGAGCAGTTGCTCGCTCGGCATCACGCCCTGCTCAGATTCCTTCGTTGCCTTGACCATGACCATGACTCGCATCGTATTTCTCCTCAGTTGTTTCGAAGCGTTTCGACCGCCTCTACCAATGCGTCGCCTGGGAACGCATCAGATCGACATCGTCGCGAAAGATTTTTCGAAATCTGCCACCATCCGATCGTACGGCTCCCGGCAAACACGAATTGGAACCGAGAGCGTAAGCGACCGGCCATCCACCCCTCTAGCGCAGCGTCGAAGGGGGCATCCCAATGTGGGCCGAAAAGCTTGTAGGGCGTATTGCAAATGGGCCCTACCAATTGCGTTCCCACGAAGAGGCCCGGACACGTCCGTGCCCGGGCCGTCGCTGAGTGCTGCAAGGTTCGCGTTATTGAAGCGCGGCCCGCCCCCGTCCCACCGCGACCGACGCGGCCAGTACGCCGACTGCGAACGGAACGACCGCCACTGCGCCATCGCCGGCTGCGACGGTCACCACCGTCGCGCCGCACATGATGATCACGAGCCCTGCGGCTGCCAGCGGGGTGAGTTCGCGGCGGATGCGAAGTAGCCACGGCAGCACGAGTCCGATGGCGCCGAGCGTCTCGCAGCCGCCGATGAACCGCAGGAACCAGACCGGCAGGTCCGTCTGTGCCTGGACATCGGCGGCCGGCATCACCAGCTTGCTGACGCCTGCGAAGAGGAAGAGTGCCGCCAGCACTCCCTGGGTGGTCCACAGCGCGATGTTCTTCTTGCGTGCTGCGCCGGCGGGCCTGCTGGCCGGCGTGGCCGGAGCCGCGACGCGGAAGGCCGCCGATTCGCTCGCCAGGCGAGAACGATATTCAAGTTCCAGGTTGGGTGAAGTCATTGCCAGTTCTCCTCGTTTGTTCGGCCCCCTCAGAGCGGCCTCTACAAACGCGTCGAACGAACCCCCACCCGGATCGACACGGAAGAAAAAGAAATTTCTGAAATGTGTACGGGCATCTGAACCGCGCACGGGGCAAGCGGCCGGACGCTTATACCGCCCGGCGAAGTTACTCGTGGACGCAGTCCGTAGGGGCGTATTGCAATACGCCCCTACGACCAGGCACCACCGACCCTTACAATAGCGCCTCGTCGCACTCCCGGGCCACGATGTCGTCCAGCGTCTCACGGCGCGAAATCAGGCTCGCGTGTCCCTGCTCCCAGTACACCTGGGCTGCCCGCCCCAGAGACACGTAGTTCGAGGACATCGCGGCGCCGTACGCGCCAGCGTCGTGCAGCACCACCAGGTCTCCGGCGTCCGGCCGTGGGAGGCCACGTGGCTCCAGCAGTTCGTGCTCGTCCCGCGTGAATACATCGCCGCTTTCGCACAACGGCCCCGCGACAACGAACTGCTCTTCGGGCCGCCCCGCGCCTTTCCCGACGATGGATATGCGGTGGTACGAGCCGTACATCGCCGGGCGGATGAGGTCGTTGAAGCCCGCGTCAGTCATGATGAACTCGTGGCCCGGACCCTTCTGGTTCGTGCGGGTCGCCTTCACATCGGTCACGCGGCCCACCAGGCAGGCCATGCCCGCCACCGGGTACCGCCCCGGCTCGATTTCGACCCGGATCTTTCGCCCCGCCGCCTCTGAAAGCGCTCGCTGGGCCTCCACCAGGATGACCTGGTAGTTCGGCAGGTCGTAACTACGTGCGTCCGGCCGGTAGGCGTGCGGGATGCCGCCTCCCAGGTTCACCGCGCCGGCCTCCGGATAGGCGGCCATCAGGTCTTCGAACACCTCCGCCAGGTGGCGCATGTTGCGGTCGAACTCTTCGATTTGCGGACCGGTCCCCACGTGGGCGTGAAGCGCGACCACCGGGAACCCGGCATCCTTTGCCATAGCCCCGGCGATGGCGTGGTCTTCGTACCAGATGCCGTGCTTCGAGGACGGCCCGCCGGTGTCGCAAGCCTGCACATGGCCATGCCCGAACCCGGGATTGATGCGCAGGGCGATAGGCCCACGATATCCCGCCTCCGAAAGCTGCCGGATCATCCCCGGCGAGCCCACATTCGGCAGCACGGCGTTCTCCACAACGGCCTGCAAGGCGTTGTCCCGGAACACATCGGCCGTGTACATCACCACGGGCGGCTCGTGGCCCATCGCGAAGCCGGCGCGCTTCGCCCGCAGCACTTCATTCCCCGAAACCGCGTCGATCCACATGCCATGTTCGTGCGCGACTTCGAGCACCTTTCGCGCCGAGTTCGCCTTGATCGCGTAGCGGCATTGCAGCCCGTTCGGCTGCGTAAGCGAGGCAAGCTCGCCGAACTTCTGGCGAAGGATGTCGGCGTCGTACAGGTAAAACGGAGTGCCGACCTTTTCGGCGATCTCCATGAGCGGGTACCGGGTCAATTCCATGCGTACGAGCTTAATTCACCACCAGATCTTCGAGCACCACGGAGACACGAAGACACGGAGGTTTCGAATTACTTCACGGAGGATCGTGGTGGGCGAGCGCGTTGCAGTTGCTGGCGGAACTCGGCGCTATTCAACATCACGGAACCTCCGTGAACGCTCTGGAACCTCCGTGCTCTCCGTGCCTCCGTGGTGAACCTCACGCCGGTACGAACATGCGTCTCGTCCGCACCCGGTTCTTGCGCCCGTAGGTGTGCAACAGTTGCCGGAACGCGGTGAGCCTCGCCCGCGACCACGCCGCATATCGCTCGGCGGCGGCCGGGTCGGTGGTCAACGCGTCGGTCCGGCCCGAAGCCAGTTCCTGCGCCGCGAACGCGCTCGCTCCGGTCACGAGCACGTCGACCATCGGGCCGGCCAGCGTCGAACCCTCTTCGTCCAGGGAATGCTCCGCCGTGTAGAAGACTTTGGCATCCGTACCGTCAGGCTCATGCTCAACGTGGAGCGCGAGCGTTGTGCCCCAGACCGAGTAACCGGCATAGCTCGGTGGAAATTCGCCAACCGGGAACTCCACGGCCTCAACATCGAGCAGTCCGTCCAGGGTAGCGATCGAAACGTCCCGGCTCCCGAGAGTCGTCGCCACCGTGGCGGTCAACTCCTGGGGAATCGACAGGCTCAGTTCCGAGAGCGCGTGTTCGATGTGGCGGTCGAGCTGGTCGTCGGGCCAGCGCTCTTCCGCGACGTCAGAAAGGTCCTTACGCAGGCGGTCGCGAACATCGGTCAAAGTCACCATGTCAGCGACCGTATCGAGGGGGCAGCCCAGCGAGAACGGCATGTTGTCACTCCCGCGTTACACTCGAAATCGCACTAACAGTTCTGGAGCCGCGCGCAATGCATCCCTGGCACGATATCCCGGTCGACCAAGAGGCCATCGAAACCCACCTCCCCGTCGTCATCGAGATCCCCGCCGGGACGAAGAACAAGTACGAGCTGGACAAGGCAACCGGAATCCTCAAGCTCGACCGCGTGCTCTACAGCTCCGTCCACTACCCCGCGAACTACGGCTTCATCCCGCGGAGCTATTGCGACGACGGCGACCCGCTGGATGTCCTTGTCCTTGGCCAGGAACCCGTCGCCCCGCTGACGCTCATGTTCGTGCGTCCCATCGGCGTCATGCACATGCGCGATCAGGGCCACGCCGACGACAAGATTCTCGCGGTGCATGCCAACGATCCTGCCGTGAACCATATCCACGAACTCAGCGACGCCCCGCCCCACGCGATGCTCGAAATCAACCGTTTCTTCCTGGACTACAAGGTGCTCGAGGAGAAGGAAGTGGTTGTCGACCCGTTCGAGGGGCGGACAAAAGCCCTCGCCGTCGTTCGCCAGGCGCTGTTGGATTACGAAGCGAAGTTCGCGGGCCATTAGCCGGCGTCGCAGAAGGGAAACCCGCGGTGAAGACGCCGCGTGCGCTTTCCCGCCATCAGTCCGACACTCTTCCCGTGAACGACGCCCTGCTCGATATCCTGAACGGCAAAGTCGCCGGCCACTGGGATCTCCTCGATGACCAGGCACTGTTCTGGGCGCAATACGGCGTCTTCATTCTCGCGCTGGCTGCCGGCGCACTTGGCCTCCGCGACCTGAAGCGAAGCCCGGCCCGCGGTGCATCGCTGGCCCTCTTCGTCGTCGGCGCCGGCGTCCTGGCCTTCGGAATCCTCTGGTTAGCGGGGCAGCTCATCGTCGAGACACGCCCCTTCGTCCACGACCGCGATACCATCCAGCTCCTGAAGCACGGCGCCGATAACTCGTTCCCATCTGATCACGCCACCCTCGCGGGCCTGCTGGCGGTTGTCGCGGCGTTGGCATGGCCAAAGCATGCTCCGTGGCTCCTCGGCATCGGGTTTCTCGTCGGCCTCTCGCGCGTGGTTGCCGGAGTCCACTACCCCGGCGATGTCCTCACCGGCTGGCTGATCGGCGGCGGCACCGCCGCGGTCTTGTGGTTCGCCGTTCGCCCAACGTCCCGGCAGGTCGCCTGGCGGCCTCGCCGCGCGGCTCAGGGCTGACGACCCCACAGGGCTCTAGCCTCCGCTTCACGGTGTGACCGGGCTTATCGCGTCCGGACAAGTTCTCCATTCCGTCGTGACGCTCCGCATTGAGCCTTTCGCCGGGAGGCGTTCGTCGTGCACCGGCTGCTCATCATCGGAGCTTCGGCATGGTTGCTGTGCGTACAGTCCGCGTGCATGGAGGGCAATGCAGCTCCGAGCGCCGAGTCCGTCTCGCCATCGATAACCGCCGTGCCAACCGCCCTGCCCACGGTTCGCCCAACAGCCACTCCTCGCGTGTTTCCCACCGCCACGCCCTTACCCACGCCGGCCGTCGAGTCGACCCGCATCCGATGGCAGGGGCGTCTCTGGTACCTGCACGGCGCGAATCTCCCGTGGGTGAACTGGGGATGCGACTTCGGATGCGGCACAGAGGGAGGCGTGAGTTCGCCCGAGGTCAGCAAGACGGCCGCTTCAGCCCTCGCAGGTGCGAAACCAGCCGGCCTCAATGTGATCCGCTGGTGGATGTTTCCCGGCGAGCCGTCCCAATTCATCCTCGCAGCCGACGGGAGCCCAACCGGGCTGAAGCCTGCCGTCTACCAGGACATCGACGCCGCACTGCGGCTGGCGCAACAGTACGATGTCTACTTCACGTTCGTACTGTTCTCAGCGCCCAGCCATGTCCCCGCGGCGTGGATCGGCGACAAATCGCAACGCAATGCGCTCGTCGGCGTCATCGGCGACCTCGCCGCGCACTACGCCACCAATCCTCACATCCTTGCGTGGGATGTTTTCAACGAACCAGAATGGGAGGTGATGAACCCGGCGGCGGGCGAGGACCTGGTCGCCACCGTCGATGCGGTCGCGGATGAAATCCATCGTCGTAGCCCGGCGCTCGTGACCATCGGCTCGGTGAACATCACTGCCCTGGGCATGTGGCTGAATTCACCTCTCGATTTCTACGAACCGCACTGGTACGACCCAATGGAGCCGAAGGCCTGCGCGATCTGCACGGATTACGCGACGCTGAGCGTGATTTACGGGCTTAAGAAACCAATCGTGATCGGCGAGTTCTACGCCGATGCCAACGTCGATGCCGCAGGGCGGTACGCCGATCTCTATAAGAAGGGCTACGCCGGCGCCTGGGGCTGGTCGTTGTTGCCCGGCGGTACCCAGGACAAACTTGCCGTCGACCTTGCCGCAGCCAGGCAGTTCGCGGACAGCGTTCCCGATGCTGGCCCACGTGGCCGTTAGTTTCCCGGCGAGTCGAATCGCTCTTCGCCCGGCGCACCCCCACCCTGCGTAGCGCACCGGGCGAAAATGCCGACTATCGCAGGCCCTTCTTGATGCGCTGGAACTCGTCGTCGGTCAACTCTCCCCGAGCGTACCGTTCGCGCGCGATGTCGAGCGCAGACTCCGTGTTGTGCTGG
The DNA here is from genome assembly GCA_050185215.1 of Dehalococcoidia bacterium. GTDB lineage: Bacteria > Chloroflexota > Dehalococcoidia > Tepidiformales > Tepidiformaceae > Amarobacter. The sequence continues at coordinate 70,810 of JBFWZP010000009.1, read as the reverse complement.
CCATGCGAAGTCGACCACCGTAGCCCGATGAGCCCCAGCAGCCCAACCGCTGCAACCACCAGCAGCATCGCGATCATCATGGCGAGCCAGCCGGCCCACCCTCCTTCGTCGTTCATCATGTGTTCGCCGTGCCAGGTCTGCAGGAACCAGGCGGCAGCCGTCGTAAGGAAGATCAGCATCGAATCCAACCTCCGGTGAAGTTCATTTCGAGTGTCTGCCGCCGTTGCCGGGGTCGCACGGTCCATGCGGACCACCCACGGTTCCCCAATCGGGCCTGTCACGCTCGGCGTTGACCGGGCCTTGACGAACGCGGCTCGCACGCCGGGCCGCGCCCGCCTCTCGTCCAGGCGGGTTCGCACCGTCGAATCCAGGTTTCGGCGGTTCGCAAATAGCCAGCAATCGGACCTCCTGCTACCTTCCCAGCGGGAGTGGAGGGGGCCCGGTGGCTCCCACCGTCTTCAAAACGGTTGCGCGGCCGCACGAGCGGTCGCGGGTGGGTTCGACTCCCATGCACTCCCGCCAGCAACGAGCAGTTCCCCGCCCAATCCGCCCCCACCAGCAGTCCTCGAAGCCTTTCGCGCGAGCGCCTATCGGATCCCGCGCGGCACGCGCACCGCTTCCGAAATTCGCGCAGTTGCTCTCGTTCTTTTTTCGAAATGCCTCTTCCGCATACGCGACGCGATTGAGTGCTGCAAAATTCCCCTAAAGCGGGCCGAGGAAACTACCTGAAGCATGACCCATAACCAGCAGCGGGACGCCCAAAACGACCTGGGTCCCGACCTTCCCAGCTGGGAGCACTTCCTTGTCGAGCGTTCTCTCGATGGCATCGTTGTTGTTGACTCCCACGGCGCAATACGCGTGGTCAACCCGGCCGCCGAGCGTATGTTTCGCTGCGATCAGGCCGCGGTCCGCGGTAAACGCATCGAAGCATTCATCCCCCAGCGGTTCCGCGGCCGGCACGTCGCCCTTCGCGACGAATTCCTCGCCAATCAGGACACGTCGAAGGCTCTTCTCGACCGTGACCCCGTCCCCGCGGTCCGGGCCGATGGAGAAGAGTTCCTTGCCGATATTGCGCTTATCCCCATCCTCTATCACCGCACCCGTGGCGTTGCCTGCGTCGTCCGCGACCTCTCCGAGCGGCTCGAGGCCGAAGCCGCAGCGCTCCAGGCCGAGAAGCTCGAGGCACTACGGATCATGTCCGGAGGCGTCGCACACGACTTCAACAACATCCTGACGACCATCATTGCCAACGCGGACTTTCTCCTCGGGACATTGCCAGACGACTCGCCCGGTTACTCCGCAGCAGCGGACATTCGCGTCGCGGGCGGCCACGCCGCCCATCTGATCCAGCAGATGCTCCGCTTTGCCGGGCGCCACGGCACGGCGCATACCGAACCGGCCGATGTCTCCGAGGTGAGCCGCGAGATCATCGAGATGCTGCGCCGCGCGGTTTCCGGCAACGTGACGCTCCGGGACGATTTCCCGGCGGAGTTGCCGCCCGTCAGTTGCGGCAGAGTCGAGCTTGGCCAACTGGTGATGAACCTGGTGGTCAACGCTTCGGAGGCGATTGCGAAGTCCGAGGGCGAAGTCGTCGTCTCCGCGAGCCTGGCCCACGTCGATCGTCGCACGCTGCGCGCCTGTTACGGCGCGAGGTCGGCCCAGCCCGGAGATTTTGTTGTCCTCGAAGTGGCCGATACGGGTCCCGGATTCGACCGCGCCACGCGGGCTCGCATGTTCGATCCCTTCTTCTCATCGAAGTTTCCGGGACGTGGCCTCGGCCTCGCGTCCGTGCTCGGGGTTGTCCAGTCCGTTGGTGGCGGATTGCGAGTCCAGAGCGCCCCGGGAAAGGGCGCCACGTTTCGCGTTTACCTCCCCGTCTTTCGCGGGGACGAGCCGCCCGGGGCCGAAGTCGACTGACTTCAACCCCGGGCTGGAATCCCGGCCTGCGGGGGGTCAGGCCGCCGCCGATGGGCGCTTCCCTTCGAACGGTTCTCCCTTCGAGTTGTGGGCGAGTGATCCGTCACCATGACCCATTGCCCCCTTCTGAAGGCCGCCGCCGCCCACCCGGAAGTCTGCGATGCCGAATGTCACCACGTCCGGAAGTTTTTTCCTGAATTCCTGGTCACGCTCGAATCGTCTATCGCCCGGAACGACGCCGTATGCATCTTTGTCCTCTCGTACGAACGTTCGCCCGATTGATATCGGAAAGAATCCCTACTGGACGAACGCGAGCCGCCCGCTAGCATTAAAGTCAGTGGGAATACATACGAATGCGTCTCTGCCATCCGGCCTCGATGCCCTGGCCGAGGTCGACCGGCAACTGCTGGTTGCGCTCAATGAGGAGCCCGGCCAGTCGGCCGAACATCTCGCCCAAAAGGTGTTCCTTTCGGGCGCGGCTGTCCGCCGTCACCTCGAACGGCTCGAAGCTCACGATTTGATCAAGAAACGCGCTAGACGCCGGCCGGGGCCCGGGCGCCCCGTCAATGCGTACTCCCTCACGAGCGCGGGCAAAAGCCTGTTCCCGCAGGGCTACCTCTTCACGCTCATCGCGGCCCTCGACATCCTGGCCGAACACCATCCCGGGGCCTATGACGATCTCATGGCCAGGCTGCCTCACTACTTCGGAGAGCTCGGCCCGGAGCGTGAGATCGTCAAGTCCATGCCCCCAGGTGCTCGCGCCGCGACGGTGCTCGAGTGGATGCGGCGCTACGGCCACCGGGCCACCGTCGAGTGCAGCGACGAAGCGACGACCTTCACCGTTACGCACTGCGCTGCCCTTGCCGCGGCACAAGGCCATCCGGGGATCTGCCGGGCCGAACACAGCTGGATGCGGACGTACTTCCCAGAGTCGTCGCTCACGGTGAAGGAGTCGCTCCCCGAAGGTGGCCGCCGTTGCGTGCTCGTGCTCTCTCGCGAGGCCGCTGCCAACCAGCCGGGCATTCAAAGGTAAAGGGCACGGCGACGCCGATCGATATCGCCCGCGAACGCTACGCCCGCGGCGAGATCTCGGACGAAGAGTCCGAACGCATCAAGCGGGGATTGGGGTAGCCGTGAAGCATCCCGCGTGGCCAGCAATCGGCCCTCCTGCTACCTTCCCAGTGAGTGGAGGAGGCCCGGTGGCTCCCGCCGTCTTCAAAACGGTTGCGCGGCCGCACGAGCGGTCGCGGGCGGGTTCGACTCCCATGCACTCCCGCCACCAACGAGCAGTTCCTTGCCGAATCCGCCCCCACCAGCAGTCCTCGAAGCCTCTCGCGCCGCCGCCGGGCCAGTGCCCCTCGCCGGGGGCCAGGGCACCTCGTTTCGAGCTGGCTCGATCGTCCTCAAGCCCGCCGAATTTCCGTACGACGAAGCGGCGGCATTGTTGTTCGAACGGCTCGAAGTCAGCGGCTTTCGCGTCCCCCGGCCCGTCCGCTCCGCCGATGCCCGCCTCGTGGTGGACGGCTGGACCGCTTCCGAGTTCATCGATGGCGAACACGCCGGTCCGAACGGTGGTCGTTGGCCGGAAACCATCGCGGCCTGCAAAGCGTTTCACGCGGCCCTCGAGAACGTCCCGCTCGCCCCGTGGAACAACCTTCTTGCAGCCCGGAGCGACGCGTGGGCGGAAGCCGACCGCCTCACCTTCGACGAGCGATCAGTTGAACCGCTCCCGCCGTTTCGCGAAGCCATCATGCGGCTGACCCGGTTTCTCCGGCCCGTGGATTCGCCTTCGCAGCTCATCCACGGCGACTTCACAGCTAATGTCCTGTTCGCAGAAGGCAAGCCGCCGGGTGTCATCGACTTCTCGCCGTACTGGCGCCCGGGGCCGTTCGCCCTCGGCGTTGTTGTCGCCGACGCCATCGCCTGGGCGGATGCCGATGAGTCGATCCTCGAACACTGCGCCGACGTGCCGGAGTTCCCGCAATGGTTGGCGCGCGGCGCGCTTCGCCGGGTCTGGGAACTTGACCAGCATTCACGCCGCGGACGCGGCTACACTCCGGTCGAAATCAGTGCCTACGAACCCGCAATCACGCGCGCCGCTCGTAATCGTCCTCCAACGACACACTCGCATGCGATGGTTGACCCCGCGAGTATTCTCAGAGTCAATCTTCGCCATTTGGAGCAGATGTATGCCACTACACGTACAGAAGTGGGAACGACGCCAGGGAGCAGATCGCGATGCGCTCGGCCGGGCCGCCCTGAATGTTTGCAGGCAGGCCCGCTCCGTCGAGGGTGTCCGCGACGCCCGGTTTTACTGGGCCAACGCCGATACGGTCGGCCTCGTGATTAACGCAGCTCCGGGCGCCTATGGCCAGAACACCACGGGCAGTCCAACAGCTGACGCCGCGAAAGTCCTCTTCGGCCTTTCCGACCTCGCACGGAACGTCACCTCGGAAATCTGGGGTGAAGCGGGCATCGGCGAGCAGGCCTATCGATTGAGCAAATAGCGCCCCGGGTTCGCTGCTAACCTACGACCGTGGACGTTGTCGAACGCATTCGCCCGGTCTTTGAGCGCTTCAACGTTGCCGCTTGTTGAGGCGGTCCAACATCGTGTCCTTCGCGGCAGCGAACGGCTCCTCGTGCATGCCGTGCGGAACGCCCTGGGAGACGAATGGCATAGCCGCTACCGTGCGGCGCTCGGCCTCATCAATGCGCCTCTCCGCGAGAGCTGCGAGGCCGCGGTGTGGCTCTATCGCTTCGCCGCGGATGAGGCGCTGCCGGCTTGCGACAAACGCGAGGAGCGGGTGATCGGTCTCGCCCTCGCATCCATGGTCCAAACCCGAGCGGCTAAAACTCCTGCAGGCTCCAGCTCACGCTGTTCAGCATTACGCCCATCACCATCAACGTAAGCGCCAGCAGCAGCCCGATGATGCTCGCAGCCATCGACATCATCCGCGCTCGCTTGACCTCGGCGTCGGTGATTCGCTCGCCATTGGCCTGGGCTTCCATCGCCTCGAGTTGCTTCGGCCCGAGGTAGAGCATGTGGTAGGCGACTACTGCCAGCATCACCAGCAGCAGCGTCATCTTGATGATGAAGACCACCCCAAACCGCAGGTCGGTGAAGCCCACATCGTCGGGGACGCCGTAGTAATCGCGCCAATCGCCGATCAGATAGCCGCCGGCGAGCACGAGCAGCACAATCCCGGCCCCGCCGATATACCCGAATCGGCGCGTGACCACCCGGATCGCCGCCACCCGCTGCTTCGGGTCGGTGATCTGCCGGGAAGCCGGCACCCACGCGAGCGCAAGGAAGAACTGCGGCCCCACGAAGAGCGCCACCCCCAGGATGTGCAGCCAGATGAACGTGATGTGCAGGAAGTTTTCCACAAGCCCCTCCGGCCGTCGCGGCCACCCGCATTAGACACCACCGCTCCCCCGCGCTCCACGCCGCCCGGTCAATCGCCCGATTGACCTTTCCGATGAGCAAAGAACCGCGAGCGTAAGCGACCCCACCCTCCCCTCCAGCGCAGCGCCGAGGGCCATGAAGCTTTCGTGACAGTGCCTGCAGCAAGGAAGCTTCTCCCGCCACGGACCTCCGTGAACTCCGTGCCTCCGTGGTGAAATCCTCGTCCCGGGCGCTCAAGGCGTTCCATGCAGCAAAGGAGTCCGCCCGAACACCGCCCTCCGTGAACTCGCTCGGCTCTCCGTGGTGAAACTCAGTTCGCGAAGCGCACCACAGGGCTCGTCCGGCCCCACAATTCCTCCAGCCGGTAATACGCCCGCTGGTCCGGCGAAAAGATGTGCACGATGAGATCGCCGAAGTCCAGCAACATCCAGCCGTTGTCGCCGCTGCCCTCCCGGTGGCGCAGTTTGATGCCGTCGGGAAGGAACTCCTTTTCCAGGTAGTCCCGGAGCGCACTAAACTGGAGAGGCGACTGCGCTGTGGCGATGACGAAGAAGTCGGTGAACGACGCCGCTTTCGAAATGTCGACCAGCGCGATATCCAGCGCCTTGTGGTCGGAAAGGACATCGACGGCCCGTTGGGCGAGTGACTCGGAATCCAGACGCGCTCTCCTCTGCCTCGCGAACCTACGAGACCGAATTCATGGTAACACAGACCCCCTCCCGCCCCCGCGTCGTCGTCGGCATGTCCGGCGGCGTCGATAGTTCGGTTGCAGCCGCCCTTTTGCACGAACAGGGCTACGAAGTCATCGGCGTCACCATGCGCCTCTGGACCGAGGAGCGCCCCGAGGAATTCAGCGGCCATCAGCAGTGCTGCAGCGTCGAAGACATCGACGACGCCCGCCGCGTCGCCGGCCAGCTCGGCATCCGCCACTACATCATGAACTTCGAAGAGGAGTTCAAGGAGAAGGTCGTCGATCGTTTCGTCTCCGAGTACGCCGCCGGCCGCACGCCCAACCCCTGTGTGCGCTGCAACGAGCACATCAAGTACCGCGCCCTACTCGACCGCCTCCCCACCTTCGAAGCCGACTACGTCGCCACCGGCCACTACGCCCGAGTCGTCTCGAACGACGAATTTCGAATTTCGAATGACGCCAGGCGGGACAGCAACCCTGTCGACCCGGCGAAATTCGAAGTTCGAAATTCGTCATTCCCGTTCCGTCTCCTCCGCGGCGTCGACCTCTCCAAAGACCAGTCCTATGTCCTCTACATGCTCGGGCAGGAACAACTCTCAAAGCTCCTCCTGCCCATCGGCGAGCTCACCAAGGACCAGGTGCGCGAACACGCCCGCCGCCTCGGCCTTGATGTCGCGGACAAGCCCGACAGCGTCGAGATCTGCTTCGTCCCGGGGAACGATTACCGCGCCTTCGTCGAAGAGCGCGTCGACCTCGAACCTGGCGAAATGCGTGACGAGTCCGGTGCCGTTGTCGGCGAGCACCGCGGTGTGGCTGCCTACACGCTTGGCCAGCGCAAAGGCCTGGGCATCGCCACCGGCGAGCCGCGCTACGTCACCGGCATCGATCCCACCCTCAACCTCGTCACCATCGGCCCCGAGGAAGACCTCTTCGCCGACACCGCCGAAGTCCACGAAGTCACCTGGACCGCCGGCGCTGCACCGGTACCCGGCACACCGCTGCAGGCCAAGGCCCGCTACAAGGCCGAACCCGCCGCTGCCTGCCTCGTCGAAGTCATCGGCCAGCAAGCGGTCATCCGCTTCGATCGCCGCCAGCGCGCCCTCACCCCGGGCCAGGCAATCGCCTTCTACGACGGCGAAGAGGTCCTCGGCGGCGGCACAATCGAACGCGCCTGGCGCAGTTAGTCTGAGGGAAGATCCACCACTGAGTGGTGGATCTTCAACCATGCGCCGGTGAGATTGCCGCTTGCATGCGGGGAAATTGCGGACCATGAGTGGTGAATTTGCAAACTACCTGTGGTAGATTTGCAGCGTGTACACGCGCCACCTCGCCCGGGACTTCCGTGAAGCGCTCGAAGACACGCCGGTCGTTCTCATCTCGGGAGCCAGGCAGACCGGCAAGTCCACGCTCGCCCAGATGTACGCCGGCGCCCAGAGCTACATCTCGTTCGACGACCCAACCATCGCCCAGGCGGCCCTGAGCGACCCGCTCGGTTTCCTCCAGAGCCTGCCCCGTCCGGTCGTGCTCGATGAAGTCCAGGTCGTCCCGGAACTCTTCCGCTCGATCAAGTTCGAAGTTGACCGTGATCGCAGGCCCGGGAGCTTCATTCTCACCGGCTCGGCCAATGTGCTCTTGCTCCCCCGCCTGTCCGACAGCCTCGTCGGGCGGATGGAGGTCCTCACCCTCTGGCCGCTCTCGCAGGGCGAGCTTTCCGGCATGCGCGAAGGTTTCATCGACGCGGCCTTCAACACCGCTCCGCCCGTGCTGGGGCCCTCTCGCATGAGAGGGCGCGACATCATCGACCGCGTTCTTGAAGGCGGCTTCCCGGAGGTGGTCGGCCGAAGCCGTGACCGCCGCGTCCGCGCCTGGTTTCGTAACTACTCCACAACCACGCTCCAGCGCCACATCGAAGATGCCAGCCACATCGATGCAAGCGGCGAGATGCCGCGTCTCCTCTCGCTCGTCGCGTCCCAGGCCACCGGTGTCGCCAATGTCTCGAAGCTCAGCCGCTCGCTGGAGATCCCGCACACGAGCCTTGTGCGATACCTCAACCTTCTCCGCGCCTCCTACGTCGTGCAGGGCTTGCCCGCGTGGTCCCCGAACCTTGGCACGCGCCTGCGCAAAACCGAGAAGCTCACCCTCCTGGATAGCGGCCTCCTCGCCTACCTCCAGAACGTCGATGCCGACCGGATGATCATCGAGCGCGATCTTTTCGGTGCGTTGCTGGAGACCTTTGTCCTCATGGAGTTGCGCAAGCAGTTCGGCTGGAACGACACGCTCGCCCACCTCTTCTACTTCCGGACCGCTTCCGGCACCGAGGTCGACATTGTCATCGAGTCCACCGACGGCCGGGTTGTCGCCATTGAAGTGAAGGCGTCGACCAAGCTCGACACGCGTGACCGCCGGGGACTTGAATTTCTCCGTGATCAGCTCGGCCCGCGCTTCATCCGCGGGATCCTGCTCTATACGGGGGAGCACACGCTTCCGTTCGGCGATCGGATCTGGGCGATGCCGATCGACGCCCTCTGGCGGTGGGGAGCCACGCCGGAACGAGAAGCCCAACCTTAGTGGTGAATTTGCCACCAAGTGGTGGTGAATTTGCCTCTACTCTGTGGAGAATGTGCAGATGTCTGACGGGAGATCTGCAAGCGATCTGCGGGCAGTCTGTCCACTCTCCACCTAGGCGCGAGAGCATCGTCGGCGCCTCGCGTATAGTCACGTGCCAAACCCGATAGCCGAGGTTGCCCCGTGTCCCTCCCCGCACTCGACCAGTCCGCCATGCTCGATGGGCTTCGCTTCCACTACCGTGAATGGCCCAACCCCGGCGCCCAGGCCCTCGTCCTGCTCCATGGATTCACCGGCCACGCCCGCTCGTGGGAGAGCTTCGCCTCTGCCATGCAATCGAAGTACCACGTCTACGCCCTCGATCAGCGCGGCCACGGCGATTCCGACTGGGCCGATGACTATTCCGCCGACGCGATGGTTGAAGACGTGCAGAAGTGGGTCACAGCGCTTGGCCTGAAGCAGTTCGTCCTCCTCGGCCTCTCCATGGGCGGCCGCAACGCCTACCAGTTCGCCTCCCAGCACCCGGAGGAAGTCGAACGTCTGGTGATCGTCGATATCGGCCCCGAAATCGCCTCCGCAGGATCCACCCGAATCGTGAGCGGCGTGCAGGCGAACGATGTCTTCGCCTCACCCGAAGAAGCCATCGCCGCCGGACGCGCCGGTAACCCCCGCGCCGACGAGGCCGAGCTCCAGCACCGCACGCGCAACAACCTCATGCTCCAGGGCGATGGCACCTGGACCTTCCGTTACGACAAGGCCCTGCGCACGAATCGCCTTCCGAGGCCCGATGCAGGCGATGCCTGGGCGATGCTGCCGAAGATCAAGGCGCCGACGCTTCTCATCCGCGGCGAACTCAGCGACGTCCTCGACGCCTCGGTCGCCGACCGCATGCTCAAGGAAATCCCCAACTGCAAGTTCGCCCTCGTCCCGGGCTCCGGCCACTCGATTCCTCTCGAAAGCCCGAAGGGATTCCTCGAGGCGGTACGGACCTTCCTTTAAAACCGTTCGGCCTAGTCCTGGGTGATGCGGGCTCGGGCCACGCGGCCTTCGGCATCGAAGTCAAACGTTAACCACTTGCTATCGACGCAGAAGAGACCATCATCGGGACTCAACCAGTAAGAAAGGTCTCCTCCGACTTTGCGGGAGCTTGGTTCGCCGAAGCGCTCATGAAGGTCGACTTCAGTCAGGCCGATAAGTTCGCCTGATTTCACAAGTTCGGGGGCTCGACGAAGTTCGCGGTTCGACGTTTCTCGTCCGCAGGTCAACTCAACAGCGGCGGAGCAGGCACCTAGCCACAGGACCACGATTCCCATGGCTGTTGCGAACGTTCTGAATCCGGCTCGGTTCACCCGGGCATCGTAGCGAGTTCAGTGTCGTGGCGGCGCATCCCCGGCCACGAACACCTCGCGCGAAAATGTGTTGTACAGCAGCCAGAGCGATGGCAGCAGGATCAGCGAGCCCAGCGGCAGCGCGATCAGGAACGATTTCACCGTGATCGAAGGCGCGGCCGCGTCGTCGATGCTCAAGCCCGGCAGGATCATCTCAGGGTTCATCGCCAGCGCCCACGCCGCGATGATCCCGGCCACTGTCGCCCCCGCCAGCACGGGCGCCACCCGGGTGGAACCTCGCCACAGCGCGAACAGCGTGACCAGCCCGAGCGCGGCCGTCACCCCCATGGCGGCCACTACGCTTCCTCGGGTCAGCCGGTCGGCGAACCCGGAATCTTCCAGATGCGCGACCGGGATGGCGATCGTCGTGACCACGCCCAGCGCCACCGATGCCAGCATCGCTCGCCGCCTGAAGTCTTCCCGTAACGCGCCTTCGGTACGCGGGATCATGAAAGCAGCGCCGATAAACGCGCAGATGAGCAAACCGATCACCCCGCAAGAGAGCGCGAACGGTTCGAGCCAGCCCGCGAACGCGCCGCTCGTGACCCTGCTCCCGTCGACCTCGATGTCTCCTCCGCTCACTGCCCCGACGGCCAATCCGAAGCTAAACGGCGTCAGCAAACTCGCCACGGAGAACGAGCGCAGGGCGAACTGATTGATTCGCGTGTCACGTTCGCCATAGTGCCGCAGCGCGAAGGCGGCGCCCCTCCCGACGATGCCGAGCAGCGCGATGAAGAGCGGCACGTAGAGCGCGGTGAAGATCGCTGCGTAGGCCGTCGGGAACACCACGAACAGCGTCACCACCAGCAGGATCAGCCACACATGGTTCGTCTCCCACACGGGGCCGATCGCGCGTTCGAGCGCATTCCGCTGGTCGTCCTTGCGCGGGCCGCTGGCGAACAGCGTCCAGATACCGCCGCCGAAATCGGCGCCCCCGAACGTCGCGTAGATGACGATCGCGATCACGGCGACAGCGGCTGCCAGCTGCTCAGGCGACATAGTTCGTCTCGCTTTCCCCGGCTGGCGTCTCTCGTGGCCATTTCACCAGCGCCCAGATGAGCCCTGCCGAGACCACGATGTACAGCAGCGTGAAGAGGATGAAGAACACCTCGATCCCGGAGCGGTCCGTAACGCCCTCCGAAGTCCGGAGGAAGCCGCGCACCACCCACGGCTGGCGCCCGAATTCCGTGACGAACCAGCCGGCCTGCACCGCCGCGAACCCGAGGAAGCCACACAGCACAACCGCGCGCAGCAGCCACCGGCCGAAGGCCGGCGGGCGCGTCCGCCTGCGCCAGGTGATGTACCAGAACCAGCCGGCGATGCCGAGCATGAAGAACCCGAACCCCACCATCGCCTGGAAAGAGAGATGGACGATCGTCTCGTTTGGTGTGTCACCTTTAGGGAAGCTGTTGAGCCCGCGCACCTCCGCGTCCGGGTCGTCGTAGCCGAGGAAGCTCAGCATCTTCGGGATCTCGATCGCGCCGTAGACCTTGCCATCGAATGGCACCCCGCCGATCCGCAGCGGCGCCCCGTTCTGCGTCTCGAACTGGCTCTCCATGGCCGCGAACTTCTCCGGCTGGAGGTCGGCCACCCGCCGTGCCGCGAAGTCGCCGGCTATGAGCTGCGCGACGATCGAGACCGCCGCCATGCCCATCGCCAGCTTCAGGCCGAGACCGGCATCCGGTCCCGCCGTGCCGCGCAGCATCCTGAACGCATAAACGGCTGCCACCGCGAACCCGGTCGCCACGTACGCAGCGATCGTCCCGTGGATGGCCTCGTGCAGCCACGCCGCGTTGAACATCGCATCCCACGGGTCCACGTCGGTGACCGCGCCGTTGACCACCTTGAAGCCCTCGGGCGTATTCATCCAGGCGTTCGCGGAAATCACGAACACCGCCGATATCGCCGCGCTCACGAAGAGTGGGATGCTCGCCAGCCAGTGTGCCCGAGGCGAAAGCCGGTCCCACCCGTAGATGTAAACGCCGAGGAAGATCGCTTCCGTGAAGAACGCGAACCCCTCAAGCGAGAAGGGCATCCCGATAATTGCGCCGGCATAGTCCATGAACTCCGGCCAGAGCAGCCCGAGCTCGAACGACAGCACCGTCCCCGAAACAGCTCCGACGGCAAACAACAACCCGGTGACCGGCGTCCACGTCCGGGCCAGGCGGCGATAACGCGGGTTCCCGGTCCAGAGCCCGGCGCCTTCGGCGAGGAACAGCATCAGGGGCATGCCAATCCCGATGGGCGTGAAGAAGGTATGGAACACCAGCGAAAGGCCCATCAGTGCGCGAGCCGAAACTAACGTGTCCATCGGCCAAACCTCCGCCGGTCCGCTCACTACCGATTATGCCTCTCCGTCAACCCGCCGGGATTGGGATCCTGTGATTCGCGAATCGAAGAGGTCAATCCGTTTCGACCACCGGCGTCTCCCACCTTTGGGCGATGCCCCGCAGCGCAACTCTCCCCGACAATCGAGTGCATGATCGTCGCCGACCTCGCCTCGGTTTCGCGCGTCCACGGAGGACGCACCATCTTTCGCGGTCTCTCGTGGTCGCTCCAGGACGGCGAGAAGATCGGCCTCGTCGGCCCGAGCGGCTGGGGAAAGACCACCCTGATCAGGGTGCTCGCGGGCGAAGATGCCCCCGATGAGGGCGTCGTCACGCTCCGCCGCGGGGCGCGCGTTGCCTACCTTCCACAGGAGTTCACGGGCCAGGCCGGCCGCTCCGCCTTCGAAGAGCTCCTCGCCTCCAGCGGCGACCTCGCCGCGCTCGAAGAGCGCCTCACTGCCGCCGAGCAGTCCATGGCCGACCCCGCCACCCTGGAAGACCCGGAGCTCTTTGACCGCGTCCTCCACGAACACGCCGACCTCCTCGAGGCATACGAAAAGGCCGGCGGCGGCGCCATCCGCAACCGGGCCGAAGCGCTCCTGCGCTCGCTCGGCTTCGATGAAGACGCCTGGAGCCGTCCCATGGAGCTCCTCTCGGGCGGGCAGCGAAAGCTCATCGGCATCGCCCGCTGCCTCCTCGCCGAACCGGACCTGCTACTGCTCGATGAGCCCGACAACCACCTCGATCTCGATCGCAAGGCCATGCTCGAACAGGTCATCCGCCAGTTCCCCGGGTGCGTCGTCGTCATCTCGCACGACCGTTACCTGCTCGATGAGGTCGCGAACGTCATCTGCGAGCTCGATTATTCGCGCGAAAACGGCATCGTCCTGCGCCGCTGGGAAGGCAACTACACCAGCTACGTCAGCCAGAAAGAACTCGCCCTGCTCCGCCAGCAACAGGACTTCGTCGCCCAGCAGAAGGAAATCTCCCGCCTGGAAGCGGCCATTGCCCGCTTCAAGCTCTGGGCCTCGATCGTCATCGACGAACGCCACATCAAGCAGGCGCGCAACAAGCAGCGCCAGATCGATTCGATGGACAAGGTCGAACGCCCCGTGCTCGAACGCCGCAAAATGCGCCTGGCGTTCCGCCCGTCCGGTCGCGGCGGCACCAAGACGCTCGAGCTGCGTCACCTTGCCAAGTCGTTCGGCGAAAAGATCATCCTCATGGATGCGAACGACACCATTCTCAACGGCGAACGCATCGGCATCGTCGGCCCGAACGGCGCCGGGAAGTCCGTGCTACTCAAGCTCATTCTCGGCCAGCTCCCGGCCGACGAAGGCGAAGTCTGGACCGGCCCCAGCGTGAAAACCGGCTACTACGCCCAGGAGCACGAGACCCTCAACATGCGCCAGACCCCGGTCGAGGCCATCCGCGAGGTGAAACCCATGTACGAAGGCGAGGCCGTCGCCCAGTTGCAGCGGTTCCTCCTGCCTTACGACGCCTGCTCCCAGCCGATTGCGAAGCTCAGCGGCGGCGAAAAGTCGCGCGTGCAGCTCGCACGCCTCATGCAGCTCGGGGCCAACTGCCTCGTCCTCGATGAACCGACGAACAACCTCGATATCCCCGCGGCCGAAGTGCTCGAAGAGTCACTCGAAGCCTTCCCCGGCACGGTCATCGTCGTCTCCCACGACCGTTATCTCCTCGACCGCCTCGTCGACCGCGTCATCGAAGTCCGCGATGGTGAAATCCGCAGCTTCGAAGGCGGCTACAGCTACTACCTCGAAAAGGTGAACGCCCCGCCGGTAGCCAACACCGTTTCCGAAGCCAAAGCCGGCGAACGCGCCCGCCAGACCTTCGAGGCCAAACGCCGCCGCGGCTAGCCGTTGGCCGTTGGCCGTTGGCCCCCCGAACCGTGGCCGCCGCCCGACCCGCGCATCATCTGAGCCGCGACCGGAAGGGAGCGGGGCGGTGACCTGCCACGGCCGTTGGCCGTTGGCCGTCAGCCCCCACGACGTCGAACCGCGAGCGTCAACGACCGGCCACCCTCCCCTCCAGCGCAGCGCCTCGCGCCGTGAAACTCCACTGGCTGCGATGACCAGATCCCCTCTCCCAGACCTGGGAGAGGGGCCGGGGGTGACGGCTACCCCTTCCGCAAGACCGAAACCGCGTACCCCCCACCGAGAACCCACGGATTCCTGTCCCAGGTGCCGAACCGCTCGGCCAATTCGAACCCGGCCCCCGCGCTCAGTTCGTCGAACCGCGCCAGGTCCAACGCACCCGTTCGCAGCTGGAAGCCGGCGATGAGGAGGCCGCCCGGCTTCAGGTGCCGCGCCAGGTTCGCCAGAACCCGGCCCTCGCTCCCCGGCGTGAGGAAGATCATCACGTTACCCGCCATCACCACCGCATCGAATGTCCGCCCCAGGTCTACCGTCTCCAGGTCGGCGACATGCCACTCGATCTCCGGCGCCTTGCGCTGTCCCGTCGCCAGCATCACCGGGTCGAGGTCGACTCCCACCAGGTGGAGGCCGCGCCGCGACAGTTCCCGCGCCACCCGCCCGGTCCCGCACCCGGCATCGAGGACCGATTGCACCTCGTAGCCACAAACGAAGTTGGCCTCGCCGTGCACGTCTTCGCCGGCGGCTGCACGGCGTTCGTACGGCTCGTCGTAGGCATCGCCATCGCGAGACCGCATGGCGAGCCATGGGTTCGGAGGTTGTGACATCGCGCCAGTCTACCGTGCGGGCTGCGTCTCCGGCCCGGCCTAATCCAGCCCGAACTCCGCCGAGCGCCGCTGCACGTCCCGTCGCGATGCGAGCCCGAGCTTGCCCAGCACCGCCGACACGTGGTGGTCGGCGGTCTTCTCCGAGATGTAGAGGCGTTGGGCCATCTCCGCATTGGTCAGCCCTTGTGCGATGAGGCGGGCAACTTCCAGCTGCCGGTTGGTGAGCCCCGCCGGGTTCGATCGTGTCGCCGCCCGTGGCCGCGGCGGCAGGCTCAGCACTCCGCGGCGCCGCAGTTCCTGCCGCGCCCGGTCCGCCGTCGCCGTGGCGCCCATCGAGTCGAAGGTCGCGATCGCCGCCACCTGGTCGTCCTCATCATCCGACCAGAGCAGCGCCATCGCCTCGTCGAAGGGCGCGCCGGCTCGTCGCCACCACGCCGCAGCCTCGCCCGCGCGACCTTCGAGTTCGAGACGGTACGGTTCGGCTATCGCCCGGAGGCTTCCGGTCTCGATCCCGACTCTCTTCAGCCACACCGCAAGTTCGCCGATGGACCACTCAAGGCCCGGCGTCTTGCTCAGTTCCGAAAGTTCCGCAGCGGCTTCCTGCAGGCGGCCATCTTCTTCGCCAGTCAACCATGTGCGTTCCGCAATTGCCGAAAGCAGCGGCAACCTCAGCAGGGGCTCATCGAGCTGCAGCGCCAGCTGCCACGCCTGGTGGAGACTCTCGCTGGGTTCGCCGCGCCGCAGCGCAAGCACCCCGATGGCCAGGTGCGGCCAGAATCGCGCAACCTGCGCCCATTCGGCGTCCAGCACGGCCCTGGCGTCCTCCAGCGCGGCCTGCCAGCGTCCACGCAACAGCTGCATCCTTGAACGCACGCTCGTTTGCGTCGCCTGGCACACCGTGATTTCTCGCTCGATCACGAAGGGGATCGCGCGCTCCAGGATCTCTTCTGCCTGCCGGAACCGCCGCTGCTCCACATCGATCCCCGCGAGGTTCGTGAACCCCATCGAGGCGAGTTCGTCGAAGGACGAGGCGATGGCCGCGTCGATATTGGCGACCATCTCCTCCCGGTCTCGGGTGACCCCGAGGAGCAAATTGACGCCGTTATTGATGAGAGCGCACTGGCGCGCGAGGATTGCGCTGCCCGTGCGCTGGGCAATTTCGCCGGCAACCGCGGTCGCGGCGAGTGCTTCCTCCAGGTCGTTCCTGCGGTAGGCGATGAAGCCCTTGAGCGCCACCGCCAGCCCGTAGCGCAGGTCGTGGCCCCCTTCGGACGCAGTCTTCGCCGCCAGCCGCACCTGCTCCTCCGCCTCGTCCCGGCGGGCGGAGTAATACGCGAAGATTGACCGCCGTTCGTGGGCGGCCGCCACGCCCGCGGTATCGCCCGCCGAGGCCCACAGGTTCATTGCCTGCGTTATCGAGGCGAACGCCTCGTCCAGCTGGTTCACCATGTATTGCAGGAAGCTGAGTCGTTCAAGGATCTCCGCCCGGTCGGTGGCCGGCCCCTCGAAATGTTCCAGCGCCTGCGAAAGGAAGGCCGCCGCCTCGAGGTAGGCTCCGGTTCGCACGGCGTCGTCCGCCGCCGCCAGCGCGAAACGTGTTGCGCGCGCATGATCGGCGGCGGCGTGCGCGTGGTGCGTCAGAAGCGCCCACTCTTTCGAGCCGGTACTTTCGAGAGCATCCAGCAGGCGAGCATGCACGCCGGGGCCCGCGCCGGGCGGGATCGAATCCTCAACCGCCAGGCGCGCGAGTTCGTGCCGGAACCCAATCCCCCGGCGAGTCCGCACCAGCAGCCCGGTGGCTTCGAGCCTGCGCAATGCCGGGACGTCGATGCTGAGCGCCACGAGGTGCCGGTCGTCGGTGCCGTCCGGCGCGGCGGCAAGCAACTGGAGGTTTTCGAGGTCGGAATCCGAAAGCCCGGCGGTGCTGGCGAGCACCGCATCGCGGATCGTCAGTGGGATCTGTTCATCGGGCTGGCGGGCAATCTCCGTCACGAAAAACGGGTTGCCGCCGGTAGTGCGAAGCACCGTCGCCGGGTCGAGGCGCGTGCCTGCCAGCAATTCGGCGACCGCTGCCTGGGAAAGCGGCCGCAGCGTCAGCGTCGAGGCGCGTTCCGCGCGCGCGAGGTCTCCGAGCAGCGCGCGCAGGGGATGGCTCATGCCGATCTCGTCGTTGCGGTAGGTGAGCAGCAGGAGCACCGGCAATGCGCCGATGCGCCGCAGGATGAAGCGCAGCACGTCCACCGAGGCGTCGTCGATCCACTGTGTGTCTTCGATGAACACGACTGTTGGTTCGGTCTTCAACGCCGCGAACGCCGCTTCACCGACGGCAGTCAGTGCCGTGCTCTGCGCCTCGATCAGCGAAAGCGTGGAACCGAGGTCGCCGAAAATGTCGCGGATTGGGCCAAGCGGGCGCGGCGTCGAGAGCGGATCGCAGCTCCCGCGCAGCACTCGGACCGGCCCCACACAGGAAACGGCGACGCGGGCGAGGGAAGATTTCCCTGCACCCGCATCTCCAGCGACTGCGACAGCCCGTCCCTCGCCACGGAGCGCCTCTGCGGCGCCCCTGGCGATGAACTCGAGCTCGCCGGAACGCTCGAGCAATTTCAAGTCGGAATTTTCGTCGTTCACCTAAGATCGCGCCGATCTTAAGGGTTCGTTCGGCTCAATTGGCAAGGGCCGCGGTCTGCGGGCCGAACTCGTCGGCCACCGGGGTCACCTTGTTCGCCGGGAAGCCGCCGCGGCGGGCGTGTTCCAGGATGGTCTCCGCGTCCTCGGCTTCGTGGACGCAGTAGATCTTGTCGCCCGCCACGTAGCTGTTGACCCAGTTGTACGGGACGCCGAGGGAAGCGACGGCGGAGTTCGAGGTCTTGGCGATTTCCGCCAGCTGCTGCCGGGTGAGGTTGCCCGCGCCGGGGACTTCTCGTTCGATGATGAAGCGTTGCATGTTCGTTAGTTCTCCTGTGTTTCGTGTTGTGTTTGTGTCGCCGGTCGACACAACAACTGTCTCCTCCCGGGGGTCCAATGCCATCGGGAACCATTCCCCATTTTTTGGATGGGACATTCCCCAGAGCGTGGCATGGGGTGCCTATGCCTCGTCTCCAGGCGGGGTCCTGCGAGGCAACTGAGCGGCGCCGCCCCGGGGCCGGTACACTCAGCGCGTGGCCGCAACACGCCGTTCCGCCGGGAACGCCAGCCCGCTCCTGGGTACGAAGTTCCACATCCCGGCGATGCGCGCGGGCCAGGTCAGGCGATCGCGGCTCATCGAACGGATCGATCGTGGCGCCCGCGGAAAGCTGGTGCTCCTCTCCGCGCCGCCGGGGTTCGGAAAGACGTCGCTGCTCGCGGAATGGTGTGCCGGCATCCCGGCCTCAAACCTCGCATGGCTCTCGCTGGACCAGGCCGATAACCACGCCGTTTCGTTCTGGAAGTATGTATTCGGAGCGCTCAGCCCGGCGCGGCCGGGCGTCAGCACCTGCGGCGCTATCGAGCTGCTCGAGGCGCCGCAGCCGGCGCCGATCGAATCGGTGCTCTCGCTCGTGATCAACGAGATCGCCGCGGACCCGGCCGATCTCTGGCTGGTACTCGACGACTTCCACGTCATCGAAGCAGAAGGCGTGGAGACGGGGATGGCCTTCCTGCTCGACCACCTTCCGCCGCAACTGCACGTCGTCCTCGCGAGCCGCGTCGACCCGCCTGTGCCGCTCGCCCGGATGCGGGCGCGAGGCGAGCTCACCGAGATCCGCGCCGCCGACCTTCGCCTCACGACCGACGAAGCAGAGACCTTCCTCAACGAAGTGATGGGCCTGGATCTCAACCACGACGACGTGCAGCGCCTGGAGGACCGGACCGAAGGCTGGGCAGGAGCGCTGCAGCTCGCCGCGCTCTCCCTCGAGGGACGTGACGGAGCGAGCGAATTCATCAGGGCCTTCTCGGGCGACGACCGGTACATCGTCGACTACCTGGTGGAAGAGGTGCTGCGGCGTCAGCCGCCGGCCGTGCGAGAGTTTCTCCTCAAGACATCGATCCTCGAGCGCCTCTCCGCGCCGCTCTGCGATGCCGTGACCCAGGCCGCCGATGGGCGGCGCATGCTCGACGCCCTCGAGCGGGGGAACCTGTTCGTCGTGCCGCTCGACGACCGGCGACGCTGGTTCCGCTACCACCAGCTGTTCGCCGATGTCCTCCAGGCGCAGCTCTCCGAGCAGTTCGAAGACGAGGTGGCCACCCTGCACGCGCGCGCTTCGGACTGGTACGCGGCCAACCGCGAGCCGGACCGCGCCATCCGCCACGCGCTGGCGGCGAAGGACTTCGAACGCGCCGCTGCCGTGATTGAACGCGAGGCAGAGTCGGTCCAGCGTCATCACCATCCGGACCGCCTCATCGCCTGGCTGAAGCCGATTCCCGATAGCCTGCTCAGGAAGATGCCGGTGCTCAGCACGTACTACGGCCACGCGCTCCAGGGCATCGGCGACATGGAAGGCTCGGCCTCCCGCATCGCCGATGCGGAGCGCATCCTTGTGGAATCGCCCGGCGAAGCGCTGGTCTACGACGAGCACAGTTTCGCAATGCTCCCCGCGCTTATCGCCGTCGGACGAGGGTATCTTTCGATGGCGGCCCGCGACGCAGCGACCACGGCCACCCACGCGACCACCGCCCTCGCATTGCTGGCCCCCGACGAACACCACTGGCGCGGGACGGCCGTCGCCCTTTGCGGCCTCGCGCACTGGATCGAAGGCGACCTCGCGGCGGCCCAACAGTTCCACAGCGAGGCCGTCGCCTGTTTCATACGCTCCGGCGACACCGGCCTCGCCATCACATCCTCGTACCACACAGCCGAACTGCTGAAGGCGCGTGGGCTGCTGGAATCCGCAAAGCGCCGGCTCGAAGACACCCTCGACTACGTGAACGCGAAGGGCGGGGCATCCCGGGGTGCGGCCAATCTTCTGCTGGGGCTCAGCGAACTCTGTTGCGAGTGGAACGACCTCCCGGGGGCCGCCGCCCACCTCGAAAGCGCCGACCGGCTCGGCGTCTTCCCGCCGCGGACGCCGTTCCGCCGCCTGCTCGCCGAGGCGCGCCTTCGCCAGTGCGAGGGAGACCTCGAACGGGCGGTTGCGTTGCTCAACGAAGCTGAGCCCCTGTATATCCGCGGCGCCGTGCCCGACTACCGGCCGCTCGCGGCCTGGCGCGCACGGCTCTGGGCGGAACAAGGACGCCTCGCCGAGGCGCTTGACTGGGCGCGGCTGCGCGCAATCTCGGCCGACGATGAATTGACCTATGCCACCGAATACGAACACATCACGCTCGCCCGCATCCTCCTGGCGCAGGCTACCCCGTCATCGATAGCTTCGGCGGAACACCTCCTCGAACGGCTGGCCGCCGCGGCCGAGGGCGGCCACCGGGATGGCACCGGGTTCGAGATCGGCGTTCTTCTCGCTCGCGCTCGCCTCGCCGCGGGCGATTCCGGAGGGGCGCTCTCGCGGCTCGAACCCGTCCTGCGTGGTGCTCAGCCCGAGGGCTATGCCCGGCTGTTCCTCGATGAGGGGCCGGCGCTCCTCGGTCTCATCAGGCTGGCCGCTGACCGCGGTATTACCCCTGACTACTGCGAACTGCTTCTGCGCCAGGCATCCGGTCGACCGGTGCCGATGCCTGTGCGGCCGCGCACCGCCGATGCCCTCAGCGAACGCGAACTCGACGTCCTGCGCCTGCTCGCATCCGAACTCAGCGGCCCGGAGATGGCCGCCGAGCTGGTCGTCTCGCTGAACACGCTCCGGACGCACACGAAGAACGTATACAGCAAGCTCGGGGTCAACAGCCGGCGGGCTGCCCTGCGCCGCGCGGCGGAACTCGGCCTGCTCTAGCAATTCGCCCGCCCACCCGGCGCCGCCCAAGAATCACCACATCAATCACCACACGTGGTGATGCTGGCTCACATCGTCGCTCCCTACGTTGTCTTCAACAGGGCGAAGGCCCCCGGGGAAGCACCGATGGAACGAGCCAACCATCCATCAGCCAACCACTACCAGGTTCGCGTTCGCGGCCACCTCGAATCTCGCTGGGCGAAGCAATTCGAGGGCCTGGCGCTCACCCTGGAGCCCGCCGGCATAACCCTCATCGAGGGAAGCCTCGAAGACCAGGCAGCACTCCACTCGGTGCTGCGCCGCATCCGCGACCTCGGGCTCGAGCTCGTCTCCGTTTCGCGAGGCCCGCCCTCTACGAACAACGCGCCCGCCCATCATCGACACCCAACTGCAACAGGAGACTTCGAAAATGACTGCTCAAACCAGGGTTCATAATCCCGCCGATTGGGACGAGCGAACGCGCAAATCAATGCTCGCAACCGGCATCCTCTTCATCGGCACCTTCATCTTCTCGATCCCCGCGCTCTTCTTCTACGCGCCCCTGCTCGACCGTGCGGACTACGTCGTCGGCGGTGGTCATGACACCCGCGTGACCATCGGCGCCCTCTTCGAAATCATCCTCATCGTATGCAACGCAGGCACTGCCATCACGCTCTACCCTGTGGTCCGTCGCTATACAGAGACCGTCGCTATCGGGTATGTGGCCAGCCGCCTGTTTGAGTCGGTGATGATCGCGCTCGGCGTGCTCAGCCTCCTCACCGTGGTCACGCTCCGCCAGGACTTTGGCGGCGTCGATGCCGCAAACGCCGCCGGCCTCACCGCCGCCGCGAATGCGCTCGTCGCCTTCCACGATTGGACCTTCCTCCTGGGCCCGGCCTTCTGCGCGGGTTTCGGCAACGGCATCCTCCTCGGTTACATGATGTACAGGTCCGGCCTCATGCCGCGGCGCCTGGCCCTCCTCGGCCTCGTCGGTGGGCCCATCGCCGTCGGCACCGCGGTCGCTGTCCTCTTCGGCGCCTACGAGCAGGTGTCGCCCATCAGCTTCTTCTTCACCTTCCCGGAGATCATCTGGGAATTGACCTTCGGCACGTTCCTGACCGTGAAGGCGCTCCGCCTCGGACGCTCGAGCCGTGCCGGCAGCGTCTCGGCTGCGCCCGGCCGCGCCGCCAGCGCCGCCAGCCTCTGAGTCCGGGCGCAGACCCCACAGGTAAGCGGCCGCCGGTACAACCGGTGGCCGCTTTCGCTTCTCACACCCCAACCCGAAAGGAACTCAACATGACACCACTCGAACTCGCCGCGCGAAGCGCCATCATGGGTATCGCCGGCTCCGCCGCCATCGACGCCTGGGCGTTCTTCCTCCGAAGGACCTTCCACATCTCCAGCCTTGACTATCGCCTGCTCGGCCGCTGGGTTGGACATTTCCGGAGCGGCATCTTCTTCCACGCGCGCATCGCTTCCGCGGCGGCGGTGCCAGGCGAACGCCTCCTCGGCTGGCTGGCCCACTACGGCATCGGCGTCGCCTTCGCGGCCGTGCTCTTGCTTGCCGCGGGGACCGGTTGGGCGAACTCCCCATCCCTCTGGCCCGCGCTTGCGGTGGGCCTGGGCACAGTTCTCGCGCCGTGGCTGGTCATGCAGCCCGCATTCGGTGCCGGCATCGCCGGCTCGAAGGCGCCGCGCCCGTGGGTCGGCCGCCTCCGCAACCTCGGGACCCACACGGTCTACGGAGTGGGTCTGTATGTCTCGGCCCTGGGGCTGGCCGCTTTGTAGTCGCGGAACGTCCGTCGTTCTCGCGGGCGGCCCCCCGGACGCGCGGAAGCCAGGCCCCATCCCTACTCGCCGGGCAGGCGGCAGTACCCCGCACACAAAACCGGCGTTTCCGCCGGTCTCGTGATTCTCGCCAAGAGTGTATCCGTATAGCTCCCCTCTCCCAGGCCTGGGAGAGGGGTTGGGGTGAGGGGACTAGTTCAATCGCTCGAAGATCGTCGCGATGCCCTGGCCGCCGCCGATGCACAGGCTGACGATGCCGAAACGGCCGCCGGTGCGCTCGAGTTCGTGCATGAGCTTCACGGTCAGGATCGCGCCTGTGGCGCCCACAGGATGGCCGAGGGCGATCGCGCCGCCATTCGGGTTCACCTTGTCCGGGTCGAGCGAGAGTTCGCTCGCGCAAGCGCAGGAAACGCTCGCGAAGGCTTCGTTCAGCTCAATGACGTCGATCTGGTCGAGCGTCATCTGGGCCTTGTCGAGCACCTTGTGGATGGCCGGGATCGGGCCGCTGCCCATGATCGCCGGTTCAACGCCGGCTTCCGCGCGAGCGATGATGCGCATGCGCGGGGTCGCGCCCAGTTCCTTCGCCTTCGAAGCGCTCATCAGGGTCAGTGCCGCGGCGCCGTCGTTGATGCCGCTGGCGTTGCCGGCCGTGACCACGCCGCCTTCTTTGAAGGCCGGGCGCAGCTTCGAAAGCGCCTCCGCGGTCGTCGCGCGCGGGTACTCGTCGACATCGAAGACTTTCTCTTCCTTGCCGACCTTGATGGTCAGCGGAGCGATCTGATCCTTGAACCTGCCGGCATCGATCGCCGCGATGGCGCGACGCTGGCTCTCGGCCGCGAATTCGTCCTGGGCCACGCGGCTGACTTCGAACTGCTCGGCCAGGTTCTCTGCCGTGATGCCCATGTGGTAGCCCTTAAACGGGTCGCTGAGCAGGTGGATGATGCCGTCTTCGATGCTGTCGTGGCCGAGGCGGTAGCCGCTGCGCGCCTTGCGCAGGTAGAACGGCATGCGCGTCATGTTCTCGGCGCCGCCGGCGATGACGACATCGGCGTCGCCGCTTTGGATGAGGCGGGAGGCCGTGTTCACTGCTTCGAGGCCCGAACCGCAGATGCGGTTCACGTTCATCGCCGGGGTCCCGACCGGGAGGCCAGCCTTCACCGTCGAATGGCGCGACAGGTAAGCGTCCTCGGCCACCTGGCCAACGATGCCCATCACTACCTGGTCGACATTTTCGGGGTCGATTTCCGAGCGGATGTACGCTTCGCGAATCACATGAGCACCGAGATCCGAAGCGGGAACATCGGCGAGGGAGCCCTGGAACTTGCCGATGGCAGTCCGGACGCCACTGGTAATGACGACATCTTCCATTGTCTTAATCCTGTAGTGCGGGAGTGCCGGAGGGCCGGTGTCGCTGGCCTCGAGGCTGCACGGTTGCGTCATTGTACGGAACGTGAGAACCCCATGCCAGTGGATAGCAGCATAGGCAGCGATAGTCCCGGCCTATGGCTGTCGCTCCACCACAGAACGGGCCCGAGGCGCGACTGACAGGGAGCGCTGGGGATTGCATCGGAACCTTCGCTGGCAGCGATCTGGTTCCTTTGAGCGTTTGCTACCATGCGCGTCATGTCAGAAGACCATTTCCAGCGCGTCGTCCGCCTCGCGAGCCTTCCCGGCGTTGAAGTCGGGACCTCCTACGGGACGCCGGCACTCAAGGTGAAGAAGAAGCTCCTCGCCCGCATGAAGGAAGACGGCGAAACCGTCGTCATCCCCTGCGAAAGCATCGACGAGAAGGAATTCCTCATCGCAACCGAGCCCGAGGTTTACTTCCAGACCGACCACTACCGCGCCTGGCCCCACGTCCTCGTCCGCCTCCCCATCGTCACCGATGCCCGCCTCCGCGAAATGCTCGAAGCCGCCTGGCGCCGCGAAGCGCCGGCAAAGCTGATCAAGGAACACCAGGGAACCTGAGGCGGCTCCCGAACGTTTAGATCTGTGTGAGCACAGTTCGCGTTGCAACCCTTAGCACCTTCGCTTTGGTCGCCCTGGTCATGGGCGCGTGCTTCTGGGGCGGCGATGACAAACCGACGCCGACGCCGACTTCCGAGTCAACTGCTCCGCCAGCTTCTCCGACGCCAATCCCTGGTCATCCCCTTGCAGAAAAGACGGGCAACCCACTGGTAGACCGCATCCTGGGCGCGATTGCCGAGCGAGATGTCGATGGGCTCGTTGATCTGACAGAGTTCGTCATGACGCCTTGCTCGACCGAAAACAAGCTAGGCGGTCCGCCTAGTTGCCCGGAGGGCGTTCCGCCGGGAACACAGGTGAAATCCTTCCCGATGGGGCAAGGCTGCGAAGGCAGCTACTTGGACGAGGGGGGCGTGCGCCGCGCGTTCGAGTCGTTCGTTGATCCGCTTAACAGGACCTACGCGGTTTACCACGACGTTGCCAGCCCCGGTAACCCGACGACGTTCGAATTCCCCCGCGGTGAGTTTGTGATTGTGCAAGCGTTTCCAGTCGAACGGCCAGAGCTGGTGGGCTCTCGACTCATCGCTATCACGAACGGGCGCATTGTGACTGCAGCAGGCTGGTGTCTCCAAACGCTCGCTGAGCGTGTCACCGGCTTGGCGCCGGCCGACTTCCTGATGCCACCACCATGACGGAAACGGCAACTCCGCGAAATGCTCGAAGCCGCCTGGCGCCGCGCCGCCCCGGCAAAGCTGATCAAGGAACACCAGGGAACCTGAGGCGGCTCCCGAACGTTTGTATCGGTGTGAGCACCAAGCGCGCTACGGCCTTCGGAGTAGTTCTAGCTTTCGCTGTGTCTCTTGGAGCCTGCTTCTGGGGAGACGACAACAAACCGACACCAACCCCAACTCCTGAGGCAACGGCGCCGCCAGCCTCGCCGACACCATTCCCTTGCCCGGTCGACCAGGCCATCTGTGATTTTGTCGCTGTCGTCGAAAAGCTTGTCCAGGCGCGTGATTATCCCGCCATCGCCGCGTCGGAGCCGCTGTTGGAGAACGGCGTCCGCCAGCAGGCGGAAATGGCTATGCCAACAGGTAATCCAAAGCTGGTGAGCATTGGCTGCCCATTTGGCGCCGTTGATGAGTCTTGCGCCGGGTACTTCTCGCTCATCTTCACAACCCTGGCGCCGAAGGACGATTGGACAGGCACCAGCCAGATCTTGATTCTGATGTACCAGCGCGAACAGGCCGGCCCGCGCCTCCGGCTCGTAAATGGGATCTCCGAACGAGAGACTCGCCGGGCCGCGCTCGCCGGAGGTCTGGCCCAGGAGCCCTGCAACATCTCTGGCGTGGCCTCGGACCAAACCGATGCGACCTGCAGTCGCAGTTATTTCCACCCGTATTCGACCGACGGGACCACATTCGTCCCGATCGACGTGAGTCCGACTAACCCCTTCGTGAGGCTTCTGGATGCGCCGATTCCGCCGAACTCCGCGCTCTTTATCGCCACGGGGTGTTGGGCGTGCGAAGGCTACGACCGCGGACTCCAGCGGGTGGTGACCGATGGCGCGGGGAACGTGACCGTTACAGCGGTGCCCGAACCGGCGTTGGGCCCGGCCGAACAGCGCACGAGCCTCCACGTCGCCAGTGACGGCTCGCTCATCGTCGCCGCCACGTGCATCTCTAGTGGCAACTGCGGCCCACTCGGGACGCCCGCCGCCGATGCGAAGTCGCGGATCCTCTCATCGGCCGATGGCGGCTACACCTGGAAAGAAGAAGCCCGTTTCGATGGCTATGCGACTGCCAGCGTGAGCCCGAAAGGACGCATCCTCGTTTCCCGAACATCCGGCTCCGGCGATCCCTCCACCTGGACAGGCAGCTGGGAACTGTTGAATCCCGCCGAATCGCTGAAACGCCCGTTCGCCGATACATATCCGCTCTTCATGGCGAACGGTGAGGTGGCGTGGTGGAAATACCGGGACCCGCATGTCTGGGCGAGCGACGGTACCGTCGTCTTCGATCTCACCGGAACTTTGACCGCGGATGACTCAGTCAACTCAGTGCGATTCTTGCCTGATGGCAACGCGCTGGTTGGTTGGAACACGGGCGCGAGCAAGCCTGGCAGCCCGACCAAGTCGCTCCTTGGCTTGTTCACTCCCTCGGGTGACCAGGTCTGGCGACACGACTTTGCCCAGGGCGCGGAGTTTGGCATCAATGCGGTGCTCACCCCGGGCGTGGCCATCGGCAATGGCGACCTTCAATACCCGGCGATCGGCCGGATTCCCGCGCTCATCGACTTGAAGGCGGGCACGGTGCAAGCGCTCACCGGGCCGTTCGACGCCCCTCCGCTCCAGGGCAGGAACACGTTCGAAGCCCTCCTGCACGGCCCCTTTGCGGTCGTCGATGCTCCCGGAGACTGTTTGAACATCCGCCAGGATCCAGCGGTAACCGCGACGGTGATTACCTGCGCGAAGGATCAGGCTCTGCTCTACGTTCTTGGCCCTACCGCAGCCACAGGCGACAACATCCATTGGCTCAGAGTCCGCACCCTTGCGGGCCAGGAAGGCTGGGCAAGCGACGAGTTTCTGGACCAGTGGGCTAATTGAACACCGGGTCCCGCTTCTCCACGAAGGCCCGCGCCGCTTCCCCGAATGCGGGGCTGCGCGCGGCCTGGCCGAAAATCTCGTCCTCGGTCTGCAATACCGAGCGGATGTTGTCGTTCACCGCGTTCGCGTGGAGCATCCGCTTCGCCCAGCGCACATGGCTCGCCGGGTTGAACGCGATTTCCTCCGCAAGGGCGATGGCCTCGTCCATCAGGCTTTCGTGCGGCACCACCTTGTTCACCACGCCAAGGCGCAGCGCCTCCTGCGCGTTATAGATACGTCCGGTGAGCATCATCTCGGCGGCGTGGGCCAGGCCCGCAACCTGCGGCAGGATCTGCGTCGAACCGAGTTCCGGTGTCAGCCCGATGCGCACGAACCGCATCGAGACGCGGGCGTTCTCCGAGGCGATTCGGATATCGCACGCCAGCGGCAACGTGAACCCAACTCCGACCGCCGCCCCGTTGAGCGCGGCAATCAGCGGCTTCGAACGCTGCAGGAACTCGGGATAGGACTCCTGTTCCGGCTCGGCCGGCGGGCGTTCGCCGTTCTCGGTCCTCGGGCGCTGCAGGTCGGCGCCGCTGCAAAATCCCCGACCGGCGCCCGTGAGCACGATTGCCCCGATCCCGGCGTCGTTGTTGCAGTCGGTGATGTACTCGCGCACCAGTCGCGCCATATCGCGCGACCATGCGTTCAGCCGTTCCGGGCGGTTGAGGGTGATGATTCCTACCCTCCGTCGCTTTTCAAGCAGCACATGCGGTTCGTTCTCTGGCATTCGCTTCTTCTCCCGTTTCCGTTTGTGGCGGCGATTCTACCCCTCCCCCGCGGGAAGTTAAGGAAGGGCGCCCTCCCTGTAAGAGATCCCGGCTTCGCCTGTCTAAGAGGTGGGTATTCCTCCCCAGGGTCATGGTGGGCCCGGCGAAATGTCCCAACTCGCCTGGCCTGCCCCCCAAACCGCGGGGCCGTTCAACGGCCCGGATTCTTGGCTAGCCGCCTCGCAACTCGCCGCCGAGTATTCGGCCCACCTCGTCCAGGTCCGCGCAGACATGCGTCGCCCCCGCCGCCCACAGCTCCTCCTCGCTCACTGAGCCGAGCACGCCGATAACTCGCGCAAGACCGGCGTTCGCGCCACATTCCATGTCCGAGGGGCTATCACCAACCATCGCGGCCGCACCTGCCGACCCTGCGATTCGCCCAAGCGCCGCGTGCGCTACACGCCCATCTGGCTTGCGAAACTCGCACGAATCGTGACCCAGCACCGCTTCGAAGTGGTCGCTGAGCGCCAACCCCGCCAAAACCGCCCGCGCCAGCGACTCCACTTTGTGGGTCACCAGTGCGAGCCGCACGCCGGAACGTCGCAGGTCGCTCACCAGCTCGATAGCTCCCGCTCGGGCGCGTACCCGCGTGGCGGCCCGCTCGTGGTACAGCC
Source organism: Dehalococcoidia bacterium (assembly GCA_050185215.1). Classification (GTDB taxonomy): domain Bacteria; phylum Chloroflexota; class Dehalococcoidia; order Tepidiformales; family Tepidiformaceae; genus Amarobacter. Next base: position 42,179 of record JBFWZP010000009.1, on the reverse strand, counting down.
GTACGTAGGCCGCGTAAATCGTTTCCGCCTGGAGCTCGGAGATTCCCAGTTCCACCTGCAGCCGGGGCTTGAACAATTCGCCCTGGAGGATCGATTCCGGTCGCAGCTGGAATCCGTGCTCCGCCGCCGCGTCCACCAACAGCGGCACCGCGACGGAATCCTCGTGCAGTGTGCCATCCAGGTCGAACAACACCGAGGTAATCCGCCCCGCCGTCCGGTAGGTCGTCACGCGCTGAGCATAGTCGAGTGTTCTTCCCCGCGCCCGGTCCCGCCGCGCCCGGTGCACGGGTAGACTGGAACAATGCCCGAAATAATTGGCCATGCAGGCATCGTCCGCGAACTGCAGGCCCTCGCGATGAGCGAAGAACCGCCGCACGCGCTTCTTTTTGCCGGTCCCGATGGCGTCGGCCGCACCGCGCTCGCGATCGAGTACGCGCGCCTCTTGAACTGCGAACGCCTGCACCCGGAAGTGACCGCCGGCGCGTCACTCTTTGGCGATGACCTCCCCTCGGCGGCGTCATCGTCCGGGAAGCCCTGTGGCGAGTGCCGCTCCTGCCGCCTCATCGAAGAGGGCGCCCACCCCGACGTCATCACCCTCGGCCCCGGCGATACCCTTTGCCGCCCCCGCGACGGCGAGAGCCATGCGAAACACCCGGATTCGCGCGACATCCGCATCTGCCAGGTCCGTGGCCTCATCGACCTTTCGTCGCGCTTCCCGTTCGAAGCCCGCTATCGCCTGGTCATCATCGACCCGGCCGACCGCCTCGACCGCAACGGCGCCGCCGCCCACACCATCCTCAAGACGCTCGAAGAGCCTCCGGGCCATACCGTCTTCTGCCTCGTGACTGCGGCCCCGGAGGACCTGATCGAGACGATCGTCTCTCGCTGCCGCCGGATCGACGTTCGTCCGGTGCCGCGTGCCGTTATCGAAGCCGGCCTGGTGGCCCGCGGCATTGAGCCCGGCCTCGCGGCCCGCGCCGCCGATGCCAGCCACGGCAGCCCCGGGCGCGCGCTCCAGTTCGCGGGCGACCCCGACCTCATTGGCGCGCGTGGGCGCCTCCTCGAACGTTGCACCCGGGTCGCTTCCGAAGGCACCGGTGCTCGCTTCCGTTACGCGGCCGAACTGGCTGAACGCTGGCGCGAGGATCGGCTCGCGACCCTTGTTGAATTCGATGTGTGGGAATCCTTCTGGGAAGAACGCCTCCGCCTTGGGGCCGGCGAGGGCGAATCGCACGAAACGCTCGCGGGCTACGTCGAGGCCCTGAACGCCATCCGCCAGGCCCGGGCCGACCTCCACGGGAATGTGCTGGCGCGCGCCGCCATCGAGCTCATGCTCCTGAGTTTTCCTCGCGTTACACTGGCAATAAGCCCCGAGGAAGAACCGGTGGCATATGCCTGAAGAATTGCCTCGCGTCGCCGGCGTACGCTTTCGAAACGCCGGGAAGATCTTCTATTTCCACACCGCCGGGATGCGATTGGAGCCCGGCGAATTTGTCGTGGTCGAAACCGTCCGCGGCCCCGAAATCGCCAAGGTCGTCATCGCCCCCGACCAGGTCGTTGTCAACGAGCTCGGCCGCGAAGAACTGAAGCCTATCCTTCGCCTCGCCACCGAAAGCGACATCCGCAAGGCCGACCAGTTGAAACAACAGGCGGAGGAACTGCTCCCCGAGGCCCGCCGCCTCGGCGAGGAGCTGCGATTTCCCGCCCACCTCGACGCCGCCGAATTCACCCTCGACGGACGACGCCTGACCTTCGCCTTCACCAGCGAAGAGCGCATCGATTACCGCGAGTTCATCAAGCGCGCCGGCGACCGCTTCCACGCCCGCGTCGATATGCGCCAGATGGGCGCCCGCGACCGCGCGAAGCTCGCCGGCGGCTACGGCATCTGCGGCCGCGAACTCTGCTGCTCCAGCTGGCTGACCACGTTCCCTTCCATTTCCATCCGTATGGCGAAGGAGCAGGAACTTCCGCTGAATCCCCAGAAGATCAGCGGCCTCTGCGGGCGCCTCCTCTGCTGCCTCAGCTATGAAGAAGAGGGCTACAAGGAGATGCGGAAGTCACTTCCGAAGCTTGGCCAGCGCTGCAGCACTCCGACCGGCGAAGGTAAGGTCATCGGCATCAACATCCTCCGCCGCTCGATCACGCTCTTCGTCGAAGGCCAGCGGATCGATGTCCAGGACCGCGAACTCGGGACCGTCGTCCGCTGGGACACAACCAGCAAGAGCGGGGACCCGCCCCCGAGCATCTCCCGTGTCGATGCCATCGCCCAGGGCCTTATCGAAGAGACCGACGAAGACCGCGCCATCGCCGCCCGCGCGGGCGCGGAGCCCGATTGGCTCGACGAACGCCCAACATCATTCGAGCCGGGACCTGGCCGGGGTCGGCTTCCCGGTGGCGGCCCGCGAAAGAACGTCCCGGCGCGGCCCCCTCGCCGCGAGCCCGGACAGGAGCAACCGCAGGGCCGTGGGCAGGATCGGCGCCCACCGCGCGGCGGCCGCCCGCAGCAGGGGGAACAGCAACAGCCGCGCGAACAACGGCCGCGCCCCGAACGCCGCCCCCAGGGTCCGCAATCGGCGCCATCGAACCTCGGCGAAGGCCGCGTCTTCCGCCGGAGCGGTTCCCCGCAGGCCCAGCCCGCGCGACCGCCGCGTCAACAGCCTCCGCCAGCCAACGAAACGCCGTCGGAAGGTGCCAACCCCTCCAACGAGGGCCAGGGGCGGCGCTCAGGGCGCCGCCGCAACCGGCGCCGCGGCGGCGGAGGCGGCTCGAACCAGGGGAACCAGCCTTCGGAATAGCGGCCTTTCGGCGCTCTCAATGCTCGCGAAAAACCCAGGTCGCGATAAACGGTGCGACACCCTTCTCCCGTCGCGGGAGAAGCGCCGGGGATGAGGCAAGAATCCGGCGGCGGCGGATTGCCTCCCGGGCAGGTTGCCAAACTGACATTGCTATACTGATTGCATGACCACCCCGACGCGCCTCACGGTCGAAGAGTTCCTGGCCATGGAGGAGACGAAGCCCTACCTCGAGTTGATCAATGGGGAGGTCGTGCAGAAGTCAATGCCGACTGCGAAGCACAGTGCCGCGGTACGTGAACTCTTGTACTGGCTAACGGCGTTTCTCAAGTCAAACCGTATTGCCCGCGTCGACACCGAGTTGCGCCATCGCGACCGTCTGCGGAACTGGGTCTTCCTCCCGGACATTTGCGTGACCTTGCTCGACCGCTGGCCCGAGGACGATTCGGGAGCGATCGTCGTAATGCCCGACTTCGCCATTGAGGTCCTCTCGCCCGATGATCGACCCGGCCGGATCAACGAGCGTGTGGACTACTACCTCAGCGCGGGCACGAAACTGGTGTGGATCGTTGATCCCGAGCTCGAAAGCATTACCGTGTATCGGCCGGGCGCTGCGCCTGAGTTCGTCCGCGCGACAGGTACGATTACGGTTGAACCGGTTTTGCCCGGTTTCACCCTGGATCTGGACGATTTCGTCCGCGAGATCAACGCGAAGTAGTTACTTCCGGTCGAACGCCACTGGCAGTTCGCGCACCCCGCGCATGATGAATGTCGGCACCCGCGGCAGCAGCCGGTCGTCCGTCCGCCGGAAGTTCGTCGCCCGCTTCACCAGCTCTTCGATGGCGATCTTCGCCTCCAGCCGCGCCAGCGGCGCCCCCAGGCAAAAGTGAATCCCCTGCCCGAACGAAAGGTGCCGGTTCGGCGACCGCGTGATGTCGAACGTGAGCGGGTCGGGGAACTGCTCGGGGTCGCGGTTGGCCGCTGCCAGCCACACCACCACCTGTTGCCCCTTTTCGATCTGCTTGCCCCGGAACTCCTGGTCGGCAACTGCCCGCCGTACCGTCGCCTGCACCGGCGAGCTGATGCGCAAGACTTCCTCGAGAGCCGCCGGGATCAGCGAAGGGTCGGCCTCGACGCGCGCGAACTGGTCCGGGTGCGCCATGAATTCCTGCATCGCATTGCCGATCAGGTTCGTGGTCGTTTCGTTCCCGGCCACCAGCAACAGGATGAGCATCTGCAGGAGCTCCTCGAAATTCAGCTTCTGCCCGTCCATCTCCGCCTGTACCAGCCCGCTGATGAGGTCGCTCCGTGGGTTCGCGCGGCGGTCATCACAGAGTCGCGCGAAGTAGTCGCGCATTTCGTCCAGCGTCTCCTGGCTTACGTCCTGGCCGCCAGCCGGCCCACCGAGCGTCGCCACCACTTCGTCTGACCATTGCTTAAAGCGGTCGCGCTTCTCTGGTTCGACCCCGAGGATCTCGGCGATGGCGATGACCGGCAGCGGATAGGTCAGCGTCTCCACCAGGTCGCACTCGCCTTTGTCGATGACGGCATCCAGCAGTTCGCCGGCGATCTGCCGCAGCCGCGGTTCAAGCTGTTCGACCATGCGCGGCGTGAACGCCTGGTTCACAAGCGCACGCAGCCGCGTGTGGCGCGGCGGATCCGAACCGAGCATCCCCGGCGGGGGCGCCTCCGGGTCCTGGATCGGCCCCATCGACGACCACGACGCATGGTCGCGTAGGATCGCGAGGCACTCGTCGTACTTGAAGACCATCCAGATGCCCATGCTCTCGACGAAGAGCGGGCTCATCTGGCGCCCCATTTCGTAGAACGGGAAAGGATTTTCGAGGAACGCCGGGTCCCCGATGTTCGGTGTCGTAACCATGGCAAAGACTCCTGAAGCTCGCGGCCCCAATCCGCACGAAAGACTCTAGCAGATTCCGAATGCGATTCGGAAAGTGATTTACCTCCCGCCTAGCGAGGAAAGAATCGCCGCCAGTTCGACGGGCCGCCGAAACGGAATCGGGTGACCGACTCCCTCCAGCGTCTCCAGCCGCGCATAGGGAAGCGACGCGATCATCTCGGCCGCCAGCCTCGCCGGCAGCACGTTGCTTTCGCTGCCACGTACGAGCACCGTCTCGCAGGCCACCGCTTGCCAGAGTCCGCGAAGGTCAGCGCGAGTCGCCACCCCGGCCGCAAGCAGTTCGCGGAAATGGCGCGAGATCGCCGGATCGAACCACCGCGTCTCGTGTGCGGCGCCCGCTACCCACCTCGCAATGCCCGCCGACCCCTGTGTCTGTTCCGGGTGCGGGTAAGCATCGATGACCGCCAGCGCCGCTACCCGCTCGGGCATTGCGGCCGCCGTGAGGATGGCCACCCCGCCCCCCATCGAAAATCCGGTAAGCACGCACCGCTCGATCTCCAGCGCGTCCAGCGCCACGGCGAGGTCGGCGAAGTGCATATCTACTGCGTACGCCTCGCCCGGGTCCCACTCGCTCTCACCGTGCCCGCGCGCATCGAGCGCAATCACCCGGCGGTTGTGGATCAGCGCGGCCGTCGCCTGCCAGTCCCGGCTCGAACCGGTGATCCCGTGCAGCAGCACCAGCGGCGGTCCCGGGGCGTCGGCATTCCATTCGCGCCAGGCGAGTTCCAGCCCGGCGCCCGGCACGCGCTGCACAGGCGGCAGAGCCGCATAGGTGGTAATGGTCACAATCTGACTCTAGCGGCGCGCAACCGGGGGGTGCTACCGCGCGTCGAACGCCAGCGGCAACTCCGTCGCACCGCGCAGGATGAACATCGGCTGCCGCTTGATCGGTCCCGTTTCGGTGCGGCGGAAGTTCTTCGCCCGCTTCAGCAGTTCTTCCAGCGCGATCTTCGCTTCGAGCCGCGCCAATGGAGCTCCCAGGCAGAAGTGGATGCCCATGCCAAACGCGAGATGCCGGTTGGGCGTGCGCCGCACGTCGAACGTTCCGGGGTTTTCGAACACCTTCGGGTCGCGGTTGGCAGCCCCAAGGAAGACCGTCATCGCCTGGCCGGCCTTCACCTGCTTGCCGCGAAACTCCACGTCTCGCGAAGCGCGCCGCACCGTCGCCTGCACTGGCGAGTTGAAGCGCAGCACCTCCTCGATCGCCGAAGGCAGCAGGCTCATGTCCTCTTCCACCAGCGCCAGCTGGTCCGGGTGGTCCATAAACTCGAGCAGTGCGTTGCCGATCAGGTTCGTGGTCGTTTCGTTCCCGGCGACCAGCAGAAGCACCAGCATCTGGAAGAGCTCGTTGAAGCTCAGCTTCTCGCCCTCGATCTCCGCCTGGACAAGCCCGCTGATGAGGTCCTCGCGCGGGTTCTTTCGGCGTTCATCGCACATGCGCTCGAAGTAATCGCGCATCTCTTCGAACACGCCCCCGGCCGATTCCCGGTAGTTCGCATCAGGGTTGCCGCCCACGAACGAATCCGACCAGCGTTTGAAAGCGGCTCGGTGCGCCGGGTCCACCCCGAGGATCTCGGCAATCACGATCACCGGCAGCGGGTAGGTCAGCGCCTCGACGATGTCGCACTGGCCGCTTTCGATGATCGGGTCGAGCAGTTCCGCCGCGATCTCCCGGAAGCGGGGTTCCATCTGTTCGACCATGCGAGGAGTGAACGCCTGGCTCACCAGCCCCCGCAGGCGCGTGTGCTTCGGCGGGTTCACACTCAGCATGCTCAGCCCGCCGGATTCATCGCCCGGCGCCCCGAAGCCCGAAGGCCACGTGGTGTGGTCCTTCAGGATCTCGTTGCATTCGTCCCAGTTGAACGACATCCACATGCCGCTCGAACCCATCATCATCGGGCTCACCTGGCGGCCCATCTCATAGAACGGGAATGGGTTTTCCAGGAATGCCGGGTCAGCCATCGCCGGTGAAAGCACCATGAGAGTCTCCTCGTTGTGGTCGACATTCTATCACCGGTTCGAACGCGATTCGGATATTCGTTTTTCCTTTCGCTGTCGTGCGTCTCGTCGCGCCAGCACCCCCCGGCGTAGACTCTCGCGCATGCCACTTGAAATGCCCGCCCAGGGTCGCCCCTGGTCCGAACTGCGAGAAGAAATGACCGCCATGCGCGGCTCCGACCTCGACTGGAAGCATGGCCGCCACGGCGCCTACGTCTGGTACGCCAACGACGACCTCGAACATGTCCTCCGTGAAGCCTTCGGCATGTTCCTTGTCGAAAACGGCCTCGGCATGCGCGCCTTCCCCAGCATCGCCCGCATGGAGAACGAAGTCCTCGCCATGGTCCGCAGCCTCCTCCACGGCGACGACGAAACCGCCGGCATCTTCACCAGCGGCGGCACCGAAAGCATCTTTCTCGCCATCCACGCCATGCGCGAATGGGCCGCCCACGAACGCCCGGGGATCGTCCGCCCGGAGATCGTGGCGCCGCATTCGGCTCACCCTGCACTGAACAAGGCCGCCCACATGCTCGGACTCACCGTGCGTCGCGTCCCTGTCGCCGAAGACTTCCGCGCCGACCCCGCAGCCCTCAAAGCGGCCATCAACCAGAACACCATTGGCATGTACGCCTCGGCTCCAACCTACTCCCTCGGCCTCGTCGACCCCATCGAGACCCTCGGCCCGCTCGCCGAGGAACAGGGCCTCTGGTTCCACGTCGATGCCTGCGTCGGGGGCATTCTCGGCGGATTCGTCCGCGAATGTGGATACGATGTACCGGCGTTCGATTTCGCCGTGCCCGGCGTCACGTCGATCTCGGCCGACATGCACAAGTCGGGCTTCGCCGCCAAGCCCGCGTCCACGGTCAGCTTCCGTTCGCGTGCCTACCGCGAATTCTCTCGCTACACCTTCGACGACTGGCCGAGCGGCATCTATTCATCGCTCACCTTCACCGGCACGCGCCCCGGCGGCGCAATCGCGGCCTCCTGGGCCGCCATCAACTTCCTCGGCCAGGCCGGCTACCGCGAGCTCGCCGCGGCCAGCATGCGGGCCCGCGAGAAGACCCAGGCCGGCCTCACCGCCATCGAAGGCATCAAGATCCACGGCGCTCCGCAGCTCTATGCGTTCAGCTGGGCCGCCTCCGGCGTCGATATGGGCGCGGTCTCCGCGGCCATGGGCAAGCGCGGCTTCCTCTGCGGCCAGACCACCAGCCCGGTGGGCATCCACTTCATGGCCACGCCCGTCCACGAAGCCGCCGCCGAAGCCTACGCCGCCGCTGCCGCCGAATCGATCCAGGAAGCCCGCACCTCCACCCCGCCAGCCAACGCCGCCGCCTACAACTAGCGATGCAACTCGAACACCGCCAGGTGCGAGGCACTGCCCTCGCGCCTACGCCCCTCGTTGAGCCAAGATCAGAGGCGAGACCGGAAGGTCTCGCTCGTCGAGCGAGGGGAACCGCCGGGAGCAAAGTGAACGATTGGTCCGCCACCGGGCCAACCCCGCGATCAGATGGCAGCAGGCCGACATTCACCCGGCATCACCCGGGCGAGCGCTCCCGGTCTCGCTCGTCCGGCAAAGACGAATGATGCAGCCCCAGGAAGGCACTCCGCGCGGGATCCCGCACCACTAGCACCCCGGCCAAAGCGCCGCCTACCGCCAATAACGGCTGGCAGAAAGCATCCCGGTCGGCCTCGACAGATTCCCCTCTCCCAAGCTTGGGAGGGGGCCCAGGGGGTGAGGGTTACGCCCGCGAACCCACCGCAACCGTCTTGTCCCTGCCTCCAACCCTCAGCCTCCGTCGACGACGCTCTACCGTGCCGACAACGGCCGGTTCGGCCTCCACCACCGGATCCTTCCCTCGCGCCCCGGCCCCTACTTCGAGCGCGACCAGGATCGCCAGCACCACGTACAGGAACGGCTCATCCAGCAAGCGGCCTTCCGATTGGCTCTGGAAGAAGATCTCCACCAGCGCCGCCGCGCACCAAGCCGCCATCAACCGCGAATAGCGCTCCTTCGAAACCTTGAATGCCGCCCGGCAAGCGACCACCAGCCGGAATGCGAACAGCGAAACCACCCCGACACCGACAATCCCCAGCTCGGCCAGCACGCTGATCAGCGAGGTGTGCGAGAGCGTCGTCGTTGCCCAGCCTGGCAGCGTCCACAGGTAGCTCACCGTCAGCGTGTGCTGGTAATTCCCCGAACCCACGCCAACCAGCGGGTTGTCTTTCCACATCTCCCAGCCGCCCTTGATCAGGAACGAGCGCTGCCCCAGCAACTCCACCCCGGAAGTGAGCGACTTCACGCGCTCGGCGTTCGCCCCGCCCTGCAAGAACAGCAGCGCCAAGAGGAACACCAGCCCACCGAAGCCCACGCACGCGAGCCGCCCCTTGGTGTAGCCGCGTATCGGCGAAATCATCACCACCAGGAACGAGGCCAGCAGCATCCCCAACCAGCCGGACCGCGATGCGGTCATCACGATCCCGAGCGTGCAGATCGCGAGCATTGGCGCCGCCACATAGACCGTCAACCGCCGAGGCCCGGTCACCAGGAGATACCCGACCGCCAGCGCCATCGAAATGGCAAGGAACCGGGCCAGGTTGTTCGGGTCCGCGAAGAAGGCATTCGACCGGTAGCTCACGTCGTCCGAGCCGATCAGGATTTCGCGCCACTGGAACACCCCGAGCAACCGCTGTGCGATGGCCACCACCGCCAGCATGCTCGCCGCCGCAAAGAACGCCAGCGCGATTCGCTCCAGGTCCTGCCGGTCCTCAATCAAGGACGGGGCGACGAAGACGAACGCCACGTACATCGGCATGATCAGCACGCCGTTCGAGGGCCGTAGCGAACTCGACCACGCGACGCCCAACACGGTGACGAAGAGCAGGACAGTTAGAGGCAGCAGGACTGCTGAATTCGGGAAGAGCGCCCTCGGGTTATGCCGCGCGCGGACCGCGCCAATCACGATCGTGGCGATCATCGCGGCCTTCCCCGGGTTCAGCATCGTCCGGATGATGCCGCCAACGCCGCCTTCCCCGAGCGAGCTTAGCGTCACCGTTGCGGCGTACTCGAACGGCAGCCCGAGCACCACGCAGGGGATAAGCAGCTTCGGTTCGCGGAGGATGATGACGGCGGCCAGGAACGCCAGCTGCACGAACACGATGGCGCCGATTTCGATCATAAAGGCAGCCTCGTGAACTGATTCACAAACATTGACCGCCCCTCAGCACGCCCATACGATACGGCCCAATGCCGCCCGGAACCAGCGGACTGGAACGCGATCTGAACCTGGTCCGGCGCCGGGCATGGCTATTCATCCCCTTCGGAATCCTCGGGATCCTCGCCGCCCTCTTCATCGGCTCCGCCACCGGCGATGCCAACGCCGTCGCGAGCATCACTCTCGATACCACCGTGCACGACCTGGTCATCGGCGGCGACCGCGGCCTCCGCATCTTCGAGGCCCAGGAGATGACATCCGACGACCGCTTCCGTCAGAAGGTCAAGGACGCGATCGGCGATCAGGACTTCGATTTCAGCCGCTTCACCATCAGCCTGACTCCCATCAGCGTCGCCGATGGCATCTCCCGCGGCATCCTCACCGTCTCGATCACCGACCCGGACGAGGCCACCGCCCAGAAGTATCGCCAGGCCTTCGTCGATGTCTTCACGAACGAGTACCTCAACCAGGACGGCCTCTATCGCCAGCGTTTCCGCGAGACCCGAGCCACAGTCGCCGAGGACACCCAGAAGCAGTACCTGGAGGCCTACGACGCCCTCAAATCAAAGGCCCCGTCCGGCGTAAACGTCGATCTCCTCATTGAGACCCGCGGCAATACATCAACCTCCACCGTCAGCTTCGAACAGCTCGCCCAACTCCAGTCACAGCTCGCAGAGGTCAACGGCGCGCTCGCGACGGCGTCCAGCGCTTCCCCTGCCGCACTCGCGGCCGTCGCCTCGTCGATTCTCGGCCAGCCGGTCGCGGCCGGCGACGCCCAGGCCGCGCTCACGTTGAAGAAGAACGCGCTCGAATCCTCGATCGATGCCTATTCGAAGAACTCCATCGTTATCGCCGAATCGGTGCTCGATGCCGACACCCTGCGCCTGCTCGATACCGTCCGCGGCCTGCGTTCGGTGAAGGACGAGGCGTACATCCGCCTCGCCAACGCCGATGTCGCCGCCCTCAGCGCCGAAAGCCACATGGATGTCACCTACAGCGCCTCGGGCGGGCTCGCCGGTTCGCTCATCGGCCGCATCGCGGTGGCACTCGTGGTAACCATCGTCTTCGGGCTCATCGCGATTTACACTCTGGAATGGTTGAGCCAGGCCCGTTCGGCATCCGCCGAAGCCTGAGCCTCCGCGCCCAAACCATCATGCGAATCGCTGAAATCAACGACATTGCCTCCGTTGCCTCCGAGATCGGCGCCGGTCTTCGAGCGCGCGGCCACGACGTGACCCTCTTTCACCCTCGCCTCGTCGGCGCGAGCCTCCACCCCCAGGTGAAGCCCATCACCGCGCCCGTCCGCGCCCTCGATTGGCTCGATCTCATCCGCCGCGTGCGCAAGGGCAACTTCGACCTCGTCCATATCCACTACGCCTACCTGGGCAACATCGGCGCCCTCGGCGGATTCCCCTACCTGCTGCACTGCCACGGCACCGACCTTCGCGGCGCGACTGCCGTCACGCGCCCGCTCATCCGCCGCGCTCTCCGCAATGCCGAACACGTCTTCTATTCGACTCCGGACCTGGAACAGTTCGTCCTTCCATACCGGCCCGATGGCGAATTCCTCCCGAATCCCATCGATACGGAGCAGTTCCACGCCCAGGTCCCCGCGCGCGATCGTTCCAGCGTTTACATCTGTTGCGGGCTCACCGAAATCAAGGGCGCGGGCCGCCTCCTTAAAGCCTGCCAGCAACTCGCCGTCGAACGCCCCAACATCCGCATCACCGCCCTCGGTGGCGGCGAATACACTCCGGCCTTTCAGGCACTCCCGAACGTCACTGTCATCGCCCACCAGCCCCGCTGGAAGCTGCCGGACATCATCAATCGCCACGGCGTCATCGTCGGCCAGGTCCGTCTTGGCAGCGCCGGCATGGCCGAACTCGAAGCCATGGCCTGTGGCCGCCCGGTCATCACCTGGTTCAACGAACTGCATGCCTACAGGGATGTCCCGCCATACGTGACCGCCGTCGATGCCGTCGATGTAGCCGCCGCCATCAAAGACCTCGTCGATAAACCCGAACTGCGGGAGTCGCTTGGCACGAAGGGCCGCAACTGGGTCATCGCCAACCACAGCCTCGATCGCGTTGTCGACCGCGTCGAAGCCGTCGCCGAGGCCATCATCGCCGGCGAACCGATCCCCGCGATCGCGGCCGCTTAATGCGATTCGTCCAGGTCAATGACATCGCATCGGTCGCAAGTGAGCTCGCCGCGGCACTCCGCAAGCGCGGCCACGAGGTGGACCTCCTCTACCCGAGGCTCTACGGCTCGAGCTTGCCGCCGATCGGCAAGTTGCTGGTCTCGCCGTTGCGGTTCATCGAATGGCTGAAGCTCGCCCGCCGTGTTCGTGCCGGCCACTACGATGCGGTCCACATCCACTACGCCTATCTCGGGATCGTCGGGCTGCTCGCCCGCGTCTCCTACGTCCTCCACTGCCACGGCGATGATGTCCGGGACGTGGAACGCCGCATCTGGGCGCCGCTCATCCGGCTCTCCATCCGCCGGGCCCGCCACGTCTACTACTCCACCCCCGACCTGCGCGAGCCGTTGCTCAAGATCCGGCCAGATGCCGAATTCCTTCCCAACCCCATCGATATCGAGCACTTCCGGCCGAAACCGCTCCCGGAAGACGCGGAAGACATCCTCATCGCCTGCGCGCTTTCCGAAAATAAGGGCGTCGACCACATCCTTGGCGCCTGCGAGATCCTCGCCCAACGCCGCCCCCGCACGCGCATCGATGCCTTCAGTGGCGGCACCGCCACCGCCCGCGCGAACCAGCTCCCGAATGTGCTCCTCCTGCTGCACCAGCCCCGCCAGAAGCTCGCCGAGCTGATGCCCCGCCATCGCGTCATCATCGGCCAGATCCACGAGGGCGCAGTCGGCATGGTCGAGCTCGAAGCCCTCGCCTGCGGCCGCCCGGTGATCAGCCGGTTCACCTACCACGCCGCCTATGACCAGCCGTCACCGTTCGTCAACGCCGCGAACGCGACCGAAATTGCCGATGCTGCCATCCGCCTCCTCGAAGATCCTACCGAAGCCGCGAACATCGGCGCCGCCGGCCGCGCCTGGGTCGAACTCAACCACAATGCCGCGATCATCGCCGAACGCATCGAACGGCTTGCAATCGAAAATTGCCGTTGACCGCATTCCAGCCCATCTCTACGGTGATTCAATGACCACTACCCCGGTTGCCCATGGCCGCCTCGACGATTCCGCGCTCGAACTTCCCGAGCGCCCCCTCGTTTCGATCGTCATTCCCTGCCTGAACGAAGAGAACTACATCGTCGCCCTCCTCGATTCCCTGGCCGCCCAGGATTACGGCGCGGATGGGATCGAGGTGCTGGTCTCCGATGGCGGCAGCACCGACCGCACCCGCGAACTGGTCGCCTCATACCCCTCGCGGTTCGCTCGCCTTCAGCTGGTCGAAAACCCCCGCCGCATCACGGTTGCCGGCCTCAACGAAGGGATGAAAGCCTCCCGCGGCGATTGCTGGATCATCATCGGCGCGCACAGCAAGGTCCGGGGCGACTTTGTCCGCGAATCGGTCGATGCCCTCCGGCGGACAGGCGCAGCCTGCGTCGGCGGCCCGATAGAGACCATCGGCGAAGGCACGTGGGGTCTCGCCATCGCCGCCGCTATGTCCTCACCCTTCGGCGTCGGCAACGCAAAGTTTCGCTACGCCGAAGTCGAAGGCGAGGTCGATACAGTCCCATTCGGCTGCTACCACCGCCGCGTCTGGGAAGTCGTGGGCGAATTCGACGAAACCATCGATGGCGCCGACGAGGATAGCTACAACCAGCGCCTCCTCGATGCCGGCGGCCGCATCTGGCTCACGCCCGCAATCCGCAGTTCGTACTATCCGCGCCGCACGCTCAAGGCCCTGGCGAAGCAGTACTGGGAGTACGGCGCCGCCAAAGGGACGCTCTTCCAGCGTGGCCGCCCCCTGCAGCCCCGGCACTTCGCACCTTCCGCCATGGTTGTCGGCGGGCCTGCGCTCTGGCTGCTTGGCCGCGTTTCCAAACGGGCTCGCCTCGCCCTCAAACTGCTCGGAGCGGTCTACATCGCCGGTGGCATGCTAATGGCCAGCCGGGCAGCCGCCAAAAACGGCGCGAACCCGGTGTTCACCTTCGTCGCGATGGCCTCGATGCATGCCAGCTATGGCGCCGGCTTCCTCGCTGGCTGGTGGCGCGAACGCCAGTCCTGAGCCCGCCGTCTGTGGTGCTTTCTTGATACTCCCGGCCCGAGTTGCCACGGAGATGAAAGGCTGCGCCCGGCTGGTTTATTCGAGTTACACGGCTTCTCCCCTAGCGTTGAAGGGTGGCCCATCGGCCGCTCTATCGAAAGGAGAAGAAGTCTATGCAGCACTTCCGACATGGCGCGCTGTTGGCATTGGCGGCATTCGCCGCGATGCTCATCGTCGGCTGGATGCCCCCGGCCAGCGCGAACGCCCAGGTCGGCGAAGGTCAACTGGTAGTGAAGAAGGTTGGTGCCCCCGCGACCACAGCGTTCAACATCGAAGTCCACGAAGCCGGAAACCTCGAAAACGTCATCACGAACATCGTCGTTGCTGGAGGCGCGTCCTCCTCGGCCACCCTCGATGGTGGCGCCTACACGCTTTCCGAACTTGAGTCGCAGAATTACATTGTCGCGGGTTGGGCCCTCGCCGATGCCACTGGCAATTGCCCCGGCGCACCTACAACCACCGATCAGCTCTACACCGTCGCCGTTGCGGCCGGAGAATTCACGACAGTCTGCCTGTTCAACACAGGCGAATCCCCATCGATAGGCAACCTCTTCGTAACGATGGTTGATGCCCCGAGCAGCCAGTCCTTCAACATCGAAGTCCACGAGGCCGGCAACCTCGACAACGTGATCACCAACATCGTCGTCCCCGGCAGTTCGCAGGCTTCCGCGGCGGTTGAATCCGGTAGCTACACCGTCTCCGAGCTCGAAGTCCAGGACTACGTGCTCCAGGGTTGGGCAATCGCCGCCAACGACGGCTCATGCCCGGCGCAGCCCACTTCCACCGCGGGGCTCTTCACCTTCACGGTGACGGCCGGCGAGGACACGGTCCTCTGCGTCTACCACGAGTCGTCGCAGACAGCGGCGGCGCCGGTCATTAATTCCGTCAGCCCGGCCATGGGGAACACCTCCGGCGGCCTGGCGGTCGGTATCTCCGGCGAGAACTTCACCGGCGCCACCTCTGTTCGATTCGGCTCCGTCCCCGCGGACTTCTCGGTCCTCGACGATTCGAGGATCGTCGCGGTGAGCCCGCCGCATGTCGCGGGCACCGTCAGCATCGCCGTCTCCACGAACGAAGGCACCACGCAGCACACCGCCGACGATAACTTCACCTACTCGGTGATGAGTTGCCCTGAAACCCCTCTCTGGGTCAACGAGGCCGGCTATGGCAGTGCCGGCGGCGGATTCTACTGGGAGCCGGCCAATGGCCAGGTTTGGACAGCCGAACGGGGATGGCACTACTACGATCCCCAGCCTGCCCACGCGATCAAGCCGCTCTGGGTGAATGCCCTCACGTACGGCAGTTCGGGCGGAGGGTTCTACTGGGACCCGGCCACGCAACTCGTCTGGACGCATGAGCGCGGTTGGCACGTCTATGCCCCGGTGGGCTGCCTCCCCAGCAACGCTCAGGCATATGCGATGCAGACCTTCCAGGCCTGGGTTCGCGGAGATAACGACCTGCTCGCCGCGCTTTCCACCCGGGACGTCACCCTTGTCCTCGAATCGCTGGTCCCGGCCGATGCGAGCGACTGGGCGTTCTCGCACTGTGAAGCGGGTACCGGCCAGGTCGCATGCACCTTCACCTCACCGCTTGGCGCGAGCCTCCAGCTTCTGATCGATAACCAGATGGCTGCGAAGTCGGAGCCCGGCGCTGTGATGGATGCCCGGTTCAATTAGCCAGAACGGGCCCCGCGCTCGTTTAGCCAAATGAAAAAGGGAGAGGACCGGAATTCCTCTCCCTTTCTGGTAGCACAAAACCACACGGGTTCGTTGGATTCAGGCGGCGAGGGAAACCTTCACCGGCACGCCTGCGTTAATGCTGTCGAAGACCGCGGAGCGGGCATACGCGCGCTCGAGGATCTCCTGGATCTTCTCCTGGGGAGCGTCGGCCTTGATGTTGAACTTCACGCGGATGGCGGTGAAGCCGTTGCGCACTTCGTCGCTCAGGCCGAGGGCGCCGCGGGCGTCCATGTCGCCTTCAACCGTCGAGGAGACTTCCTGCAGGTTCACCTTGCGCGCGCTTGCCACGTACACGACCGAGGTCGTGAGGCAGGCCGCGAGGGCATGCAGGAGGTATTCGGCCGGGTTCGGGCCTTCATCGTGGCCGAGAAGGACGGCCGGCTCGCCGGCGTCGACCGTGAACGTGGGCTGGCGCGTCGAATCTTCGCCGCCGGCGCCATAGAAGCTCTTGATCGTCGACTGGTTGTGCGAGCCGCCCTTCCACTGGTTCGTGGCGCGCCACTGGAACGTGCCGAGCGAAGGGTTCGCCTTCACTGCGTCGAGGGTGCCGTACATCTGATCGATGTTCACGCCGTTGCGGATGGTGGGCATTACCTGGGTCATTGGATTTCCTCCGTTGAGCTGTTTGCTCTGCTTTTCTCAGGCCGGTCCCGACCTGGTGATCTCAACGTACCGGGAGCTTCGCAGCCTTCCTTGAAGGCGTTCTGAAGACTTCCTGAAGGTCTCCCGCCATGTGAGAGATGGCTCACATACCGAATCCGGGTGAGACGAGGAAGGGCCGCCCGGGAGCTGGGCGGCCCCTCCAGAGGGATTGCGAGACAGCCCGTGGGCGGCTGCCATCGCTAGAACGTCCGTGGGCGCAGCCCAAGCGTGTGGGCGCCCAGGTATTCGATGGCGACGTTCGCGCCAAGCGGGTGCATGAACGCCCCCGCTCGCGCATCCCGGTAGTACCGGGAAAGCGGCGCCTTGTTCATGAAACCGGCCCCTCCCGCCATGGCGAGGGCCCTATCGGCGATGCGGACCGCCGCCGCGTTCACGAATGCTTTCGCACGCTGGCCTTCCGCGAAGACCTTGGAAACCTCCGCGATCGTCCCGCGTTCGGTCGGGTGCTCGGCCTGGTACTCGTCGATCAGCAGCGCCGCCCGCGAGAACACCGCGCGCGCCGCCGCGAGGTCGATGGAGTTCTCCGCCGCGCGCTCTTGGACGAAACCCCGGATGGGCATATCCGGAGACTTTTGCCGCTTCTTGCATACCGCCCGGATCGCCTCCTGGTGGGCCGCCTCGGCGACTCCAAGCGAAGCCGCGGCGTGCGCCAGCCCAGAAGAGAGGATTTCCTCCAGGTGTTCCGGGGTGATAACCCCGGCACGCGTGCCTTTGCCGCTGCGGAAGTTCGGCACTTCCACGTTGTCGAAGATCACGGAGCAACTCCCGGAATCGCGCATGCCAAGCGCGTCCCAGTCGTCGAGCACGCGTACGCCGGGCGTCTCGCGAGAGACCAGTGCGTACACGTACCGCTCGCCGCACTCGTCGCGAATCGTTGCCGAAACGCTGAAATGCGTCGCCACGGGCGAGCCGCTCGAGATGATCTTGACCCCGTTCAGCCGCCATGTCCCATCGACATTCGAAACGGTCGTCGCCGGGCGAAGCAGGTTCTGGTCGGGCTCGCTCTGGGCGGCCGCAACGAAGGCGCCGCCGTCGGCGAAGTTCCGGAGGATCGAGGTGATGGCCTCCGCTTTCTGTTCGCTGCCGCGGTTGATGGCGATGCGCCGCTGCCGCACCAGCGATTGCAGCACCAGCAGGTGCATGTTCACGCCGAGCGTGAGTCCCGCGTCGCCGCGGGCGAGGCGGCTGCTTGCCACCAGCGTGTCGTGAATGGATTCGACTCCGGCGCCGCCCGCTTCCACCGGGTTCGGGGCGTAGAGGAATCCCGACTCGCGTAACGCGTCGAGATGTCCGGCGGGGAAGGCGCCGGCCCTGTCGTGGCTGGGCGCCTCCTCGGCGAACTGTTCCGCGAATCGCTCCGCCGAGGCGACAAACGCCGCCCCGGCCTCGGTAGCTGCCTGGAGTTCGTTTTCCATGGCTCAGGCAGCCTTTCGCTCGCCGATCACGGTATGGCAATCGAGGCAAATGCGGACAACCGCCAGGCGGCGTCCACCGGGGATCGCGCCGTAGCGCGGCTTGGTAACTCGGGTGCTTTCGCATTCTGGGCAATGCATTTGGACTTCTCCTGTTGTGTTCCCGCCGGTTTCGCGGGGTGCATCCAACATCGCCTTCGCGCCCGGCCCAACGCTTGAAGTCCTCATGAAGAAGGTCTGAAGAATCGCTCCGCTCCCTCCTTCGAGCGTGGCGAACCTCACAGAGCCGTTATAGTCCGTCTGAAAGACTCGAAAGATGCCAGGTTCCTCAGCCAACACCTACGCCGACAGAGCTCCTGTCGTCTTCGACGACTTTGAGCTCGATTTCGCCGGATTCGAACTCCGCCGTTCGGGCGAACCTGTGCCCATGGAGCCGCAGGCTTTCGAAGTCCTGGCCTTCCTCGTCGAAAATCCCGGCCGCGTCATGACCAAGGACGAAATCCTCGATCGGGTGTGGCCCGATCGCTACGTCTCCGAAGCCTCGCTTAACAGCCGCGTGATGACGGCCCGCAAAGCGCTGGGCGATAGCGGCTCGGAACAGCGCTATATAAAGACGGTTCACGGCCGGGGCTACCGGTTCATCGGCATCACCACCGAAAGCCAGGCCACGCCAGCCCCGGAACCGGTGCTGCTGAATAACCCCGTCACTGTGCTCCCGCCCCTTGCCCCGATGACAAGCTTCGTTGGCCGGCACAATGAGCTGGCACGCATCCAGGCCCTCTTTTCGCAGAACGCCTGCAGGTTGCTGACCATCGCCGGCCACGGCGGCATCGGTAAGACTCGCCTGATCCAGGAGTTCATTGCCGCCAACCAGTCCGATGAAGAAGAGTTCGTGCTCTTCCAGATGGAACACGCCGGCGACGACGACTGCGCGCCAGCTGCCCTCGCCAGTGGCCTCGGGGTCAGCCCTTCCGGCGACGACACCATCGAACGCGTCGTGGAATTCCTCGCCGGTCGAAGATTGACGATCGTCCTCGACAACCTCGAATCCGTCCTCGATGCCGCCCGGCCTGTCGTCGAAACCATCCTCCGCGGCACCACCGACGTCAGGTTCCTTATCACCTCACGGGTCACGCTCGGCATCGAGCAGGAATGGGTGCTCCGCCTGTCCGGGCTGAGCCTCGATGCGCCCCCGGACGGGACTTCCGAGGCCGCGGATCTCTTCCTCAGCCGGGCCGAGCAGGCGGGGCTCTATGACCAGGGAAAAGACATCGAAGCTATCGAAGGCATCTGCCGCCTCGTCGATGGCCTCCCGCTCGCCATCGAACTTGCCGCGTCGCTCGCCCGATTCTTGCCCTGCCAGCGGATTCGGGAACTCATCGAACAGGATGCCTCCGCCACCCTCACGTGGCGCCGAACCGACCTGCCGCCGCGCCACCGGAGCATCGCAGCGCTCTTCGAAGAAAGCCTGCGCCTCCTCTCCGATGATGTCCGGCGGGTGCTAATCGAACTCGCGGCCTTCGAAGGCCACTTTGATGCCGTGGCCGCCGAAGCCATCGCCGGCGCCGACATCGCGGCCCTGGGTGTGCTCGTCGATGCGTCGGTCCTCTCGCCCCGCGATGGCCGATTTGGCCTGCACCCGCTTTTGAGCCAGCTCCTCCGCGCGCGCGACGCCGGAGTTTCCGAAGCCGCCCGTGTCGCCCACGCTGAGTACTACGCCGAATTCCTCAACCGCCTCACCGATTCGCTCCAGGGTGCCGGCCAACTCGCGGCCGTAGCAGCCGTCGAAGCCGAAGCCGCCCAAGTCATCGCCGCCTGGCGCTGGGCCATCGAGCACAAGCGGGTCGACCTGATCGAGAAGTCGCGCCGCTCGTTCTTCAGCTACCTGATGTACCGGGGCATGTTCAAATTGGCCGACGAGCTCGCCGAGGCGGCCATCGCCATCCTCGGCGATGAGCACCCGGAAACTCACTCGGGCCTGCTCGTCACCCATTCCTGGATACAGTTCCGGGTCGGCAAAACCACCGCCGCGGCTCAGTCCGTCCAGCACTCGCTTCGCATTTCCCGCGCCGCCGAACTCCCCTGGAAGCCCGGCTACGGCTCCGATGGGCGGATCGCCACGGCCGTAATTTTCCTCGGCCTCGGCAACTACGATGCGGCCTTCGCCGCCGCCACTCAGTCCCTCGCCCTCGCCGCCCAGGCGAACGATGAGCCCGGCGTTGCTTTCGCGAGCTGGATGGCCGGCGTCGCACGCCTCCGCTTCGCCGATGCCGAGTTTGAGGACGAAACCAATCTCCAACAGCTCCGGCAGGAACGCCTTCAGGAAGCTTCGCACTACATCGAACGCGCGGGGGCCATCCTCGAGGCCTGGGGCGAAGCCTGGCTGCTCGCCTTCGTCGAGACCGAGCGCGGCCTCATAGCCCAGGGCAACGGCGACCGCGAGCGGGCCTGCGGCCATTTCCGCCGTTCCTACCGCCTGCGCCGCCGCTTCCACGATCCGCAGGGCATGTCCAGCGCTCTCATCTACCTCGCCGACAACCTGGTCGACCTTGGCCAGGCGGAAGAAGCCAACGAGCTCTATCCCGAAATCCGCGCACTCGTCACCCGCAGCGGCGATGCCACCGGCATGGCCGAACTCCTGCGCTCCCAGGGCATCACCGCCACCGCGCGCCGTGATCTCGCCCTTGCCCGCCGCAGCCTCGTCGATTCGCTGAACCTCAGCCGCTCGCTCAACTTCGTGAACAACACGATCGGCGCCCTGCGCGCCCTCGGCGAAATGTTCGACGTCGAGGGCGATACCGGCCTCGCCGCCCGGATCATGGCCCTCGTTGCCGCCCATCCTTCCGCAACCCCTGGTTCGCGCGCACGATCCCGTGTCTGGCTCGAAGAGCACAACCGGCAGCCAATCTCCCAGGCGGCCGCCATCGCCGAGCTCGACTCGCTCGTCGATGAAGCGGCGCGTGCGGCCACGCCCCTCAACGAGTGGCTTCAATCGGGCGACGAGCCCAGCATCCAAGTTGGGAATTCAGAACCCTGGTACCGGGCCCGCGCCGCTGCCCGCTAGCCGAACCTCACCGCGGTCCCCGAGACCGCCACCATCAGCATCTGCCCGCCCACCGTTTCGTAGTCCACATCGATGGCGAGCACGCCGTCGGCGTTTAGCGCCTTCGCCGCCTCTTCCATCTCCTGCATCGCAATCTCGCGGGCGTTGCGCAGTTCTTTTTCGTATCCCGAAACGCGGCCGCCCGTCACATTCCGAAACATCGCGCCGATGTCCCGCCCGATGTGCGCTCCAAGGATGCTTTCGCCGGTCACCACGCCCAGGTACTCCGCAACCGTGCGGCCTTCAACAATCGAGGTCGTCGTCATCAGCATGCGTTTAAGTCTCCGGTGAGCGGGATGCACAGAGTCTAGCAAACTGGCCGGTCTTACCCGGAAAAGGGCTCCCCGCCCCAGCGCTCGCGCACCACGAATTCGGCCACCGGTTTCCGCTTCAGCTTCCGCAATTGCCTCACCGGCTTCCCGATGGGCATTACCGCGCAGACCGCCATGTACTCCGGCAGGCCAAGAAGCTGCCGCACCTTCGGCTCCTCCGCAATCGGCATGGTGGTGAGCACGCCTCCGAGCCCCTCGTTCCGCGCTGCCAGCAGGATGTTCCACGCCAGGGGATAGATCGAAGCGCCGCTCGCGATGCCCACCCGGTCCAGGAGCTGGTCCACCGACGCCACCACGCGGAGGTCCACGCACACCACCAGCACCACGGGCGCCCTTCGGACGGGCTCGGTCAGGCCCGGAGGGATCCGCGTCGAAGCGATCGTCTCGCCCGAAACTGATGTCGGCGTGAAGGTGTTCCAGGGGTTTTCGCCCGCCGCGACCTGCGCGGCATACCGCTGCGCCGCCGTCTTCGCCAGCTCCGAAAGGCCGTCCTTGGTCGCCTGCTCGCGGATTACCAGCACATGGCCGCCCTGCCGGTTTCCCCCGCTCGGCGCGAACCGCGCATTTTCGAAAATGCGCCCAAGCACCTCGTCGCTCACCGGGTCGTCAGTAAATTCTCGCGCGGCGAAGGTCGTCCTCATCACGTCGTAAAGGTCCATCGCGCGATTGTACCCGCCCCCGCCATGACAGAGGCGAGACCGGAAGGTCTCGCTCGTCCGGCAAGGGCGAATGCCAGGAGCAAAGTGGTCGGTCGGTCCGCCACTGGACCAAACCCCGCGATCAGTTGGCAGCAGGCCAAAATTCACCCGGCATCACCCGGCATCACCCGGGTGAGCGCTCCCGCACTCGCCGCTGACGCCTCGGCGACGCCAATCAGAGGCGAGACCAGAAGGTCTCGCTCGTCTGGCAAGGACGAAGGCCAGGAGCAAAGTGGTCGGTCGGTCCGCCACCGGACCAAACCCCGCGATCAGTTGGCAGCAGGCCGACATTCACCCGGCATCACCCGGGCGAGCGCTCTCGCACTCGCCTCTGACGCCTCGGCGACGCCAATCCGAGGCGAGACCAGAAGGTCTCGCTCGCTGCCCTCGCACTACGCCCACCAGGGAGAGGCGGCGCGTGACCCACACCGGTGAGGGGCCCCGTCAGTCCTGGGGCCCCTCCACAAACGCCCGCAACCGCTCCAACTTCTCATCCCACCGTCGCGAAATCTCGTCGAGCCAGCTGCGCGCCTCCTCCACTCGCCCGGCTTTCAGCTGCCAGAGCTGCTCCCGTCCCTGGCGCGTGCTCTCCGCCAGCCCTGCCTTCTCGAGGACGTGCAGATGCTTCGTAATCGCCTGGCGAGTGACTGCCTCGCCCGCGCAGAGGGAGCTGATCGAGAGCCGCTCGTGCTCCCCCAGCCGCGAGACAATTCGCAGCCGCGTTTCATCGCCCAGGGCCGCGAACACCGGCGCCTGGGCCGCGACACTGCTAGCCACGGACGTAGTTCGCAATGCGCGCCATCTGCTGCGCCCAGCCCTCCGAGTTCATCTCGAAGGCCTGGCGGCGACGTTCCGCGGGAATCCCTTCGAAGCCGGACTCAGTCACCGTTAGGAGCGTCCCATCGCCTTCCGGGGTCACCACGAATTCGATGAGCGTCATGGGCTCGTTCGAATAGTCGTAGTTCACATCACCGGCAAAGGGATGCCACCGGAAAGAAATCATCCGCGGCGGCTGGATCTCCGCCACGTCGATGTTGAACTCCGCGCCGGCGTATTCCGGCGGGTCAGTAATCTTCCCGGTTAGTGAGACTCCCGGCGCAAACTCCCGGCCCAGGAAGTCGACGCCGAACCAGGTGCCAAACTCTTTCGCGTCACTCACGGCCTTCCACACTCGCGCGGGCGGGGCGTTCAACGTCACTCGCTTCTCGATTCGGTCTCCGATGTCTTCTGGCATATATGCAACCTTTCGGTTGCATTATTCGTCAACGCCTGCACTCGCGCAACAGCCCCCTACAATTCCGCTGGCGTTCTCGCCCTGGGGGAGGAAAAGTTCACAGACACGGGCCCACCAGATGTGAAACGCTGGACGGCGCTTCCGAGACCAGACCTCGATTTCACCCGGAGATTCTGAATGACTGCACCCGCCAAAGCTTCCGCCACCGGCTACGTGGAGGCCGCGCGCGCCCTTGCCCCTCGCGTGGCCGAACTGGCCAACGATATCGAATCCCAGCGTCGCCTGGTGCCCGAGCTGGTCGAGGCATTCAGGGCCGCCGGGTTCTTTGGCTTTCCCGTCCCGGAATCCGTGGGCGGCCTCCAGGTCGACCCGGTCACCGCGGCCAAAGTCGTCGAGGAGATCTCAGCGGGCGATGGTTCAGCCAGCTGGTGCGTGATGATCGGACTGCAGAACGCCGCATTCTCAGGATTCTTTTCGCCCGAGCGCGCGCGCGAAGTCTTTGGCGATGGCCAGATAGTCTGCGGCACCGCCCGCCCAACCGGCCGCGCCGTGAAGCAAGGCAGCGACTTCGTGCTCACCGGCCGTTGGCCGTTCGCCAGCGGCAGCAGCCACGCCGACTGGTTCGCCGCTGAGTGCATGCTCTTCGATGGAGACGAACCACTGCGCGATGCCGAAGGGAATCACATGAGCCGCATGCTCATGGTCCCCCGCAGCGAAGTCACCATCCACGACACCTGGCACACGACGGGACTTCGCGGCACTGCCAGCAACGACTTCGAAGTTAAGGGAGCCACTGTCCCCGCCGACCGTGGATTCCAGATGCTGGTGACGCAGTCCCAGTACGACTGGCCTCTCTACACGGTGCCGGGGTGCGTGTTTGTGACCCACGGGGCGCAGGCACTCGGCGTCGCGAAGGGCGCTATCAAGTCCGCCACCAGGATCGCCGAGACGAAAATCGGCTACGGCTCCGACAAGCCCACCCGTTACTCTCCGAAGTTCCAGGGAGCCATCGCAGAAGCCGTCGTCACTGTCGCCGCAGCCGGCGAATACATGTACCAGCAGTGCGAAGCCCTCTGGCAGAAAGCCCTCGCCGGCGAAGCCGACTCCGATCCGAAACTGCGCGCCCGAGTCCGTCTCGCGACCAGCAACGCGGTTCGCGCCAGCGTCCACGCCGTCGACCTTCTGCACGCCACCCTCGGCACATCGTCGCTCTTCGAAACCACCCCGCTCGAACGCCAGTTCCGCGACATCCACATGGCCGCTGCCCACGTCATGATCAGCCAGTTCACCTACGAAGCCGCCGGCCGGGTGGAACTCGGCCTCGAAGCGGAGTTCCCGTTTTTCTAGGCAATGCACGAGGAGTGCCCACGGAATTACCGGTGCTCCCAACCTTCAGTCGACCACCCCAACGGTCGAAATTCCGAATATGAAGGCCCGCGAGACCGCCAGCTCGATGGAGACGCCCCACTTCGGCGCCGGAAAACGTCGCGTGCCCCGCACGCCGACTTCGGGCGCCTGCCGGATGACCTGGCCCGGCGGCGAGGCTGAAGGCACCCTGCTCGATATCTCGCTCGAGGGCGCCGCGGCCGTCGAGGTCTACGGCCCCACTCCCGACGCTGGCGACACCGTTTCGCTGTCGGTCGACGTTGAAGACCTTCGCTTTACGGTCGCCGCCACCGTCGTCTCCGTCGGGGACGACACGCTTGCCGGTGTGGCAGTCCGCATGAAGTTCACCGAGGACGCGAAGTCAAACGCCGCCCTCCGCGAACTCGTGATCGAGTCCGAAGAAGCATTCCGCCACGAACAGGCGCAGATCTTCCGCCATCACCTGTAGCCGGTTGATCGGTCAGCGGCTGAGGGTGAAGTTTCCCTTCACGGAGACCTTGTACGACTTGATGGATCCCGGCGCGATGCCGTCCACATCCTTGCACTCGAACTCGCCCTTCAATTCCTTATCCGAGTCGGTGATCTTTTGCGAGCAGTCTGCTCCCCAGGCGCCGCCGGTCACTACCTTTTCCGTTGTCACCGCCAGTCCGCCGGGGTCTTCCCCGGCACCTCGGCTAAAGGTCATTTGGATGGCGTTGTTGCCGCTGGTAAATGTCAGCAGCGCGAAGCCATTGGTCGCAATCCCAGATCCATCGGCATCGAAACTCGTTTTCACGTCGCCGGTGACCTCGACATGCACCGTCCCTGTCGAGAAATTCCCGTCCTCGAATTCGGCGATGGTCACCTTGCTGCTGGAGGGCGAACCGGAGGAAGAACCGGAATCCTTTGTGTCTTTGGGAGCGAAGGGCGAATCGCCGGGCGAACCGGAGTCGTCATCGTCGTCGTCGCCACCCCCGCCGCAGGCAGCGAAGACCGCGATCAATGGAATCACCAGGAGCAACAGGTAAGTTCGGCGCCGCATTTGGCCACCCCTCGTCAATTGCTTGTTCGCGTTCGAACGGGGTGGTCGGTGGGCGGTGCGGCGTTCCACCCGAGGTCGACTCTAGCCGGCGGACCAGCGAAGCAGGTGAACAATAGCATTCATGTCAATATTCACTGCGGAGACAGTCATCCAGCGATAAATCTACTTGCGCTCCAGTTGTGCTAGGCTTCCCCGAAATTCGCGAACGAACGCCGTTCGCCCCCGGGGAAGCAGCACCAATGGATGTCCGCGAACTCGTCATTTCTCAGTTCAAAATGGCCCATGGCATCTTGCTCCAGGTGATGGCCGATGTGCCGAACGAAATCGCCAACAAGAAGCTCGCAGGCTCGGAAATCGATACCGTTGGCTCGACCTTTGCACACCTGGTCTTCGGTGAGGACGGCATCGTGAACGGCCTGTGCCTGGGCCGGCCGCCCGTATTCATGAGCGGCGGCTGGGCGGGCAAAACCGGCACCGATATGCCTTCCGACCTTCGCCAGAGCCACGAGTGGGCGTCCTCCGTGCAGATGGATGTCGCGAAGTTCCTGCCCTACGCGAAGGCCGTCTTCGCCAATACCGAGGAAGCAATCGCGGGACTCAGCGACGAAGACCTGACCAAGACGATCCAGGGGCCGATGGGCCCGTCGACCGTCCTTGGGACGATCTCCGGGCTTGCGCTGTACCACGCCACCCAGCACAGCGGCGAAATCTCCGCGCTCCTCGGCGCCCATGGCCGCAAGGGCCTCCCCTTCTAGCCGCCCATCTCCCCGATCGACCGCTCGTAGAGCGCGATGTGGCGGCGCGCAATCTTGTCCCACGAGAAGCGCGCCGCATACTTGCGCCCCCGTTCGGAGAGCGCTCGCCAGGCCTCATCGTTTGTGGCCAATTGTTCGATCGCCGAGATCGATTCCTCCCTTCCCTTCGCCAGGGCGAGACACGAGGCAAGGTCCGCCGTTGTCTGCCGTCCCCTGGATGTGACCACCGGGAGTCCGCAGCCAAGTGCCGCAAGGATGGAGCCCCGCCGTTCCGAAGCTCCGTCGGGAAATGGAAGATAAGCCACCCTGCACTGCACCAGCACATCCGCAACCTCTTCGTGGGTGAGCCCGCTCATCCACTCGACCGGCGCATCTGCGAACCGCGCGCGAATGCCGTGCGCATATGACACGCTTGTCGGGACCGGCGAACCGATAATAAGACATTCCACATCGCGGATTCGGCGCACAACTTCCGTGGAGAGTTCCAGGAACGCTTCCAGTCCACGGTCTGGCCGCAAGCTGCCGAAGTAGACGAGCTTTCTCGCTCGCGGGCGACCATGGTCAGACCGGGGAGGAACGTTGCTGGCGATCGGGACGACTTCAAGCCGGCTCTTAGCCCATGGCGCGAATTGGCCGACGTACCTCCGTTCGAACTCCGACGTAACGACAATCTTTGGCGACCGGACGGTGAACGGTAGCAACCGTCCGCGTCCCCGGATCGGCCCGTAACGGCTCGCTTCGTGGAGCGTCACCACCGCCGGTTGGAGAAGGGTCAGAAGTTGAGGCGCCAGGGACCACCCGTAGAGTCCCTGCGGATGTTGCAGGTGGACCAGGCGCGGGTTCTGTTCCCGGAGCGCTTCCCGAAGCTGGCGCAGCCCGCGGAGGCTCCAGTCGTCATGCTGAACGTGCGCCGCCGAGAATTCGTGCCGGTTAAGGGCATCGCAGAGAAGCCTCGCGTAGTCGCCGATGCCGTTCTCACCTTCGCCCGCGGTCGCCGTGACTATCGCAACCGAAGGTCTTGCCGATGTTGGCGCCGAATCGCTGGCCATCGAACCGCAGCATGTCGCCATCCATCCAAATGCGCGAACACGCAAAGACGGCCGGGTCGCGTGACCCGGCCGTCTCGACTGATGACGTAAGGCTGACGGCTACCCGCCAACTACCCCAGCTTCTTGATCTCTTCGATCAGCGCCGGGACAACCTTCTTGTAGTCCTCGATGATGGCGAACTTGCTGACCTTCACCATGTTCGCGTCCGGGTCCTTGTTGATGGCAACGATGTTCTTGGAACCGGCCATGCCCGCCATGTGCTGGCTCGCGCCAGAGATCGCGACGGCGATGTAGAGGCCCGGCGAAACCGTCTTGCCCGTCAGGCCCACCTGCTGCGAAGGCGGATACCAACCCAGGTCGCAGGCGGCGCGGCTCGCTCCGGTCGCGCCTTTCAGCAGGTTCGCGAGCTCTTCCAGCATCCCGAACGCGCTCGGGTCGCCGAGGCCGCGGCCACCGGAGACAACCACCGGGGCGTCTTCCAGCCGAATGCCGGTCGATTCGGCCTTGCTTGTCCCGATGACCTTCACCCGGGGCGTGCCCGCCGCATCGATCGATGAAACGCTGCCACTGCCCGAAACGCCCTCCGGCGCATCGAACGACTTCGCCTTCACGGTCGCCACCGCGGGCGAACCGCGGAAGCCCACTTCGGCGCGGGCGTTTCCGCCGTAGGCCGAGCGAGTCGCGCGAAGCTTCCCGCCGTCGATCGTCAGGTCAACGCAGTCCATCGCCACGGCGGTGCCGTATTTGAACGCCAGCGCCGGGCCGAGGTCGCGTCCGAGGCTCGTCTGCCCCAGCAGGATGATGTCGGCGCCCGATTGCGAGACCGCCGCTTCAACCGCGGGTACATACGCATCGGCGGTGCCATCGGCGAGTGCGGCATTGGTCGCCGCGATCGCGTCGTCCGCGCCGGCGGCGATGAGCTGCTGGGCGAGGGCTTCGTTCCCGGCGATGAGCGCGGTCACGCTGCCGCCGCCCTCTCCGGAGAGTTTCTTGGCGGCGCCGATCAGTTCGCCCGAAATCGGGGCGATGGCGCCATCGAGTGCTTCTGCGATTACGAGAATTCCAGCCATATGCGTCCCTCCCTTAGATCAGCTTCGCGGCGCGCAGTTTCTGCGCCAGGTTGCGAGCCTTCTCTTCGGGCGAATCGCCCTCGATGATCTCGACGTTGCTTTCCACCTTCGGCACGTACAGCGCCTCCAGCGTCAGGTCGCGGTTAGCGGCGCCAAGCTGGTCGCCGATGCCGAGGTCGCCCGCGCCCCAGACCTGCACGGTCTTCTTCGCGGCGAGCATGATCTGGCGGAGTTGCGGATAGCGCGGCTCGCCGAACTCGTTTGAAATCGAAACCACCGCGGGCGTGCTCACTTCCACCGTCTGGAAGCCGTCGTCGAGCACGCGCTCTACCTTCAGCGTGTCGCCCGATTTCTCGATGGCCTTGGCCAGCGTCACCACCGGAACACCGAGGATGCTCGCGACGCCGGTCGGCACCACGCCCATGTCCCAGTCGGCGGCCGCCCGGCCCATGAGCACGAGGTCCGCGCCGCCGAGCTTCTGGATCGCGGCGCCGAGCGCCCGAGCCGTCTGGAAGTTGTCGATGCCGTCGAATTCGGGTCCCGAAATCAGGACGCCTTCGTCGGCGCCCATCGCCAGCGCGTGCTTAATGGCGTCGCGGGCACTATCGGGGCCGAGGGAGATGACGGTGACTTTGCCGCCGCCGTCGGCATCATTCAGGCGCAGGGCGGCTTCGGTCGCCTGCGGGTCGTACGGGTTCACCACAGGGGCGATGCCCTGGGCGGGAATCACCTTCTTGGCGGCTTCATCAACCTTGAACGAAGCGGCCGGCGTTTCCGGATCGGGGATTTGTTTCACACAAACAATGATGTTCACGCGGCTATTGGGCCTCCTGCGCGTAACCCGGACGGTGAGTCTGGAGAAAGTCCGGGAGAATTCCTATGGGTTGGTGGGGCAAACCCGCAGCAGGGTACCACAACGGCCAAGTCTGTGAAATCTCTCACACGAGAATCGAGTGCCCTCCCCGACCCCTTTTGCTTGCGCCCATTCGCGCGTCGGGCAACCATCCACCCGTGTCCCCGCGCACCCGCTCCGCTCTCCTCCTTGGCGTCGTCGTGCTCATGCTTCTCGCGGGCTTCGTACTCCAGAAGCTAGAGGACGCGAATACCAATACCGTCGACGAAATTCCCCAATCCGAACTCACCGCTGGGCCGATTACTCGGACACCCTTGGTGCCGACTTTCGAGACGACCGCCGCCACGTCAGCGGCGGCGACACTGGCCGCGACGACGCCATCAGTCTCACGGAACCTCCTCCGCGACGAGGCGGACGGCGGCCACACCATCTCACGGCACGTCGGCAAGACCGACGCCGAGCTTCGTGCCCGCCTCAAGGCGGAACCTGACATCTCGGCGGCCTCGACCTATACCGACCTCCCAACAGCGGAACGAGTCGTGGCTGAAGTCCTCGATAAGAAGAACGCTGAGATTGCGAAATGGGAGGCGCGCGAAGGCGATCGCCCCAACCTCGTCCTCCGTCTCGATATTCGCGAGACCATCGGCCGCTCGATTGAACAGGGCAAATCAAGCGCCATCCAGGTCCACGACGCCCTCGTCGTCCTACGCTGGACCGGCAGTAATTGGTACGTGCTCACCAGCTACCCGGAGGACCGATGAGTAGCAGCAAACACGACCGTACACCCCCGGCCGACCCATCGTTCGAAGGCCTCGCCCTCCTTCTTGATGGCTATTTCCACCAGGATTTCCGAACGGAGTTCTCTGACCACCTGGGCGCAGCCCGTGCGTTCGCCCGCGAAGCCTCAAGCGAGGAGTTGCGTACGGCTGCTCGCACTCTTGCTGAGTTCGTCGAGTGGGCCGAGGAACAGGAGACGGCCACGTGGCAACGCGCTCTGAAGCGTGCCGGCGGCGCCTGGCGCCCCCGCTCGCTTGCTCCGTTGCGGGATGTTCGCGCGATATTGTCCCCGGATTAGCTCGCCGGCAGGTACACCGTGAACGTCGACCCCTTCCCCGGCCGCGACGCCACATCGAGCACCCCGTGGTGCCCCCGCACGATCCCGAACACCGCCGAAAGCCCCAGCCCTCGCCCGGCAAACTTCGTGCTGAAAAACGGGTCGAACACTCGTGCCGCGACGCCCGGTTCCATGCCCGGGCCGTTATCGATGACCTTGATCGAGACGTATCTCCCGGGAAGCGCACCGTCAGACCCCACGCATCGTGCGAGTGCTTTCGCATCCAGGTCCTTGTACCCGGTCGAAAGCTGGACCCGGCCGCCGGCTCCCGCCATCGCCTCCGCCGCGTTTACGGCGATGTTCAACACCACCTGGCGAATCTGTGTCGGGTCACCCTGGATGAGGAGCGGCGCCGCCGGCACGCTGACCTCGATATGAACGTTGCGCGGCAACACCGCGTGCAACAGCGGCTCCATCGTCGAAAGCAACTCCGAGACGTTCACCTCGCGCCTGGTCAGGTCGGCCGTCCCGGCGTACGCCAGCATCTGGCTCGCCAGTTCCGCAGCGTGCGTGCCCGCTGTCTCGATGTCGTCGAGCGCGTGGTCGCGCTCAGGGTCCCCCTCCGGCAGGCTCCGAATGACCGCGACATTGCCGAGGATCGCAGTCAGCAGGTTGTTGAAGTCGTGGGCCACCCCGCCCGCCAGCGAGGCGAGCGAAGCCAGCTTCTCCGAATTGGCCAGGGCAGTCTGCGTCCGCTGCCGGTCGGTAATGTCTTCGGCGGCCCCCACGTAACCCTGCAGTCCGCCGTCTTCCAGCAACGGCGAAAGCCCGAACGAAAGTTGTCGCACCTCGCCGTCCTTGCGGACGATGGAGACCTCGAATCGCGATATCGGCGACCCCGTAGCCGATGCGAACGCCCTCAGCACCAGTGGCAAATCCTCCGGCAACACCACCTGCGGCACCACCATCCTCTTCAGTTCCTCTTCGGAATATCCGAGGACCTCGCACGTCCGCGCGTTGGCGCTCACAAACGACCCGTCGAGTGCGACGGTCGCCACCAGCAGCCCGGTGTTGTTCAGCACCAGGTCCGTGAATTCCTTGGCCCGGCGCAATTCCAGCTGTTGCGCTCGCTCCGAGACCACTTCGGTGAGATCGCGGATAAACGCCACGAACTCGCGCCCGGAAGGCAACTGGGACAGGGCGATCTCCACGGTCACCCGCGTACCGTCTCGCCGCAGGGCCGGCACTTCGTATGGGCCAACAGTCCCGCGCCGTGGGCTGGCAAGGCTGCGGTTCCAGCCAGCAAAGTGCGCGTCCCGCAACTCCTCCGGGACGATGAGTTCCGCCACCATGCAGCCCAGAGCCTCTTCCCGCGACCACCCGAATAGCGCAGTGGCTCCCCGGTTCCAGCGCGTCACCCGGCCCCCGGCATCCATCGTCACGATGGCCTCATGCGATGCGTCGATGAACTGATCGAACTCGTGACCGGTCGCCCGCCGCTCCGTTCGGTCGCTGCCTAGTGGTTGCATTCCCTCGTCTGACTCCCCGGCCTCGATCAGCGGTTCCGGAAAGTATCGAGGATTGCCTCCCCGGTTGGACTACTGGAGACCCCTAATATTCCGGGCGGTTTGATTACAAAAGCATCTTGACCGCGACCGTTACACTGCCGCCCATGCTCAGCCCCTACCGCGTTTTGGATCTGACCGATAGCAATGCCCAGATCGGGCCCATGATGCTCGCCGACCTCGGCGCCGAAGTCATCCGCATCGAACGTCCGGGCGCCGAGCGTGTGTCCGCGCAGTACCACGTGTTTAATCGCGGCAAGTCCATCGTTGAATGCGACATCACCACTGAAGCCGGCCGCGAAAAGCTCCGCGAACTCGCTCGCGGCGCCGACTTCATCTTCGAAAACGCCGGCCCCGGGGCGATGGATGCGATGGGACTCGGCTACGCCGACCTCGTTAAGGTGAATCCCACGCTTGTCTATGTCGCCGTCTCTCCGTTCGGGCAGGACGGCCCGTATGCCGCTCATGCCTCCACCGACCTCACCCTGGCGGCGATGGGCGGCATGGCCGCCCTCAACGGCGATGCCGACCGCGCGCCCCTCCGCATTAGCGTTCCCCAATGCTGGCTCCACGCGGGCGCCGAATCAGCCGCCGCCGCACTCATCGCACATCACCGCCG
The DNA here is from genome assembly GCA_050185215.1 of Dehalococcoidia bacterium. Taxonomy (GTDB): domain Bacteria; phylum Chloroflexota; class Dehalococcoidia; order Tepidiformales; family Tepidiformaceae; genus Amarobacter. The sequence continues at coordinate 9,460 of JBFWZP010000009.1, read as the reverse complement.
CCTGCAAACTGGTGAGCCCCAGTTCGTCGATGTCTCCGTGCAGGCTGCCGTCACCTGGACCGCTATCCAGGCTATGACCGCTTACGCCGTGCAGGGCAAGAATCTCGAACGTGCGGGTACGCTCCTTCAGCTCGGGGTCATCACGCTGCCCCTCGTCTTCCCGGCCGCCGATGGCGAAGTCGTCCTCGCCGGGATCGGCGGCACCGTTTCGGGAATGGTGAAGTGGATGATCGACGATGGCACGATTCCCGAATCCTGGCGAAACGACGACGACTGGGCGAATTACGACCTCATCATGCTCACCGGCGGCGCCCAGAAGCATCCGATGCCCGAGCTGCTCGAGAAGATCGCGATCTACCTCAAGAAGTACCCCAAGTTCGAGCTCATGGAACGCGGGATCGCCGCGGGTGTGACGATCGCGCCAGTTTCCACGGTGCCCGATGTACTCCAGCTCGGGCACCTCGAGGAGCGTGGCTACTGGCAGGACTACGATCTGCCCGGCCACGGGACGGTGCGCATCCCCGGCGCCTTCGCCCGCCCTGCGAAGACACCACTTCGAAAGACTTCCGCCCCGCCCGCGGTCGCCACCGCCGTGCCCACGAGAACCGCGCCCGCCCCGGGCCCGGCGTCTGGAACACCCGGCAGGCTGCCCTTCGAGGGCCTGAAGGTTGCCGACTTTGCCTGGATCGGCGCCGGGCCGATCACCGTGAAATACCTGGCCGACCACGGAGCAACGGTCATCCGCATCGAATCCGCCAACCCGCCCGACCGGCTCCGCAATGTCGGCCCGTTCAGGGATGGTGTGGTCGGCGTCAATCGCTCCCAGTTCTTCGCCATGGCCAACTCATCGAAGAAGGGCATCGCCCTGGACCTGAAGACCGGGGCCGGGAAGAAGGTCGCGAAGGAATTGTTCGCCTGGTGCGATGTCGCCTTCGAATCGTTCACGCCCGGCACCATGGCCGACCTCGGCCTCGGCTACGACGCAGCCCGCGAAATCAACCCCGACATCATCATGGTCAGCACCTGCCTGATGGGTCAGACCGGTCCGGCGCGAAGCCTCGCGGGCTACGGCTATCACGCCGCCGCCATCGCCGGCTTCTACGAAGTCACGGGCTGGCCCGACCGGTCTCCCGCCGGGCCCTTCACGGCCTACACCGATATCGTCGCCCCGCACTTCCTCATCTCGACGGTCGCGGCGGCTATCGACCACCACCGCCGTACGGGCGAAGGCCAGTACATCGAACAGTCCCAGATGGAGGCAGCCCTCCATTTCCTCGCCCCCGAGATCGCCCGGTACCAGGTCGATGGCACCGTCCCCCGCCGCGTGGGGAACGAGGACCCCTGCATGGCGCCCCATGCAATCTATCCGGCGGCAGGCGAGGACCAGTGGATCGCCATCGCCTGCGAAACCGATGCCCAGTGGACCGCCCTTGCCCGTGCCATGGGCCCGAGTGCCCCAGCCGGCCCCGACCTCGCCACCTTCGCCGGTCGCATGCAACGCATAGATGAAATCGACGCCGCCATAGCCGCCTGGACTGCCAACCAGGACCGCTACGAGCTCATGAACCGCTTGCAGGCCGCCGGCGTCCCTGCTGGCGCCGTTCAGCGTTCGAGCGATCTCCTCGCCGACGAGCAGCTGGCACACCGGAAGTTCTTCCGCCCACTCGCGCACCCGGAGATGGGCACCATCCCTTACGAAGGCCACCAGTTCCGCATCGCCGGCTACGACAACGGCCCGCGATTCGCCGCCCCGTGTCTCGGCGAGCACACCTGGGAGGTCCTCACCGAAACACTCGGTATGGATGAAGCTGCCGCCGCCGAACTGCTGGCCGAAGGCGGCGTCGGGGTTTGATTCAGCGCCGGCTCGCCATGATTGCCCAGCAGTCGCGATTCGTGCCCAGGCGTTCCACTCCGTCGTACTGAAGTCCCGAACTCTCGACAAGTTCCATGAACTCGGCGAGGGTCCGCTCGCGGCCGCCGGTCATCACCAGCATCCCGAGGTCGGCGTAGGCAGCCTGCGGTTCCACACGCGGATCCTCGTCCACGACTCGTTCGATGATGGCGAGTCTCGCGCCGGGCTGCATCGCCGCAACGCAGTTGCGCAGGATGAGCTTGCACTTTTCGTCGTCCCAGTCATGGAGCACGAGTGAGAGCACATAGAGGTCGCCGCCATACGGGGCCTCCACAAAGAAGTCCCCTGACATCATCGCCACGCGTTGCCCGAGTCCTTCTCTTGCGAACCTCTCTCTTGCCAGGGAAAGCGCTTCCGGGCCGTCGAACGCGACGCCTCGCGCTGCGGGCCAGGCCCTCAGGATCTCCAGGAGTAAGGCTCCACTCCCGCAACCCAGGTCCACGACGCACTCCGCGGGCTCAACAATCCTGGCGAGTGCCTCGCCCGACTCGGCGGCTCCTGGCGCAAGCGCGGCATCGAACTGGGCCAGCGACTCCGCATTCGCGCGCTGTTCCTCGAAATAACTCCGCCCAAAGATCTCGTCGAAGGCAGGTTTCCCCGTCTTCACCGAATCTCCAAGTCGCGACCATATTGCCCAACCTCTGCTCGCCGTCGAGAGGACATATCCGCGTAGACCCGTTGGCGAGTCTGAGGTCAGCGGCTCCAACTGAGCCGTCATTCCAAAGTTTCCATCCGCGAGGATCGATACCCAGTTGTCCGCGGCCAGGAACCGGAGGAGGCGATGCAATGCGCCCTGATTGACGCTTGTCAGGCTCGCGATTTCGGCTGAACTCCGCGGCCTCTCGGCCAGCAAGTCCGGGATTCTAAGTTCCGCCGCCACGGCGAGTGCCTGGATGCGCGACGCGCCGAGCATCAGTTCGCCGATTGGCTCCCGGTCATCCCGAGCTTGCGGATTATTCGGCATTGCCGAAGAGCATAGCCGCCATTATTCGAATTTGTCAGCAGTGTGAACTCGTCCGCTGAACCCACTTGCATGTGGGTCTTATAGTTCCCCGGATTACTCGGAGGTAGACCCCATGACAACCGTAGCCGCCCCCACCCTCTTCGATGCAATCGAGACCGTCGCCCCGGTAGTCCGCGAATATGCCGACGAATCCGAGCGGATCGCCAGGCTCGCCGAGCCCGTCGTCGACGCCATGAGGGCCAACCGGCTCTTTAAAGGGCTCGCCCCGAAGACGCTCGATGGCTATGAGATCGATCCCGTGGGCTGGTACAAAGCAGTCGAGGCCGCCGCCCGCATCGATGGCTCCTTCGGATGGATCATGTTCATCAATGGCGCCTCCGGCCTCGGCGGCCAGAGCATGCCCGCCGAGCTCTCGGAACAGCTGATCCGTGATGCCGGCAGCGTCGGCGCCGGCTCCGTCTTCCCCTTCGGAAAGGCCGTCGCCACTGAAGGTGGGTATATCGCCAACGGACGCTGGACCTACGCGAGCGGCATTCGCCACTCCGATACCGTGTTCGGCTTCGCCAACATCTTCGATGGCGAAACCATGCGCATGCTCATGCCCGGCACCCCCGCCGTCGCCATCGTGAACGTGCCCACGAGCGACGTGGAGATCCTCCCTTCCTGGGATGTCTGCGGCCTCTCCGGTACCGGCAGCAACGACTTCATCATGAAGGACCTGTTTGTCCCCGAGTCCCAGGTGAGCATCCTCGGCATGCCAGCCCCCGCGAACCCGCACTATGCGGGCCCGTTGTACCGGCTGCCCTTCATGACGCTGTTCGCGCAGCCGATCGGCGCCGTCGCCCTCGGCATCGCCCAGCACGCCATCGACGAAGTACTTGAGCTCGCCAAGACTAAGTCCCCGGCCGCTGTCGGGCCCGCCGCTCCCCTGCGAGAGCGCCCGATGTTCCACGCGCAGTTGGCAGAGGCCGTCGCCTGTGTAAACTCCGCCCGCGCCTGGCTACACGACAAAGTCCGCGAACAGTACGAAATGGCCGAGGCCGGCAAATCCCCGGACCTCAACCAGCGCGTTGAAACTCAGCTCGCGGCCTCGAACGCAACAAGGAGCGCCTACAAGGCCGTGGAGATCATGTACCTGGCGGGCGGCGGCACGTCCAACTTCCGCAAGAGCCCGCTCCAGCGCTGCATGCGCGACATCCACGCGGTCACGCAGCACGCGGGCACCAACCCGGCGACATGGGAGTTCACCGGCGCGACCATGGCGGGTATGCCCCTCCAGAACCCGCTGATCCTGCTCTAAGGAGTCGTTATGGCGTCGCCGTCGCGCTCGCGTCGGTGGCGCCAAAATACCCCGGCTCCTGGTCAATTTCGGGGTCCAGGATGGCCAATTCCGCGGCGACCGCCGCGTACGCCTCGCCGATGGCGGTGAAGGTCGCCGGGCCATCGCCCTCGAGATAGCTGGCGTCCATCACCTTCTCGCACGCATCCGTCCACGTCGTCGCGGCGGGGCCCTGGCGCGCGATCACGCTCGTCGCGCAGAGCACGCGAAGCTCGGCCTGCCTGGCCTGGATCGCGCCGGTGCTCCCGTTCAGTTCACCCTTGATCCAGAGGGCCACCGCTGCCTGCGCGCCCAGCACTTTCACCGCGAATTGCTGCATCTGCGTCACCGTCGCATCGCTGCTGCAGGCCAGCGCTCCCAGGTTCGCATTCGCCGCCCGGTCGCCCCCTGCTACCGCGCCCACCGCCTTGCAGGCTTCGGCCCATCCCGCCTTCGAGCTCGCGATGGGCACGAACGCCTCGATCTCTTTCCATACGGCGACATCGAGCGGGTCAGCGCCTTCTTCGGCCGAGAACCATGCCTCGTATTTCGCTTCGGGAAGAGTTGCCGCAGCCGGCGTCCCGATGGCCTTCACGTACTCCGGCACAGGCTGCGTCGGCACAACAATCGGCCCGACGATCGGCAGCCCGCCCACCGCCGAAGCGAAGTCCGCGTTGTAGCAACGCGCTGTCCCGATGAACGAAAGCAGCAACAGGCCGAAGAGCGCCTTCTTAATCACATCCTGATCATCGGCACCCAAACCGAAACCATGGAGTCACCATCTCCGGGGACGGCCGCGTGCTACATGCTCTTGATGAGCCAGTTCAGCCCCAGGCCCACCGCCATCAGCGCCCCGAAGCGCATGTGAAGCTGGGCTGTGTGGAAGAGCGCCATGTTCAGCTTCTTCGGATTCCCGCCCGCCCGGACAACTTTCACGATGGGCCGGACGAACGGCAGAGTGCCGAGCGCCACCAGCGCCGGCCACGGCAGCGCGCCGACCGCCCACGCGACCACCAGCGCCACGTAGGTGGCCCCCAACAGCACGTACATCTCCTTGTTCGCCCGCTCCCGCCCGATGACGGTCGCGATGGTCCGCTTTCCCGCTTTCCGGTCGACTTCGATGTCGCGCAGGTTGTTCGCGTGCAGGATGGCCGTCACCAGGAAAGCGATTGGTAGCGAAGCTACGAACGCTTCCCACGTGAACTTCTCAATCTGTACGAATGAAGCGCCCATGACGATGATCGGGCCCATGAAGAAGAACACCACGACCTCGCCGAGGCCGATGTAGGCAAGGTGCAGAGGCCAGCCCGTATACAGGAACCCCGCCAGCGCGCTCGCCACGCCGATGAAGAACAACTCCCAGCCCGAGGCAAGGCAGAGCACGATCCCGATCACCGCCCCGGCAGCGAAGCAAACAAACCCCGCCGTCAGTACCGCCTTCGGCGTCAATAGCCCCCGCTGGATAAAGCCCGCCATCCCCAGTGAGCCCTCGCCGTCGGCGCCCTTGCGGTCATCGAAGTAGTCGTTCACAAAGTTCGTGCCGGCGAGGAAGAAAATCGAACCGAGGATCGCGAGCGCCGCCTTCCAGAGCGAAAACGTCTCGTCGGCGTTGAGCAGCGAACCGACCAGCGCCGGCACGACCGCGGCCGTGAATGAGAACGGCCGCGAGGCCTGGAACCACGTCTTTGCTGAAGTCACGCGCGAAAGGGTAGTCGCTCCAGTTCAGTCGAGAAAGTAAGCCCGCCGGGCGGCGTTATCCCTGGTCCTGGGGGCTCAGTTCAAGCGCGACGCCCGCGCCCTGCGTCACGGCCTGGCTCGATACTTCGCGGTTCGGTTCGCCCGGCAGCCACCAGAGGTAGATGAACCCCAGCAGCCCGGCCGTGAACGAAGCAGCCAGGATCCCGATCTTTCCTTCATCGATCAGGGTGGGGCTATCGAATGCCAGCCCCGTGATGAACAGCGACACGGTAAAACCGACTCCGCCGAGCAACCCGATGCCCACCATGTGCTGGTAGCCCGTGTTCGATGGTAGTTCGGCAATCTTCAGTTTCACCGCGATGAAGCACGCCAGCATGATCCCGAGCGGCTTGCCGACAACGAGCCCGAAGAATACTCCGGCACTCACGGTCCCCGTGGCCGCGTCGTGAATCAGGTCGCTCGAAAGCGCCACCCCCGAATTCGCCAGCGCGAAGATCGGCACGATGAGGAACGCCACCCACGGGTGCAACGTGTGTTCGAGCCGGTCCAGCGGCGATTCCATGTCCCGCGCGAGCGATTCGAACTCGCTCAGCAAGCGTTCCGCGCGGTCGTGGTCTCCCTGGTGATGGGCGATGCGGTACTCCGTCAGAAGAAGGTCCGCGTTGGTGCTGAAGCTTCCCTCGCGCAGGTATGGCCGCGAAGGCGTCATCATCGCCAGCAACACACCGGCAATCGTCGCGTGGATGCCCGATTCGAAAACCGCCAGCCAGAACAGGATCCCGAAGACCACGTACACGTCGACCGATCGCACGCCCATGCGGCCCATCGCCAGGATCACCGCCGCCAGGCCTGCCGCCCAGAGCAGCGCCTCGATCGAAATCGAGTCCGTGTAAAACACGGCGATCACCACGATCGCCCCCAGGTCATCGACAATCGCCAGCGCCAGCAGGAACACCTTCAGCGAAAACGGCGCGCGCCGCCCGAGCAGGGCAAGCACGCCCACGGCAAAGGCGATATCCGTGGCCATGGGGATGCCCCAGCCCTTCGCGCCGTCGCCCCCGGCATTGAACGCCACGTAAATCAGCGCCGGCACGATCATCCCGCCCAGTGCCGCCGCTGCCGGCAGCGTCGCCTTGCGCACGCTGGCCAACTCTCCATGCACCAACTCGCGCTTGATTTCGAGGCCGACGACGAAGAAGAAGATCGCCATCAGCCCGTCGTTCACCGCATGTCCGACCGTCTCGTTGATAGTCAGGACGTTGAGGTCCACGCCGATGTGCGCGTGCCAGAGGTCGAAGTACTGGTCATCCCACGGTGAATTCGCCCAGAGCAGGGCCACTGCCGCCGCCACGAGCAGGACGATGCCGCCCGAAGCTTCGATCTGACTGAACCGCGCGGCCGGCCCATAGAATCGTTCGCGGACGAACTGCCGCCCGGCGGCCGCGACAGGATGAAGCGGTGGTTGAAGCGTCACCGGCTCATTCAACCACGAGACGCCGCCGCTGTGGTTGCCGCCGTATTACAAACCGCCTTCGCAAGAATTTCTTTACCGCTCCCATAGGTGGTCCCGAACGTTCACTTTGGCGCGCCGAATTGGCCCTCAATCCGCCGGTTTTCACCATCCATCGACCTGGAAATCGAATCTGGCGCGACCATCTCCGAAGAGTTTACGTAGCAGTTACCGAAATCCGCCCTGATTCGCTGTTCTTTGTCTCCCGGCGGACGAATTCCCAGATACGAACATGAGTTACTTAAAGACTGTTCCACGTTCGCAAGACCCTGAACCGCCGGCCAGGGCGGTCACGGTCGTCACCCCCGGCAACCGCGAGGTGGTCTATCTCGATGAGTCCACCTCGATCGAGGTCATCACCGAAGCCCTCCGCGCCTGGGGTATCCGCGTCCGCGAAGAGCGCAAGCGCGAAGCCGCGCAGCCCACGCCGCCCGCGAAATCCGTCGAGGCGACCTGGTGCACCACGCGCATCGCGGCCCGCACGCCCACGCGGCTCGAAAACGTGCTCTCCCCGCTCTACTTCCCGATTCGTGAGCTCCCCACGAACGTCGAACCCGGCGCGCCCTGGGGCGGCTGGTTCGGCCGCGCCGCTTAGCAGCTTGCCCCCTTCGGTAAAATGGACATGTGGGCGAAAAACTGCGTTTCCCTACGGCGTTTCTAGGATCAGTCGTGCTGCTGACCGCGTCAGCTGTCCTCGCGGCGATGGCGCTCGCCGCCTGGCTTGGAGATTTTAGCCGCGATGGTGTGGCGTTTCTGATGTTCGTCTTGGCCGGTTTGCTCCTGCTCATGGGTTTCATCACGACCACACTTCCCCTCGCCGATTCGTATGGCGGATCGCCCTGGGGCTTGAACTTCGCGAACACCATGAGCAACGAACTCCTTCTTGAACAGTCCCTTCGCAATCCGAAGTTGCGCCCGGAGGAAGCCCGTCGGCGTCGAGTCGTGATTCGGTTGCTCACCGCCGGCGGTCTGCTGATTGTCCTCGCGCTTCTGGTCGCATGAAGTCACGTGAATTCCGCTGGGTGGCCATCGCGAAAGCAGTGCCACGTAGCGACTTGTCCCATTCGCTAGAATGGTTGCATGGGCGGACTTCATCGAGTTCTCCAGACCTTTCCCGGCGCCGTAGCTGCAATCACGGCTTCGGTTTGCGTCGTCTCAATAGCCCTCGCGGCCCTTCTCGGAGACTTCAACCGCCCCGCCGTCGCCCTGCTGATGCTCCTGATTGGCAGCATTTTCTTGCTGATGGGCGCGGTCATGGGGGGCGCGTTGCCATTCGCTGGTTCCCTTCCGGGTGCGGTCCCGGGCCTCGATTACGCCAACACCATGAACACCGAACTGCTCTTGCAGCAGGATCTCCGGGACCCTGAACTCGCCGCCCAGGCGAAGCGCCGTCGCCGCCTCGGGCTCCGGATTCTCACAAGCGGGGCCGTGCTGCTGGTACTCGGTCTGGTGGTTGCATAGCGTGGAGGTCCGTCAATGACCATGGTCGAAATGCGGCGGGTCGGTCTCGTCGTCGGGATCATCGTGGCCATAGCAATCGCAATCGCCCTCATCGGAAGCGCCGTCTTCGGAGGATGGTCGCGTTCGTCCTTGACGCTCTGGCTCCTGCTCCTCGCGATCCCGATGATTCTCGCTTCCGGCGGCACTAGCGGCTCGATCCCGATGGGTTCAAATCGGGTTGGTAATCCCTTCGGCGAAACGGTCATGAACGAAATGCTTGCGAAGCGAGTGAACGACAACCGCGCGGTCGAAATGCGGCAGGGCCCCGAAATGAGCTGGACCACAGCCATCGCCCTCGCCGGCGTCGTCCTTTTGGTGATTTGCGTGGCTCTCACCTTTATTTAGCTGGTGAGTTCCTCGGCCTCGACCGCCGTGTCGCGCAGCCGCTGAATCCTGCTGTCGTCAGCCCCCAGAATCTCCCCAAGCCACCGGGTCACATACTCGAGGTCGATGCGAGTCGTGCTCTGGCCAAAGAGACGTTCGATGTCTCGCCAATCGAGGGGACGGTTGAAGATGACCTTGAAAACAACGATGTCCTCACCTGAAAGCACGGTAATC
>JBFWZP010000008.1:0-158231 GCA_050185215.1 Dehalococcoidia bacterium | reverse complement strand
TTGGGAGAAGGGGCGGGGGGATGAGGGCCCGCAACCGCTCCACCCACCCCACTGCCCCCGCAAGGCCCACCGCCATCAGAGCCGCGACCGGAAGGGAGCGGGGCGGTGATCTGCGTCAACAGCCGCCCAACCAACACCGAACGACTCCCCTTCTCCCAGACTTGGGAGAAGGGAGGGGGAATGAGGGCCCGCAACCGCTCCACCCACCCCACTGCCCCCGCAGGGCCCACCACCATCAGAGCCGCGACCGGAAGGGAGCGGGGCGGTGAACTGCGTCAACAGCCGCCCAACCAACACCGAACGACTCCCCTTCTCCCAGACTTGGGAGAAGGGGCGGGGGGATGAGGGCCCGCAACCGCTCCACCCACCCCACTACCCCCGCAGGGCCCACCGCCATCAGAGCCGCGACCGGAAGGGAGCGGGGCGGTGATCTGCGTCAACAGCCGCGCAACCAACACCGAAAAACTCCCCTTCTCCCAGACTTGCAACAAAGTGTTTCAAAGGCACCATTTTAGGGAAGGCCGAGCCGCTCCCGGGTGGTCCTGACTAGAAGCTCTTTGAGCACGGCAAGGGTCACCCCGCCCGCTTGAACGACCGCAAGTTGCGAGACGCGCGCCCAGACGTTGTCATCCCGCGCGGCATCGAGAAAGTCGTGCCCGGCCCACGTTAGGCCGAACGGAATCGCTTCCCGATTCGTCGCGCCCAACTTTGTCATTTCCTGGCCATCTATCAGTCCCGCTGAGAGTGCCAGCCAAACGTGGTGGCCGATCTCCTCGTCGGACCAATTGTCCAAACGAGAGTTCGACTTCTTCATTTGACGATCGTCGGATTCTAGGCAAAAGAGTATCTGCCGGATGAGACCGAGATCGCGCTTCATACGGTTAGTATCTCAGAGTTCAGCCGACCCCGATCGCTTCGGCGACCTTCCCCCAGCTCGCGTCTTCCGCGACTTCCAACCTCCGGAGGTAGACGCTTGTCACCGCCAGCGAAGAATGGTCGAGGAAGGAGCTGACCTGTTCAACGCTGTCACCGGCATCACGGCGCAACTTGGCGGCGCTGTGGCGGAGAACGTGGAACCCAGAGGATGGTAGACCTGCCTTGGCCAGATATCGCTTGAACCGGGCATAGGCGACCGGCTGCGAAACACCTCCTTGCTTGGCACCGGCCTGCCACAATGACTCCTCAGGGGTCATCGTTTCGAGCAGCTTCCCCAAGTCCGCTAACGTTCGACGAATGGCGTCAAAGGCTGGCCGCGGCAGCTCGCGCCGTCCCTGCTTCCCGCCCTTGCCACGGTAGGAGTAGTAGGCTCGCTCTTCGTCCCACTCGACGTCGCCGGCCTTGAGGTTCAGCACTTCAGACCGGCGGCGGCCAGTGAGGATCAGAGTCAGGATGATCGCCCGATCTCTTCGTCCTGCTGTGTCGTCGGGGATAACTGAGAGCAGCTTCTTCACGTCCTCGCCGCTGAGTCCTCGTGCTGGCGATGGAGTGTGCTTCGGTCGTTCCAGTCGTTCGCAGGGGTTCGAGGAGAGAAGTTCCATGCGGATCAGGAACCGGTAGAACGATGAGATCGCTGCGATGCGCGAGCCCACCGTAAGCGCAGCCGGTTCCTTCCCGGAAACGCTCTTCCCGAAGCAGAAGGCCATTGCTTCCGTCGTGACGACCTGGTCTGGAGTCTTGCAGAGGCTCCCGAAGAACGCGTTGAGTATGCGCGAGTAACTCTGGACCGTCCGCATCGAGCCGGTGCGACGGTACTTCTCGGCCAGGAAGGCTTGCATGGTGGACTCCCATTTCGTGGGGTCCAAAGGTTCGGCGAGGAGGTGGTTCGTGTTCATCCGTGACACTAACGCGTAGGTTAGGGAGGTGTGCAAGTCAGAGCCCGCGGGGTTCGCTCCCAGGCAGTGCGAGCTTCGTATAATCGGCGCGTGGAGTCTCTCGAAGACCGAATCGAACGACTGGTCGAGGGTATAGCCGACAAGCACGACGAGGCGAAAGCCTCGCATGTAAGACAGCTCCTTTCCGACCTCGCGAGTGCAGGAGTGGGCGGGTTCGACAAGTTCGTTTCGAAGCTGGAGCGGGCGTCAGGCACAGGCAGCGAGTTCGCTGGGACGCTTCGAGAAGGTGTCTACGCCAGATACTTCTCGCGAGCAGGCGCGCACGTGACCTTCGAGCCGGAGGGTAGCAAAGGTCCAGACCTGTGTGTGGTCGTAGCTGGTGCGAACGCAAACATCGAGATCAAGCGACTCCTTGAGGGTGAGATTCTGCAACCGACGGACCTTGAGGCGTGGTACCGCGATGAGACCGAGGATGACTTCGACCCAGGCGGTAGGGATCGATGGACTGACAAGGTTCGGGGAGTGATCACCGATGCGGCATCGCAGCTCGTAAAGAACGAAGCGAACGTAGTGGTCGTGAGCGATTGGTCAATGACGGGCACTCGCGGGAACTTCCGCCGCGCAGTTCAACTGTTGCTCGCGGAGATCATCGAGAACGGCACCTACGGCAGAATCAGCGCCGTCCAGTACGACGCAAACTTTCTCGGGCAGACCAACTCTTACCTCTGGGCCAACCCGAGTGCGGACGTCACACTTCCACGCGAGGTCGTGGAGATGCTGAGGTTGGCCGCACACGACAAGGCTGAAGCTGCTAACGAAGTTCTGCGTCGCGCCCTCGTCAACGAGGAATGAGCGAGTCCACACATTGCCTATTTCGTGACGTCGTACTCGCACGGGAAGCTCGTTCCACACCAAAACCGGTCAGGTGGTACGTGTTTCTTCAATCCCTGACGATTCCGATTCATCGCCCGCCAGCCGAGCACTTTTGCGCCTCGGCGATCCCTACGCATTCTCGAATGATGCTGTCTAACGCAGCTCCGAGTTTGGAACAGTCGTATCCACTTCTCAGGGAGTCGACAGTCGCGGAAAGGAATTGCCTCACGTAGGACTGCTTGTCTTCCAATTCCCCTTGATAAACGCCCGCTGTAGCGTTGAAGCTACTCCATCGAACCCGAGGTGGATGACTACCAACCGAAGCGAAATCGAGGTAGCACTCGATCGAAGCCGCTCGCCCGTTGATGTCTGTCCGAGAGTGTCCCTGCGGGCCACTCGTGTCCATCTCTCGCAGCTCATCAAGGTCAGGGAGGCATGTTGCACGAAGGTTGATGGGAAGGTTGAGGCGCCGAAGGGCTGCTTGGCCAGCGACTCCCTCGGCGTCGTTGTCGAAGACCGCGATGATTTGGTTTTCGATACCAATGTTGACCAGGCCTTGGCAAAACTTGACCATGTTCCCGCTCCCTGTGAATGGATAACCCCGTTCCATGTCCACGAACGAGAAAAAGTCTTCGACTTCGGGCCGGAGGAGTTGAAGAGCCTTTCTCAGCACCATTGAGTCGGAACTACCCTCCGTGACGATGAGGAACTTCCGTGGCGCGCGGAGGCTGGCGATGATGTCTTCCTCTTCAACCCAACCACCTTCGACGACATCGGCGAACGCCCACTCCACGGGTCTTCGAAGATTGGCAGGATTGTCCGCCAACAATCGGAGAACCGCCCAAGGACTGAAGTTCTCCATAATCCACCCAACGCCGAAGCAGCCAAATTCGTCCGGCGTGGCGCCGATGCCGAAGAGCAAAGGAGCTACGGCTCGCTCGAATAACTCGCCCCAGTCGAAGTCCGTGTGATAGTCCGCGGCGGCTTTGTCTACATCCAAGTCTTTCAACGCTTGATGCAAGACTTCGAAGCTGAACCCTGGACCATCGCGGTCGAGACGCGAAACTGCGTCAAACTCTGCGCGAGCTCCCTCAACTGTGAATCCCAGTAGTTCTAGGCGGGGGAGCACCTTGCGAAGAATCCGACTCGCTCCATTCCGTTTTCGGAAGAGCGGTGCCCCATCCTCCCTGACGTACTCGTACCGAATCTTCCGAACGTCGGTGGGTTGAAACAGCGGACCATGGTTTGAGCCCGACCCATTTTTTCCCCAATCGACCTCGAATTTGCCCAATCGCAGGTGAATCATCGAGCCCATGAAGTCGATTTAATCGGAGCGGTTCCGTTACCGCCAGAGCAGGCGTTTCTCACGGACTCACCTTCCGTGGGCCTCAGCGACGGCGGGGAAGCCCGCACGAATCACTCATCGTGACACGCGCCCGCGGACTTTAGGATGTGGAATTAGCGGAGGGAAACACGGAATGGCCGGATTTGACTTCACGGTTAAGGTCACCCCAAAAACCAGAGCACTGACCATTCGCATGGCTCGAAAGCTCAAACGCACAGCCGGCCTCTATAGTCTCGATGTTGCTGCCAAGGAGTCGAAGCAACGGACTCGAATCTACATCGTCATCGACGGCCGGATGTCCGCAATGCAAGCGGCCCGTCGAGAGTTCGCCATCGCGCTGAGTTCCTTTGCTGAAGGTGCGACCTCGCCCCGAGGACGAAAGAGGCGTATCCGCGTAGCGAAACGAATTTGCGTCGGGTATATGGATGCTCTCGACCGCGCCCGAGACGATCTTCATCAATTAGCTCAACTGGTTGGCGGCGTTCCTCACTCGACGCACTTCGATGTCACGGCGCCCGATCTGTCTCCGCGCCTAGCCGCCTTCTCTCAGATGCTTGATGCATACTTCGCAGGTCAGCTACCACTTCTCGTAGCAATTGAGGATGCTCACACGACTTTGGTCTGGCTCCTAAACGCTCTAACTGACCGCCCCGGTGGGCATTTCCCGACGCTTGTCGAGAATGCCCAAACCTTGGGTGCCTTAAGTGCGATCCAGGCAACCGCGTGTCAGGAACTGTCCACGAAGTGGCGAAACCCAGCTAAGCACAGAAACAGGGCGCCGGAGGACTCAGCTGCAAGCAAGCTCAACGAGGTGATAGGAGTCGTGCACCACCTCGTGCGAGAGGTGCAGTCCCGTCCTATCGCAGAATGGAGAACGGCGGCGGCTCCTTCGGAGTCCTCTTAGGCGGATATGGGCAGACGGTGCGTTCGACGGACCCGCGCACGAACCTCCGTTAGTGTGGCGGTAGCAAGCGTGAAAGCCGGACTTGGCCCAAGTCGCCCGCCAGCGCGGCTCCAGCCGCCTTGGTCAGTGCATCTAGATGATTTCTCTCCTTCGCACTCATCGCTGACTCCTCGAACAGCTTCGAGGCGACCTGGTCAACCTCCAGCAAGGTCGCGAACAACAGTTCAGACAGCTCTTCCGCCTTCTCAGACCCATTCGCCAAGAAGGCTTCCAACAGCGTTGCTCGATGCACTAGCGCCGCATTAGTCAGTTGCAATTTGCCGATTCGATTGTTGATGCCCGGGTCAACGACTAGCGAGTCACAAAACGTGACTAACATCCGGGCTATCTCATCGTGAACGGCAAGAATCGAATGTTCGCGGTACACGGCAAACCTCTTCTGCTCAGTTCTGATTGGGAGGTTCACGCAACGCTGGCAATAGTTCGTTGGCTGCCTGCAAGTTGTAGTCGATCTTCCCGATCGAACTGCGGACACCGGCCACTAACCGGGCAAGTTCTACCCAGGTTGTTTCCAGTCGGTTGAGTTGTTTCACAAGTTCAAGGCGTTCTTGTTCATTCATTTCGGAGCTCCATTTGGGTGGGTGGGCGCGGAGCGTCAACTGCGGGGGAAGGGTCCGCGCCCACCGGCTCGAACTAGGCGGCGTTGTCCAGCGTGAAGCGAGACGTTGCCTTGAAGAGGTTCTCGGCGAGGTCCTTCATCTGGTTCGCCGTGGCAGCGAGCTCCTCGGATTGAGCGGATAGCTCCTGGGTCGAGGCTGAGACCTGCTCCGCCGAAGCCGAAGTCTCTTCGCTCGTTGCCGAGACCTGGATGATCGCTTCTGAAACTTTTGAAGTCCCGGCAACCATCTCCTGGACACCTGCCGCCGACTCGGTGGCAAGCGACGAAATGGTCTCTGCCGCCGTAACGATTCGTGTGGCCCCTTCGGAGAGGTCCTGGACGTCGGTGGCGATCGTCTGCATCTGAACCGCCGACTCCTGAACCGAGCGGATGATCGAATCCAGCGCCGCACCGGCCTGCGAGGTGATCTCGCGACCATGCTCAACGTCCTTGACGCCGATACTCATCGCTTCGACCGCTTCTTCCGTCCCGGCGCGGACCTTCGCGATCAGTTCGGCGATCTCCTTCGTGCTGCCCGACGAACGTTCGGCGAGGTCGCGGACGTTCTCTGCAACCACGGCAAAGCCTCGGCCCTGCTCGCCCGCCCGCGCCGCCTCGATGGCCGCGTTCAACGCAAGGAGGTTCGTCTGGGCGGCGATCTCATCGATAGTCTTCACGATGTCACCGATCTGGTCGCCGTACGAACCCAGCTGATCCACGGTCTGAGAGGCTCGCCCCACCGCATTGGCAATCGATTCCATTGCGGCAACGGCCTGTTGGACAGCTTCCTGTCCCGAAAGGGCCGCAGCCCTCGATGCTTCCGCTGACCTCGCGACGTCATCGGATGTCGTAGCTACCGTGGCAATGCGTCCGTGCATCGCCGACGCTTCGAGCCGGCTGTCCGCGGCGGAGGTGCTGTTCGATTCGGCGGCGGAGGCGAGCTGACGAGTCCCTGCGGCAACCGTCTCGATTTCGCGAGCGGATTCCTGGCTGAGACCGGCAAGCGACACGGCCGATTGGGTGACCTCATTGATTGCGGTCGCGATCTGACCCGTCGCGGAAGCCATCTGGTCGGACGACTCCCGCAGTTGGTCGCTCGCACCGAGGATCGACTGCGCGCTGGCCTGGACGCCGCTCACAATCTCATTGAGGTTGGATTTGGCCGTCATGTAGGCGCCGATGGTGGCCACCATTTTGTCGATGATGCCGTTTGTTGTGGCGGCAATCTGACCGAGTTCATCACGCCCCGGGTCCGGAATCTTCGGGGTGACCGGCGTCACGCCCTTGGTGAGATCGCCGGCCGCGAGCCCGGCCATTGCCGTCTGGAGGTCGGCAAGACAGTGCTGCTGCAGGCTTTCAAGCCGGTAACGAATCGCGGAAACATCCGCCTTCATTCTTCGAGACAGATAGAACGCCACTGCCGCGCCGATGGCGATGGCAGACACGGTCATCCCGATGACGAGCACCCGGGCACTGGAGGCCGCACTCTTGTTGGAGTCTGCGGACTTCTGCGCTGCCGCCAGCTTCTCGGCAACCGTTTCATCGATAAGCGAGTTCATCTCCGCGATTTGCGGGCCAAGTGGAGCGGCCGCAGCCGTGGCTCCCTCGACATCGCCTTTCTCAAGCAAGTCGAGCAGTTCGTTCCTGCCCGCACTGACGCTTGCGACCTTTTCTTCGACCGCGGCCCAACGCTCCGCATCAGCCGGGGATTCAATCGCAACATGGTAATCCGCGAGAGCCTGCTTAGCGTCTTCCATGCCCTGGCGGCTCAGGTCGATTGCGGCGGCTCGCTTTCCGGGGTCCGTGTTGAGGAGTGCCGTCTGTTGTTCCCGACCACTCGCAATCATGTGTCGATTGACCTGGTTCGCGTATTGCAAACCGAGGGTGTCGTAGTGATAGGCGTCTTCGCTCCGTTGAGCGAGCTGATTGAGGCGGAAGACACCAACCGTCGCGACGGTTGCGGTCAGCACGAGCACCAGCGCAAAGGCGGTGAGTAGCTTGACCTGGATGCTGAGGTCGTTAAACCAAGCCATTGTTTGAGAGATCCCCTTCCCTTTGATGCTCGCGATTCGTCGCGGGTATCTGTCGCAAGCTTTCGGTGAGGGGAGCGGTTCGCGAATGAGGGCAGGCCAGCGGAAGCCGGGGAGAAAACCACTACCACGACCTTTGTCAGCTAAATTCGATTTTCACTGCGTTTAGAGGATCAAAGCCTTTGGCGATGAAATTACTCGATCACGAGATGCCAGCTAGATTCGGATGGTGCAAATTGAGGGCGCGACTGCGCCTCGCCGTCTGGATGACAAACCATAGGACACGAATCAACGTTCCCTGATGCACTTGAGTAGGATGAGTTAATGAACCCGCGTCCACCCGCTTCTGGCCTGGCCGGCATGCCAGATGTCGATCAGGAAATTCTCCTGCTCCTTAACGACAAACCGGACTCCACAATAGAGTTGATCGCTTCCGAGATAAAGCTGAGCCTGAGCGCGACACGGCAGCACGTGGTCCGGCTGGAGTTCCAAGGATTGGTGAGTCACATCCGCTACCTTGAGCCCGGCACAAGAGGTCGCCCGACTAACCTCTACGGTCTTACGGTTGCCGCCAAGGATCTCTTCCCCAAGGGTTACCTGGCTCCTTTGCTGGCGATGCTTCATTTGCTACAGCGAGACGAGCCCGAAGTCTACGCGGCCCTTTTCGCAAAACTCTATCGGCAGTTCCTCCCGCGTGGATTCGACGGACAAAGCCTTGTGAGCCTCCCGATGGCAACACGGACACGTGATATGCAGGAGTTGATTTCTCTCTACGGACATCGGGCAAAACTGGACGTTGAAGGCCGTGGCGGACGATTGATCGTGACCTACTGCCCATTGCTAGAGGCAGCCAAACGGCACTCCATGATTTGCCATTCTGAAGCGAAGTGGTTAAACGCATACTTTCCTGACTATGAGGTCCGGATCGATCAGACGATCGCCGAAGGCTCACCCAGGTGCGTCATGCGACTAACCCTCAAGGATCGAGAATTGCCGCCGCCTCGAGACATTTGAAGTTAGATGGTTCGGGGCGTGGCAACGCCAGGCAGGAATCCTGTAGGACCTTCGACACCACGATGGCGTGCACCGCGGGTGCTTCCTGGGCAAGCGTTGTGAGGACGGCATCAAGTAGCCAACCGTAGGCACGATGGCCGACGTCAGTCCCCTGATCCCGCCTTGCGGCGTTTGAAGATTGATGGACCCCGTGCGGAACAGGCTGTCCTGATGCCGACACGGGGTCCCTACGCCGAGTCAATGGTCGCCCCTTTTTGCGTGGGCGCGGCCTTGAACGAAGGGGCGCGATGCTGTGGTCGCTCCATGCCGAAACATTCGGGTTCAAGAATCAGTCTGAAAACCGTCATTCGATGTACGTCAGACGTACATCGAGTGGTTCTCTCGCGGCGTGAACGAAGAGGACTCGATTCTAGGAAGGGTTATGGGAAGCAAGGTGCGACAGGGCGACAGCGATGCGACCGTCGTCAACCTCAAGCACAACCCTGAGCCGGTGATTCCGGGCGAAGTCTTGCACTGAGTCCGGTGGCACGGAAGTTACTTCGATCTCGCGACCGGACGAGTCCGCCAGAGCCCAGGCATCTATCAAGACCGTCATCGCAAGCTGCGGAAGGTCATCAAATTGCTCGCGGATAGTCGCTGCGATATCCGCTGGAGCCTGTTGCGCAAAGAACTCTACATACTCTTTGGTCTCGGCGCGCCTCGCTCGCATCTCCCGCAAAGCATTTCCGACTTCCGCCCGGCCGAAGAGTTCTGTCAGAAAGTCGGTTGCCGGGCGACAGGATGTGTAACTCAACTCATCTTCCTTTAGTACTGGGATCGTCTTCGCGAGTCTGCGCCAGATCGAAGCCCGGCAACGCCATCAACCGGTGTATCGGACTCGTACATCGAATAGAGTGACCGGGTGCTTGATTTCCCCCAACGACCTGCGGACTCCGACGACGACCGGGACTCCTCGGTGGCTAATTACGCCCGCAAGCTCCAAGAGGCCGCTCGTGACCTCCGTACCTCACGCGGATCAGAGGAGTGGAGACGGGTTGTCAACGATGGTCTCAAAGCCGCCTATTTGCGCAAAGATTCGGTCGGCGTGGCGGCGATGGTTCAGGTCATCGTCAGCCTACTTGATGCCCAGGGTCGATTCGGTGACGCAGTCCTGGAGATTGATGGCGCGCTGGCGCTGGCGCGGAGCGACCGGCGGGCCGCCGCTGTTCTCCACGCAATGAAGGCGAACTACCTGGTGGTAATGGGACGTGTCGGAGAAGCGAGGACAGCCGTCTCTGAGGTGGATGACCTCTGTGCGTCTTTGGAGAAGGAGATTCGTGGAAAGCCGGTCGCAATGGCCGCGGCCGCTCGATTGCTCATGCTCGAGGAGGTGGACGCCGGAGAAGTTGCGGACCTACTCGCACTGGACTCCGAGGTACCAGAGCCCGACCGACTGTTTCTGCTCAGTTCCTTCGTTCCGTTTCTCGCGGCCACCGGGGGCATTCGGTCAAGCCGGGTATGGGCTCGGACACTCCGCCTGGAAGCATCGTCAGCTGGACACATGTACCGTGATAGCGACGCGATTTGCTTCGCGGCTGCGGAACGGTCAGTGGTCGAACCCAGGTTCGTCCCGGACGTGAACGGGATAACGGAGCGGAACGTGTTGGCCTGGTGGCGCATCCACGCACTTCGCCTTCGCGCTCTCCTTCTGCGGCGAGACTTCAAGGCCGCTCGTGAACAGCTGGCTTTGGTTCTTGGCGCCAGCAGTCGGGCGGGAACCCCGACGTCCACTCTTGAGGTCTTTGACGCGTTGGTCTCGGCTTACGAAGGAAGCGTCGGTGCCGAATCCGTGGGGGACCCCCCGTCCGCGGTGCACCTAAACTCTGTCTCGGTCGCACTGGCCGGAATGGAAGCCGCGGCGGTCAGCGGAACCCAGACCACAGCAACTCGATGGCTTGCGTGGGCGGAGGATTCTCTCCCTGCTTCTGTGCAGACCTCGCTCGAATGGCCGGTCTCTCGATTGCGGGTGCAGGGTCTTCTCGCATTGCGCGCAGGAGACGTTCGGCGCGCTCGTCACTTGCTCGAGCAGGCTGTTGAGTGGGCTATTCAGTCTGGTTACGCGGTAGAGCGTTCTATCGGACAAATTCAGTTGGCAGAACTTCTACGACGCCACAGCTCTGCCACGCGCGAACGAACCTGGACCTCTTTGCGGAAAGAAGGTTGGCACGCCCTTCAGCAGCTCGAAATTGACCCGGCAGTGCACGCCTATTTCGTCGCGGGACCGAGCAACGGTTGGGAGGCGACCTCGCATTTAGTGGGCCGATTGACAAGGCGGGAGGTCGAAGTCCTCACGTTGCTCGCTGAGGGCTACAGCTACAAGGATGTCGCCGCGCGACTCGGTGTGAAATGGCCGACGGTCCAAGCACTTGCCCACCGGTGCTATCAGAAGCTTGACGCCTCGGGAAAGGCAAAGGCTGTGAAGGTTGCGCGCGAGATGGGAATACTCTGACGCGAACAAGCGTTGCGTGAACCGGCAGGACGAAAGAGCCTGTGACAAAGCTGGACCGTCTTCGGCGTCAGCTTCAACGGTTTCCTAATGCGGAGCCCAAGCAACACCCGAGAACACACCAACTTCGCCAATATCAAGCAGTTCACCACTGGCGAGGTCCGCGACGAAGAGCTTCGTCTCGTTGAAATTGCCCTCCAAGGCACCAGTTGGCGACATCACCGCAAGATGATCTCCTGCTGGCGCAAGTAAGTAGCCGAAGTACTGGGGACCAACCAGCCCGAATGTGGCGGGATAGCTGTTCTTGAGCGTGACTTGGTTTAATCGCTCCCCAAGGCCATCCTTGCCGTCCCACCGATATGTCGTCACGGTCATGTCATGTTCATTCGCGTCCATGCTCGCGATGACGAGCCGCGAAGCGTCCGTCGCCCAGGAGCCCATTCCGGTCGCTGAACCTTCCATTAAAAGCTGCTGCGGGGACGAGCAGTCAGCCTGCAACAGGATGAGAAGGTTGGAGCCGTCTCCGTAGCGAGGCTGGAAGACAAGGACGTGGCCGCCGTCTGGAGACCACATTGGCTGGATGGCGCCATCGAGGAGGGGGGTTGTTTGGTCCTTCTGAGAATCGAGGACGATCACCCGGTTAGCATCTGCGACCCTCGCTCCCGTGCTTGCACCCACGGCTATGAGACCGTCAGCGCGCACTGAGATGCCGGACACAAATCCGTTCGGCTCGAAGGTTCTTTCCACGGTACCCGTACGACTGTCCACGATAACGATGCGACCTTCGTCGTCGGTTGCCTGCATCACCACCAGCACGCGGTCCTCATCGAGCCAGAGCCCGCCCGAACCGACCCGCTCGGTGTCGGTCGCGGCGACTAGTCTGTTTATACCGCCCGTAGCCACGTCAGCGACCCATAGGCTGTTCCCGTCACCCGTGGATGTCACGAATGTGAATCGGCTGCCGCCTGGAGCCCAACTGCCCGGGCAATTCACGGCAGTGCCAGACGGTAGCCCGTCGACCGCCCGAACGGTCCCGCCTGGGAACATCGCGACCGCAAGTTTTTGCGACCCACCGAAGGCAAGCGTCTTACCATCGGGAGACCACGAGAAACAAGAAGAATTGACGTCGCCCAGGTCGATGGCCTTCCCCGTCCCTACGTCATACACGGTCAGTCGAGCATCCACTTCCCGCTGCGCATCAGGACCCGCCTTAGAGAAATTCGCCACAGCAAGCAGTCCCTGTGCCTGCAGCGCGGGCGAGGCAAAAGCTGATGGGGAAGGAGTTCCTCCTCCCTCGTCCCCATCGCACGACATGGCAAGCAGAACGAGGATGATGAGGAGTGACGTCAACGTTCGGTGAGTTAGTCGAAACACGGCAGCCTCCGGCCTGGCCACCCCAGCACACTTGGCGTCGCCTGCGCGAGTGTCAGGTTAGCCTCGGCCCGCCCGCGAGGCAGCGTTCATTCGGCCGATGGAGATGATCGAAGGTCCCTAAGTCGCGGGATTCGTTTGCCGCTGCAAAGCCTCCCACCCGGAGGGACTCGTGTCTAGACTCGCCTCCCACAAAACATTGGGCCTGTGCCCGGGCAAGTCTGAAGACGTCTGCCTCAAACTCTCTGTCGCGAGTCATAGGTCTGACTTCGAGCGGCATTTGCACACACGATGAGCGGTTCGTGTTCAGTTCCCGATTTAAGAACGTCAGCTCGCGAACATCTTGGTTGGCTCGATCCTCAAATGAGATCGACGCTTCCCACGCGCCGAGCATTCCAGGCGTAGGCGTGGAGAG
This sequence comes from Dehalococcoidia bacterium, assembly GCA_050185215.1. Taxonomy (GTDB): domain Bacteria; phylum Chloroflexota; class Dehalococcoidia; order Tepidiformales; family Tepidiformaceae; genus Amarobacter. The sequence goes on along the minus strand of JBFWZP010000008.1, from coordinate 145,304 downwards.
CGCCAACTGCCAGGCCGAACACAGCCACACCAACCACCAGCTCGGCGCTCCAATAAGAGAACATGCTGGTCGTGCTGTCCCCATCCAAGGAGCGGTGCAGTGCCTCTACACCCCAGCGCGCGGGAAGCACGGATGCACAGGCTCGGGCGGCAGGGTGGAGATTGTCGAGAGGGACGATAGCTCCGCTCAGCATGTAGAGAATCACGCTGGCAACGCCAAGCAGCGCCCAGACCTCACGCAAGACAAGACTGCCAACACCAAGTAACAAACCGAGAGCGGTGAGACTCAAGTCGATGAGCAGGATGGATACGGCCAGGGCGACCCAGTTGACGCTGCCCATGTCGAGATCGAAACCCAGCGTGCCGATGAGCGCCGCACAAGAGAAGGCGAGGATCCCATTGGGCACATGAATGACACCGCGAGACGCGAGAAGCTTCACGTGAGAGACGGGCGAGGCAAACGTAATTCCCAGTGTTCCGTTGCCCAGCTCATATCCGACGGTCTGGAGCGCGCCTCCAAGGGTCGGCCAGTTAAGGGTCAGGACCGCGGCGCCCATCACCGCCGAACGCAAGGCACTCCCGCTCGTCACCGTGGCAACGAGATACCCAAAGGTCAAGAGTGTGAAACCGGGTCGAATCGCCACGTTCACCAGGAAGGCGAGCAAGGTCCCCGGGTCATAGAGTCCGACATAGGCGGCTCGGGCAAGCGTCCAAAAGCGCCATACCATCAGAACGTGCTCAATTCTCCGGTTCGGCGAAGGCGGCGCTCCAACAACACAAAGCCCACGAGTCCGATGGCGCTATAGAGCACAGCGAGACCACCAAGGGCGGCCAGCGCTTCGAGTGTCTCTCGTGGTCGCACGCCGGATGAACTGGCTGTCACAAGAGCTTCCGACGCCCAGCGCAACGGCGAGAGCCGCGAAACCGGGTGCAGCCATCCCGGCAGGCGCGAGAGTGGGAAGAAGACGGCCGAGACAAACACCAGGCTCGTATCCAAAACGAAGAAAATGCTCGTGGCGTTTCGCGTCAGGAAGAGTGTCGGGGCCCAGGCGAAGGCAAGGGCGCCGATGGCGATGGTGGCGACAACCCCGGAAAGGAGGAGCAGTACGGGCTTGTCCATGGAGACGCTTGTCGGCTCGATGATCGACACCACGGCTATCGCCATGAACGCGGCGAGCACTCCCTGGAGCGCGTTCGCGAGTAGCTTGCCTAGCATGAGCGTACCGAGACGAGAAGGTGTCGCGAGGAAGAGCTCGACCACGCCCGACCAGCGTTCTCCGCCAAGGGTGATGTTGGTGAGCATGAGTGACGTCGTCCAGACGGCGACTATCCCGGACCCGATGACGGCGCGGCGCGTCAACTCGGGCGCGTCGTAGGAACTCAGAAAGAGCACCGAGACGGTCCCGAGAATGATTGGCGAGAAGATGAAAATGAGAACCGAAGAAAGTGTCGTGACGTTGACGCGAAGCTGATAGCGAAAGGACGCTGCAATGGGTCGAATGAAGAAGTCAGTCATTGGGCTTTCGTCCTGTCCGCGCGACGCTCCTGCATGAAGGCGAGATAGGAGTCTTCCAGCGTCGGCTGCCGGACATATGACGCAAGCACCGTTGCCTCGTTTCGGCACACACTGAGCACGCCGTCCATGAGCGGTCCGGCCTCTCGACAGCTTACGGTCAGCCTGAAGCCGGCACCTCGTGTTTCGGCTTCTACGGAATGAACGGCCTCAAATCGTTCGATAGCAAGGGCTGCAACTGGTGCCGGCCCACTTAACTCAATCTCGATTACTTCCGCCTGTGGTGTACTCCGGCGAATGTCACCGGGCGTGCCTTCGGCCAGGACGTGCCCGTCGCCAATGATGGACAACCGGTCGCAGAGCAAATCAATGTCGACCATGTAGTGCGACGTGAGGAGGACCGTCCTCGTCGGGGAGCGCAGGTCGGCGATCAGATGCCGGAGCTCTCGTGCGCCCTCGGGATCAAGCCCGATGGTTGGCTCATCGAGGAAAAGCACTTCGGGGTCGGTGAGAAGTCCTCGAGCAACGTGCAGCCGCTGCCGCATTCCCCGTGAGTACTGTTCGACCCGCCGATCGGCGTGGGCCGAGAGACCGACCATCTCCAGCAGCCGGTCTGATCGTTGAATGGCATCGGATCGGCTGAGACCGTAGAGCGCGCCGAAGTAGAGGAGGTTGTCCCGCCCTGAGAGGCGGTAGTACAGCCCCCTATCCCCACCGAAGACGAAGCCGATGCGTTTGCGAACATGTTTGCCGTCATTGGCAACATCGAAACCGGCCACCGAAGCACGACCGGAGGTCGGTGAGAGCAACGTCGTAAGGACCTTGATGAGCGTCGTCTTACCGGCGCCGTTCGGTCCCAGAAGGCCGAAGATCTGGCCGGCCTCTACGGAGAGGTCGAGCGCGTCGAGAGCTACCGTCTCTTTCGATCGGCCCTTATAAACGCGGCGAAGTTTCTCGCATGAGATGGCGGCTGGCATTCGCGACCCCGAATGCGGCGCATCTTACGGCAGAGCGGCCAAACTATGGGCCTAGGGTCCGTCGGTTCAATGCCAACCGAGATCCAGGTGGCTCCCGACGTTGTTTGTTTGGGGGCGTATGCTTGCGTGGCGAGCGAACTATGGAGCCTCCATTCACCCCTGACACTCTCGATGAACTGGATCGTCGCGTGTACGAGCTCGCGGTCCAGCACATCCCACTCGCGGAACTCGCGGTCCGCCTTGGTGTTCCGGTTCCCCAGGCCGACGAAAAACTTCAGCGCCTCTATTCCCGCCTCGGCATCGCGAACCGGGATGCATTACGCGCACTGTCGAGGCGTCCGGCGAAACCTCAGCCTGACCCGGACGACGAACGCGAAGGCACCGAAAGCGATCTCCACATTGGCGACGTTCAGAATGCGACGCCCGCACCCAAGGTTTAGTCGCAGGCAGGTGCTAGGGGTCGGCGTCGTAGCGGGCTGACCAGGTCTTCATGCCGAACGACCGACCGATGCCGGGCTCCGTTCCGTTGCGCTCGCTGAACTGGAATCCTTCGATCAGGGCAGTCTCGGGGCGACATGAAGAAGATCCCATGTAGCCAGTCGACTTTCTGACCGTCAGGGGACTACAAGCGTTGCTCCAGGGCCGGGCGACTTCCCATTGCGGGGGGACATCTCGAATGGTCGGAGTACCGGGCAGTGGGAGACGGGCGGTCTCCGGTCGAGTGCCAAGGCGGCCACGCCGCCGACTCCAAGTGCGCACGAGCCGATGTTCCGCAAATAACCAACGTTGACCAAGAATCCGTAAAGAATCGTCACGGCCGTCAATGACAGCACCGGAGAGGCAGCCCTAATCGATCGGTTAGACCTGACCACAATGTGGGTATGGGACACCGCTGACTACCTGCTCCGCGCCGCCTATGCCCCGCCCAGCGCCGTTCAAGTGAAACTGCTCTTCGAGCCGGAGAGCCGAACCCCGGATGATTCTCTCCTCTTCGTTGAACTCCCTGGCACCGGCGAAGCAATCCTGGTCTCCCGGATATCCAACCCATCTGTGCCGGGGCCCCGTGCGGAGGTTCTGGTTCAACCTGGTGGCTCTCGAGTCGCCCTCTTTGACGGCGATCCACAAGCCGCGACCGTCCGTGTGGTCGATCTTTCTACTTGCACGGGAGTTGCGGGGCTCCAGGTGCGCGAGTCGACAGGCAAGGAGCCCGCGATAACGGCCCGATCGCTTCGGTCCACAACGACTGGATTCGTCGCATCCTGGCAGACCGCGTCAAACGGCAGGGGCGACCTCCTGGTTGGCCGTTCCTCGATATTCTTCGGCTGGGACGGGGCGATGTTGTTTGGGCCGACTTCGGAGACCGAGACCGTTGAATGGTCGCCAACGGACACCGTGGCCATATCGGAAACGACCCGTCGTCTATTGCCAGGGCGCGATTCCGATTGGCCGTCGATACAGATCGGCTTCGGAAAGCTCGCGCAACCCGAATTTCGCCTGCGATCAAGCGCGATCTCCTACGGCGACCGACTGCCTCCCAACCATTGGCTGTCGGATGGGAGCGGGTTCGTCGTAGCCGTCCGGGGAGACCGTCCGGGCAACTACAGCTACGCGGTCGTCCCATCTACCGGCGCTCCAATACAGCCCCTGCCATCACCCCCAAGCCTAAACCAGGGGTCCTGGTTCGAGGATAGCTGGATCGCCGGCCCGGTGCCGGCACCGTTCGATGCAGACCTGTTCTCGTTCGGCCGCCTCCACCTCTACAACCGCCGAACGCGACGGTGGTTTTCCGCGAACATCGCGGCCGATGGCGGACCGGACCACCTCGATCCGTGGTCGGCCGGACATGAAATGGTCTTCGCCTTACCTCACGCCGGTCACGACGGCGTCTTAGGACTACACATGCTCGCTCCGCGATACGCGCAACCGCCGTTCGACGACACCTTGGCGTTTAGAGTGGAAGTCGACCCGGGTGGTCTCACGCTTCGGACCCAGCCAGATGCCGCGTCCACCGCAGTGACAATCCTCTACGATGGCGAATTGCTTTATTTGGCTGAATCGCCTGATCCTTCTCTTGGGCCAGGTGAATCCAGTGTCCACGAAGCCGGCGACGCGCTCTGGTTGTATATCCGCGCTGAATCGGGACACGAAGGTTGGGGTGAACAGTACGTAGGTGGCGTGGATCTAGGTCGACGGTCCTTTGTCGACAAGACGCCCGGAACGTTTGCGGTTGCCTCCTAACAAATATCGGACTCGTACTCACGAATGTGCCTGCGTGTGCACCTCGAAGCGATGAAACGCATAATTGGTCATGACTTTAGTTAATCCACCCTCCAACGGTTGGAGTTCGGCACTGCCTAAGGAGAAGCTCGAATCGGCGGTAGAGCGTTCAGGCTATCCAGTTCAGTCGGACGTAGCCTTGATGCTGCGACAGGCGTCATTCGGGGTCGTTGAGGAGTGGAGCTTCAAGGATCGATTCTCTGGCGACCTCCGCACGCTGGACGTCTTGGGCATGGTCGAAGGCCAATTCACCCCCGGCCAACGAGTCCGGCCGGATCTCCGACTCTTGATCGAGTGCAAGCGGTCGCAACACGCCTTGGTGTTCTTTGAAGCGATGAGCAATGTGTTCTTTGGCCATGGCCTCCACCCGGTAGTAGGCATGAGGTATTCACAAGTCCAAGTGCAGACAGACGATACAAGTGGAACGTAGTGGCGAAGCCTTCCTATGCCCGAACCTGATGGAAAGAAGCGTGCGAGCCGGCCCGTCTGCCGCGGTCGAGCCCCTTCCGTTTGCCTTGCGGCCGGGAGTCGGTGGGTCATCATTCGGAGCCCGCAAGACCCCGTCCGAAGGACCTTCACATTTGCGGATGGCGTCCAGTAAGCCGCACGGCCGAGGGGATCTTTTCAGTCTACCTCTTCATCGAATTGGAACACCTGGTGGGAGAACCGGCATACTCCACCGCGTTCCTCGCGACGCTGCGGGCCAGAACGAGGTCAATAACGCCGAACGGGTTTCCAATCATGGACTTCAGACCTTCGGACACCACGCAAGAACTGACCGCTAACCACGGTCTTCAGTACATGCTTCTCCCTCGACAACTGATCTTGGGTGCCCTTAAGAGCGACGGAGCAGGTACTGCTGAACAGCTCTCCGTCTCGACTCACCAACGTGCAGGCTCCGTGCGTCAGCACTTGCTCGTCCTCATGTCTCAGGGACTAGTTAATTACGAGCGAGTGCGATCGGGCGCCGGTCGGCCGCGCCATGTGTATAGCCTAACGAGCGCCGGCGAGGCGCTGTTTCCACGACTGTATTCGGAACTTGCAAACATCATCCTGTCCGCAGTTGAGCAGGAAAGTCCGGCCGTAGCCCAGCGGATCTTCGGTCGGCTCTTAGCCGAACAGATCGAGGCAACGCGCGCATCCGTGCAGGCGCCAGGCCACGAGGAACGACTGAATGAACTAGCGAGCCTGATGGAACAGAACGGATTCTTTCCGAAGCTTGAGGTGTCGGCGGATGCGCCCTCAGTCCTTGCCTTTCGGCATTGCCCGGTCATCACGGTTGCGTCCGAGCATCCTCGACTCTGTGAGATTGAATGCGAGGCCTTGAAGAACGCGCTTCCGGGCGCCTCAGTAGTGCGGACGGCCCATCGGCTGGACGGCGACGAAGACTGCCGCTATGAGATCGCACTGGATTCCGACTAGCTAGTCTTTTCCTTGAAGTCGCGCCGACGTGCTCCGGCACGGAGCCGTTCGGGCCGAATCGACCAGGTAGATCCCGTTGCTCGTACGGTGGGCATCGCCCGGTCCCTGTCCCGTTCGCCAACGGGAGACGATTCCTGGGGCGACGCGGGTCAGAAGGCGCGGGAAGTGGACCGTCTCTGTGGAGCGCCGTCAGCCCATCGTAGTGCTCGCCTTCGCCTTCGCAGTGACCCTTCGCAGGGGCCACATCTTCACAACGGTCTGGATTCCTGGAGTTTTCAACTTCACTCTTGATGGCCCCGCGACCACTGTAGCCGCCCGCCTGAACGAGGAGCCCGCCGTCTGCGTCCCCGACGGGGAGCGCCGGTGGACCTGCACGCTGGATGGGCGCGGGCTGGCGCTCGCCGAACTCGAACGCCTGGCCGTCGCCGCCAGCGGAAATTAGGCAGGAGCTCGTAACCATGCTCGGACTGCCTGATCCTCGTCTCCTCGTCCACTCAGACCTCGGCCATTCCCTGTCGGGAACGTTGAGCCATTTGTCCACCGTTACTGCCCGCTCCGCCGCTGCCGTCGTCACAACCTCGCCGCGTACAAGTATCGTCGTGGTTCCGTCCGACTGCTCAGTCTCTGAATGCCAGTCGCTCACCGAAGACGGCCGGGACGTCATCGTCCTCTCCCCGACTCCCGCCGCGGCTGAGGCGCTTGCATATCGGAATGCCGGCGCCGTTGCTTATCTGCCACTGGATATCGACGGCGCGCGCCTGCTCGCTGCGATCGAGACAGCGGAGGACGCGCGGCCCGGCGATCGTTCACCGACCACTGCCGCACGGCGAATGCTCGCCCGTGCGGTCCCACGAGGCGGAACGATTCACTGGTAGCCCCTCGCTAGCGAAGGCGGGCTTTTCCATTCGCCGCGTGGTGCCGACCATTACCACGAGAGAGCGGGCGTGAATGCAATTGGGGCGTCGCGCCCGCCCTCCGAGCGGGCGTCGAGGGGCAATAGGATCCGGCTTCCCAGTCCTCATAGCCCCATTTTGGAGCCTGCAGGCATCGCCCGGAGAGAGCGGATCCTCGCACGCGGTGGCGCAAAATCGGCAGGGGTAGTCGGTGGAGAAATTAGGGGCGCTCGCGGTGCTCCTCGTCCTTAAAATGCCGTCCCCGGATAGCTATCACCTCACCTGACCTCGATTTCACAAAAACGCGCGCCGATGGTCCGGGTACCCGAGCCGTGGGAGGGAGGGCCGACGCCTCATACTCCACGGCGATGAGGACCCACCCGGCGCAGTTGATTGTGCAGGCAGTGTTTGCGAGCGCATTTGGATGTCGGCCTGGAGGCGACTCCCTCCGCAATGTGACGTGAATCGCATTGCATTTCCTACTTTCTGATCTAAAACACATCACCGCTGATTGACTCCTGACCCGCCGGCGACCTTAGCAGTCAGTCACGGAGAAAGGACCCAACAAATGCCTCGACGACCTTCGACCGCCGCTCGCGCGCCCAGCCTTGCGGCAACGCCCGCCTCGCAGAAATTTCTGAAGGTGCAACTACTGAGATCCGCGGCTCCCAAGCGGTTTAGGAACACCTCGCCGCTCACCCTGACCAACTTAAACCAGCGGATTCGCACTGCGCGCGTCCGACCAACGGTCAAAGCTTTGGACTTACTCCCTGCCGTGAACCGACTCGCCGTCGCTTCGGTACCAATTGCGGCTCTGCCAACAGACGTTCGCGGTTCGATTGGAACACTCAAGCCGAGGGTTCGGTCGCTTCACGGAGCGAAGGTTTCGCTCGCGTGGTTCCCATGGCCGGTCATCTTCTCTCCATGCGGGGACCGATTCGGCTACCTCGCAAGTACCGCCGTGCGCAACGCCACGAAGCTACCGTTCAACGCGGTATCTGAAGCAGCCCTCAATCAGCTCGGGGACCTCATGGCGAAGTCGGGTCGTGAGACAGGAGTTTCTGATTCGACGATACCAGCGGGCTACACCTACGTCGGTCAGTTCATTGACCACGACGTCACTTTGGATGTCTCTTCATCGCTCGATGTCGCGACGAACGCGACCAGTATCAATAACATGCGAACGCCCAGGCTGGATCTCGACTCGGTCTACGGATTAGGTCCGGCCTTGCAACCATTCCTTTATGCCTTCCCGAGTTCGGGGCCAGATACCGCGATCCGAATGCAACTCGGGACCAACCAGAACACGGGACCTGGCGGACCAGGTGGCACGGCCGGTCAGCCCGGTATGCAAATTCAGACGGATTTCGATCTACCTCGGGTCCCCGGGTCATTCACCGCGGTGATCGGAGACCCCCGTAACGACGAGAACCTGATCGTCTCTCAATTTCACCAGACCATGCTTCGCTTCCACAATGCTGTCGTCGACCTGTTGGTCCTGGCCGGATTCAGCGGCGACATCTTCGTCGAGGCTCGGAAAATTGTCAGGCACCACTACCAGTGGGCGGTCGTCCATGACTTCCTCAAACGGATCTGTGGGCAACCTGCTGTTTCCGCCGCTCTTACCAAACCGACAGCCGTCAACTCAGCATTCAGTATGCCGGTGGAGTTCGCGGTCGGCGCCTACCGGTTCGGCCATAGCATGATCCGGGACCGTTACTGGGTGAACTTCAATTTCCCCGCGGCCACGTTGAGCGAGGTCTTTCAGTTCAACCACGTGCCCAATCTTCCAGTTCTCTCGAGTTGGGTGGTTGATTTCAACGCATTCTTCAACACGGGCGTCACCGTGCCCGTGAACAACAAGGCACGCCCGATCGACAGCGTTCTTGCGAACAAGTTGGACAGTCTTCCCGGGTTCACTGGCATCATGGCGGTCCTGGCCAAACGGAACCTCCGCCGTGGCCTCGCCCTGGGACTGCCGAGTGGACAAGGGATGGCGGGGTTCTTCGGCATCCCCCCACTGTCTGGCGCGCAGCTCACTCAAGGTCTTCCGGCGGCTGAGGTCGCGCTTCTGAATGCCAACAATGGCCTGCTGATGCAGAAGACGCCGTTGTGGTACTACGTTCTCAGGGAGGCGGCGGTACTTCACGGTGGCAACCAACTTGGGCCCGTTGGCGGCAGGATCGTTGCCGAGACCTTCGCACGCATGCTCAAACGAGATCCCGAGTCCTACCTGAATGCCTCGGGCGGATTTGCGCCGTTCTTGCCTTCGATGACGGCAGGCGACTTCACCTTCGCCGACCTTGTCATCTTCGCAGGTGTCACTCAACCATAGGCACCCGAATGGGCCGACAGCGGTGTCGCGGAAGCTCCGCGGCACCGTTTGCAGCCCATAAGCCGGCAAGACCTAGCACGAATCCGCGTTCGCGTGGTGTCGCGAAAGCGCACGAATCCGTCGGTGATGTTTAGCCAGGCCGCACCGAGATTCGTTCAACGACCTTCGCCGGCTTTCTAAGCTCGGCTGGGTCGACCTGAGTGGACAGGCCCGTGCGGCTCGGAAACTTCGCTTCTGCAGGTGCTTCATCCGCGGGCCGCAACCAGTGTTGCTCGAGGTTCGAATCCCACCAGAGGACGTGCACCGACCACTCCTCAAGGTAAGGCTCAATGGCGCTTGCAAGCTCGGCATTCTCCGGCGTCCGGCTATAGATGATGAGGAGCTGAGTATTCTCGGGAGTCCCATCAGCAAGCAGGTACCTCCAAACCTGGTTCTTGTGCCGCTGGACGGCTTTCATTGCAGACCGGTGGTCGCATTTGGCAGACCAGTCAACCGCCTTGAGTTCCACGATGAGGAGAAGCCCATCCGCGTCGTCCCAGAGGTCGATGTAGCCCTTTCGCCCGCCCGGCACGGATACGTTTTGCTCTTTCCCGGAATGCCAGCGGCCGGCTCCCTGCCAGGCGCTTCGGACCTCCATCTCAAACGCTCGCCCGCGAGCGAGGTTTTCGGTCCAGTCAGTTGCCAGAGCCGGCGACTCAGCCATCTCGGGCCACAGTCTAACTCCATGCGAGGCCGCCGCCCGGCTCGGGGTCATCCTCCCGACCTGTAGCCGGTTCGCCCCCGGCCGAAGTGGCTACCTGATCGAGCGCCTCGGCGAGTCCCCAGGCATCTTCAAGACTGAGCACCTGGCCCCACTCTCCCACCTTCTCGATCAAGACCTGGGCATCCTGGCGGTGGAGTTCTATGCGGCTCCCATCACTCAGCTCAACGCGTAAATCGCGCATTCGTCAAACCCCGCGACGTCGTTTGGCGTCGTCGACGGACATACACGCTCTACTCGGCCGGGAGAGCAAGTCGGTGGCCGGGTTCATCCGATCGTGGCGACTGAGCATCCGCTTAGGAGGTTTGGATAATTTGAGCGATTGCTAAGTGCGACATTTCATGTCGTTTTACTCGCGGAGTGACAAATAAGGGTAGACCCGGTTACAAACCGGGCAGTACGTTTCCCGCCATCTCTCGCCTGGAGGCGCGTCATGCGCAGGGTGGCACTGTATTTGGTGATGGTCCTTTCGGCCTTCATCTTCCCTTCAATCGTTGAAATTGGCACGCCTCCAGACATCGTTCACGCCACGCCTTCGCTGAGCGGAGCGAAAATTGCGTACATCCCGAATGGGGACTTCAGCGGCGTTGGCAAAGGCGCGGTCGGCACGCCGCCAACCAACAACGACTTCGAGACGGCCGGGGGAACGGTTGGTACCCCACTCGCGAATAATGACTTCGCATCGGGCTTGAGTAGTTGGACCACCACGAACAGCCCGACGATTCTCACGGGCGGGCCGACGGGCGACTACGTCGAACTAAACAGTTTCGACAAGATTTTGAGCTCTGCCTTCACGGTCGATGACGACGCGGACGTGTTCACCTTCGACATGGCTGCGCCGTCCGGCGGATACAACATCACGTTGCGGATTAAGTACGGTGCGTCCTACGCGAGCACCTCCTCGAGGACGCTCTCGTGCTCCTCGAGCTGTACAACTTGGGCGACGAAGGAGGTCGACGCGGTCCCATGGCGCGGACAAAGCGTTAAGTTTGAGTTCGAGCGATTGACCGGGACGGGACTGCTCGACAACGTCGGCGTAATGACGCAGAAGGCGCCGTACTGGGTCCCCACGGACGGAGCGAAGCTGGCGATTAATACGGGTGGTCCGAGCGACGCCTATGCCACCACAAGCACGACGCTTACGTCCTCGGCCTTCACGGTTGATGAGGAGACCCAGAACGCGACGGTCGACGTGAAAGTCGAATCTGGCTCAGGCGGGTACACCATCAAGGTGCTCAGCGGAGCGAGCTACGCTACAACCACGACGATCTACTCGGGCAGCTCTTCCGATACATCCTGGGGATCCCGAACGTTTGGACTCGCCGACTTCACCGGCGAGTCCGTGAAATTGCAGGTCGTCCCGGGCAGCGGGACGACCGTATCCGTCGAGTCGGCCGGCATCATGCAGAACGTGGTGCCCGCCTGGAAGATGCAAGGCTCGAACCCGGCGGTCATTGGCTCGGAGGGATCTACCAGGTACCTCTCGCACGTAGTTAGTGCCGACTCTCCAACCATCCACATCGACGGCACCGGGTATAACGGAACGGCACGTGGAAATTGGTTCCGCGTCGAGTACCGGTTTTACTCGAATTGGAAGCAGCCTGGTCCGCAGGATCTCGGCTCGCAGATCCACATTAACGACGTCGATTATCCGACCTGGTACTACGTCTCAGCAGCAGGAAACAGCTCGGGCGCCCCATACCACCCCGTCGACACCTGGATCGAGCAATACTTCTTCGTTCCTGGCGACCCCAGTAACCTCACCGTGGTGACGCCGAGGGACGTTACGTTCCACATCGCCGGCGGTGCGACCCTGCTCTGGTGCAATCCGTCGTGCGGTGGCTACCCCGACCTCGGCCCGATTGAACGTGTAGATGGTCCTCCCGCCAGCGGCTCACTGACGAACGCGAAAGTCACACCCCTGGCGTTTCCGCCAGGAACCTATTTCAGAACGTCAACGGACGACGGCACGACGGACCCGGTCGCAATCACGAGCGGAATCTATACGCAAGTGAAGACAGACCTCGCGATCCCGGGCAAAGGCATCCCACTCACCTGGACACGAAGCTACTCGGCAGCAGCGAACAACAACTCGCTCGGCGTAACCGGGCCAATGGGCGCAAAGTGGTCTCACAACTGGCAAGCGAGTCTCAAAGAGATCGACTCCACTCACGCACTCATTCGCCTCCCCGTCGGCAGCTCGCTCATGTTCACGAAGATCAGCAGCACCTGGTACGGTCCCGTTGGCTGGGAAGGGTCTCTGGTCAAGAACGGGGGAGGAGACTGGACCCTGACGACGGCAGGTCAGCTGGAGTATGCCTTCAACAGCTCGGGCCAGTGGACTTCGGTCACCGACCGGAACGGCAACACGACCACCCTCACCTACTCGTCGGGCAAGCTCACGACGATCACCGACGCCAGCAGCCGCACCTTCACCATCTCCTATGACGGCAACGATCGCATCGACGAGGTCTCGGACGGGACGCGTTCGGTCTCCTACGACTACAACGCCGCCGGCGACCTCATCGAAATCACCGACGTCATGGGCGGGACGGTCGAGTACGAGTACTCGGGACACCTCCTCACCCAGGGCACCGACGCCAACGGCAACGTCTTCGTCCGCAACACCTATGACGGCTACGGACGGGTCGTCGAACAGCTCGACGCCCAGGACGGCGTCACGACGATCGAGTACTCCACCCCCGGCGACGGCGCCACGACGGTCACGGACCAGCGCGGTAAGGAGACGGTCTACTACTTCGACCAGCAGATGCGCATCACCGACGTCGTCGATGACGACGGTGGCACGACCACGACCGCCTGGGACTCCGACAACAACAAGACCTCGGTCACCAACGCCCTCGGAAAGACCTGGAGTTACACCTACGACTCCCACCACAACGTCCTCACCGCGACGGACCCGCTGAGCAAGGTCTGGACCTACACCTACAACGGCAACAACGACGTCCTCACCGTCACCGACCCGCTCAGCAACGTCACGACCTATACCTACGACGGCGACGGGAACCTGGCGACGGTCACTGACGACCTCAGCAACGTCACGACCTTCACCGTCAACGGCGATGGCCAGGTGACCGAGATCGAGGACGACCTCGGTCACTCGACGACTTTCGGCTACGACGCCTACGGCAACCGCACGACGGTCACGAACGCCTTCTCCAAGACCTGGACCTACACCTACGACGGCTTCGGCCGGGTGACCGAGGTCGAGGACCCGCTCACGCACACGACGACCTTCACCTATAACAACGCCAACCTGGTGCTCACGGCGGAAGACGCCCTCAGCAACGTCACGACCTATACCTACGACGACAACGGCAACGTCCTCACCGTCGAAGACGCGCTCAGCAACGAAACCGCGTACGAGTACGACGAGAAGGACCAGCTCGTCACGATCACGGACGCCATGAGCGGGACCTGGACCTTTGACTATGACGAGGTCGGGAACCTGGTCTCGAAGACCAACCCCCGTGGTAAGACGACCGACTACACCTACGACGACCTCAGTCGCCTCCTCACGGAGACTGACCCGCTCTCGAACGTGCGCTCCTACGAGTACGACCTCCTCGGCCGTCTCGTCGCTCGCACCGACCCGAAGAGCCAGGAGATCGACTACACCTACAACGACCGCAACGAACTCACCCGGATCGACTACCCGGACTTCAGCTACGTCTCCTTCGCCTACAACGATTCTGGTGCGCGCACGCAGATGGTGGACTCCACCGGGACGACGACCTACAGCTACGACGACCTCTACCGCCTGACCTCGGTCACCTTCCCAGGTTCGCGCACCGTCAGCTACGGCTACGACGATATCGGCCGCAGGACCTCGATCACCTACCCGGGCGGCTCGAACCAGGTGACCTACGGTTACGACAACGCCAATAGACTCACGTCTGTCACCGACTGGAACTCGAACTCCACCACCTATGCGTACGATGATGCAGGGAGGATGACGACGGCCACCCTTCCCTCCGGCACGGGCATTGTCTCGACTTACACCTACGACGATGCCGACCGCCTCACGAACATCGCTCACGTGAAGGGTGGTTCGACGACGGTCGCCTCTGTCGATTACACCCTGGACGACGTCGGCAACCGCACCCAGCGGATCGACCAGCAGGGAACGCACACCTACGCCTACGACGACCTCTACCGTCTGACCTCGGTCACCTACCCGGGACCGAGTACGACAACTTACGACTTCGACGCCTTCGGCAACCGCACGGAGATGGACGTCTCCGGCAATGCCACGACCTACGCCTACGACGATGCCGACCGGATCACGACGGTGACACCGCCGAGCCCGGCCTCGGCCATCTCCTACACCTGGGACGACAACGGCAACCTCACCGACCGGGGGAGTGATTCCTTCGACTGGGACTACGAGGACAGGATGGTCTCCGCGACCGTGAACTCGGTGACGACGACCTTCGCCTACCGAGGCGATGGTCTCCGTGACTCGCGTACGGTGGGCATGGCCACGACGACCTTCACCTGGGATATCGCCGGCGGGCTACCGGTGGTCTTGGATGATGGCAACCAGTACGTCTATGCCGCCGGTCTTACGGCGATGAAGCAATCCGGCAACTGGTACTACTATCTGGCCGATGGCCTCGGTTCGACGATGGCCGTCGTCGACGCCTCCGGGAACTCGCAGAAGTCGTATGAGTACGACGTCTACGGTGAGGTCACCGGTGGTTCGGGGAGCCTGGGGAACGAGTTTGATTTCGCCGGGCAGCAAACCGATGGGACCGGGCTGCAGTATCTGCGGGCACGGTACTACGACCCGGCGACCGGGACCTTCTTGAGCCGGGAGCCGATGGCCAAGCACGTTTCATGGATCAGCAACCCGTTTGCGTACGGTGCAGCCAACCCTGCAATGCTCATCGATCCTGCTGGTACCCGGCCTTGTGACACGGAAGAGTGTGGCCCCGGAGTCCGAGTCAAGCGGACGCCAGTAGGCTGCGGTCCTGACTTTCCTGACTGCAACTACCCTAATGAACCACCGTCGCCGCTTGCTCCTGGGACGATTCTTGTGGTCAATGGGCACTCAGCCCTATGCAGTGACCTGAACTCTTGCGTACTACTCGTCGCAGAATATGGGGACTTCTTTAAGGGATTCCGAGTAAACTCCCGTCACGCGGAAGAAATGAAGAAGCAGGACTGGAGGGCGCACGAAGTCGAGGACGTTTTACAAGAGTTCGACGAAGCATTTTCTCAGAACGCTAAGAATCGCGGTCTCACGGCGCTCGTCAAGAAAGTTGGGGACAATGAGTTCAATGTCATCGTGACTGACTCCAATGAGGTAATACAAGGCTCTGCACGCAAGATATCGAAGAGTCAACTTGACGAACTAGCGAGGGAATTTGGATGGGAAAGCCTGGTCAAGTAACGCTGCGCGCATACCACACTTCTGCCGCGCCAACTATCGTCTCAGATCGGCTCGGGTTGCTACCCACGACTGAGTATGGGGCCGGAGAGTGGTCGGATTCCCTTGGAATGGAACGCAACTTGAACGCCTGGATTAGGGAGTACGCCCCTGCGCCGGGCGCGGCGGCATTGGAACGGGCCGTCGCCGAGATAGAAAACTGTGGCGACGCATGGTTTCTACTTCTCGATGACGGCTGGGTAGCAGATCTCATGTTTACGCCTGCCTTCGGGCTTTTGGGCGGTCCGAAGCTATCGGCGAATCTTCTCGTGAGAATCGCCCATTGCAAACTACCACTCTGGCTCGTCACATGACCTAAGACTTAACGACGACTGCAACGAGCTCACCCGGATCGACTACCCGGACTTCAGCTACGTCTCCTTCGCTTATAACGATTCCGGCGCCCGCACCCAAATGGTGGACTCCACCGGGACGACGACCTACAGCTACGACGACCTCTACCGTCTGACCTCGGTCACCTTCCCCGGTTTGCGGACGGTGAGTTACGGCTACGAGGATATCGGCCGCAGGACCTCGATCACCTACCCGGGCGGCTCGAACCAGGTGAC
The DNA here is from genome assembly GCA_050185215.1 of Dehalococcoidia bacterium. GTDB lineage: Bacteria > Chloroflexota > Dehalococcoidia > Tepidiformales > Tepidiformaceae > Amarobacter. The sequence continues at coordinate 129,107 of JBFWZP010000008.1, read as the reverse complement.
CTACGGCTACGACAATGCGAATAGACTCACGTCTGTCACCGACTGGAACTCGAACTCCACCACCTATGCGTACGATGATGCAGGGAGGATGACGACGGCCACTCTTCCCTCCGGCACGGGCATCGTCTCGACCTACACCTACGACGCTTCCGACCGCCTCACGAACATCGCTCACGTGAAGGGTGGTTCGACGACGGTCGCCTCTGTCGATTACACCCTGGACGACGTCGGCAACCGCACCCAGCGGATCGACCAGCAGGGAACGCACACCTACGCCTACGACGACCTCTACCGTCTGACCTCGGTCACCTACCCGGGACCGAGTACGACAACTTACGACTTCGACGCCTTCGGCAACCGCACGGAGATGGACGTCTCCGGCAATGCCACGACCTACGCCTACGACGATGCCGACCGGATCACGACGGTGACACCGCCGAGCCCGGCCTCGGCCATCTCCTACACCTGGGACGACAACGGCAACCTCACCGACCGGGGGAGTGATTCCTTCGACTGGGACTACGAGGACAGGATGGTCTCCGCGACCGTGAACTCGGTGACGACGACCTTCGCCTACCGAGGCGATGGTCTCCGTGACTCGCGTACGGTGGGCATGGCCACGACGACCTTCACCTGGGATATCGCCGGCGGGCTACCGGTGGTCTTGGATGATGGCAACCAGTACGTCTATGCCGCCGGTCTTACGGCGATGAAGCAATCCGGCAACTGGTACTACTATCTGGCCGATGGCCTCGGTTCGACGATGGCGATCGTCGATGCCTCCGGGAACTCGCAGAAGTCGTACGAGTACGACGTCTACGGCGAGGCGACCGGTGGTTCAGGGAGCCTGGGGAACGAGTTTGATTTCGCCGGCCAGCAGACGGATGGGACCGCACGGAGGCGCATGTTGCCAGCGAACACAGTCCCGTCCGCGGTGGCAAGGATCGGCCGAAGGTGCAGGAACTCGGGGTCTTCTTCCAGCGATTTGCAGAGGTTCTGGAAGCGTGGGTCGGAAATGGTGCGAGGGTTCCAGGGCGCCGGAGTCAGCGACGCGACAAGGACATTGGACACCTGGGCAGGGGAAGGAGCGGGCATCGGGAGGCTGACCTCAATGAGGATGCTCCGGCGTGCGGCCGGGCAGGTCAGCTCCCTTGTCGAGACCAATATTACCACTCCGGCCTCTTATTCGCCGACACGGGCGCTCGAAAGTCTGTCACCTTCGGTGGAACCGTCTGGATGCCGATATTTAGATAGATGTATCCCGAATTGGTAAACCTCACGCCCGCAATGCGCGTGGCCATGCACTACCTCGCCGACGGCAAAGACAACCGAGCGATTGCGGCAGCGACGGGCCTGGACATCGCTGCCGTCAGCTCCTTGTTGTTTGACTGCTGCCAAACGCTCGGCGTACGCAGCCGTGCGGAATTGGCGCTCGTCGCTCGAAGGCATCACTAACGGTCAGGGACCTATTCACCGGCCCACGATGCGCCGACTAAGTAGATGCGGGCCTTTTCCAGAGCGATCGAAACTGGTCCGCGCCACCCATGCCAAGCCGGTGTCTCCATCGTCCGGCTTCAACCCAGCACGAAGCCCGGGCAGTCTGAGCCACGTCCGGGCTTCGTGCTTGTCCGGCAACTCCTACACGATTGTCACATCGTGTGGTCGGCGGAGTCGCCAAAGAACAGCCGGTGCTCTCCGGGCTTGGTGAAAGGCAGCGATGGAGCGCGGAGTCTGCGGCAGTGAGGTATTAAACGCTTGGAGTTACGAGGTCAAGGGCGGAATCGCGGCTAACCCGAATCGACGAGCAGAGCCGCACTTGTTAGGGCCATCGTTCCAGTTGATAACAACAAGATGTATGCGGCGACGAATGATTGTTTGGCCAACGCTCGCGATGGACGGGTCCACACTTCATCGGGTTGAAACGCGGTACCCTCGAAGAAGGACTGCACGGTCATCCCGTGCGTGATCCTTTCCTTCGCGTGTGGCGTTAGCCGAAATCCGCCGATGACTTTCCTCTTTCTCGTGGTAACGCCATCGTCAGTAATCTCCTCTTCAAACGTGTAACTGGCAATAAGGAAGCCGTAAGCCACGAGTGAGACAATACAAATCAACACGAGGGCGACGGCAACTAAACCTAAGCGACTCGAACCTAACTCCTTCCGTGACGCCCAGAGCACGACCATCAAGACCGCTGCTGCTAATGCACCGACCTTTTGCGCCCCGGTTGAGATGTCTTGTTCCGAAGGCTCCCAGTCCGTTCTGCCCCGCCAGGCAAGCGTAATCGCCGCCCCAGCCGAAACGATGGTACCGGCGGTCGCGACCAGCGATGAAAAACTGCCGAAGTCACTCATACAGCAGTCAAGGTGGCGCTTGGGCCAGGCACTTTGAATTGTCCATTGTCCCAAACGAAAGGTTGGGTCGGTCCGTCGGCCCCGAAGATATATCTTCCCGGCCGGAGATAGCCAGGAACTGGACTCGTCGGGCTGCCGTACACGGTTCCCTGATTCACGAGTACTGCGGGACAGGACCAGACACGGAGCCCGTGCGCTTGAGTTGAAACGCTGAATGGCAACGTGCCGCCAGGCTGCTGATTCGCAGTTCTCGCTGCTAGCCTCGTGTCAACAAACTCGGTTAATCGGTCAACGAACGGCTGGGTTGAGAGCTCAGGCGCTAGCGGTTCAGTCGATAGGCCGAGGCTCCGCAGGCGATCTTGCGCCGACTCGATGAAGCGGCTCGGACCAAGCGAGCTGAGGCGGCTGACCACTTCTGCTGAAAGAACGTCGGGCAAGTCTACGGGTACCGCGAAGGTCTCATCCGCAACTTCAGAGCGAAAATAGGCTACGTACATCGGAAGCCCCCAGCTTTGCGAAAATTCGACGACCTGATGGAATCGACGGGCCGCCTGCTCCGCGTCGCCGAGGAATTGCTGCGCTCCCTGGTATCGAATACCCGCCTGTTCTCCGCCTGTCTCGTAGAGTCGGATGGCGATATCTCGAGCCTGCTGAGTTGGTGGCTGCATTTCCGCTCACCTCGCTTCTTCTCGCGATGGCCGATTCTAGCTAGTCATGATCCGAATGTAAATTCCTGGAAGCCACTCCATTCGGCGACACGGACGTCACATCGCGTGCCTTCTTCGAGTCGCCGCAGAGCAGCCGGTTGCTCCCCGAGGAGGTAGAGGTCTCTCGGCTTCGTGATGGGCTCCTCGGGGAGAGGAGGGGCGTCGTCGTCCGGGTCTGTGAGACCGCCTTCTGTGCCGAGGCGGTTCAGGAGGTTCCTGAGGTCCCGGTCGTCGAAGCCCAGCAGGTCCAGGTTGCTCCCCTGCTCGCGGAGGTCGGCAAGGAGGGAAGCGAGTTCGTCGTCCTGCCACTCGCCCCATTGGGCGTTGTCGCGCATCGCCCGCTCCTTGGCGAGCTGCTCCGAAATGTTTTCGAGAATCGCCGGGACTTCGGTCCAGCCCAGGTGCTGGGCGGCCCGCAGGCGCATGTTCCCGGCGAACACTGTCCCGTCGATGGTGGCGAGGATTGGTCTCAGCTGAAGGAAACCCGGGTCCGCGGCGAGCGACTGGCAGAGGTTCTCGAACCGGGGGTCGTCGATTGAGCGGGGATTCCACGGCGCCGGCGTCAGCGACGCCACAGCGACGATCGAAACGCGTGCTTCCTGGGAAACGAACACGGGGAGCCGACCTCGAATCGAGTCTCCCGCCTCGCAGCCGGCTGGTCAGCTCCCGACGCTTGTACTCCAGCAATCTCTGACTCCTGCAGCACGCGACGAGTGCCACGGCGCCGAAGCGATGCGGGAGGAGTAGGACTACGCTTGAGGCATGGCCAATCAACCTCCATCGTCGGGCACAGTCTCAGCCCGTCTGAGACGCGGGACCACTGGGCGTTCCGCGGACGTCCTCGTGCGCGATCAGCCGACGCGTTATCGCGAGGCCGAGCTGTTCGCGCAGGCGTTGTGCCGTGGTCGCGATTGGACTGTCGACTCGCTGCTCTCCACCGAGCCAACTGCCGGTGAACTTAGAGACGAGCTGCTCCGAGTGCGCCGCACCGGGATTGACGGTCGCTACTTCCGCGCTCGTCCCTTCGCGCCAGGGGAGGACCCGAGCTGCAACGATTTCGGTCCGCCGCCCGACGGGTCGCAAGCATCGGGCAGATACAGTCTTCGCAACGGGGCATCTGTGTTGTACCTCGGCAGGACCGCATCGCTTTGCGCGGCCGAAACACAACCTCCGTCGGGTGACCGTCTGTTAGTCCAGGAACTCGCGGTACGCTTGCCGGACATCGGTGCGGTCTTCTTCGACACGGACTTAGAGAAGAAGGCTCCAGCGCTCCACGGGTTTCTCCTGGCGACCGAGGTTGTCCCGCAGCCGGAGTCGGCCGTTTCACAATTCCAAAACCCATACGCGGCGACTCAGTTCCTCGCGGCGCTGGCCATCTCCCTGGGCATTCACGCAATCGAATACCCGAGCGTCAGGGGACGGTACGCGGAGAACCCGGGATACGTGAACCTCGTCGTGCTGCCACCGCATGCGCAAACTGCATGCGCACACCCTGTCGGGCAGCCCGTTCTGTGGCAGCCGGAATCGTCACAGCCACGCACACGGACGCGTTTGGTCCCTGCGGTTTGGCCCGCGGTTATGCGCACCCGACAATACGAGCGTGACGCTCTCCGAGGACACCGCAGCTCTCCTCGCGCGCACCGCAGGACGCATGCCGTTCGAACAGTCGCGTGCTATGGACACGTCCCGCTTCGTGAGCTTTCTACGCGACAGAGCCGTTCGATTCGAGCCCTGGGCGCTGGTTCACCTGGCGATCCACGGCGTGCTACGACCGCTCGCCTGGGGTCCTGCCGATTTCGTCGAAGCACGTCCCGAGCGGTTCTTCGCTGTAGGTACGGAGCTCGAGACCTACGGAGATCGAGGCCCTCTCCCGCCAATCCAGGCGGTGCCGCCTGTCCCCGCCGGGTTCACGCGCCCAGACGCGACCTGGCCCGGACTTTGGTGGCACCCATTTCAGCTCTGGCTGGCGCGCCGCGCGTACAACCGCGTGAGACTACCCATGGGGCCGTCTCAGCCACTGCACGGAGCCGAGGTGACGGGCAGGTTCGCCGCCGAACTCACCGAACGGCTGCCTCAGCAACTCGCTGACTTCGGAAATGCTTCCGAGACGAACGAGTTCTACCAGGTGCTCGCGCTCTTGGTTTCGGTCGAACCGCTGGTCATAGGGCGCATCACTGGCTCGCGGTCCTACCAGCCGTTTTTCGACGAGACCCCTGAAGCGTTTGCGAAGTGGACGGAGGAGTTCAATCACGCTCAGCTCCTCGCAACGACCGGGATGACGGTCGAACGTCTGCGGCATTGGCACCGAGAACTGTCCATTGAGGCTCAACTTGTCGACCCGATCGCCAGGTGGCGAGAGCTACTGAGGTACGCACCTCGGCGGAAGAGGGAGGAGTTCCGAGGAGAGGCGCTGCTGGCCGAGGACCTCTACTACGCGGCCGAGGTCATCCGCAGGTACCTAGAGCTGTTCCACGACGTCCGCGACCTTCCCGACGAAGACGGCGTCGCCGGAGGCCCCCAGGTGCAGCAAGTCAAAAAGAACCTCTATGGAAGCGAAACGACCACGGGCAGTGATCGCTCGGTGTTCAGAAATGTGGTCCGACAGTTCGGGCTAGACCCGCAGCCACGAATGCGCTGGTTCGTCGAAGGCGACACGGAAGAGGGCTTCGTGGAGCGATACTTCGACTTGCTTCAGGTCGACATTGCCGCGGCGGGAATCGAGGTCATCAACCTGGGGGGCGGTGACATCGAGAGCAGACGCAATTCTCAGCTGCTCAAGATCAGCCGCGACGAAGAAGTGTTCACCCAGGTAACGGTCGACCACGATGGTCGGAACGACCGGGCGCGGGTGCTCAAGAATCTCGAGAAGAAGGGTCTGCTGCTCGCGGACTCCTACGAAGTCTTCGTGCCTGACTTCGTCAGTACCAACTTCACAGCCGCAGAGGTGGCCGACGCGGTCTGGCGACACGCCAGCGAAAGGGGGTTGGGCGAACGCCCGACCGAGCAACTCATTGCCGGGCTGTTGGAGGTTGGGGGCGCGGCCGTCGAGGACTTGCTGGGCCGGTGGGTACGGCAACGCGGAGGTAGCTTCCCGAAGGGCAAGGCCTGGGGTGCGGCCCTCGCCGAGGCGCTCTTGCACTCGTCGGAGACTCACGTTCGTCCTGTCGACCGTTTCCTTTCTCGTGCGGTCAGAGCCAACCAGTCCAACTACCGCTCTTCCGTGCGCCGCCAAGTGGAAGACCGACTCTGACGAGGCAGTTTGAACGTCGGCGACGCCGAGGCCGGACACGAACTGGTCTTCGTGTATGCGTTAACCCGTCAGAAAATCAGGCCGCACTCTCTAGCGTGCCGTGCTGAAAACAAGTCGCGTACGGCGGCGTGATCGGCGAACTCGCGCGCCTCTGAGGCGCTGGCCGGGCTGCTCCAACGATATTGATTTCACTCCGGCCGCGGCCAGTTCCTCAACGAGACCTGACGGATACGCCAAGAAACGATCCCCTGACCACAACGCTATCCACACCTCGACCCCGCTAACAATGAGGGACTGTGTCGCAGCAACGATTTCTCGCACGAAGGTCCCGTCGTCGTGGAACAGCTGGGCGAAAGGTGAGGCCATCGGCTGGCGGCGCGCCGCGAGCGCCTCGAGTTCTAACAGGTAGTCCTCGGAGAGGGCGAACGCAGGCTGGACCAGAATCAGTTTGGTCACGCAGCGCTTCAAAGCCACAGCGGCTAAGCGTGCGGTACCCAAGGCCGAGAGCGTTCCGCCGAAACTGAATCCGACCACGTGCCGATCTCCAGCGCCAAGATACCGTTGCAGCAGATCGGCGGCGTCCGCCGGAGAGCGCTGGGTATGTACTGGACCGTAGTGTTTCCCAGGTGCGCTGTAACTCATGGCGCTCATGTTCGCAGCGCAGCCGGCATCGCGCAGTACGGGCCCAAGCATCTCGATCCAAGGGTTGAACGGAGGGCTCTTTCGGGGCTTCGATTGGGACAGATAGCCGTCCACCAACAGCACCAAGGGTGCCGTCACCGGTTCGCTCCCATCCCAGTCTTCGGCTTGAATCTCGCGACCCCTGAACAGCGGGCGCATGAGAAACTCGACGATGCGCGACCGCTCTGCTCTACGTACCGTCACCGAAGCAAGTCCTCAATCTCTTTCGAAAATTCCGATAGCTCGCAATTTACGCCGACTCTCCGTTCGCCAATCTTTCCGGCGCTGGTGCAGTAGGGCCTGAATCGCGATCCCGCCGGAGTGGACGAAGCTTAGGCCAACACCGAGTTTGCCTTCAAGGGCTGCTAAGAGATCTGAGTGGGCGCCTGACACTTTTCGTACTGTCTCGCGCGCACTCGAGTCTTTGCGGCCGAGCGGAGTCATGACCTCAACGGTGAGGGCCTGCCCGAACCCGTCATCTTCGTCCTCTTCCAAAAAGGCCAACGCCGCGACCGTGGGGATTTCGGCGAGCGCCGCGATAAATGCCTCGACCGCGGCTACCACGTCATCGGGCACCTTCGCTGCGGAGCTGCGCTTCACGCAGCGCTCGGCAAAAGGACGATAAGGATCTTGCACCTGAGACTCGACCTGCGTTGTCGGAATTGGCCACGGATCTTCGGCCTTAAAGCGACGGAACAGGCCGGCTATCCCGACCTTCTTCGGAATCGGAGTAAAGATGCTCATGCAGCCCTCCAACGGTCTGACTGGCCTGGAAAACGAGCCACCATGGGCCAGCGACGCATTCCACTTTGACTCAGGGAAAGTGCTTGCACCCTAAGCAAAGGCCCGAATCCATTGCGGATTCGGGCCGAACTCGCTTGCGCAGCCGGACCGCTAAACCCGACGCCGTTCACCACGCGCAGCTTGGACTCGCTTCCGCTTAAGCGATAGTGCGGTTTAACAATTGGCATCGGGCCCAAGGGCGGGATCGATAGCGGCCGCCTTAAGCCGATGTGCACCGCTGCGCTACGGTCGACCCTTCGTGTTCGCCGAAACTTCGGCACTAAGACCTCTCGGGCGGCCCGCGCCACCGGGTTGAAACCTCGGAAACGTGCGAGCCCGTTTGGGCACGAAAACAGGCCGAAAAGCCTGTTCGTGAACAGCGCCCAGGGCACTCAATGGTCCCGGGCCGTCTTCAAGCACTCAGCTTCGCGACCTGCGAAAACTCGAAAGTTCGCCAGTCAATAAGCGCCTGGCGGTGGAGTCTGGAAGGCCCGCCGTGCGTTGTCAACGCTTTCGTGAAAATTGTTCGTTACCGCGCTCACACTCGGTCTCCGCCTCAGATTGGAAGGCGAGCCAGTTCGCTCTGCGAATCGGCGGCGATTCACGAACGAATCATAGTGTGGGTTCATGGACGACCATTCTGGTGGCGGACCGGGTTCAGTCCACGTCCCAGTCTTCGTCCTCTGAGAGGCGGGTGGCCAGGGTCACCAGTTCCTCGACCGTAAGTCCTATTCGGTCCCACCCGTCCCTGCTTCGGAACAGCTCAAGCGTTCCCACGGGGAGCTGATTGAAGGCCTCATCTAACTCGGCGCCGCTCACTCCTGCCGCGAGTAGCGCGCGTAAGCATTCCGTTACCGCCGAAGCGTCTGCCGGAGGAACCGGCGCACGAGGTACTTCCGCCGCGGGCGTCCGGGGCAACGCCGCCGTCCTCTCAACAACTTTAATTCTGTTCATGAGACGTGAAATCAACTGAGGCCCCGTTCAAGCTCAAGCCTGGCGACTCGTTCTTCGAAGTCCATTACCTCCTTCGCTCGGAATCCAAGCTCCACAAGAGCGCTTGCGGCGCGTACCTCCACGGATGGATTCCCACAGCTCAGGTTGCGCTTCAGAGTTTCGACTGCAACGCCGACCGCCTCTCGAACCTCGTCCAGAGCCGCGTCATAAAGGGCTCTACGCGCAGACTCCAGAGCCGTCGCGAAATGAGGATCGTTTCTCCACCGGAAGAGTGTCGCGCGAGACACACCGGACTCCTGAACTGCTTCCTCAACTGAGGTTGTTTCGATGAGAGCCACCAACGCCCTTCGCTTTGGGGCGGACAACTCTACTTCTGGCAACCGAAACAACGGAAACGTCTCATTCGGGATCAATCTGGATCACTCCTTCCTCTCTGGCTCCTGGCCTTGCCCGGCTTCCTTGCGGCCTGGTATACGGCGAGACGGAATCTGGGTTCTCAACCCTGGTCTCGGTCCCGGTTTAGGACGGTCGACTGTTCCCTTCCGACGCCTCGACAGTCCTCGGGCGTATGCACTTTTACCCCGGCCAGTTGTGTCGCGGGATGAGATCATCGACAGTTTGGACGCGCGCCAGCTGCCCCGGCGTGTGACTCGCAGCGCGACGCTGTAGTCGAGGATCGGATGCACGCGACCGTCCGGAGAATGACCTCGGGCGCGACGCTGACGTAGCCACCTGAGGTTCGGTTGGGGAGCCTGAAAATACACCCTGGGAGGCCGTTGCCCGCGTGCACGTAACGCAGGTCGTCCCTGGGCCTTCAGCGCCCGGTTCGCCCGTTGCCGGGCGCCGGTTGAACCGGAATCCTGATCCACAGCTGCTCGAATGTCGCCCAGGCGGCGTACCACGCCGCCCGGGGACGTTCCGGCGAAAAACCCAACGTCGCGGAAGAATTGAGCAACCTGCGACGCGTACCAGTTGGAGCCTCCGACCCTAAGCGGTAGATAGAGCGGTGTGACGGATTGGACTCGCCCAAACCTACGTTCGAGCCGTCGCTGTGTGGTCGCCGGGACCCCTGTTGCGTCGCGCAAGAATCTGCGAGTCGTGGGCCTGCGCATCGGATTCAGGGGAACCGCCGTCGCAACCAGTGTCGCTTTGCGCAGAGCACGGCCGCCGGTGAGATCTGCAACCCGGACTTTTCTGGGCCTGGTCACGTGGTCAATGCCGAGACGACTTGCCGCTTTGCCGAAGGAGTACAGACATACCCAGGGCTCCGTCAGGTCCCAAAAGGTCTCATGTCCGGCCTTGAGGATCCGCTGCGCCTGCCGTGGACCGAGCGAAGCGAGCGAGCAAAGTTCGGCAACAGCATCTCGGCGCGGGATTAGTCCCGATCCCTGCGTGACCCGGGAGTTCGACTCCTTGAGGAGCGAATAAGCGGCCAGTCCCGACTCCTGGTTCGACTTGAGTGCCTCTCTCGCCATCTCTGGAAAGACCGCCACGGAAACGATGTTAGTCACCTTCTTTGGACACCTCGTTCGTTGGTGCCCAACGGCTCGCGACCAGCACCGAAAGCCGGGCCAGGAGGACCGGCGAGTCGATCTGCGGGGACAACCCTTGTTGAAGGCGAGAAGAGCGGACGAGCTCCGCAATCGGCCCGTGATTGATTTCCCGCCGGGGAGCGACATCAGGTGACGCGTCGTTCGGCAACATTAGGACCAAACTGAAGGACGAAAGGTCCGGAGAACCGTCTGTGACAAAATTTGTGACAACCCGCGACGCGCTTGTCGTTAGTCCGCTCGGGATTCCACCATTGCTCGAGGCTCTGGAGAAAGCCGACTCTGCTACTGAGCGGGAAGAAGACGCTTTAGGGCCGGATTTGGAAAACTGGCTACTTCGCCAGGTCGCAAACTTCGAATTCTTGGTCGGAGTCCTTAGCCGGACTCAAGGAACGACCGGCAGTTTGCGCTGGGCCGGGTACTTTCCGGACGGCGGGATGAGATGGACGCCAGTCACGCGTGAAGGCTTGACCTACAAGACGCCCGTGCCTGATCACTGGCGCCTCCCTTCAAAGTGGTCAGGGCGAGTGGTCGACAAGATAGAGGCCTTTGCGAACGCGGAGATTACACGCCGGCCGCCGCCCGAGTGGTGGCGCCTGCCGGTGCCCGAATCCAAAATGCGAGCGGGCGAATGGAACGATGTCATAACTTACTGGGAACACATGGCGATCCGGATGCCAGCCCTCGATCTTTGCCGAGTGGTTGAAATGCAGTCTCGACGCTGGTGGGAGGAAATCCGTCAGCCTCACGGGGAATTTGACGCTGAAATGGATGACCCGGTCGTGGTAGAAATCTATCTCGGGTGGCCGTCGTATCTTCGTGCGGCCCTCGGGGGTGGCGGCCGATGCAGCCGATGTTCGCGTCGGATTCCTCCCGGGCGAGAATATTGTCAGGAATTGGTCTGCCAGCGGGCGCGGTCGCTGGAACGACAACAACGGTCTCGCCGTTCGTAGGACCGCATTCGATATCCACCGAAAATGACGCGTCCCGGCTGATCACGGACGATGTATCAGAACTTCCAGACGGGACGCACCCGCTCAGGATCGAACGGCAGCCGACCAGGCTTCCCGGGTAACACTTCCACGTGCTGCAGCAATGCGCCGATGACAGACCGCCGCCACTCCAGTGTGCCCTTCTCCCATCCTGTTCGAAGCACCTCAGGCTGTCCCGCATACGCCGCTAATACGTTGGAGTTCGAGCGCTTCGACAACTTGGTTCGGTTCGCCTCAAGACGGACGTTCAACGTTGTTCGGGCGGCAATGAACTCTTCCCGAGAAAGCAGTTTCTCCGCATAGAAATCGCGCGCGAGTTCCTCCAGGGACAGCTCGTCGTGGCGAATCTCATCAATCAGCCCGTCATCCTGGTTCTCGCGTTCTGTAAGTGCATCACGCAAGGCATCGTCATCCACGGCCGCGAACACCATCTCTGCGACCACGCTCTCCAGCGAGTCCGCACGCGCAGACATTCGTCCACATCCCGGCGTTCCCGGAAGCTTGGAGCAAATGTACCGGACGACATCGCGCGATTTCTGGTGACCTCGCATCCGGCCGCCACAGCGGCCGCAGACCAGGAAACCGGTCAGCAGGTAGCGCCGCGCGGGACTCGTCCGCGGTTGGCCCGGACGCCGACTGAGAAGCAAACCCAGACGCTTGCTCTCGTCCGGGGAGAAGATCGCCTCCCATGTGCCGGGGTAGCTGACACCTTCATGCTCTCGTTCACCCCGCAAGGTTGGGCTGAGGATGGTGCGCTTGAGACTGTGCGGTCGAAATGCCTTGCCCCAAGGCGTCGTGACCGATCGCGCACTCAAGTCCTGACAGATGCTGAATATCGACTCGCCGGCGAACACCCGGTCCCGGACCTCCCGTAACACGGCGGCTTCGCCGGGGACAATCGCCGAGCAGCCTTTTGAATATCCGAATGCTCGCTTCCCGCCGTTCGGCGGCCGACCCTGCTCGCGAAGTTCCTGGGCCTTTCGTTTCGCCCTGGCGCTCGTATTCGCGCTTTCCATTCGTGCCTGGGCCACCAGGAGTTCAGCGACGAACTGACCGTGCGGCTCCAGCGTGTTGATGGGCTCTGTCACACTGACCACGAAACCACGGTGCGCTTCACACGCCTCCATGACCGTCGCGAAGTCACGCTGCTGCCGAGAGAGGCGGTCCAATTTCCAGACGAGCACACCGTCGATCTCACCCGAGCGAAGCATTGTGACCATGCGCTGGAACTCGGGACGCTTCACCTTTGACTTGAATGCGCTCAGGTCCACATCCTCGAAGACGTCGACGATCTCCCAGCTCTTGCGCTCAGCGAATGCGCGAGCATCCCGAAGCTGGCGAGCGGTCGCGGTCTGTTCGCCGTCCTTGTCGTCAGAGATGCGGGTGTAGATGCCAATGCGTACGGGTGGAGGCTTCATCCGGCCAAATGGTACGCTTAAACCGCATCACTATGGGAGAAGGGGCGGGGGGATGAGGGCCCGCAACCGCTCCACCCACCCCACTGCCCCCGCAGGGCCCACCGCCATCAGAGCCGGCGACCGAAAGGTAGCGGGGCGGTGAACTGCGTCAACAGCCGCCCAACCAACACCGAACGACTCCCCTTCTCCCAGACTTGGGAGAAGGGGCGGGGGGATGAGGGCCCGCAACCGCTCCACCCACCCCACTGCCCCCGCGTCCCCACCGCCATCAGAGCCGCGACCGGAAGGGAGCGGGGCGGTGACCTGCGTCGACAGCCGCCCAACCAACACCGAACGACTCCCCTTCTCCCAGACTTGGGAGAAGGGGCGGGGGATGAGGGCCTACGGCGTCGCGCAGAGCGACTGGCCGGCATTGATGATCTGACCGTTCGTCAGCAGCCCGTCGTATTCCTTCCATCCGTCCGGAAGCGCGCCGAAGCTTCGGTCCACGTCCACCCACCAGTTGGAATTCTGTGGGAACCCGAGCGGGGCGTAGCAAATCACCAGGTACGGCGGCGGGCCGCAGTCGTACGAGCCGTTCGTAGGCGTGCACTCGCCGAATGCGTGGTTCTCAGGCTGGATGACCGGTACAAGCGTCGGTGTCGGCGTTGGGAACGGCGTCGGCGTGCTCGTCGGCACGGGAGTTGGAGTCGTCTTCGTCGGAGTTGCCGTCGGCGCAGCCGCCGCGGCAGTCGACTTCGTCGTTGGTGTCCCTGCCGGAGGAGTCGTCGCCGCCGAGGTCGTTGAGACTTCCGGGCTAACCGATCCGGTGGGCGTCGTCGAACCAACGGCGCTGGCTGCTGCCGTCGGAGATTGCGTGCCCAGCGGGATGATCGTCCCCGGGGTGACCCCCGGCGTCTCGCCGCCGCCAACTCCCGCCTTGTTCGAATCGTCGCCGCCGCCCCGGGTGAGCAACACTGCGAGGAACAGGAACCCAAGCAGCGCCACAACCGCCCCGCCGAACACCAGCACCTTGCGCGGTATGCCCGGTTCATTGGGCTGAATGGGCCGTTCCGTCAGAATCCCGGCAGTTCGCTGTCGGAAAATGGGCTCGGGCTCCGCGTATTCGGGCGCCTCCATGAGGTCGCTGCCGGGGATGTACCCGTGGTCCGCCGGAGGCGGCGAAAACGGCGCCAATGGCTCCGGAGCCCACCCTTCGTCCTCTTCGGCTTCCTCGGGCGCCTGGAGAGCCTCAGCGTGCTGCCGCGAAGTCGGCGGCGGAGGCGCCACCACCCCGCCGCGCTGGAATGGGTCCGTCCGGCCTCTTCCGTTGCGCCCATTCCCGTTGAGTCCAACATATCCTTCGCTTGCACCCGGTGCCGCAAGGTCGCCGCCGACCAGCCGGTCAAGCAACGGCTGGGCTTCGAGACGCAAGTAATTGGCGTACGACCGCAGAAAGCCCCGGACATAGACGGGCGCGGGCAATTCGTCGAATTGCTCGGCCTCCAGCGCCTCCAGGAACCGCGGCGAGATCCGCGTGTCCTGGGCGACCTGGTCGATGCTCAGTCCGCGCCGCTCCCTCGTGGAGCGCAGCGCTTCACCAATCCCCGCCACGGCACCTCCCATAAGGTGGGGACATAAGGTATGCGGTATCCGTCAACAAAGTCCAGTTTCGAATCTGGCTTCTCCTTCACGATCGGCGTTAGCATTGGCTTGGTGCGAACCCCCCTCGCCCTTTCGGCCAGCGTTCTCCTCGGGATCGTCGTGTTCGCGGCGGCCGCGGCCCAACCCCAACTCCCCGCCACGTACTACGGTTCGGTCACCATCAACGGCGAGCCCGCGCCCTCCGGTATCGAAGTACGTGGCTTCGTCAACGGCATTGATTGCAGCCAGTCGCCTCCCGGTGAACACGTCGTCATTCGCGAAGGCGGCATCGCCGCTTACGTCCTCTATGTCGTCCACGATTCCCAGCGCCCCGGTTGCGCCACCGAGAAGTCCATCGTCACATTCACCATCGATGGCGTGCCCGCCATCCAGCAAGCGCCCTGGAAGGTTGGCCCGAACCGTCTCGACCTCTCCACCGGGAGCGCCTCCCCAATCCCGTTGCCTTCGCCCACGGGCACCATCGGCGCCGTCATCGGTTCCGCCGCCGCTGGCACCATGCAGCCGTCCGCCAGCTCCACCCTGGCGCGTCCCACAGGCACCCCACCGACCGACGATGTTCACTTCGATAGGACTGTCACGATCGGACCAGAGAGCATTTCTTCTGACGACGGCGGGTCGTCGCTTCTCGTTGTGCTGGGGATCGTCCTCGGTGTACTCGCGCTCGCTGGCGGCGGCGCCGGGCTCTTCCTCGCGCGCCGGTCGCGAAACGCCCCTCCGCCGCCCGAGGCTTAATCTAGTCTTGGGTTCGTGTCGTATACCATAAAGAGACGTTTCTGCGTGTCCGCGATTTCAGCGCCATGAAAGTATTGCCCTACGCCGCCATCTTCACCTTCGTTGCAGGTCTCTCCCTGCTTGTGGGTGGCTTCGCCTTCTCCGATAACGACCCGAAGCCTGCCCCTCCCGCCGTCGCGTTCGACCTCCGAACACAGGCGCCCTCCACAAACACGCCCACAGCCATCCCGACGGATGTCCCCACGCCAACGCCCACGCCCCTGCCGTTCGATGGCTCCATCGCCCGCATGATCGCCCCGACCGTCGGCATCGATAACGCCATCGAAGAGATCGGGATCACGAACAACCAGCTCGATACGCCCAAAGACGGCGTTAACAAGATCGGCTGGTACCACATCTATCCCAAGCCGGGCTGGGGCAAGAACGCTGTGTTCGCGGCCCACGTGAACTACAACTTCAAGCTCGGCCCGTTCACGAACCTCTCGAAAATCAAGCCCGGCGACCCCATCACCATCCAGATGCAAGATGGCCCGACTTACCAGTACGAGGTCATCTTTTATCAGCGCTACGATGTGAACTCGATCCCGATGGGCGAGCTCATCGATGCCCCGACCCGCCCCGAAAACGAGGAGTGGATCACCCTTATCACCTGTGGCGGCCGCTTCCAGCAGACTCAAGAGAACGGGCTCGGCGAATACCTCGACCGCGATGTCGTGATTGCAAAGCGCGTCTCCTGAGCCTTAACGCACCGTTTCCCGCCCGCTCGCGGTTCTCTATGCCCTTCCGGAGGCCTTTGCTACGGTGGCTGAACCTGTGTTCTCCGGAGAACGAAACTTGAAGCTTGTGCGAATCCTCTCGCTGGGCGTCTTCGCCCTTGGTGGACTGGTACTCCTGGTTGGCGTCGCTTGCAGCGGCGGCAGCGACCCCGAACCCACGCCTACGCCCACCACCCCTGCGGATACACCCACTTCAACGGCCACTCCCACCAACACCCCACGCCCAACACCGACCGCCACGCCCACCCCGTTCGATGGTGGCGTTGCGCGCCTCAAGATCCCACGCTTCAACGTCGATGCGCCGATCGAAAATCTTGAGCTCAACTCCCTCGGCGAACTCGACACGCCCAAGAAAGAGAACACCGATGTCGGCTGGTACGACATCTACGACAGGCCGGGCTGGAGCGGCAACGCCATCTTCTCCGCACACATCTACTACCACAGCATCCCGGCCCCGTTTATGAACCTCGCGAAGAGCGCTGTCGGCGACGACATCATCGTCCAGATGGAGAACGGCACCGAGTACACCTACAAGGTGATCTCGAACAACCGTTATCACCGCGACACCATCGATATGGGCGCCATCATCTGGCCGAAGGAGAAGGCCGACTACGACGAATGGATCACCCTCATCACCTGCGGCGGAGCGCTCGACTCCACAGGCCAGGAGTACATCTCCCGCGATGTCGTCGTCGCGAAGCGCGTGCAGTAGTCCCGAAAGCCTTCACGCTCTCGTACAAAACGGGCCGGCCTTCAGTCGGCCCGTTTTCGTACCGGTATCAGGGTTTTCCCCTTCCAGATCGAGGACATGTCCCCTCAGGGGATCGGGCATCTGCCCATTAAGGGCCTCCCCAAGCCTCCATACGCTGGTCGAACTACGGCACGTCACGGTGCCCGGAGGTTGGCCTGATGCGGAAACGATTCGTGCTGGTGGCACTGGCACTCACGGCGGTTATCGGCTTTGGCGCCATCGCGGGCTCCGGCCAGGATGCCCAGGCCGCACAGCTCCTTCGCGGTTGGAACAACGTCTCCTACCTCGGTGGCTCCGCCACGCCGAGTGAGGCCCTCAGCTCCATCACCGGGCAGTACTCAGCCGTCTACCGCTGGGATTCCACCACCCAGACTTACCAGCTCTACGCCCCCGGCGTGCCCGCCTACGTCAACACGCTCTCGCAGATAAACCCCGGCGACGCTATCTGGGTCAACTACGACCAGTCGGTCGGCGAACTCAATACCGGCAGCGTCGGCAATACCACGCCGGCAGGTGGCTCGGGCAAGGTGTCCATCGCCGCCAGCACCTTCATGCCGATGAGCGACCTCGCTATCTACGAGAAGAACTTTAACGAGATTAAGCCAGTAGCAAGCGACGTCGCCTCCCAGCGCTACTTCGCCCCCGTCAACATCCCGAACGGCGCCAAAATCACCACCATGTCCGCCGCCTTTGAAGGCAGCGGCGATACAGTGAAGATCCGCCTCGACTACACCGCGATCACCAACGGCGACGTGTCGTCCGCCGTCTACAAGCTCGCCGAAGTCCTCTCTAGCGCCGGCGGCTCCCCACAGACAGCCACTGCCTTCGACCACACCGTCGATAACGGAGCGAACGTCTACTTCCTGGTGGTCGACCTGACGGGCGGCCCTGCCTCGAAGCTCCACGGCGTCACCCTCAGCTACACCTACTAGGAGCTCCCGATGACGATGATGGCGTTGACCCGGAAGCGTCACCGGGCATTCCACCTCTGGGCCCTCGCCCTCGCTCTCCTCCTCGTCGGGGCGCTTGCAATCGGGCTCCGCGGCGACCGCGCTTCGGCCATCGCCGAAGGCGATGTCCAGTTCACGGTCAGCCAGTCGCCGGCCGGCGGCAGCATGGTCCAGGTGGGTTCCACCGCGAGCTTCGTCGTCACTCCGACCGTGACCAACGCGCCGTTCAACATCCCGCTCTACATCGAGTTTCTCACCCCATCCGGGCTCGTCTACACCGGGAGCAACGCGCCCGGTGGCATCACCTGCGCTCTCATCCCCGCCACCGACGATGTCCGTTGCGACTACGGCAATGTGGTCGCCGGGCCCATCGTACCGATCACGCTCAACTTCACCGTCTCGAACTCTGTGGCCACCGCAGCCTCCCAGTTCCAGGCGCGTGCCGGTGCCGCCGATGGTGGCCCGGACCTCGCCTCCGACGGAGACGACTCGTTCGCCAACGCAGGCACGCTGACCGTATTCAGTCCCAGCACGATCGCCGCAGCCGGCAGCGGCACCCCTGCAGCCGTCTTCGAAGGCTCCTCCACAACCTACACCGCGACCGTCCAGAACAACTCGGCCGCCTCTACCGGTACCTTCAACAGCTCCGTAGTGTTCACGAACGGCACAGTTACCGGCGTGACCTGCACAACCTCGGGCACGAACGGCGCGTCCGGTGGCAGCGGCACGCCGACGGCCACCTGCACCGCCAGCGCGCTCGCCACGGGCGAAACACTCACCATCACCGCCACCGTCGCCGCGACCAACACCACAACCGGCGCCGATATCACCGCCACCATCTCCGTGCCCGCGCTCGGCATTTCCCAGGCCGGCACCCCCGTCACAGTCGACGAACTCGGGCTCGACTCGACCGGATCGACGCTCGCGGCCGGCACGGCCATCAACGTCTGCACCGCCCTCGTCGTCGCCGACATCACCGACGATGCCGCCGCCGGAGCCGCGCAGCCGGGGTCCGCTGCCCTCATCGGGCAGGTCTCGCTCAGTCCGCTTCTCACCACTGCTGATTTCCAGGTCACTGGTCCAGGCGTCGGTTCCGTCACAGCGGCTACCGGCTGCGGCGCCCTCCAGAGCGGCGTGCGCTTCACGCCGTCCACAGCCGGCGCCTACTCAGTCACAGCGCTCTACAACACCGGAGGTACCAACGTCCTTTCGCTGACGGTCGGCGGCGGCGCGCCCTCGAATCCCGTACCGACGGCCACCAACCTTGCGCCCTCCTCGGCCAACGCCGGCAGTGGCGCCTTCACACTCACGGTCACCGGCACAGGTTTCGTCAACGGCGCCTCAGTAGTTCGCTGGAACGGCGTCGATCTCACCACCGCCTTCAACTCGTCGACCAGCCTCTCGGCCTCGGTTCCGGCGGCGAACGTCCTCTCGGCCGGCTCCGCAACGGTCACCGTCTTCACGGCTACCCCGGGCGGAGGAACCTCCAACGGGCTCACCTTCACCATTAACTCGGCGCCGAATCCGGTCCCGTCGGTCTCCGGCCTCTCCCCGAACGCCATCGGCTCCGGCTCCGCCGGGTTCCTCATGACCGTCACCGGCACGAACTTCGTCGCTGGCTCGGTGGTCCGCTGGAATGGCGCCGATCTCGCAACCTCGTTTAGCTCATCCACGAGCCTGTCGGCCACCGTCCCCGCCGCGAACGTCGCCTCGGCTGGCGCTGCCAACGTCACGGTCTTCAACCCTGCTCCTGGCGGCGGTGCTTCGGTGACCCCCCAGGTCTTCACCATCACCGCCGGCGCAACCAAGCTCGCGTTCACCACGCAGCCCGGTGCCGGCGTCGCCGGCAGCGCCCTCGATGCTCAGCCGGTCGTTGCCGTCCAGACCGCGGCCAACGCCACCGTCACCAGCGACAGCACCACCGTGGTCACCCTCACGCTCAACGGCGCCGGCACGCTCACCTGCACTGGCGGCCTATCCAAGACGGCTGCCGCTGGTGTCGCCACCTTCGCCGGGTGCGCCGTCAGTGCCGCCGGCACGGGCTTCACCATCACCGCCAGCGCCACCAGCCTCACCAGCGCGACCAGCGCCACCTTCGACGTCTCCGCCGCCCCGCCCACTTCCTCCACACAGCTCACCGTCTCGAACCCGGCCAACCTGCCGATCCCGCGTTCCCGCCTCGCCTTCGAATCTTCCACCGGTAGTCTCACAGCCACCGCCGTGAACTTCATCATCAAGCGCAAGGCCGATGGTCTCTACTGGAACGCGACCACCGCCGAATGGCAGTCGGACCTCGTTCTCAACGTCGCCGTACATGGTTCGGGCGCCGTCTGGTCGCTCGCAATCTCGGGCGAAGACCGCCGCGCCTTCGCCGAAACCATCGTCACCCTCGAGATGCGCGCCACCGTAGGCACAACGGTCTACGTCAACGCCTCCATCCCGGAGTTGACGATCCGCTAACGGTCAGCCGCCGCGCAGAGCATCGAGCTGCGTGGCGGTATCCACTAGGTGCCGGAACGCCGTTACTTTGCCGTCCGGGCCAAAGGTCCAGAGGTGCGCCTCCGTGTCCTCGAATGACTTCCCGGTGGCCTTTACCGTGATCCCGGCCCCGATAATCGCGCACACCTGATTGCCCCCGGCGAGCATGTTGATCGGCACGAGCTTGTTGAATTCGAGGGCCCCCAACGAGCCGAAGAACGCGCCAACGTGGGCTTTACCCGTTCCCGGTGTCAGCCACGGGATGCCGTGACCGGTTCCTGGCGCCTCCCACTTCACGTCGTCGGCCAGGCAATCAAGGATCGCCGGGATGTCCCCCGCCCAAACGCCTCATAGATTCGCTGAACTGTCGCAAGATTTTCGCTCACGCGGCAACGCCCCCTCACATCCAGATTTCGCGGAATTCTAATGCCGCCCAGGCCACACAGCTTCTCCCTTCTCCCTTCTCCCTTCTCCCTTCTCCCTTCTCCCTTCTCCCTCCCCCGGGCCTTCCCTTACAGGGATCCAAACCCCCGGAATCAGAATCCACCCGATACTCCACCACCTGCCCCGGCCGATAGCCTGTTCTCATGCCAAAGCGAATGCGCGCCCGCCGAACGATTCTCCTCGCGACCGCGAGCCTCGGCGCCTTCGCGCTCCTCAGTACCGGCTGCATGCAATACGCCGCCGATGGCTCGGTCGTCACCCCGGCGCCTCCAGGCGACACCGCCTCTTCGAGGCTTCCGCAGCTCCTCAGCCAGCTGCAAGGCTCCGGCGCCAACATCGAGCTCCTCGATGGCACGCAGAGTGAAGTTCTCGCCGCCCAGGACGCCCAGGGCAAAGAATCGCCGCCCGAGGCCACCTCCACGGTCGCCGGCGAAGCAACCAGGGGCCCGACTTCCACACCGGTCCCCGGCACGCCTACGCGCGCCACCACTCCCACCCGTACCCCAACACCCACGCGCACTCCAACGCAGTCACCCGAGGACAACACGACCCCGTCGCCGACGCCGTCCCCAACGGCAACCCACACCCCAACCCCGACTCCGACCCCGTCGCCATCTCCAACCATCACCCCCACCGCTGGCCCACCGAGCGAAGGAACGGGCTCGAACGGCGGCGGCACCCCTCCCACGGAGTAAGTCTGGATGCCCGACACCTTCGTGCGCACCCGCTGCTCTGCTTGCGGGAACGTCCTCAGGTTCGAAGACTTCTCCGCCGGCGGCGACCGCTGCCTCGCCTGCGCCAGGAGCCGCATCGCGCCCTCCACCGAGTTCGTTCGTGGCCCGCGCATCAGGCGCACCAATGCCCGCAACCGTGTGCCTCAGGCCCACCCGGCCGACGACCACTACCTCGACGACATCCCGCAGGAGCTGATCAACGAGCTCGTAGCCGCCCTCGAAGCTGAGGCCGCCCGCCGTCCAATGGCTACCGATAACCCCGTGCGCGACGTCCTCTACGACATCGGGCTCGGGCGCTCCACCCTCGAAAAGCAATGGGCCGCATGGGGCTTCGCCGGCGGGTTCGCCGCCAACGTCCTGATCGCGAAGTACGCCCAGATGTCGAGCAGCGCCCCAATGAGCCAGTTCATCGGGCCTATGCTCCTCGGCGGTTGCCTCGCCGGCGTGGCCTGCGCCGCCATCGGCTGGGGCCTGGCCAAGCTCCGCGAACCCCAGGCAGCCTGAAGCGTCGCTCGTTGCGACGCACTCTCCCAGACTTAATGCATGCGCATTCTCGTCACCGGCGGCGCCGGGTTTATCGGTTCACACATCGTCGAGGCCTACCTGGCCGAAGGCCACGAAGTTGCCGTTGTCGATAACCTCGCCACCGGCCGCCGTGCGAACGTCCCGCGCGATGCCAGGCTCTACGAGGTCGACCTTCACGCGCGCGAACTCGAATCTGTCTTCGAAACCTTCGCGCCCGAGGTGGTCAACCACCACGCGGCCCAGGCCAGCGTGAAGGTAGGCAACGCCGACCCCGTCCACGACCTCGAAGTCAACGGCGGCGGCACCGCCCGCGTCGTCCAGCTCGCCGTCCAGCACGGCGTACGCAAGGTCATCTATTCGTCGTCTGGCGGCACCGTCTACGGCGAGCCCGAAAGCCTCCCGGTGACCGAATCCCACCCCATCGCGCCACGCTCCAACTACGGCACGTCGAAATACGTCGGCGAACTCTATGTGCGCATGGCGGGCCGCACCTCCGACCTCGAGACCACCATCCTGCGCTATGGAAACGCCTTCGGCCCGCGCCAGGATCCGCACGGCGAAGCCGGCGTCATCGCCATCTTCACTGGCCTCATGCTCGCCGGCGAACAGTGCACCATCGATGGCGATGGCGAGCAAAAGAAGGACTACCTCTACGTTGGCGACATCGCTCGCGCCAACGTTGCCGCGCTCACGAACGGCAACGGCCTCGTCGCCAACCTCGGCAACGGCCAGGGCATCACCGTCAACCACATCTTCGAAGTCCTCAGCAAGGCAACCGCCAACGAGATCGAACCAAAATATGGCCCGCCCCGGCCCGGCGATGTCCGCAACTTCTGGCTCGACTACTCCCGCGCCCGCGAGGTGCTCGACTGGGAGCCGCGTACCTCGTTCGAAGACGGTGTCCGCCTCACGGTCGAATCACTCCGAAGCTGAGGCCTCGGCCTGGGCGCGCGCCTGGTACTCGGCGAGGAAGTCGCCCATCGTCTTTTGCGCGTCCGCTGCCGCCGACTTCGAAGACTCCCAGGCGAACCACGTCCCGACTGTCATAACTGCCGTCGTCGCCCCGAGCATCGACCAGCGCAGCGTCTCGCCGTTGCTCATGTCGGTGTAGTACTGCAGCAGGTCCGAAGCAGCGCCGACCACTGCCGGCGCGAACGCCGCGCCGCAGACCGCCAGCGCCAGCCCGAACGCTGCGAACGCTTGCGACCGGATTCTCGGCGGCGAAACCGCCGCGATAATTGAAACAAGCCCGCCGGTACCCACCGAGGCCAGGAACGCCCCGAGCGTCAGCATCAGGATGCAGAACCACGCCACGGGCACCAGGAAAGCGAGCGTCCACGTCACCGTCAGGATCGCGGCCGCGATTGCGCCCATCTGCCCGAGGAACTGGAAACCCCGCGAGAGGAACCGGTCGGCGAACGGGCCGCCGTACCACGCCCCGAAGAACGCCCCCAGCGCCAGGATGCCCAGCACCCCCGCCGCCCCCTCGGTCGAAAAGTCATACTTGCGTTCGAAGAACGCAGGGATCCAGACCCCGACCCCGAACAAGGAGAACCCGAACGCCGCATTGGTGAAGACCAGCATCCGCAGCGACCGGATCCGCCAGATGTGGCTCAGGCTCCGCCAGAACCCCAGTTTGTCCGGCGGGTCTTTCAGGAAGCTCGAAAAGAGCGGGTTCTGCCGCGCAGCCTCCAGCAAATCGGCTTCTCCACGCCGAGGTTCGCGCAGCCTCCATGCATACGCCCCGAGGATCAGCCCCGGGATGGCCGCCGACAGGAACCCCCACCGCCAGCCAACTGCCCCCACGATGATGCCGCCCACGATCGCCCCAACCACCTGCCCCAGGGGATTCGCCGAACGGTGATATCCAAGCGCCCTGCCCCGCACGCTCACCGGGTAGTAATCCGATATCAGGCTTGCATGCGTCGGAATAATCGTGCCCTGTCCGAATCCCAGCAGCGCCCGCGTCAGGAACAACTGCACGAAATTCGCCGATGTCGCGGCGAAGATCCCGGCCCCACCCCACACCATCGCCCCGAGCGCGAGAATATTCACCCGGTTTCGCCGGTCCGCCCAGTTTCCCGCCGGCAGACTGATTACACCGGTGATGAACACCACCGCCAACGGCAAAAACGAGACCTCGAAGTCCGAGAGGCCAAAGTCCTCGCGGATGTCGTCCAGCGCCACCGAGAGCACTGAACGGTCGAACTCGTCGACCGCATTCAGGATGAACAGCAGGACCAGTGGGGCGAGCCCGTAGTCCCTGACTCGCGGCCTCCGCCGCGGTGTCGCTTCTTCTGACGATGGCTCTTCGTTCGTGACGGCGACAGTCAAACGTCGGCTCCGGCGCGTGGCTCGCCAAAGGATACGAGAGAAATGCGAATCGCGTTCGGCTATCGCGCCGCTACGAGCGTCCCGTCTTTCTTCGAAAGCCGTCCCGCCTGCGGAACTCCCTCCACCATCTCGCGCGGCTCCATCTTGTTCTCGCAGTAACGGTCCAGCGTGTCCCGGTCACTCACGAAGTCCATCTTCGGCACCGCATACCCGCACGAAGTCTGCACCTTCTCCACATCGACGAAGAACGCCTGCCGCACGAACGGGTGGAAATCGTCTATGAACGCCTCCCGGTACTGCTGGATCTCCGGAGCGTCGAGGTCCACTCGCCGCCCACGCCCGTACAGCCTCAAAATGCCCGTCGGCCCATCGAAACTGCACAGCATCAGCGTGATCCGGTCGTTTTCGGAAAGGTGCGTCGCCGTCTCATTCCCGCTGCCCGGGTAGTCCAGGTAGCCGACAAGATTCGGCCCCAGCACCCGCAACAACGTCCGCCCCTTCGGCGAAAGGTTCACCAGCCCGTCCGGGTCCGAATCCGCTGTCGCTACGAAGAACAGGTGTTGTTTCTCGATGAATGCCTTCCGGTCGTCGTTGATGTCCTCAAACCAGTCCGCCATGAATCTGCCCTCGGAATCGAATTTCTGTGCATTCAGCCTGCATCCCACCCGCCTGATTCACAACGACCACTTCCACGCGCCCAACCGCCTACGATTGGCTCCTCACAGAGGCCCCCTTCTCCCGCGACGCAGGAGTCGGGAGAAGGGCAGGGGATGAGGGCCCGCCCGCTGCTGACCACCACCCCAGCCGCCACAGCACAATCACCCTTCTCCCGTCGCGGGAGAAGGGCCGGGGATGAGGGCCCGCCGTCCCGGACCACCACGAGCCGCCACACTAGCACCACCCTCCGTCGCGGGAGAAGGGCAGGGATGAGGGCCAACCCGCCGCTGACCACCACGCCCGCCGCCACAGCACAATCACCCTTCTCCCGTCGCGGGAGAAGGGCAGGGATGAGGGACTCACTGCCGCCAGCCACCACGCCAGCCGCCCACGCCTCCACCACCATTCCCCCGCCCAGTGAGAACAAAATCCCTACTCGGGGATGTGGGCCTACAAAAACGGGTTTGCCGCCGCCGCCATCCCGAACGTCTCCGCCACCGGCCCCCGCACCAGCTGCCCCTTGTAGGTGCTCAACGACTCCGCCAGCGCCCGGTCCTTCGCCATCGCCCCTTCGATGCCGTGGTTCGCGAGCGCCTCCACATACGGGAGCGTCGCGCTCGTCAGCGCCTGCGTACTGGTCGCCGGCACCGCCCCCGGCATGTTCGTCACGCAGTAGTGCACCACGCCCTCCTCGAGGTAGGTCGGCTCGCTGTGGCTGGTAGGCCGGCTCGTCTCTGCTGCCCCGCCCTGGTCGATCGAAACATCCACGATCACGGCGCCCGGCCCCATCGAACGCACCATCTCCCTCGTCACCACCTTCGGTGCGGCTGCCCCGGGCACCAGCACCGAAAGTATCGCCAGGTCCGCCCCCGCCAGTTCCTCCGCCACCCCCTGTGGCGAAGAAACCCGCGTCCCGATCCGCCCGCCGAAGTTCTCCTGCAGATACGTCAGCCGTGCAAGGTCGCGCGACATTACCGTCACTCGCGCGTCCAGGCCCATCAGGACTCGTGCGGCCGCCGTCGCCACCGTCCCCGAGCCGATGATCACCACCTTCCCCGGCGGCACGCCCGCCACGCCTCCGAGCAGCTTCCCTCGCCCCGGCCCGGGATGCTTCAGCAGGTGCGCCCCGATCTCCGCCGCCATCCTGCCCGCAACCTGCGACATCGGCGCCAGCAGCGGCAGGTAGCCGTTCGGTGTCCGCACCAGCTCGTACGCCAGTGAAGTGCAGCCCGATTCCAGCAACCGCTCCGTGAGCTCACGCTCCGCCGCCAGGTGCAAGTACGTGAACAGCGCGAGCCCCGCCCGCAGGTAGCCGTACTCGCTCTCCACCGGCTCCTTCACCTTCACCACCAGGTCGCACGAGCCCCAGACCTCTTCCGCCGTAGCCAGGCACTGCCCTCCCGAAGCCTCGTACGCGGCATCGGAATGCCCCGATCCCACGCCGCATCCCCGCTCGAAAACCACCGTGTGCCCGTCCTGCGCCAGCGCGAATGCGCCCTCTGGTGTCAGCCCAACCCGCGCCTCGCCGTCCTTGCGTTCGCGCACTGTTCCAATTCGCATGCTGTTCCCCCTGAGTCGACCCAAATCGTACACGCGTCCACGCACTGTCCACCGGATTTACGGGAAATCTCCCGGTCTTTCCGGTGCTTTCCACTCGGCCCCATGTCGACCCTCTTATCAACTGGGCTGTTCTGCCGGGGAAGGACCTGCTGTGACGGACGCATCATCTCGCTCGAAATCGAAGGCCATGCGAATTTTCTTCGCCTTGATGTCCCTGAGTGCTCTCGCATGGGGCGTGGCCGCCTACGCCTATGCCGGCACCACGCAGGTGCACGCCGAATCCACCAGCGGCTTCCGCGATATGGATACCGTCTTCAGGGTTCCCCAGGACGGCCAGTGGTACTACGTGAAGGTCGAGTTCTTCATGTTCGACCGCGGCGATGGCTCGTTCGCCGATGATGTCGCCAACGCCCAGGCAGAGATGATCAGCCGCTTCCCCGGCGCCGTCGCGCTGACAGGTGGCGAAGTCAACGCAGCCTTCGTCACCAGCGGCTTCAAGTGGACCGGTGGCACCGCCAGCTGGTCGTATAACGGCACCGGTGCCGCGGCCAGCGTCGCCGGCAGCGCCAATGGAGCACTCCAGGCCGCGGCAAGCACCTGGGGCCAACAGGGCGCAGCCTTCAACTTCACCGGCGGCGGTACAACCTCGAACGGCACGGGCGCCTGCGGCGGTGGCACCGATGGTTCGAACACCGTCGGCTGGGCTCCCCAGAGCGGCTCAGTCCTCGCCGTCACCTGCTCATGGTTCGGTTCCTCCGGTAACCCGTTCAAGCCGGCCGTCGAATTCGACATGCAGATCGACCCCGAATGGAACTGGACCACGGGTAACCCCATCCAGGTCGACCTCCAGAGCGTCGCCCTCCACGAATTTGGCCATGCCCTCGGCCTCAACCACTCCGGCAGCGGTGCCGCCGTCATGTATGCCAGCTACACCAGCGGGACCGACAAGCGGACTCCGGATTCCGACGACGTGAACGGCATCCTCGCCATCTACGGCCCACTCGGCGGTGGCCCTACCAACACGCCAACCAACACCCCGAGCCCCACCAATACGCCTAATCCCGGCCCTTCGAGCACGACCACGCCCGGCGCCACCAGCACGCCGACGAAAACGCCCACCCCCGGTGGCAGCCCGACGCAACCGCTGCCCACCAGCACGCCGACGAAGACCCCCACCCCGGGTGGCGGCGGCGGACAGAACCCCACCCCGCCTCCGTTGCCGACCAGCACGCCAACCAAATCCTCGACTCCGGGCGCCAGCCCTTCGGTGAGCCCTTCCGCGACCTTCACGCCGACGCTCACCCCGAAGCCATCGGCCACCCCGACGCCGGTCCCGAATTCGCCGTCGTTGCCGCTCGTCCCGGGCGCGAACTTCCTCGCCTGGCCGGGAAGTGACCTCCCGCCCGCGGTCGCCCTCGCCGGCGTCCCGAACCTGAAAATCGTCTACGCGTACGATCCCACCACCGGGAACTGGTCGCGCTACATCCCTGGCGCCCCGGCCTATGTGAACAACATCCTCTCTCTCAAGAAGGGCGGCGCCTACTGGTTCATCGCCACGGGCTCGTCACAGATAAGCTTCCAGCCATAAAGTCATCGAAGAGCCGTTCGTCGCGCCCGTGACGGACGGCTCCTCGATCGAACGTGGTGCCGCGCGAATGCGCGGACCGTGCAGCCGTGGAGAGAGGGATGTCCGTTCGGAGAGCCACGCTCGGCGGATTCGTCGCCCTCGCCGCGATGGTCATCATGGCCCTGCCCGCGCTTGCCGAGGGATCGGAACCCGCCGCTCAGCGCTTCAGCATCGATGCTTCAGTTCGCCGTGCCGATGGCTCGACCGTCCTGCTTCGAATCGAGGTCGTGGCTGCCTCCGAAGACGCCGCCCGGTCCCTCTCCCAGGACGCGACCGGCCTCCTCACCGCGGAGGCATCCTCGGTTGCTGGCGCCCCTTCGGTCACGGCCGCCTGGCTCCCCTGGTCGTGGAAATGGTCCCCCTCCGAATTGCCGGTCCCGGTCGCCTACAACCCGACTGGCGCGCCCTCCGGCGTCGGCCCTTCCTCGATCATCGCCGGCCTCCAGGCATGGTCGTCGGTCCCGAATTCGTCATTTCGCTATCAGTACGCGGGCATCACCGAAAACACCGCGACCATCCTCGATTTCGGCCCCGACGGCGAAAATGTCATCAGTTGGGGCTCACTCCCCTGCGACCGCGGCTGTGTCCTGGGCATCACCTCCAAGGAAGCCGCCCACGAAGTCGACATGCTCCTGAACAACAACCCCGCCGCCGCGGAACAGCTCGGCATCGGCGACCGACTCGACTGGCGCACGGTCATCCTCCACGAACTTGGCCACATGGCTGGCCTCGAGCACTCCTGCCCTGCGCCGTTCGGCCCCTGCACCCAGGCCGAAGCCGACGCGGTCATGTACTTCCAATACCGTGGCCTCCTGCGAAAACTCACTCCCGACGACGAAGCCGGCATCGCCGCGCTCTACCCTGAAGTCCCGGCCCCGAGTCCCACACCCGCTCCGCCCGGCCTCACCCCAACCCCGACGCCGCCCTACCCCGAATTCCCCGTAGTTCTCGAACAAGGCTGGAACCTCGTCGTCCTCCCCATCGCCAGCCCCCAACAACTCGCGGATGGCCTCCCCTGCCTCGAAGCCATCTACACCTTCGAAAACAACGCATGGCTCGCCTGGATCCGAAATCTTTCCCCCAACCTCCAGCACCTCACCACCATCGACCCCTCCCGCTCCTATTGGGCCAAAGCCACCACCGCCTGCGCAAAAGTCTTTCCTTAACTCAACGAACCGCAAGCGCAATCGCCCGTCCCAACACCCTCCACACCGCAGAGGGCCGTGAAACCAGCCACCAAAGTCGTCGACCACCGTCTCCCCTCGCCCGCGCAACGAAGTGGAGTCGGGAGAGGGGCCGGGGGTGAGGCCTCCAGCGCAGGGCCGGCCACCAACCACCATCGAGCACGATCCCTTCTCCCGTCGCGGGAGAAGGGGCAGGGGATGAGGGAGAACCGCTGGACCCCACACCCGCCGTTCACTTCACCCACCTCTCCGACGAACGCCCGCCAGCAAGCGCGTCAACCGCCCCCGCCAGCGCACACTAAACTCCCCTCTCCCACGCGTGGGGAGAGGGGCCGGGGATGAGGGAACGGGCCTACTCGTCCACCGTCACGTAGAAAAAGTCCCGCTCTCGCGTCCCCAGGAAGTTCGAAGCCGAAGGCGCCATCCCATCCATGAACTTCTCCGCCTTCAGCGTCCCGTCTGGCTGCTGGTAGAAGAGCCCGGTCGAAATGTATGGCCCGTTGATGTCGAGCTGCATCGCCATATATGCCCCGGAAGCCCACAACGCCTTCGCCAGCGTGTCCGCGCTCAGCGAATTCCCCGCCGCGATCAGCAAGTCACCCTCGCGCGTGATGCCCACCGCCGACCGCCACGTGATGAACTCCGATGAGTTCACGTTCACATAGCCCCAGGTATCGTTCCCTTCCGTCGTGCGGCGGCTGACCTCTCCTCCGTCGACCAGCAGTACGGCGTTCTGCCGGCAGGCTTCGAAGTCGTCCTGCCAGCTGAAGTCGCGGCCATACTGACCGAGCAGGATTGTTCCATCGCTCGAAGTGCAGATCGTCGCCAGTCCGTCCCGCATTGGCATATAGGTCTTCCCGTTCGCCACCATTCCGAAGCCGCCGTGCGGCCCCTTAAACCCTCCGTTGAAGGCGATGAGCAGGTTCTCGTAGTCCTCCTTCGGGATGACCCCTGGGCCCTTCACCCCGCGGTCCCCACCCGGTTCTGCCGTGCCGCCGACCATGCTCAGGTGCGTCTGCTTGCTGTCCACCAATAGCACCCCAACCTGCGCATACGGCCGCGACTTGTCTGGCCGGATGAACGTCTTCGCCATGATCGATTCGCCGGGCGTGTTTCGCGGCAGCCCCGCCGTTGCCCACTTCCCTTCTCCCGGAGCTGCCTCGCTCTGCAGGATGGTCGTCGCCGGAAAATCGAGCGACGGCACATACAGGTCCTCCGCCTGGAACACCGGCTCGCCGCCGTCCGCACCCCCATAACCCGCGTAGTAAATCAGCTCGCGGCCAGGATGCTGAGGAAGGAACTGCACCTGCAGTTCCTTCCTCGCGAACGGGTCGTCTTCGCCGCCCAGCAGCTTGTACTTCGCCTTCGCGACCTTGTCCTCGAGGTTGAACATGAAACCTTCGACGCGCGCCGTGTTCTCGTCGCCAATAACCCGCCGGCTGAAATCGGCCACGGTCGGCGCAATCCGGTCTTTCTGCGAATACGCCGCTCCCGCCGAGAGACCCAGCACGCAGAAGGCGACGAGAATGGCGCGCTTCCAGCGAACTCGTCGAAACCACCGGGTGGGTGGCTCTTCGCCCGGTTCAATGCTCTCCGCCGCGTCGTTGTAGTCGGGAGGGGATGCCGGGGCGACCACGGGTTGCGTGATTCCGACCCGCCGGAGTCCAATCCGCCTCAGCATTTCCGCGAAGTCTAACAAGACGTAACCAAGCGGCAATGATTCCGCCCTAACTCATCGCTCGATCGCAGCCATTACACTGAAATCATGCGGATTCTTGCCATCGACATGGGCACCGGCACCCAGGACATCCTTCTCTTCGACTCCGAACAGCACATCGAAAACTCGGTGAAACTCATCCTGCCGTCTGCCACCGAAATCGCCGCACGGCGGATTCGCCGCGCCAACGCAGCCGGGCGTCCGCTTCTGCTCACAGGCACCGTCGCCGGAGGCGGCCCCTGCTCCTGGGCCCTCGAAGACTTCCTCCGAAACGGCGGACGCGCCTTTGCCACTCCGGAAGCCGCCCAGACCATCGACGACGATCTTGAGCGTGTCGCCGCCCTTGGCGTCACCCTCCTGGCCGAAGACGAAACCAGGACCCTCGATGCCGATCGCGTCGAACTCCACGACCTCGACCTCGAGGCAATCCGCACGGCGCTCGCAGCTTTCGAAGTCTCGCCAGAGTTCGATGGCTTCGCCCTCGGCTGCCTCGATCACGGCGCCGCCCCGCCCGACGTCTCCGATCGCATCTTCCGCTTCGATCACTTGCGCCGCATCGTCGAGGCCCGGAACGACCTCCTGGCCTTCGCAACTAGCGATTCCGGTCTCCCGGCTTACCTCACACGCGCCCGCGCCCTCTGCGCCTCCACAAACCGCGAGGCGCCGGTCGCCTTCATGGATACCGGCCCGGCGGCCGCCCTCGGCGCGCTCCACGACCCGAAGGTCGCGGCCGCTCGAGGAACAATCACGATGAACCTCGGCAACATGCACCTGCTCGCGTTCCACCTGAACGGCCGCCGCATCGCCAGCCTCTTCGAGCACCACACCGGCGAGGTCACCGCGCCGCAGATCGTCGGGTTCCTCCAGGACATGGCCGCCGGCACGCTCGAAAATGCCGCCATCTTCAATTCGAAGGGCCACGGCGCATACCACGCCGATCGCAGCCTCGTGAGCGATTCCATGCCCGCCTGCGTCGCTGCCACCGGCCCCCAGCGCGCGAAGATTGCTGGCACGCCCCTCCAGCCGTACTTCGCCGCCCCCTTTGGCGACATGATGATCGGAGGTTGTTTCGGCCTCCTCCGCGCCTACGCCGAGGTCTACCCGGAATCCGCCGACGCCATCGAGTCCCGCCTCGGCCCGGTCCCTGGATGAACCGCGTCGTCCGCGTCTTCGCCGAACGTGCCGTCGCCCGCCGCGAATCCCTCCTCGAACTTGTCTCGGTCGTCCCGGAAGACTCCTGGAGCCGCAACGCGCCGGGAGAACCCTGGGACGCCTTCCACCACCTCGCACACGCCCTCTCCGCCGACAATGGCGTCTCAGAGGTCCTTCCCGCCTTTACCCGGACCGCCGCCCGCACCATTCCAGTCGTGGAGTTGCTCTCCCGGCGGGAGTCCACCATCGAATCCGCCGTTGCACTCGATCTGGACCAGCTACTCGCTCAGGGCGCCGCCGCCCGCCGCCAGGTCCTCGTCACCCTCGAAGATCTTGAACAATCCGATCTCGAATGCGCGGCTCTGTTCATCGATCAGCGCTCACCCTGGTCACAACCGGCGCCAATCACGCTCTTCGCCTACCTCGAACAGTGGTCCCACCATGATGCCGAACACGAAGCCGCCATCCGTGCCGCAATCTCCACCCCACCCGACCTCTCAGCCGTCGCCCACACCCGCCGATTACGGTGACCAGAACAGCCCGCTCCCATCAGGCGCACGCTCCATCCGAGCGCACGCCAGTAAGCGCGTCCACATCTGCGACACAACGAACGCCGACACCACGACGGCCCTTGAACCGCGAGCGTCAGCGACCGGCCACCCCACCCTCCAGCGCAGCGCCGAGGGCTCTGAAGCCCCGACTCCACCGCCCAACACCACCGGGCTCCCTTCTCCCAGACCTGGGAGAACAGAATCCCTACCCGGATGAGGGACAACTGCCGGCCCTAACCCGCCCGCTTCAGCGTCGAGGACCGCACCGCGTTCTTTCCCGTCCGTTTCGCCGAAAGCAACAGGTCATCCGCACGCTTGAGTACCGAATCAAACGACTCACCCGGTTCGCGCACCGCACAGCCGATGGAAATTGAGGCCGGTGTCGCCGCGAAGATAAGTGCCCGCAACCGGTCCGCCATCGCCGTCGCTTCAGCCAAGGATGTCCCCGGCATCGCGATGACGAACTCTTCGCCCCCGTACCGCGCCACCTCATCGTTGCTGCGAATGTTCTGGCTCAGCAGGAAAGCCACCTGTGCCAGCACGTCGTCGCCGCGCATGTGGCCGTACTCGTCGTTGATTCGCTTGAAATCGTCCAGGTCCAGCATCAGCAGCGCGAACGTCGCGCCCCCATCCTTCGAGGTTTCCTCCAGCCGCTCAAGGAAGAACCTCCGGTTGGCGATGCCGGTCAACGGATCCGTCTCGGCGAGCGTCCGCGCCTTCAGTTCGGCATGTCGCCACGCCGACCCTACCGCGTGCGAAAGCGATGCCATCGCTGCCGTGATAACGACCATCGTAAGCAGGTCGGCATTCACCATCATTGCCTGCCCGTTGTTCGCCGTGATGGTCAGCCGCCCGAACACGACATTCGCCACGATGAAGCTCGCCAGCAGGAAGTAGCGCCGCCCGTGGTAGCGCCGTCCATATCCCACCAGCGCGTACAGGTAGACCGCCCAGAACGGCGAAACGGCCTGGTCCAGCACAACCCACGCCGTTGTGATGCACGTTACGTCCAGGACCGGCGTCAGCCCTTCTGCCCAGCGGATCGGCCGCCCCGATATCCGGTAGCGCAGGATGTAGACCGCGTGGACCACGTGATACCCGGCGATCCACGCCGCGCCCGCTCGGCTCGCCGTCGAATGCGTCCCGAACCAGCCAAGCAGCACGCCAACCACGAAGAACCCGGCGATCGTGCTCTGCAAAATGAGCACCTGCCGCTCGAGTTTCGGCTGGTCCGGTTCCGGCATTGCCAGCACCGTGCGAGGGCTCCCCAACGTCATCGCTCCTCCACCTTCTGGATAGAAGTTCGACACGTTTCTGCAACCGCAAAGTTGATTCTGGGTGACGTTTGCTACCTTACAGTCCGCAACCCGCCAGTTCTGCCGATAATCTCGTCCCTAAATCGCGTTTCCGGCCTTGGTCGATGCTGCCGAAAGTCGCCCTAACTCCGTGCACGGTGCCTCGCCATCGACGTACTCCTTCACGATGGCTTTCCACGGGCCCTTCGCTCGAAGCCCCGCGAACAGGCCCGCTAACCCGAAGTTGATGCGCGTCAGGAACACCATCCCCGCCGGCACATTGCAGTGACGGTTGATTCTCCCGCCGAGCCCCGTCGTCATCGTGTTTCGCCGCACCATCTCCGCCGCCAGTTCCGGCGTGAACTCGACTTCGTCCGCCAGGATGGGGGCCCAGTACCAGTGCATGTGTTCGTAAATCTCGTCCGTCGTGAACGGCGCGTTCGGCAAGAGAATTCCAACCGCCTCAGTGGCCCGCCGCCACTCCTCCCGGTCTCCCGCGTTCAGCGCCCGGATGAGCCGCTTGAACCCCTCGATCGTCGAATCTTCGAACTCCGCCACGCAGCCGTAGTCAATGAACCCGATCTTCCCGTCATCGAGCATCAGGAAGTTCCCCGGGTGAGGATCGCCGTTGAACAGCCCGTGCCGGTAGATGCTCCCGAAACAGAACCGGTAAATCATCTCGCCGATCCGGTTGCGCTCCGGCTGCGGAAGTTCCAGCGCCGAGGCGAACGGCTTTCCTTCCAGGTATTCCTGGACAAGCACCGTCCCGCTCGAAAGCTCGTGATACACGCGCGGTACCCGCACGAACGCGTGCCCTTCGAACAGGTCGAAGAATCGCTGTTGCCAGGCCGCCTCACGACGGTAGTCCAGTTCGGCCCGGATGCCTTCCTCCAGGTCCTTTACGATCGGACCCGCATCCAGGCCTCGCGCGATCAACCCGCCCATCTTGATCATGATTCCGACGTTCGCCAGGTCATGCTGGATGGCGTCCCGAACCCCGGGATACTGCACCTTCACCGCGATGCGGGTTCCATCCGGAAGCTCCGCCCGGTGCACCTGCCCGATGGACGCCGCCGCAAACGGCGTGTGCTCGAAACGGCTGAACACTTCCTCCGGCCCCTTCCCGTACTCCGCCTCGAACACCTGCTTCACGAGGTGGAAGCTCATCGGGGGAGCGCTCGATTGGAGCGAGGCCAGCTCTGCCGCCATCTCGTCCGGCAGCACCCCCGCCATCAGCGAAAGCACCTGCCCCACCTTCATCACGGCGCCTTTCATCTCGCCCATCGTCCGCGTCACGTCTTCGGCGGTCCGCAGCATCGCCTGCTTCTTCTTCGCCTCCCGCGATTCCCCGAAGGCAAGATTTGCCCCCGCCCAGCGCGCGGCCGCGCTCCCCACCAGCCGCGCCGGCTTGGCCGAACGTTTCAGCCGTCCACCAGAGATCGCCTTGTCGGTCAGGGATTCGACTCGCGCGCGTAGTCCCACGAAATGATCTTCGTAGGCGTCACTTCCACCAGGGCCCCCGGTTCGTCCGAACGCGCCGCATATTGCTCTCCCAGCTTCGACCCCAGGTAATGAATCGCCACCTCGCGACCCAACGCCTTGTCCCCGGGCAACTCCTTCGCCAGCCCTTCGATGACCACCACCTTGTACGGGGCCGTCTTCGTATCCACCACCACGCTCACACGGTCGTTCTTACGAAGGTTCCGCATCTTCTTCGAATCCCCACCCGTATGAAACAGCACCTTGCCATCGCGCCACGCGTACCAGATGGGCATCGCATGCGGCTTCCCAGTGGGCCCCGTTGTCGAAACGATGGCGATGTGCGGCTCCGAAAGAAACGCATCGATTTCCGATTCTGTAAGTGGCATCAAGTCCCCCGAACAAGCCCTCTAAGCGTTGCCCACCCACCGCCCGCCCGCAACCCGACCGGAAAACCGCTAGAACCGCGAGCGTCAGCGACCGGCCATCCTCCCCTCGAGTCCTTCGCGGAAGGACGCGGAGGGCCGTGAAGCATTGGCAACGGATCGGAGACCTCCCCTTCTCCCGCGACGCAGGAGTTGGGAGAAGGGGCCGGGGGATGAGGGCATGGCGTGGCCCCTTCTCCCAACCGCCATCCATGAGACCTCTCCCGGGCTTGGGGCCCGGGCGCCCTACCGGTACAACCCGTGCCGCTCGATATACCGCCGCACCACCGCCGGCAACATCTCCCCATCGCCCGCCAGCACCCGCTCCCGCGCCGCTGTCGAAGACATCGAGGCGGGCTCCTCATCAATCTCCATCACATCGATAGCCCTCGAAAACGGCCCCGCGTTCTCCGCGATCCACTCCCGCACGGCATCCACTCCGATGCCCGCCCGGTTCGCTGCCAGCACGCGCGAACGCTCGAAAAACGGCGCCAGTTCGGCTTCCATGTCGGAGTAGTACCGCCGTGCGAACAACCGCTCGAGCGTATCGAAACCCACCACGAACCGCAGGCGCAGCGCGTCTCCGAACGCCCGACGCAACGCCTCCGCCTGATCGATGATCCGCGCCTGGTTCGAAACAAGCACCGCCAGCTCCGGCCACGCCGTTTGCAGAGCGAGCAACATCTCTACTCTCTGCTCCAGCGACGCCCCATGCAGGCCTTTGTCGACGTTTCTCGTCGTCAGCATCGCCACCGGCCTCGCATCCACTGCCAGCCCCAGTGCTCGCTCCAGCAAATGCTGATGCGCCACCGTCGGTGGATTGAACGCCGAAGGCAGGACCACGAGTTCGCCCGCCAGCGCCGGTCCCGAATCGAACCGCTCCGCAGCCGGCGCCGTCACCTCGTCAACGCATGAGAGTCGAGCCCCAAGGTCGTCCGTCACGACCTCGATCTTACGTTCTCAGGCCGAGAGACGCTCCCGGTGGATCGTCCATTCGATCCGGAACATCTCGTCCTGCGCGAGCCATTCGCGCATGATCCGGCGGCACTGATGCGGCTTCGCGTCCACGTTGTGCGTAACCAGAGTCCAGCCCGGTTCCGGGCTACACGAGATCGCATGCAACTGCCGCGACCTCGGGTCGTAGAAAATCCCACTCATCCCCAAATACCCCACATGCCTACATTATCGGCTATCTATCCATAGCTAACGCAGATGGGTAGACCATGATTAACCCGCCCTCTTACACATTTCTTACTCTTTACCGGCTCAAGATCAGGGAACCGCGCACGTCAGTAAGCGGATGGCGCCCCTCGGTACCCGGTGCCCACTCCACCACAGCGTCCACCCCAACAAAGCATCCTTCTCCCGTCGCGGGAGAAGGGCAGGGATGAGGGAGAACCGCGCACGTCTGTAAGCGGATGGTCACCAACGCAGCGGTCCCCCACCCCACCACAGCGTCCACCCCAACAAAGCATCCTTCTCCCGTCGCGGGAGAAGGGCAGGGATGAGGGAGAACCGCGCACGCAGTAAGCGGATGCCGCCACCTCGGTACCCGTCACCCCTCCAACCACAAGCCCCCGCACCAACAACCACCCTTCTCCCAGACTTGGGAGAAGGGCCGGGGATGAGGGACGACCGCGACGCCCCCAAAAATCACCCCCTCGAACCACGAACGCCCACGCCACCGACCACCCTTCTCCCGTCGCGGGAGAAGGGCCGGGGATGAGGGAAGAACTCGCCTCCATCCCCGGCCCATTCATGCCAACACAACATGTTCCTTATGGGGTAGGGCAGCGCCTTCGTGTTAGTGCTTTCATGTCCTCATGAGCAGGAGCAACACCTCCGACCCGGCCCAGCGAGTCGAGCTAACCCCACGCCAGCAGGACGTCATCCGCCTCATCGCGAAGGGCCTCACCAATGGTGAAATCGCCGAGCGCCTCGACCTCACCCTCGATGGTGTCAAATGGCACGTCCGAGAGATTCTGGGAAAGTGCGGCGTCGACTCTCGCGAAGAGGCAGTCGAACGCTGGCGGACGCAAAGACGCCGCTTGCCCGAACGAATGTGGAGCGGCGGCATCCTGGCCAGCACTGCGGTCCGCTGGGTGGGCGGCATCGCGGTCGCTGGTGCCGGAGCCGCCGCCGGCATCGGAATCGCATGGACGCTCGCCGGTTACGCCGAACCGGCTGAGCTGGCCAAGAAGGCAGTTGTTGAGGAGGTCCGCGCCGCAGATGACCCGCTGCGCCTTGTTGTCCAGGGGGCACAGGCGGATCCCAACGAAGTCGCCATCTCCGTCTGGGTTTACGGCGAGCCGGGCTTCGGAGAACTCGTGGCGCCCACCCCGGAAGATGTGGTCATCTCCGACGCCAACGGCACCATCTACCCAACCGTTGCAGTAACTCGCAACGGCGAGAACACACGGTCGATGACGATCACCGCCGCGCCACCCGCTCCCGGAGTAGGCCGACTTCACATTGAAGTACGCTCCCTTAGCTTTCTCTCTTCGGGTTCGCGAGGGTCGGTTCCCGCTGCCGAAGTGCGGCCGGTGCTCCCCTGGATCGCTGAAGTCGACGATATCGCTCGTCCGGCACAAAGTTCCGTCATTTTCGACTTTCCACCGCAACCCTTTGGCCTCGGCTCGCTAGAGGTTGTCAGCGTTCGACAGACTGCGACGCGATCCATCTTCACTCTCAGAATTCGCGGCCTTGATGACCCGGACGGACTTGTGTTCAGCCCCATCGCGACACTCATAGACGCTGCGGGAAACGAACTTCACCCTCTGGTCGCTATCGGCAGTCCCGGAGGCGACGACCAATTCACCGATCTGCAATTTAGCCGCATCGAGGGTCCGGTTACTCTTAACATCACTGGCATCTCGAGCGGCGTGGTCCGTCGGCTCGCCACCGCCGACGATGGCAAAGTCGTGGTAGGCATGGCCGAGGGCTCCTGGCCCAGGATTCAAGAAGCGACTGCCAAAATGCAGGAATCCTTCGACAGCCAAACCCAACCCAGTTGGAACCTCACCCTCCCATAGAACAGCGCACGTCCCTTAGCGGGTGCCTCTCTCCCGCCGTCACCCCCTCCAACCACAAAACGCCCGCACCACCAACCACCCTTCTCCCAGACTTGGGAGAAGGGCCGGGGATGAGGGACGACCGCGGCGCCCCCAAAATCACCCCCTCCAACCACAAACGCCCACGCCACCAACCACCCTTCTCCCAGACTTGGGAGAAGGGCCGGGGATGAGGGACAGCCGCACACCACCCAAATCACCCCCCTCGAACCACCAACGCCCATGCCACCAACCACCCTTCTCCCAGACTTAGGAGAAGGGCCGGGGATGAGGGATCACGCGATCCGTGAAATATCCGGCCCCCCGCTCGTCGCCACCACCCCGTCGGCCACCAGCTTCTCGATGTCGCTCTCGCCCATCCCCAGCCATCCGCTCAGCACATCTGCAGTGTCTTCGCCCATGCTGGGTGGCGGCCCCTGGATGCCGGTTTCGCTCCGTGAAAGCCGCACCGGCGTGTCCGCGATAGGAATCGTCCCCGCCACCGGGTGCGTCACTTCCTTGATGCTGTGACGAGCCTTCACGTGCTCGTCGTTCACCACGTCCCGGACCGTGTTCACGGGCCCACAGGGGATGCCCGCCTCCAGGAAGTCCGCGTACCACTCGGCCGTCGTCCGCTTGCGAAACGCCTCATTCAGCACGGGCTCAAGCTCCGCGTGGTTCCGCGTCCGTTTCGGCCCGGTTTCGAACCGCTCATCGTCGATGAGTTCCGGCACTCCCAGCATCGCGCAGAGCAAACCCCACTGGTTCTCTTCCCCGAAGGCTAGCGCCACCACGATATGACCATCTTTCGTCGGGAATGCCTGGAAGGGCGTTGCACTGGGATGCCGCGTCCCGAGCGGGCCTGGCACCTGCCCCGTGACGAAGTACCGCATGATCGAGTTCTCCATCACCGCAAGCTGGCAATCGAGCATCGAGATATCGATTGCCCGGCCTTTCCCGCTTCGCTCCCGCTCGTGCAGGGCGGTTAACACGCCAACCGCCGCGAACAGCCCGGCCGTCAGGTCGCCGTAGGAAGCACCCGGCCGCACCGGCCCTCCACCCGCCTCGCCCGTGATAGACATCATTCCGCCCATCGCCTGAACCACGATGTCGAGCGCTGGACGGTCGCTATACGGCCCCGTCTGCCCGAACCCGGAAACACTCGCCATGATTACTCTCGGATTGCGCGCCGAAAGCACCTCGTACCCCAGGCCCAGCCGCGCCATCGTCCCGGGCGTGAAGTTCTCGATGACCACATCCGCCTTTTCCACCAGTCGAAGGAACAGTTCCTTTCCCTCGCTCGAGCGCAGGTCGATCGAGATGCTTCGCTTGCCCCGGTTGATGCTGAAGAAATAGCCGCTCCAGCCGTTCTGGTAAGGCCCGGTGGTCCGCGAAATGTCCCCATTGGGCGGGCGCTCCACCTTCACCACTTCGGCGCCCATGTCGGCCAGGATCATCGAGGCGAACGGTCCCGCCAGCACCCACGTGAGGTCGAGGACTCGAATATCTTCCAGCGGACGGGACATCGGCGGCTCCTGATTGGCGGTGCCGCCACTCTACGAGGGAACTACGCTGCTTTCGAATCCGCCCGCTGCTCAATCGCGTGGATCACTTGCTCTCAGGCGAGCCTGCGATGCCGCTGGCGCGGACCGTCGCGCGCCACTGTTGCGCCTTGGTGAGCGCCGTCCGCACTCCGGCGCACCACAGCCTACGCTGGCTCGAACTGCAGCAGCGTCACCTCGGGTGTCGCGTCCACGAACACTGCGCGGACCTTCATCCCAACCTTCACGTCCTCCGGCGAGCAGTTCAGGATGTTCGCCGTGACCACGGCTCCCTCCTCCAGTTCCACCATCGCAATCACATAGGGGCCCTCGTCCGCCCATTGCGGCGCCGTCGGCCGCCGCGCAACCGTGAACGAATAGACCTTGCCTTTCCCCGAGCACTCCACCCAGGTCAGTTCATCTTTCGGGCCGTACGGCGAAACAGAGCGCGGGTAATAGATCACCTTCCCGGTCTTCTTCGACCGTTGAAGCATGAGCTTGTGTCCGCGCAACGCGTCCCAGAAGGGCTTTGTTGCGGGTGTCGGGTCGGGCAGCGGCTTCATGTACGTGGTGCTCTCGCTACTCATCGGTCATTCCCCAGGATCAGCGAAACCTGCTCGCTCATAATGCCGCCGTTGCCGTTCACGAAGGCAAACTCGGGCTTCTTCACCTGCCTCCCCTTCGCTCGTCCCATCAACTGGCGCACCGCCTCGGTGACGTGCGACATGCCGCCGGCGAGTCCGGCCTGGCCGAATGAAAGCTGGCCGCCATGCGGGTTCAGCGGGAAGTCGCCATCGAATTGGAGGTTGTGGTCATCCACGAACCTGCCGCCGCGGCCCTTCTTTGCGAAACCGGCATCCTCGAGCGAAATCAGCACCGTAATCGTGTAACAGTCGTAGATGCTCGCGATATCAATATCTTGTCGCCGGACGCCTGCCATCTTGAATGCCGTATCCGCGGCTACCTTTATCGGGCTATGCGTCAGGCTCGGGGCGTAGGTGATGCTGCGGTGGGTCGTATGCTCGCCTGCGCCCAGCACGTACACCGGATCGTGCTTCAGCTTCTTCGCGGTCTTCGCGCTCGTGACCACCAGCGCCGCCGCCCCGGCGACCGGCATCACAATTTCGAGCATGTGCAGCGGGTCGACTACGACCGGCGAATTCAGCACGTCATCCACCGTAATCGGCTGACCGAAGAAGATAGCCTCCGGGTTGTGGCAGGCGTTGTAGCGCTGGGCCACAGCGATCTTCGCCAACTGTTCCGGCTTCACGCCGTATTCGTGCATGTAGCGCTGGGCGATCATCGCGTAGCCGTAGTTAGCGCCAATCGCCCCAAATGGCACCTCGAACTCCGAGTATGGAGTCCGGTCGGTGCGCCGCCCGGCCCAGCCGGTGTTCGCGCTCCGCTTCGGGCCATCGTTGCTGCGCTTCTCGCGCCGCGCGGCGGTCACACACAGCACTCTGTCGCATAGGCCGGCGCTGATCGCCATCGCTGCCCGCAACACCATCGCCGCGCCGGTCGCTCCGCCGTGGTCCACCACTTCGGCGAACTTCGCGTCGATCCCCAGGTATTCCACCACGGTTGCCGGGGCAAACATCGGCGACTCGGCGAACGCCTCAGTCACCAGCCCGTCGATGCCCTTCATTTCCAACCCGGCATCGGCCACCGCCATCATGCCGACATCGGCCAGCATGCCCAGGGTTGTCGCGCCTTCGGTGTACCGGCTCGGCCGGAATTCGCCGATGCCCGTGATTGCGGCTTTTCCTCGTAACGACATCTATCGCCTCCTGGCGAGTGTGCCCGATAGCGTAGTGCCAGCCGCTGGTCGTGTCTCTGGTTTAGGTGGCAGGTGGCCCGCCGAACGTCAGGTAACGGCTGTCGCGGTCTATCAGTCTGGCGCGGCGCTGCCCGATTGCCAGTCTATGCACTGTTGGCCGTCGGATTCGGCTCACCCGGACACTTGAATTCACGCCAACACCAGATACCGTGACGCCAATGGAACCGGTCGAAAGTTTCCTGCGACGATGGTTGAACGCCGGCGTAATCGACGAATCGACGGCCCAGCGCATCCGCGCCTTCGAAGAGACATCGCCAGTTCCATCCTCCACGGAATCCCGCCCTGGAGCGCTCGAGGCAGTCCTCTACCTCGGTCTCGTCGTCCTCGGTGTAGGCGTATTCGCCCTCTTCGCGCAGCAGTGGCAGGACCTCGAGTCGTGGTCTCGCGTCCTTGCCATCGGTGTTCCGACGGTGCTGATCCTCGGCCTTGGCGCCTTACTCCACACGAGCAAAGACCCCGAGTTGCGGCGTGGTGGCCAGGCTGCCTGGTTCGTTTCGGTCGGCCTCACCGCTGGCCTCATCGCCGTGCTCGTCAACGAATACGGCCTCGGCCTCGACAAAGACGATGACCGCGGCCAGTTCCTGCTGGTGGCGTCCTGCACGTTCCTCCTCGCGATGGCCCTGTGGACAGCCAGCCCAAGCCACGCCCAGCTCCTCGCCATTGCCGGCTCCGCCTTCATGCTCGGCCAGGCCATCGGCAACTGGCCCGATGAATTCAGCCAGCCGCTCGCCGGCATGACCACCCTGGGCATCGCCGTCGCCGCAATCGCCCTCGTCGAACTCGAATGGTTGAGTCCAGCCGAGTCCGGACGCTTTTTCTTCGTCATCCTCGGCATTGTTGGCGCCGAGGAGGCAGGCGCAGGCGGAGGGCCAATCGGCTTCGAACTGTTCGCCGGTGTCGTGGCTGCGCTCGCCATCGCCTACGGTGTGCTCCGGGAGTCGTTCGTCGTCGTCCTGGTGGGGGTTGGTGGTGCGTTCGTGGTCCTCGTCACATTCATTTTCGAGCACTTCCAGGAGGAGATCGGCGCTCCGATGGCACTGATGATTAGCGGCGGGCTGCTCATCGCCGCCGTGGTGATCCTCACGGTCTACCGCCGTGAAGCCGGCGGACGGGCGACCGTGTGACCCGGCGCAATCTCTACGCGGCCGGTGTATTGGTCGGTCTTGCCATCCTTGTTGTCCTCGTCGTCATCGTTTTCGCCTTCGGCCGGCGTCACCCGTCGCCGCCCTCGCTCACAGACAATCCGCGCGCCGAGATCCCGGGCGAAGTCCTCTACCTCAATCGCGACGGCTGTTTCGTCCGCGCCGAGGCATCCGGTGCTTCCAGCCAGAAGCTCGTTTGCCTTCCGCAACTCTACCCATCCGATCCGCTCTACTGGCCCGATGAGCAGCACGCCGGGGTCCTGCAATACGAACAGTCGCGGATAGTGCTCTGGACCATCGATCTCAACTCCGGCGCCATGGCCGACACGGGCAAAGTCGTCTCGCCTGCCTCGGGGAAGCCGATGCCTCCTGGGCTCTACGGCGGTGCATACGCACCCGACGGTGCGTATGCCTATACCGACGACGATAGCGTCCTCCACGTCATCGCCGGGAACACGAACGTGTCGG
The DNA here is from genome assembly GCA_050185215.1 of Dehalococcoidia bacterium. GTDB lineage: Bacteria > Chloroflexota > Dehalococcoidia > Tepidiformales > Tepidiformaceae > Amarobacter. The sequence goes on along the minus strand of JBFWZP010000008.1, from coordinate 85,368 downwards.
TCACGAAATTCGACACCGCCGATTACCAGCAGCCGCGCGTCATTCTCTGGTCGCCCGATTCGCAGTGGATAGCGCTCGTTTATTACCCAAACCGCGCGCCTGGTCCGGAACTCTGGATCGTTAGCCGCGATGGCAGAATCAAAGGGACGCTCACCACGACCATGCGGAGCGGTTCAATCGCCTGGCGAATCGGATCCGCGGTCTCTCCGCCAGTCCCGGAGTAGCTACCAGCGCTGGCCGGCCGGAGCCGACTTGTCGGGTGCTGCGTTCGTCATATGCGCGGCACTGGCGCCCGCCCGCCACGGCCACGATTCAGCGTCAGGAGCGAATGCGCCCGCCGCCCCGTCAACGATTGCCGCCGCCATGCTCAGTGCCCGGCGCGCGCCCTCAGGGTCGTGCACCCGGAATATCCGCACGCCCTGTGCGTAGGCCAGCGCACTCGCGACATGCGTCTCGGGATCCCGCTCCGCAGGTGCGTTGCCGTTCACGCTGCCGATGAAGTTCTTCCGCGAATGCGCGAGCAAAACCGGGTGCCCGAACGTTTGCAGTTCACCGATCCGCCGGAGCACCTGGATATCCTCGTCGTGGCTCTTGCCGAATGCGATGCCCGGATCGATCGCGATGTTCTCGCGCGCCAGGCCGGCCGCCCGGATCTGCCCCAGGCGAAGCTCCATCCACGCCAGGGTGTATTCCATCACGTCGTCATACTCCGGTGGCGACGGCGGCCGTTGCTTCGGCACCGAATAGCTGAAGTTCAGCACGTAGCCCGCCCCGGCCTCGGCGGCCGGCCCTGCTGCGCCCATCCCCAGCGTCAGCCCGCTGATGTCGTTAATGAGTTCGGCGCCCTCGCTGAGTGCGGCCTCCGCCACGCCCGCCTTGTACGTGTCGCTCGAAACCACGAGGCCTTCCCGGACCAGTGCCTTCATTGTCGCGCCCACAAGTTCTGCCTCGGCGCCCTCCTCCAGCACTGGACGATCCGCCCGCGCGCTCTCTGCCCCGACGTCGATGATGTCGGCGCCGGCCTCTCGCAACGCAACCGCACGCCGCACGGCCGAATCCGTATCCGCGCCGACGCCATCGCCCGAGAACGAATCCTCCGTCAGGTTCAGGATGCCCATAATCACCGGCCGATCCGTTGCCAACGTCTGCGTGCGCAGCTTCCAGCCCTGCACCGGTTCCAGGAACTGCGTGAGCGGCTCCACCAGGGGGGATCGCAGTACGCGCAGCGCGTCCCGCAGCAGCCCAAGCTCGCGGCGGCTTGCCACAATCCGCGAGACCTCGTCGCGAAGGTCGATGCCGAGTCCCACCGCGCTGGTTGCCACCTGCAGACGCTGGCGGTCACCCTCGAACCAGGCGGTGCACGGGGCCTCGGGGTCGCTGGCGAGATGGGCCGGACCAGCCGGCGCGACCCGGAATGTGGGGATCAACGCGCCGTGCTCGTCGTCAGGCGTTCGATCATCCGTCGTGATTGCCACAGGTGCTCGAGGTCGTGCTGGTAGAGCTCCCGCGTGATCTGGAGCACGCTCAGCGGACCCCGATAGGGATGCTCGCCAACCCGCTCCCAGTCGCGCTCGTCGATGTCCCAGAGCAAATACGTAGTCCGCCGCCGAAGGTAGTGAAACTCCTCCAGCAACTCCTCCACGTCCTCTTCGATGAAGTCCTCGCGAAACGGGATGTCGTCGAAGTCCACGTGCGGGATTTCGCTCCGCCGCGAAGCCAGGATCGTGTCGAGCTGGCGCTGGACGCCTCGCTCTATCTCTTTGCAGTGGAACGGGATCGCAAGCAGGCACCAACCGTCATCCGGGTCCTCGGCTTCCTGCTGCAATGCCCGCTCGTGAATGCCGTAAAACCCGCGCTGCAGTTCCCCTGAGGCCTCGCCGAGTGCCTTCAGCAGGAATGCCGGATCGCTGCCGGCCTGGCGCACGTATCGCATGTCAGCCAGTGTACGCCAGTCCCCGAGCGCATGGTCACGTTCTTTAGGTTCATGTGATCTTCAGTTCGATGCCCTGCTTGCAGAGCGGGCATTCCTCCGGGGTCCACGAGACAACATTCAGCGAAATGCAGGCGAAGAATGGCACCCCGAAGTCAACCGAGCCGCCCGTCCGGTCTACCAGCATCCCCACGCCCACGACCTCCGCGCCCCGTTCGCGCACGGCCTCGATCACTTCGCGGACGCTCCCTCCGGTGGTCAGCACGTCATCAACAACCAGCACCTTGTGCCCCGGGCCGATTTCGAAGCCGCGCCGGAACTCGCGGCCCGGCCCTTCTTCCTTCCGCTCGGCGATGAAGCTTGCCAGCCCGAGGTGTCGCGCGGTCTCGTAGGCAAGAAGGATTCCGCCCGTGGTCGGCCCCGCCACCAGGTTCGGGATGCCCCGAAAATGGTCCGCGATCATCGTGCACATCCGCTCTGTCACGTCCGGCCACTGCAGGATCCGGAACTTCTCAATGTACGTATCGCCATGTCTTCCGCTCGCGAACTGGAAATGGCCGCGAAGCACCGCTCCGCGCTCTTCGAGAAGGGCATCTAGCTCTGAAGTCATCGAGTCAAACGGTACTCACAGCCCGATCTCCGGGCAACGACCCGCGAACAACGACCCGCGGCCAACGAACCGCGAGCGTAACCGACCGGCCACCCTCCCCTCCAGCGAAGCGCAAAAGGCCGCAAACCAACATCCAGGGCCAAACCTACCGCAGCCCTTCTCCCGTCGCGGGAGAAGGGCAGGGATGAGGGGAACCGCATCGCCCCGCACTGCCAGTCTGCATTCGACCCGGAATGCCGCCCCACCGGCCGCGCTCCAGGACGAAGCACCACCCCACCCGAGAAAGGGCCCGGCTTCGGACAATGAGAAGCCCCTCGTGAAGAGGGGCTTCTCATTCTTAACCTCTGTCCCGCCCGCAAGACGCGGTCGTACCGGGCCTAATCTTCCCCGATTCGCTTCGTGGTCAGCACCGGCCCCTCGTCCGTCAGCTTGCCCTCTTCGTTCGGCGCAAAACCAAACTTTGACTTCGGCCAGTAGGAGAGCATCGCCTTTCCGATAATCAGGTCCTCGCGAACCAGGCCAACTTGCGAGCTGCGGCTATCGAGGCTGTTCTCGCGGTTATCGCCCATCACGAAGTACTCGCCCGGAGGCAGCGTGATCTTCGGCTTCGTGTCGTGCCACGGCGAGGTGATGTACGGCTCCTCGAGGAGCATGTCGTTGATGTACACCTTTCCGTCGACAATCTCGAGCGTTTCGCCGGGCAGACCGATGACGCGCTTGATCAGGTCCACGTCCGGGTTCCGCGGGTCCACCAAGACCACGATGTCGCCTCGTTCAGGTCCGTGGAACACGTTCCGCTTCGGGTCCTCGCCAGCGTTGATGAACGGGATGAAATTGCTCAGCTTCTCCATGTCCACTTCGGAGTAGACGAGCTTGTTCACGATCAGGAACTGGCCGTCTTCCAGCGTCGGGTACATCGAAGAACCTTCGACGCGGAAGTTCTGGAAGCTCGCGCGCACCGAAAGGAACACGAGCAACGCCAGCATCACCGTCTCGACGATTTCCCGAATCCAGGTCTTCGTCCGATGGCCCGATTTCGCCTGCGACGATTCGTCTCCTTCGAGTTCTTCGATGGCCCAGGACGGCGGGTTGAAGCCGGCGCCGTCGTTGCCGCCGAAGGCCGGTGCCTGGCCGCCGAATTCCGGTTCCTCCGGCTCTGGCGCCCAGCCACCATCGAACTGTTGCGAAGTTCGCTGTGGCGCCCATGCGCTCATGCGAAGGAACGATCGCTCCTCCGAATTCTCATCCGATGCCTCCGCCACGATGTCTGCGGCCTGCGCGCCCAGCAGTTCGGCGAACGCATCATCGTTTTCGTGCGAAGCCGCTACCGTCTCCTGGGTCGCAGCGTGCCGTTCGAAGGCTGCGAGAATGACATCTTCCTCGTCGTCTTCGCTCCCGGCTTCCTGCTCACCGCTAAAGTCAGCCTGCTCCGACTCCCACGCACCGTCATCGCTCGCCCAGGAATACGTGCCCGCGGGCCGTTCCTGCATCTGGCTCTCAAGGCTCGCGGCGATATCGATGTCGTCTTCTTCGTGGAGAGATTGCTCGGCCGTGGCCGCGATATCGCTCCACATGTCCTGGTCCCGGTTTCCCGCGTCCTCTGAGGCGCCCCACGTCCGGCCGGAGAACGCGGCCGCTGCCGGCTGCTCGGGCTCGACAGCCGCCGCACCACCGACGAAGTCGGCCCAGGGGTCATCGTCGTCCGAAGCAGGTGCGTCCTCTGATTCCCCGGAGGCCACTGTCTCGAGCGGCTCGGCAACCGCATCGATCGGATTTTCCGTAGCGGCCATTGCCTTACCCGGTGCGAACTCGTCCTCGGCCGAGTCGTCCTCGGAATGGGCGTCTTCCCACCACGGGTTCTTCACAGCAGGTTCTTCGATGGACTGCTCGACGGACGCCACGGCCTCAGCCGGCTCCTCATCCTCCGACGCCACTTCAGCCTCGGCCTGCTCCCACCACGGCTTCTCCGCGGCAACTTCCTCAACCGGAGCTTCAACAGACGCAACAGCCTCGACCGGCTCCTCATCCTCCGACGCCACTTCAGCCTCGGCCTGCTCCCACCACGGCTTCTCCGCGGCAACTTCCTCAACCGGAGCTTCAACAGACGCAACAGCCTCGACCGGCTCTTCGTCCTCCGTCGCCTCTTCGGTGGCGGGCTGCTCCCACCACGGTTTCTCCGCGGCAACTTCCTCAACCGGCGCCTCGACGGCCGCAACAGCCTCAACCGGCTCCTCGTCCTCGGACGATTCCTCAGCAGCGGCCTGCTCCCACCACGGCTTCTCCGCGGCAACTTCGTCCACCGGTGCCTCGACAGACGCCACAGCCTCAACGGGCTCTTCGTCTTCAGTCGCCTCTTCGGTAGCCGGCTGCTCCCACCACGGCTTCTCCGCGACAGCTTCCTCCACCGGCGCCTGGACGGACGCCACGGCCTCAACCGGCTCTTCGTCCGCAGTCGCCTCTTCGGTAGCCGGCTGCTCCCACCACGGCTTCTCCGCCGCCACTGCCTCAACCGGAGCCTCAACGGAAGCCACGGCCTCAACCGGCTCCTCGTCCTCAGGCGATTCCTCAGCAGCGGACTGCTCCCACCACGGCTTCTCCGCGACAGCTTCTTCCACCGGAGCGTCAACGGACGCAACAGCCTCTACCGGCTCTTCGTCCTCCGTCGCCGCTTCGGTGGCGGGCTGCTCCCACCACGGCTTCTCCGCGGTAACTTCCTCAACCGGCGCCTCGACAGACGCCACAGCCTCAAGCGGCTCCTCGTCCTCAGTCGCCTCTTCGGTGGCGGCCTGCTCCCACCACGGCTTCTCCGCGGTAACTTCCTCAACCGGTGCCTCAACAGACGCCACAGCCTCAACGGGCTCTTCGTCTTCAGTCGCCTCTTCGGCAGCAGCCTGCTCCCACCACGGCGTCTCCGCGACAACTTCCTCAACCGGAGCCTGGACAGACGCCACAGCTTCTACCGGCTCCTCGTCCTCAGACGCCTCCTCAGCCTCGGCCTGCTCCCACCACGGCTTCTCCCCGGCAACTTCCTCAACCGGAGCTTCAACAGACGCAACAGCCTCAACCGGCTCCTCGTCCTCAGGCGATTCCGCAGCCGGCTGCTCCCACCAGGGCTTCTCCGCAGCAACTTCCTCATCAACGGACGCGACAGCCTCCACGGGCTCCTCGTCCTCAGTCGCCTCTTCGGTGGCGGCCTGCTCCCACCACGGCTTCTCCGCGGTAACTTCCTCAACCGGTGCCTCAACAGACGCCACAGCCTCAACGGGCTCTTCGTCTTCAGTCGCCTCTTCGGCAGCAGCCTGCTCCCACCACGGCGTCTCCGCGACAACTTCCTCAACCGGAGCCTGGACAGACGCCACAGCTTCTACCGGCTCCTCGTCCTCAGACGCCTCCTCAGCCTCGGCCTGCTCCCACCACGGCTTCTCCCCGGCAACTTCCTCAACCGGAGCTTCAACAGACGCAACAGCCTCAACCGGCTCCTCGTCCTCAGGCGATTCCGCAGCCGGCTGCTCCCACCAGGGCTTCTCCGCAGCAACTTCCTCATCAACGGACGCGACAGCCTCCACGGGCTCCTCGTCCTCAGTCGCCTCTTCGGTAGCCGGCTGCTCCCACCACGGCTTCTCCGCGGTAACTTCCTCAACCGGGGCCTCAACAGACGCCACAGCCTCAACCGGCTCGCCGTCCTCCGAAGCCAACGCCTCGAATGGCTCCGGGCTCCAGGCCTCAACTTCCTCTTGGACCGGTTCGACCGGCGCCTGAACCTCACTCGCAAGGAACGCGGCCGTGGGCGTCATCGCTTCCGGCGCCCATGCGTCGCCGTCAGATTCCTTCGCCGCAAAGGTCCACTCGTCCTCCGCCTCGCCGGTCTCAAAGGTCGCATCCGCCGCAGGCTCGACTTCAGACTTTGCCGCTACTGGCTCATCGTCCTCGCCGGACGCCCAAGCCTCGCTGGCAACTTCGGCCACACGGACATCCGTGTCGGCATCTTCGCCGGGCAGCACCCACGCGCTCGGCTCCTCGTCGATTGCGTCATCAACTGGTTCCGGTTCGTCATGCTTCCGCCCGAATAGCCGCCCGAACATCCCGCGCTTCTTCGGCTTCTCGACGGGCACGGCGACAGGCTGCTCGAAAATCCCATCGAGCGGATCGCCCGTGTCTTCTTCCCTTGCGCTTTCAGCCGCGGATTCCGAGCGTGCCCATGCGTACGGGGCTGCGCTCACTGGTTCCTCGAGAGCCTCGGGCGTTTCCACATCTGCTTCGAACGCGCTCTCGCTCGGAGTCTCTTCCCACGCGGCCTCAGTCGCCTCCTCATGGGAATCCCCAGTATCCGCCGGCTCGTCCGACTCCCAGTCGAACGGCTTCAGCATCTCCGCGGGAATCGCCCCTGCTTCGGACGGCGAGTCCGCATCTTCCTGCAGTTCCCAGTCGAAGGGCTTCAGGAACTCTTCCGGGATAACTTCCGGTTCCTGCTCGGCACTCCGCTTGTTCGCCCATTCGCGCATCGCGGCGATGCCTTCGCTCGGCATGTCCTCGCCTTCGCTCGAATCCTCGGATTCGGCGTCGTTCGGTGCCAGGTTGAAGAACTCGTCCCACTTGCTAGGCCCGTCGGAAGGCTCGCGCCTGGGCTGCTCCGGCTGCGGCTCGGTCCGAGAACGCAGCACGATCGGCAGCGAGGGCGGAGCCATCGGAGCATCGTCATCGCCCTCGTTCGGCCTGAGTGGCGCAAACTTCGAGACCGGCTCCGTCACATCGTCATGGTGGCGCGGGCGCAGAGGGATCGGCGCGGGCAGGGTCGGTTCGTCCTCGTCCTCGGTCTCGTGCGCGGCGGTTGTGAAGTGAGGATGCTCGTCACCGCGGCCGCGCTCGGCCCACTTTCGCATCGATTCGAATGTCGCCGCTTCTTCCGGCGAAAGGTCGCTCAGTTCGCTCGATGCAGCGTCCGTTTCGTCGGCCTTCTCTTCCTTCGAGTCGCCCCAGGCAGCTGGCCCAAAGTTCCAGTCGAGGCGTTTCTCGTCCTCGACGTGTGCTCGCGGCCGCAGCTTCAGCGGCTCAGGCTCGGCTGGCTCATCCTCCGCGGTCTCGTCCATCACCGGGACTTCGAACTCGGCTGTGTCCTCCGCGTCGTACCTGGCGGCCGGCTCCGAAGCTTCCCACGCCGCGTCAGGGTCGTCCTCTTCGATTTCGCCCGGCTGCATGAGGGTCGCGTCTTCTTCGACCTGGTCCGAGGCCCACTCAAACTCCGCAGCCTCTTCGTTTTCGTCCACGCTCGCGGCGAACTCGAACGTCTGGCCGGCGCCAGCCTCTTCCGCCGGGGCGCTCGTCGCCCACGAGCGCATCCCCGCGAGCAAGTCGCCTTCGGGCTCCTCCGCGGTCTCATCGTCTTCGTCCACGCTCGGCGCGAGCTCGAACGTGTGGCCGGCGGCAGCCTCCTCCGATGGAGCGCTTGTCGCCCATGAGCGCATCCCCGCGAGCAGGTCGCCTTCGGGCTCCTCGGCCACGTCGTCCTCGAGTTCGGCTGTCGCTTCCTCCGCCTGCTCCGCCTCCGCCTTGTCGAGCGATCGCAGGTCCCAGCCGCCGTCCGATTCGCCCCACGTGGGCTCGTTGTCCCTCCGCTCCGCCCGGGGGAACGGCGAAAGCTTCAGCGGTGGCTCCGTCGACCAGTCGTCATCGTCGCGCTCGGGTTCTTCATCGAAGCTCGCTTCGAACGCATGCTGGCGCTCGTCGCGCGTCGCCGGGGTTTCTTCCTGCTTCTTCTTCCCAAAACCGAAAAGCCCGCGGCCTTTCTTGGCCTCGGGTTCGGGCTTCCTCAGTTCGAACTTCGATTCACTTTCCGGCTTTAGCTCGAATTTCTTGCCAAAGGGGTCGCCCTTCGCGTGCTCAGCATCTTCCTGGAAATTTCCAAGCACGCGCTCCCGCAGCGTGCGGTTCTTTTCTTCTTGCCGCTCCCAGGCCCCTCCGGGCAGGTCGAAATACCATCCCTGAGGATCTTCTTCGCCCGCTTCGATTTCATCGAGTGGGCGGCCTTCGCCATTGTCCATCGTCATCAGGGTACCATGCCTCCCCGGCCGGTCGCGGAATTTCGAATCGGTCGCCCTTTACAGCCGATTGACCTACGCTCGGCCGGCATGACCGATGCGCTCGAACCCGCGGACGAGCACCTGGTCTCTTTATCAAAGGACGGCAATCTCGACGCATTCAACAGTCTCGTTGAACGGTTTCAGAGATCTGTCTTCAATCTTTGCCTGCGATTGATCGGCGATCGTGGCGCCGCCGAGGACGCCACCCAGGAAGCCTTCATCTCCGCGTTTCGCTCATTATCCCAGTTCAACGGCGGCAGTTTCCGCAGCTGGCTGTTCCGCATCGCAGCCAATCAGTGCAAGGACGAACTCCGCCGCCGTGGGCGAAGGCCCGTCGAATCGTTCCGGGCCGCCGACCCCGAAGACGACTTCGCTCCCGAGATTCCCGATCCGGGCGAATCTGCCTCCGAATACGCTGAGCGCATGGCCGTCGGCCAGGCGCTCCAGGATGCGCTCCTGCTGCTTCAGTTCGATCAGCGCCAGGCGGTCCTCCTCTCCGACCTCCACGGCTATCACTACGAGGAGATCGCAACCATGACCAATTCCAACGTTGGCACGGTGAAATCGCGCATCCATCGCGGCCGCGAGCGCCTCCGGGCAATTCTTCGCGAACAGCCGGAACTTTTTGGGGCCTTCCGGCGTTTGGAGGATTGAGAACAACTCCTATGCGAATCTTTCCGTTCCTCAATCGTCACTCCTGGTACTCCGGCCGCGCCGATGCGTACGCCGATGGCGAACTCCTCGCCGCGGAGCGCACGCGCTTCGAAGCCCATCTCACGGACTGCGATGAATGCCAGGCGATCGTTACCGCCGCCAGCCAGCTCCGGACCGCCATCGAGCGCCTTCCTGAAGTCGAGGTTCCCCGGTCCTTCCGCATCACGCCACAGATGCTCGCCGAAACTCCGAAGGCCGCGCGCGCCCCGGCAACACCGCTCTACCTCGGCCTCGCTCGCGCGGGTGCCGCTCTCTCTGTCGCGGCGTTCGCGGTGGTCTTCGTGGTCGGCGCCCTCGGCTCCGATTCGTCGAGCGATCAGACCGCATCCCGCGAAGCCGCCTCGACCGCAGGAGACGCGGACATGAGCTCGGCTCCCGAATCGGCCTACTCCGATAAGGCAGCCGAAGCCGAACCGACCCCGCAACTCGCCCCCGCCACCGCCGGCGGTGGTGTTTCCGGCAGCGCCCTCATCCCCGCGCCTCCCGATGCCGCCACACCCGGCAGCCAATCCGTGAACAGCGCCGCCACTCCTCCTGCCGCCAACGACACCGGGCCGGTCCGAGCCGCTGATACCGGTACTCCGGCTGGCGACGAAGCACTCACCTCCATCGGCTACGCTGCCGCTCCCAACCACGCCTCCGATGAGGGCCCCTCGAAGGCGCTGCTGATTACCGGCATCCTCGCCGGTATCTTCGTGGCCGCTCTCGCCGCCCTCGAAGTCACCCGGAGGGCCCGCGGTGCCTAGACTGTTGCTCGTCCTGGTTGCGGCCATGGTCCTCGGCGCCACGGCCACCGCATGCAGAGGCAACACTCACGTAAACCTCACCACTTCTGGAGATGACTCCTTGGCTTCTGGAATAACGGTCACCGGCGTCGGCGAAATAAAAGCCACCCCCGACCTCGCGATTGTCACGCTCGGCGTCGAGTCCTCCGCCTCCACCGTTGCCGAGGCTCGAGACCAGGCCGCGAATGCCGCGACAAAGCTCATCGCATCCGTAAAAGCCGGCGGCGTTGCCAGTGCGGACATCCAGACAACGACCGTGGCCCTGAACCCCAGGTACGAGTATCCATCCAACGGCACGCCGCGGATCGTTGGCTATACCGCGACAAACTCCCTTCGCGTCACCATCAAGAACCTGGACAACGTCGGCAGCATTATCGATTCGGCCCTCAACGCAGCCGGCGATGACGGCCGCCTCCAGGGAATCCAGTTCGGTTTCGCCGACCGCGAACCGCTGCTCGCCGGCGCTCGCAAGAAGGCGATTGAAGACGCTCGCTCCCGCGCGGATGCCTTCGCCTCCGGAGGCGGCGTCAAGGTTGGCGACATCATGTCGATCGCCGAGACAACAACCACAACTCCGCTGTACACCGAGCGGCTCGCGGCCGCTGATTTCGCCGCCGCCACGCCAATCGAGCCGGGCGAATCCGCCACCACCGTCATGGTCACCGTTCGTTACTCCATCGCTCGCTAAACGCCCGGTTAAGTGCCTGCCTTTACGGCGTCTCTTCGCCGCCGGAAGCTAGCGCGGTGAAGCCCCTCTTCCTTGCGGGTCTGCTACCCCTCTCGGCGCTCCTCATCGTCGCTGCCGTTGCCGCCGTCGTGGTTGTCCAGGGCGACGACTCGAAACCGGCGCAATCCAGCCCGGCCGATGCGGTGACGCCGAAGTCGGAGCCCCGCCTGGCGCCCGAGAGCAGCGTCTGCCAGGGCATCCTCCATGTCCCCGACCCCGGCAGCCCGCGAACGTTCCCGGCTGAATACACGCAGATCCGCGAAGTCGATGGACTCTCGATCGTTGCCAACGCGAACGTCGATCCTGCCGCTCTCGACAACGCCGAATCCACCATCCAGCGCATCTTCGCGAAAAACGACCTCGAAAAAACGCTTGCCGAAGATGGCGCCTACGTCATCGTCGCGGACCGCGACCAGGGCGTGCTCGATCTGCCCGAGTTCCGCTGTCTCGATTCATCGTCCAACCAGGCATTCTTCAGCCACGTCTGCGGCGTAGCCGATCGCGCCGACTACCCCGTCGTCACCGTCAACGAACTCGACCTGCTCGGCGACGCCGATGGTCCGTGCGATGGCCTGAATATCCTCTACCACGAACTCGGCCACCTGGTGCAGGGCTGGGCCTTGAACCCGGCCGATTACTTCGACATCCGACAGTACTACCAGGACGCGGTTGGCAGCGGGAAGTATCGCGGCGAGTACGCGAGCACCAACGCCAACGAATACTTTGCCGAAGCCACCCAGGCCTACTTCCTCACCGCCGATGTCGAAGGCCGCCACAACTGGCTATGGCTCCAGCAGTACGACCCCCAGATTTTTGAGCTGCTGAAGGCGATCTACGGCGGCTGATCGGTCGGCCTACTTCTTGGCCTTGTACACCGCGAACCACTGGAACGCCGCCGGCAGGTGGTCAACCAGCTCGGGATAGTGCGCCCGCATCGCCACCGCGTATTCGTTGAGAGGAAAACGCCGCCGCTCGTATCCCGAAGCCGGCGGGACCTCCGAGACCGTCTTCGCCACCGCCACATACAGCGGGCGGACGGTCACCGCCCCCTGTTCGAAGTCCTTGTTGTGCCTCGTCGCCTTGCATTCGTAAAAGCCGACCAGTTCCGTCGCCGCGAGCGTCGCGCCTGCGCGCTCTTTCGCCGCCTGCTTCACGAATGCCTCAGGCGCCGCATCGCCGTTCGTCCCTTCGATCATTCCCCAGACATTTCCGCCCGTCTCGCGCAGCGCATAGCCCTTGTCGCCCATCACCAGCAGTGAATACACGAAGTGAACCGGCGCCCCTTCCGGCAGGGTCTGTTCATCCACCCATCGAGCCCGCCACTGGTCTTCGATGTTCAGTTCCTTAACGCCGGGCCATCGTGGCTCGTAGGACATCACCGCGTTCATATCGACCATCGGTTCATGCTCTCCGTCTGTAGAAGGGTTTTGCGACGATTGTCGCCGCATCTTCGCCAACTCGCACCGTTTGACCCGGAAACGAGTACCGCACGTCGATCACGCCAAGGCCTATCGTCGCGTTCAGGCCCGGTGACCGCACTGAGGACCGAATTTCCCCGATTGCCGCCCCCTCGACGTCGATGTTCGTTCCCGGTGCCACCGGTCCGCCTTCCATCAGCAGACCCGCGAGGATCCGCCCCTCCCTCCCGCCTGGCACATCGAGAAGCGCGTCCAGGTCTGCCTCCGCGGGAGAAAGCCCACCGGCGAGGTCCGGCTCGAACGCCGGGATGCAGGACTCGATCCGCGCGATTTCCAGCGCTTGCAGCCCCGCCATCGGCACTCCCGCTGCGACCAGCGTCTCGAACATGTGCAGGGCCACTGCCGGCGCCACCATGAACTCGAACCCGTCCTCGCCCGTGTCGCTGGTGCGGATCGCCAGGGCCCGGAATCCGTGGAATTCGAACGTGACGCAGTGCAACGTCTGGAGTCTCGCAGGCAACGCACCGGCGAGGTGTTCCTGCGCCGTTTGTGCCGCCTTCGGGCCAGCCAGCCCCACCAGGCACGTCGTCTCCGTCCGGTCGTCAATCCGGACCTCAAAGTCGCTGCCGACAGCCTTGCGGAGCCGTTCCAGCGTTGCGAATCGCTGCCCCGGCTCGCCGCTCACCATGAACGAAATCCCGCCCGTCCGAGCGATCAGCGCCACATCCTCGATGTTCCCGGCCTCGTCCACCGAGACCGTCCGCATCGCGCGCCCCTCTTCCAGGTCTTCAACATGGCCCGCGAACGCAGCCTTGAGCACGTCGAGCGCATCTGTGCCGCTCAGCAAGATGCGGCTGCGATTCGAACGGTCGAACGCTGCCGCCGCACCGCGCAAGCTTTCGCACTCGTTCACAACCCCGCCGTACGCCACGGGCATCGACCAGCCCGATTGGGCGCCGAAGGTGGCCCCGGCGGCCGCGTGAAAGTCGCGCAGCGCGAGCTGGTAAACCGGTCCCGGCGCAGTCATTCTTCGATGAACTTCCGGCGTCCGCCCGTTTCGGTAAGCCGTCCCACGCCCGGAAACGGGTTGTGAACGCAGATGAGCAGCGCGTTGTCGTTGATCGCTCGCTCGGCGAGCTTCTTCTTCGATTCCAGTGACATGAGCGGGAGCACATCAAACGCGGCGATCCACGCGGGGCGTTCCACCTGCACCGCGTGATGCACGAGGTCGCCCGTATACAGCGCCGTCTGCCCCTGGGAGGTCAGCGCGATGGAGGCGTGATCCTGCGTGTGGCCCGGCGTCGCCCAGAAGCGCGCTCCGGCCATCATCTCCACCTCGCCCTCCACCAGTTCCAGCTGCCCCGACTTCACCAGCGGCTCGAAGTTCTCGGCGAAGTACGTCCCGCGCGTCCGCTCGTTCGGATGGCTGGCCGCCTCGAACTCGCCCTTCTGGATGTAGTACCGGGCGTTGGGGAAGGTCGGCTTCAGGTTGCCCTGCTCGTCTTTGATGGTGTTCCAGCCGCAATGGTCGGCGTGGAGGTGGGTGTTTGCCACCACCGTGATGTCCTCCGGCCTCATGCCGATAGCCGCCAACCCCTCCAGCAGCAGACCGTATTCGCCCGGGTACGAGCGCTCTCGCACGGCACTCTCCAGCTTGTTCCCGAGCCCGGTATCCACCAGCAAAACATCCTCGCCGCTGCGCACCACCATGCAGTTCAGCGAAAGCTTCATCCGGTGTTCCGCGTCGATGTTCTCTTTGCCGATGATCGGCTCCCACATGACCCGCGGAATCAGTCCCATCACCGCGCCCGCATCGAGCTTCATATACCCGTCGCAAATCACAGCGACATCCATCGCTCCAACCGTGTAACGCCTTGGGGTCTCCATCGCACAGAACATACGAGCCGCATCTTCAGGCGGCAATTTCCCTACAAGCGACTGTTGGTAGTTGCAATTAATTGCAATGCCACGGCAAGGTAGTTATGCTGCCCCGACCCCGCATCCGGAGATGATTGTGACTTCTCGGCCATGGCGCCTGCTGCTAGTGTTCGCGTTCTTGTCGCTTATTCCCCTCGTCGCCGCCTGTGGGGGCGATTCAAAAGGCTCTGCCGGCTCCGAAGTCGGCGACGGGCTCTCGGGGACGGAGCACCCGTTCAACCAGGACGACGGAAAGCTCAACGTCGCGACAACCGTCGCACCCATCACCAGCATCGTCCTCAACGTCGGTGGGGACCGTATCCACATTCACGGCATCGTTCCTGCCGGCGTCGACTCTCACACGTTTGAGCCGAAACCATCCGATGCGAAGATCCTGGCCCGAGCGGACCTGCTGATCATGAACGGCGCCGACCTGGAAGGCACCACCGAGAAGATCGCCAGCGAGAATCTGAAAGACCCCTCGAAAATCTACAAACTCGCCGACAACACGCTCTCTGGCGACTCCGAGACAGACGGATTCCTCTACGACTTCAGTTTTCCCCGGGCGGAGGGTCATCCCAATCCTCACCTCTGGATGAACCCTCTCTACGCCAAGAAGTACGCGGACCTTATCCGCGGATGGCTTTCGGAAAACGACCCGGACAACGCCAGCTACTACCAGTCCAACTACGACAGGTTTGCTGCGGTGCTCACCGATCTCGATGCCGCGATCCGGGCCGACCAGGCCACGGTCCCCGAGGCCAATCGCCGCTTGCTTACCTACCACGATAGCTGGGCGTACTGGGCCCGCGAATACGGCTGGAAGGTTGTCGGCGCGATTCAACCATCGGACTTCAAGGAGCCGAGCGCCCGTGAAGTCGCGGACCTGATCACGCAAATCAAGGAACTGAAGCTGCCCGCGATCTTTGGAAGCGAAGTGTTCCCCAGCCAAACCCTTGATCAGATCGCACGGGAGTCCGGTGCCGTCTACGAGGAGCGTCTCAGGGACGACGAGCCGCCGGGAGAGGTAAATGACCCGGGTTACACCTACGTCGGGATGGTCGTCGAGGACATGAGGATCATGTTCTCTCGACTCGGCGGAAACGCCGACAACACCGCGGCGATCAAAGTCGAGAATTCTTTCGTAAGGTAGTTGGAATGGAAGTTGGCGGCGCTCCGCAGGAGAACATCATCCAGCTCTCGGGTGTGGTAGCTGGCTATGAGCGTCGCCCGGTGCTCTCGGATGTCGATCTCAAGGTCACCGCCGGCGAGTTCGTTGGCGTCGTCGGGCCCAGCGGCTCCGGGAAGACGACACTGCTTCGCGTTCTTCTGGGGCTCGTCCCCGTTTTCGAAGGCCAGGTCGTCGTCGATGGCCAGACCGTCGGTGCCGGCTCGCGGCCTAGCATCGGCTATGTCCCCCAGCTCGAAACCATCGATTGGAACTTCCCGGTCACCGTCGAAGAAGTGGTGCTCATGGGCCGCGCAACTCGTTCCGGGCCCTGGCCCTGGCCCCGAAAGTCCGACCTCAACGACCTTGAGAAATTGCTCGAACGCCTCGGCATCGCGCAGCACAGGAAGCAGCACATCCGCAACCTCTCCGGCGGTCAACAACAGCGCGCCTTCCTGGCCCGCGCCCTCATTCGCAGCCCTCGCATCCTGGTCCTCGATGAGCCAACCTCCGGGGTCGACATCAAGACGCGCGACGACATCCTTCACCTCCTCGTCGATCTCAATCGCGAAGGCGTAACCGTTATCCTTTCCACGCACGAACTCAACGCGGTGGCAGCCCATCTGCCGCGCGTCGTGTGCATCAACAAGACGATCGTCGCAGACGGCCGCCCGGCAGATATCTTCACCACCGAAAATCTCCGCCGCACCTATGGGGGAGATATGGTCGTCATCAAACAGGGTGGGCTCACACTCGTCGGCGACATGCCACACCTGTTCGACGACGCGGGAAAGGTCCAGGTCGGATGATCGATCTCACCGAGCCTTTCCAGTTCGAATTCTTCCGTCACGCTCTCGTCGCCGCGACCATGGTCGGCGCCCTCACTGGGCTTGTAGGCGTTTACGTCGTGCTCCGCCGGATGAGCTACATCGGCCATGGGATGTCCCATGCCGTGTTCGGCGGGGCTGTTGTCGGCTATGTCGCGGGCTTCAACTTTTACCTTGCCGCCGGGGCCTGGGGCTTCGTTTCGGCGCTGCTCATTAACCAGACCTCGCGCAGGCGAGGCATCGGCGCCGATGCCGCCATCGGTATCATCACCACCGCCAGCTTTGCCCTTGGTGTCGCCCTTATCAGCCGTGCTCACAGCGTCACCCGCAACTTCGATGCAGCGCTGTTCGGTAATCTTCTCGCCGTCGACCGCAGCGACATTTTCGTCATCGCCGTGGTGCTTGCCGCCACCATCGCCTTCCTGTTCTTCTTCTACAAGCAGTTGCTCTTCCTGACCTTCGATCCCGAAGTCGCGCCGATCTACGGGGTCCGAGCGACCCTTATCGATACCCTCTTCTCGTTGGTGCTCGCCGCCACCATCATCGCCTCCATCCGCATCATGGGCGTCACGCTCATCGCCGCCTCCCTCATCATCCCGCCGGTGATCGCTCGCCTGCTCACCGACCGCTTCGCCGCAATGCTGATCCTTTCGGCGGCATTGGGCTCGGTGATCGGTTTCGCCGGAATGTTCCTCAGCTACTACTTCGATATCGCGTCGGGCGCGAGCATTGTCCTCCTGGCCGCCGGTCTCTTCGCCCTCACGCTCGTGTACGTCAGCGTTCGCAACGCAGTCCGCGTCGGCCGCCCAGGATCCGAGCGCGCCGAACTCCCCACCGAAGCCCGTGCGCTACTCGACTGATCCCTTACCCGACAGTGACGAATTTCACATTCGCCAACGTATACTGGAGTAGTGAGAGCCGAGGATTACGCCGCTTTCTCCCGCGCCATCGCCGGAGCCGACCACGAGGTCGATCTGCTTGGCGCGGCCATGCTCATCGCCCGCCTCGGCGACCCTGAGGCCGACCTTCACGCCGTGGCCTCCCGGCTCGATGTCATCGCCGAAGAAGTCCGTTCATACGCCGGCGAACGAGCAGATTCGCATGCCCTCGCCCACGCCATCGACTACCAGCTGTTCAGCGTCTGCAACTTCCGCGGCAACACCGAGGACTACGCCGATCCGCGCAATAGCTTCCTCGATGAGGTCGTCCAGCGCCGCGTCGGCATCCCCATCACGCTCTCGCTCGTGTACATGGAGGTCGCCCAGCGAGTCGGCCTCGAATGCGATGGCATCGGCTTCCCCGGGCACTTCATCGTCCGCTACGGCGGCCCCGAACACGGCACCTTCGTCGATCCGTTCCAGCAGGGCGCCCGCCTCGACCGCGAAGAGCTGCTCGCTCGCCTTCGCGGCCAGGATTTTGGCACCCTCCGCCCCGAATCCCTGCTCGCCGCCGTCACTCGCCGCCAGATCCTCCAGCGCATGCTGAATAATCTCCACATCGTCTACCGCGAACGGCGCGACCTCGACCGCTGGCTTTCTGTCGTCGAACTTCAGCACCGCCTCGAGCCCTGGAATGCCGTTCTTCTCGGCGAACGCGGTATGCTTCACTACCGGCTGGGCCACCTCGAACAGGCAACGAACGACTTGGAGGCATACGTCGCTGCCACCGATCGACCGGAAATGAACCCGGGGGCAATCCGGCTCCTGGATCAACTTCGCCTTCGTCACGGAGGCATGGGGGAGTCCCGATGACCGCATTTACACCCGTCCGCGATGTGCCGACTCGCGGCAAACAGGCCCTGCAGCGCTCGATTGCCTGGTATCTGCGTCAGCTCAGCAAGGTCTTCAACGTCCTCACCGACGAGGAACTCGATCGCCTCATCCCGATGCTCACCGAACGCAGCTTCCGCCCCCGCCAGGTCCTCTTCCAGGCCGGTGATCCGCCGGAGCGCGTCTACCTCCTGCTCAAGGGACGCGTGAAGATCTACCAGGTCGCGGAAAACGGCAAGGAAATCATCCTCGATGTCGTCGGCAAGGGCGGCGTCGTCGGCGATATGGCCATCGTCGAAGACGGCGAGCGCATCGCCTGCGCCGCAGCCATCGATGAGACCGTCGCCGTCAGCATCTCCTGGGAAGACTTCTCTCACCTCCTCCAGCAGTCCCCGAAGCTCGGCTTCGCCATGATGGAACTCATGGCCCGCCGCCTCGCCGGGATGCAGCGCACCTTCATGAACATCGTCTCTAAGCCCGTCTCCGCACGTCTTGCCGATACCCTCCTGAACCGCCAGGAAGACGGCATCGTGCATCTCGGGCTTACCCACCAGGAACTCGCGCAGACCATCGGTACAAGCCGCGAAACGGTCACCGCCCTCCTCAGCCGCTTCACCACCCTTGGCGCCATCGCTCCTCACGCCGAGGGCTACCGCATCCTCGATGAAGACATCCTCGATGACATCGCCAACGGCGACCTCTCCGTCTCGCCGCGCCACCCCGTCAACGTGCAGCCGAGTACCATGACCCCCTGATGTCCCAGTCGCAGACCGCTCGACTCGATCTCGTCGCGGGGCGAAACGGGCCGGCCATCATTGCTCACGGCGGCGGCAACACCGTCGAAGTCGCGCGCGAGTACCTTCGGGCGGGCGCCGATTACCTCGAAGTCGATATCTGGCTCCGCAACGGCCACTTCGAAGCGCGCCACGAACGCCGGTTCCGCTGGCTCCCCTTCCTCTACGAGAAGTGGTATGTCAGCCGACCGCCGCGCGGCCGCTACGGCCTCCCCGAACTCCTCGCCGAAACGGCCGGCAAAGGCGCGGGCATCTTCCTGGACCTGAAGAACGGAGGGCCTGCCTCGGCCGCTCTGCTTCGCCGGATCATCACCACCAACCCCCACCCCGAGCGCATCGTCGCCTCGTCCCAGCAGTGGCACACACTGCGCGCCATCAGCGAGATGACTCCCCAGGTCGACGCCTTCTACTCAATCGATGTCCGCGCCAAGCTCGACCTCTTTCTCTCGGTCGCCGACCGTGACGATCGCCCGCGTGGCATCTCTTGCCGGCATTCGCTCCTGTCGAAAGACGTCGTCCACGATCTTCATCGGCGCGACCTGCTCGTCGTCGCCTGGACCGTCGACGACCTCGATCGCGCCCGCGAACTCGTCTCCTGGGGCGTCGACGGCCTGACCACCCACAAGGTCGAGCAGATGCGCTCCGAGTTCATCCAGTGATGCGCTCCCTCGCGGTCTACGTCCACATACCCTTCTGCACCGTGAAGTGCGGCTATTGCGACTTCAATGCCTACGCCGGCATGGATGCCCTGAAAGCGGACTACGGCCGCGCCCTCGTCCGCGAAATCCACCACGCCGCCGAGATCCTTCGAGGTCGCGAAATCTCCTCGATCGGGTTCGGCGGTGGCACCCCCGGGGAGGTCCCCGCAGGCGACATCGCAAAGGTCATCGAAGCCGTCCGCGAACACGGCGCCTTCCGTCCGGACATCGAAATCTCGCTCGAAGCCAACCCCGGGACGGTCACGGACTCCGCTCTCCGCGAACTCCAACGCGCCGGGATCAATCGCCTCTCCCTGGGCGCCCAGAGCTTTCGCGCCGCCGAACTCAAGTTCCTCGACCGCATCCACTCGCCGGACGCGACCGCCAGCAGCCTGAGACTCGCGAGAGACGCCGGCATCCCGAGTGTTGGCCTGGACCTCATCTACGGCTTGCCCGGCCAGGCAATCGAATCCTGGCGGGCGTCGCTCCAAACGGCAGTCGCGCTCGGGCCGGACCACATCTCTACCTACGCCCTCACCGTCGAGCCCGGAACTCCGCTCGCTCGCCGCGTCGCCCGCGGGGAAGTGATCCCGCTCGACGAAGACCTGGTCGTCGACCAATACGAACTGGCGTCGTCCGTCCTCAGTGCCGCCGGCTTCCAACAGTACGAACTCTCGAACTGGGCGAAACCAGGCCACCAGTCGCGCCACAATCGCACCTACTGGACCGACGGCGACTACCTCGGCATCGGGGCCGGCGCGCACGGTTACCACGCGGGGGAACGCTATGAGAACATCGCCCACCCGCGGGATTACATCGCCGCCGTAAACCGCCCCGATGCCGGCCCATTTCCCGCCATGAAAGATCGCTATATCCCCGCCATCGACACCGCGATGAGCGATTGGTTCGCGCTTCGCCTGAGGCTGCTCGAAGGTTTCGATCCCGGGGAATTCGCAGATCGATTCGGGGTCCCAGTTCCCGCGCCGGTCGCCACGGTCTTCCGCGAAATGTGCGCGGCCGGCGTGCTCGCCTCCGATCCCCGCATCCACCTCACGGCCCGCGGACGCATGCTCCACGGTGAAGTCGCCGCCCGCATCCTCGCCGCCCTCCAGGAGTCCTGACGTGCCCGTGATTGGCACCGCCGGCCACGTAGACCACGGCAAGAGCGCCCTCGTTCAGGCCCTTACCGGCATTGACCCCGACCGCCTCCGCGAGGAGAAAGAGCGCGGCCTGACGATCGACCTCGGTTTTGCCTGGCTGGAACTGCCCTCGGGACTCGAAGCCGGCATCGTCGACGTCCCCGGCCACGAGCGCTTCATCAAGAACATGCTCGCCGGGGCCGGCGGGATCGACCTTGCCCTGCTGGTCGTCGCCGCCGACGAGGGTCCCCGCCCGCAAACCCGCGAACACCTCGCCATCCTCGACCTTCTCGAAGTACCGACCGGCATCGTTGTCATAACCAAAACCGATCTTGTCGAAGACGAATACCTCGAACTCGTCGAGGCAGAGCTCGCCGAAGTGCTCGAAGGCTCCCGCCTCGAACGCGCCCCCATCCTCCGCGTGTCGGCGAAGACAGGCCTGGGCCTCGCCGAGCTCAAGGCCGCTGTCGATAGCATCCTCGCCTCTTCTCCCGCGAAGCGTGATCTCAATCGCGGGCGCCTCCCGATCGACCGCGCATTCACCATCCAGGGCTTCGGCGCCGTGGTTACAGGCACCCTCATCGATGGCTCGCTCGAGGTTGGCCAGGAGGTCGAACTCCTTCCGCAGGGCATCAAAGCGCGAATTCGCGGCCTCCAGCGCCACAAGTCGAAGGTCGATCGCGCCGACCCCGGCACACGTGTTGCCGTGAATCTCAGCGGTGTGCGCACCGAAGAAATCAGTCGCGGCATGGTCGTCGCCCGGCCCGGAGCCGTCAGCGTCGCCAACTCGGTCGTCGTCCGCCTCACCGCCAGCCGGATCCTCGCCCACCCGCTTGGACACGACGCCGAAATGACCGTCCTCTGCGCCACCGCCGAGACGCAGGCAAAGGTCCGTCTCCTCGACGCCGATGTCCTGGCACGGGGCGAAGAGTGCTGGGCCCAACTTGTGTTTGCCACACCCGTCGCAGTGGCCCTCGGCGACCATGTCGTCGTTCGCTCCCCGAACGAGACGGTCGCCGGTGGACCGGTTGTCCTGGTCAACTCCCCGCGCCTCCGCCGCAACCACCCCGCGACCCTGGAGAAGCTCGACCGCCTCCGCTCGGGCGGCACCATCAACCGGGTTCGCGATCAGCTCGCGACCGGCCCCGCCACCCTCCCTTCACTCGCGACCTCGCTCAACATCCCGGTGCCCGAAGCCTCCGAAGCCGTTGCCGAACTGGTCGCCAGTGGTGAAGCGCTCCAACGCAACGGCACGGTCATGGCCACCAACTGGCTCCGCAATCAACTTGAATCACTGGATCGCGCCCTCGCTGAATTTGCCGCCGCCAACCCGCTCCGCAGGGCCGCACCAAAGGAACACCTGCGCGCGGCCACTCGCCTTTCGCCTGCCAACTTCGAACTGGTTGTCGGCGAAGCCACCGCTGGGGGCGCTGTCGAAACAAGAGGTTCGGGAATCGCGCCGGCTGGCTATCAACCCACGCTCACTCCGCAGCAACAGTCCCAGGCAGACCAATTCCTCGCTCGCCTCGAGGCCGAGCCCTACAGCCCGCCAACCGAAGGCCTACCGCCCCAGCCCTTGCTCGCATACCTCTCAGAAGCCCGCCTCATCGAAGTCACGCCGGCGGGCGTCGTCTTTGCAAAGCAGGCCTTCGATGAAATGGTGCGGCGCACGCGAGTCTTCGCCGCATCCAACGGCAGCATCTCCCTCGCCGAAACCCGCGACCTCTTCGGCACCAGCCGCAAATACGCCCAGGCCTTCCTCGAACACCTGGACGCCCTCCAGGTCACCCGCCGCACCGGCGACACCCGCACCCTCCGCTAATCGCCAACGGAACCGCGCACGTCAGTATGCGGACGAACCACCCACAACAGAGCCACCCCCTCAACCCAACGGACCCGCACCCCGACACAAACCCAGGGCGCGACAGACATGGAACGCTACACCCTCACCCAGCCACGGCCTTTCCCAACTCAGACTCCGGGCAAAACCACCAAGAAACCCCTCTCCCGTCGCGGGAGAGGGGCAGGGGTGAGGGAAAATCTCAGCCCAAAGGTGACTGCTAACGGAGCGCTACACCTTCACTCAAACCTCAAAACTATCCCCACCAGCAACCAGCGCAAACCCCACGAAAACCCCTCCCAGACGTGGGAGAGGGGCAGGAGGTGAGGGAAATCTGCAGGGCTGATGCCTACGCCGGCTCCGCCGCAGCAACATCGTCTGCCTTACCCCGCAGCTTCCGGAAGAACTTCCCGAAGTCCCCGTTCTCCCATGCCACCAGCAGCTGCGAAGCCACGCAAATGCTCGAATACGTCCCTGCCACAATGCCCACCAGCAAGACCAGCAGGAAGTACCGGATAGTGTCGCCGCCGATCAGCAGCATCGAAACCACCGTGAGCACCACCACCAGCGAGGTGTTGATCGAGCGTGCCAGCGTTTCCGTCATGCTCGCGTTTACCGCTTCCTCGAACGGGATGTACGGGTCGTTGTGCAGCGTCTCCCGGATGCGGTCGAACACCACGATCGTGTCATGCACCGAGAACCCGATCACCGTCAGGATGGCTGTGATGAACGCCAGGTCCACTTCGGTGCCGTGGATTTCGCCCAGCAGTGCGAACAGCCCAAGGATGATGAACGCATCGTGCAGAACCGCGATGATCGCCGCCGCGCCGTACCTGAACGGCCGGTGCAGCGAGCGGAACGCGAGCCAGATGTAAATCAGGATCGCTATCGAGGCGACGATCACCGCGAGCGTCGCGTTTCGCGCGATCTCCGTCGATACCGTCTCCGAGACCGTCGAGAAGTTGGAGCGTGTCAGCGCCCCGAACCGGGAGCGAAGCCCGTCTTCAATCGTGTTGATTTCACCAGGCTGGTCAGGCCCCTGCGACGAATCGAGGGTCGGCGCGTTCTGCAGCTCTTCGGTACGGATCAGGTACTTGTTCGAGCCCGCCCCCTGGACACGCGCCTCCGGGTGCCCGAGCTCGCCCATCGCCGATCGCAGGTCGCCTTGCGAGACTGACTGCTCCGTGAACTCGATCGTGAACGTCGATCCCGAAGTGAATTCGATCCCCGGCCGGAGCTGGAACACGGCAAGCGAAACCGCCGCAATCAAGAAGATTACAAACGAGACACTCAGGTACCACCACCGCTTACCCGCAAAATCAAGCATTTCCCTGCTCCTCTGTGGGCCTTGCACGGCGGCTCACCGGAGCCACGCGCTTCTGTTCTTCCGCATTGAACAGCCAGTGGCTCTTCGCCAGCGGTGTCCCCAGGATCATCTTCAGGAACGTCCGCGTCACCGTGATCGCCGAGAACATGCTCACCGCCACACCAATCGCCAGCGTGAACGCGAACCCCTGCACCACCGATGCGCCGAACTGCGCCCCGAAGTAGTACAGGATTCCGCAGGTGATCAGCGTCGAAACGTTCGAGTCCCGGATCGATGACCACGCCCGCCGGAACCCAATATCGATCGCGGCGTTGAGCGTCCGCCCTCGGCGTAACTCCTCTTTCATACGTTCGAAAATCAGGATGTTCGCGTCCACCGCGATGCCGATCGAAAGCACGAATGCCGCGATGCCCGAAAGCGTGAGCGTCACCGGCAGGAGCTTGAACACCATCAGCGTCACCGCCGTGTACACCAGCAGCGCCAGCGAGGCCAGCACTCCCGGCAACCGGTAGTACAGGATCATGAACAGCATCACGGCCACGAGGCCGACCTGGCCGGCGCGCACCGATTCCAGCACCGAATCCTCGCCCAGGGTCGCGCTCACCTCTTCGGCCTGGATGATCTTGAGCGGGATCGGCAGGGCGCCAGCGTTGAGCTGCTTCGAAAGGTTGTTCGCGGCCGTGAAGCTTGGCTGTCCCGTAATCTGGCCCGAATCCGAGATCACCCCGTTCACCGAAGCCTGCGACAACGTCACACCGTCGAGCTCCACCACCAGGTAGTTCCGAAGGTCCGAACTCGGGAACTGCAGCGCTCGCGTCGTGATCTGTTCCATCAGCTTCGAACCGCGCGAAGTCGTCTCGAACACCACCGCGAACGTCGTCCCAATGCGCGTCGCGTAGGTGTTGTTCTTCAGGTCCGAGCCAGTCATCGCGTACGTCTGTCCGTCGATGACTCCGGTCGCCGGCACAAGTTCCTGCTGGTCGTTGTAGACCTTGAACTCCAGGGCTGCCGTCTTCCCGATGAGGTTCTGCGCTTCTTCCAGCGAAAGGCCCGGCACCTGGACGCTGATCCGGTTGCCGCTTGTCTTGTTAATCTCCGCCTCGCTGACCCCGAACTCGTTCACGCGCCGCTCGACCACGTCCTTCGCGCCGTCGAGCGCCTTGCCGAGGTCACCCTCATAGTCGGCGGGTGGGTCGGCCTGGAGGATCAAATAGGCGCCGCCCCGAAGGTCGAGGCCGAGGCGCATCGTTTCGCGCTCCCAGCTCCCGATCTTGATTCCCTTCCCCTGCGGCCAGAAGTCGCCCGGCAGGTACCGCGAAGGTTCGCTCGGCCACACAGCGATGAAGCTGAACGTGGAAAGCGCGATGACGAAAAGGAAGAGAAGGACCGTTGAAGTACTACGCACTGGTGTGTGAAACCTCGCCGGCAGTTGGCTCGGCTGTTGTTGATGATGACTCGTCTACCGGTTCCAAGGTACTCAGCCGCCGAAGCACGGCGTCGGTCACGGCCCGCACCTGCACTCCCGGGGCGATTTCGATGATCAATTCAGTCGGGCCTTCCACCGGCACAACCACATCTTTCACTTCGCCGATGATTCCGCCCGTTGTGACAACCTCGTCCCCAACCTGCAGCTGACGCACTGCTTTGCGCTGCTCTTTCTGGTTCTGCAGCACCGGCCGAAGCAAGAAAAAGTAGAAGGCCACAACCGTGAAACCGGTGTAGGCGATGACGCTCCACATTGCAGTCATGGGCGGGAAACTCCTGCTCGGCTGCCCTGGTCCAACTCTTCCGCGGACTTCAGGGTTTCGAGGACCGAGCGTGCCAGCGCAAGCCCTTCTGGCTTCGTCGAAACAGCCCCCTCGAGCTGGGCTCGGCGAACCGATGTTAGGACAGCCCCCAACAAGCGTCCACCGGGTAGGTCAAGCTCACGGATAAGGTCATCGCCCGTCACCAGCGGCGGTTCGCCCTCCTCGTTGGCCGCCCACGCCCTCGCCGTCACGTAGTTCACAAACGTGCAGTGCCGCCGGTAGTTCTCGCGCGTGTAACCCGGGCCCTTCGTCGCCATTCCATCCACGAGGTTCACCAGCATCAGTGGCAATACCTCGCCGTCCAGGTCCGCGACGAACTTGCGCACCGCCTTGTCGGAAACCGGCCAGTTTCGGATCAGGACGCCGGGGCGCAGGTGGTATCGGATCATCCGTCCGACGAACGCCGTAGCCTCCGGTCCGAACCCCAGCACAGGCAGGCGCTCCGTCATTAACTCCGCGCCGTGCGGCCCGTGCCGCGGAAATCGCAGCCGGCCATCCTCGAAAATCGCTGTCATCGGCTTGCCGACATCGTGGAGCAGCGCGGAAAGCCGGATGAGCGAAACTAGCGGCACATCTTCAATCCTCCGGTCCAGGCTTTCGTCCAGGTCGATCCACGCCAGCGATTCTCGAAGTTCGCGGTTGTCCGCTCCGTCTCCGAGGGCCGCATCCAGTGCCGCGACAGCAGCCAGGTTGTGGTCCAGCACGTCGTAGAAGTGCAGCTCCGGCTGTGTGAACCCTCGCCCGCTCTCGAGCTCCGGGATCAGCGCCGTCAGCGACCCGGCTTCGTCCAGCTCCTTGAGCGCCGGCGCGCACGCCGGCGTCGAGAGGGCGTCCATCAGTTCCGCTGGCGGTGGCATTGCAAAAGACTACAGGCACGCCGGTTGGCGTGCCTGTAGGACGGTTATCCTTGGCCGGGCTCAGGCGCGAGGGTGCGCCTTGTCGTACTCCCGCCGTTTCTGGTCACCCGTGAGGTGGGTGTAGATCTGCGTCGTCGAAATGCTCGCGTGGCCAAGTGCGTCTTGCACATTACGCAGCGGCATACCGCCGGAAAGCATATGCGTCGCGTAAGTATGGCGAAGCGTATGCGGCGTAATCGCCTTGTCTAACTTTGCCTCGCGTGCGTAGTTCTTCAGAATCAGCCAGAAACCCTGGCGCGTCAGGCGCTCCCCGCGGCGGTTCACAAACAGCGCCGTCTCCCGCCGGTTGCGCACCAGCCGGGGCCGCACATGGAAGATGTACTGCCGCAGTTCGTCCACCGGGCGCTGGTGCAACGGAAGGATTCGCTCGCGCTCTCCCTTGCCCACGCAGCGGACCGTAACCGGGTCGCTTTCCAGCGCCACATCGCTCACATCGAGCGAAACCAGCTCCGTCACGCGCAGCCCGGTTGCATACAGAAGTTCCAGCATCGCCTTGTCGCGCCGCGCTTCCGGCGTGTTCCGGCGCGCCGGCTGCTCCAGCAATTCATCCACTTCCTGCACCGTCAGCGAACGTGGAAGCGTCTTCCCCACCTGCGGTGACTTCAGTTGTTCGGTCGGGTCACCATCCACCATGCCCTCGGCCGAAAGGAAGCCATAGAACGACTTCACCGCCGCGACCTTGCGCGCCACCGTGGCATCCTTGTAGTGCGCTTCGTTCCGGAGGTGTTCGACGTAACTGACGATCAGATCATGACGGATCGCCTCGATCGCCCTCCCCGGCGATTGTGTCTCCACAAACGCCAGGAACTGCGAAAGATCATTCCTGTACGCCGCGATGGTGTTGTTGGAGGCGTTCTTTTCCACCGCCAAAAAATTCAAAAACTGTCCTATGCGCTCGTCCATAACGTCGCTTTACCTCGGTGCATAACGGTCGTGGGTTCCAGGGGCGGCGCCATAATAGTCAGCACCCTCTGGCCCTGTCCATGGGTGAAGAGAGCTTTCTTTGTGAAGATCCAGCGCCCGAAACAAGCCCTCAATAAAATAACAAATCAGTATTTCACACACCCCGGTGAACCACGAGTGAATGTGTCATAACGTGATACTACGCCCCTCCCGCCTCATCCGCCACCCCGCTCCCGCCTCCTCCCAACCGGTGACCGCGCGTCTGTCAGCAACCCGACGAACAGCCCCGTCACGCATACCGCCGCACCCACCACGGCCGTCTCGCCGTCGAGCCCCGACATCAACAGAAACACCGATCCAATCCCCGCGATGGGCAACAGCGGCACTTTGCCCACCGCCAGCGGTGTCGCGAACGTTCGCCGCTCCGACGGTCGCGTGAACCGCAGGACAATCACCGTCGCGTTCACCGCAAGGAACACCAGGTACACCGAGAAGTCCGTCACCTTGGCCAGCAGGCTGAGGTTCCCGAGGAACATGCACACCATCGATACGGCCACCACCGATATCAGGCTGCGCAGCGGCACATGTGTCCGCCCCGCCACACCGCCGAACCAGCTCGGGATCGCCCGCTGCTGCGCCATCCCATACGTCAGCCGCGATGCCGCGGTCACCGCAAGGAGCGTCGTGTTCGTCGTCGAAATCAATGCGATGACGGCAATCGCGTCGCTGCTCCGGCTGCCCGCAATCGTGTCCACCACCTCGCCAAGCGGCCGTTCAGAGGCAGCGAGTTGCTCCGCCCCAATCGCGCTCACCGCCGCCACCGCCACCGCGATGTACAGCGCCGTTGAGATTGCCAGTGCCGCCAGCAACGCTCGCGGCACGGTGCGTGTCGGATCCTTCGTTTCTTCCCCGAGCGTTATGACCTCGTCGAACCCGATGAACGCGAAAAACACGAGCGCCGCTCCGCTCACAATCCCCGAGGTGTGCCCGCTCAGCGACAGCGAATGGTCGCCGAACGAAGGCAGCCCGATGGCGATCACCGCCAACAGCCCCAGCACCTGCACCGTGCTCAACCCGACGATCAATAACCCGGCCTGCCGGATTCCCGACGCGCCAACGATCAGCAGGAACACGAGTAATCCCAGGCCCGCCCACTCCGGCTCGATATCGAAAAACTGCCCCGCGTACCGCCCGAACCCCAGTGCCACCGTCGCAGCGGCCACCACCAGCCCTGCCACCATCATCCACCCAACGAGGAACGCCAGCCATTCCGGGAAAGCCTGGCGCGTGTACTCGAACTCCGCCGCCGCCGAAGGGAACATCCCCGCGAGTTCGGCATAGCTCAGGCCGGTCAGCCCACAGAGCAACGCCGACAGCAAGAACGATGCCCACACCGCCGACCCGGCCTCCCCCGCCGCCTCCCCGATGAGCACATAGATACCCGCCCCAACGATGATCCCAACGCCACCGGCCGTCACCTGGATGGGACCCAGCGCTCGTTCCAGCCGCGGCTCTTCCCTCATACGCCCATTCTTACCGCTCGCTCGCTGGGAACTAGGCCCAGCCGGCCGTCACTTGCCTCCTCATCGGCCAACAACACCACTTACCGGGTGGTAAGCTCTCTGGGCACTTGCCAGAGAGGGAGACGTTGCCATGGTGTCGTTCGAACTGACGGAAGAGGAACGCCTGGTCCAACAGGTCGCGCACGACTTCGCCAAAAAGGAAATCCGCCCCGTCGCCGCCTATTACGATGAGCACGAGGAAGTCCCCTACGAGGTGATAAAGAAGGCCGCCGCTGTCGGCTTTGGCGTCTCCCGCTCCGGCGGCATCCTCGAAGGCGGAGCCACTTCGTCGCTCATCCCCAGCATCCTCAGCGAAGAGCTCTCGTGGGGCTGCGCCGGCATTGCCCTTGCCATCAATAGCTCCGGCCTCGCCGGCGCCGCCATCATGGCCACGGGCAGCCCCGAACAGCGCGAAAAGTGGATGGCGGCTATCTCCTCCGATGCGAACGAGGTGCACCTCGGCGCCATGTGCCTCACTGAGCCCGACGCTGGCTCCGATGTCGCCAACATCCAGACTACCGCCACCCGCGACGGCGATGAATACGTCCTCAACGGCGAAAAACAGTTCATCACCAACGGCAACATCGCCGATGTCCACGTCGTCTTCGCCACCGACGACAAATCCAAAGGTTGGGGCGGCATTGGCGCCTACGTCGTCCCACGCGGTACCCCCGGCCTCGAAGAAGGCACCACCTGGAAAAAGATGGGCATCCGTGCCAGCCACACCGCGAACGTCGTCTTCAACGATTGCCGCATCCCCGCCGAAAACAAGCTCGGCGCCGCATCGAAACCCGGCGGTTCCACCGGCCCTGGCGCTCTCGGCGCGCTCATGACCCTCGAGCGGACACGCCCGGTCGTGGGCGCCTACGCCCTCGGCATCGGCCGCGCCGCCTACGAATACTCCCTTGACTACGCGAAGGACCGCGTCCAGTTCGGGCGCAGCATCATCAAGAACCAGGGCGTCAGTTTCATGCTCGCCGATATGGCCATGGCCGTGGACTCCGCCCGCATGATGGTCTGGCGGGCGGCGTGGATGGCCGGCGCCAACGTCCCCTACCTCAGCGCCGAAGGCTCCATGGCCAAGTGCTTCGCCAGCGACATGGCCATGAAGGTCACCGTCGATGCTCTCCAGGTCCTCGGCGGCCAGGGCTACATGCGCGACCACCCGGTCGAAAAGTGGGTCCGCGATGCCAAGATCTTCCAGATCTTCGAAGGCACTAACCAGATCCAGCGCATGGTCATCGGCCGCGCCCTCGAAGCCCAACCCAAGAAAGGCTAATTCCCCTCCGCACGCTCCCATGTCGAGGTCCGAGGCGCGCACTCCAGTAAGCGCGTCCGGCCCTTCCCCAGCACCGGCATCCCCCGTCGCGCCACGCCACGCCGATTACCAGTTTCACCACCCCGATCGCCCGAAGTACCACCCTTCTCCCGTGGCGGGAGAAGGGCAGGGATGAGGCCCTACCCCACCGCCCCGTTCAGCATCGAAACCACCATCCCCGGCTCATCCTCCATTGCTGGCCCCACCGCCATCCGCACGTCCAGCGGCTCGATCTCGAACCCAAGCCGCTCCCACATTCCCGCGTGCATGGGATGCCCAATCGCTGCTATCACCCCACCCTCGCGGCAGCTCGCCAGCGCTCGCGCCAGTTTCTCCGCAGCCGCCGGCGTTTCCGCAATCAGTGGCCCGATACGTCCCTCCCAACGAAACCCGAACGCCACCACTCGTTCGTCTTCGACGAGCCGCAGCACCGGCTTCTCATGCGGACTTCGCGCGAGCGCCCGAAGGAACAGCCCCCGTTCGGAGCCCGTCGCCCGCCGGTCCAGCGCCAGCGCTTCCCGCCATTCGTCCTCACTCCCAACACTCTCGATACCCGATTCATCGCCTGGCTCCGCCGCCTTGCTCGCGTGCCCCAGCACCGAATCCCACCGCGCCCGGAACCCGAATTTCTCGTACAGACCCATGCCCTCCTCCGTCGCCTCGAGCTGCACCTGCCGAACGTTCCGCTTCGCGAGCCAATCCAATAGCCCGCCGAACACGACGGTTCCCGCACCTCGACGCTTCAGTTCCGGCCGCACAACCATGTTGCAAATGAATCCCGCGTTCCCGAAACGAGCCGTCGCTCCCATTGCATCGATGGCGCCGCCGGCGTCGCGTCGTCCGAGCACCGCCCCACCCGACTCGAGCAGTGGACCGAGGAACCAGCTTCCCGCCCCCCAGCCTATCGCCGTTCGCAGCGAGTCCACCTCGACGAGTTCCGTTGGTCCAAGCTCACACAGTGTCGAATTCACCGCCTGAGCGTATCCGACTCAAGACTTCCGGTGACCGTTTTGGTTGCCACTTCGGCGCCATTCGTGACGTGGCTCACGTTCGCGGCGCCATCCGAACCACTAACTTAGTTGCATGACGCAACTAACCGCCGAACCGACCCGCCGCTCCCTCCAATTCAACTGGTCCGACCCCCTGCCCACGCGCGAGTTTCTCCAGTCCCTGCCCGGCCTCGAATCCATCCGCGCAATCCAGTCCGGCCAGGTCCCGCCCATGCCGTTCGCACAGGTCATGGGCCTCAGCATCCCCTATGCCGAACGCGGCCGCGTGACCTTCGCCTTCACTCCCACGGAACTCTGGCAGAACCCGATGGGTACCCTCCACGGCGGCGCAATCGGCACCCTGCTCGATTCGGCCATGGGCATGGCCGTCCTCAGCACCCTGGACCAGGGCGTGAGCTTCACCACCCTCGAATACAAGGTGAACTTCCTCCGCCCCGTCTTCCCCTCCACCGGCGAGGTCTACGCCGAAGGAACCATCGCCCACGAAGGCAAAACCCAGGCCGTCGTCGAAGCCCGCCTCACCGACGCCAACGGCAAGGTCTACGCCATCGCCAACAGCACCTGCGCGATCCTCCGCCCCTGAAGTCGATCCTCCGCAAAAGCGACCCTCCCCATCCGGCTCAGGCCGCGCACCGCCGCGAATCTCAAATCTTCACTCGATGTGCCACATCGCAAAGAGACTCCCCTCGCACCCTCTCCTGCACGAACAACGCTTGCCGGGGAAACCAACCGCACCCCCCTTCTCCCAGACTTGGGAGAAGGGGCCGGGGATGAGGGCCTATGCCCCCTCCAGCTTCTCCTTCAACGCCGCGAGGAATCCTCCCGCCTCGTACCCGTCCAGCGCTCGGTGGTCGAAACTCAGGCAAACATTCACCATCGAACGCACGCCGATCGCGTCGTCCGCCAGCACCACGGGGCGCTTCACCACTCGCTCCATCGTCACAATCCCGACCTGCGGCACGTTCACAATCGGCTTCGAAGCCACCGAACCGAACGATCCGGTGTTGTTCACCGTGAAAGTCCCGAGCTCGACGTCCTCCACCCGCAGTTTGCGCGAGTGAGCCCGCTGCGAAACGTCAGCGATCCTCTTTGCCAGCCCCGCAACGCTCAGGTCCCCGGCGTCCTTGATGACTGGCGTCACCAGCCCGTGCTCGGTCGCCACGGCAATCGCCACATTTAGCGCCCGGTACTGGCGCAGTTCATCGTTCTCCCAACGCGCATTCAGCATTGGGAACTCTCGAAGCGCTTCGCATACGGCTGCTGTGAAGTACGGCAAAAGCGTCAGGTCCACACCCTCTGCGCGTTTGAACTGCTCCTTCTCCCGGTTCCGCTTCGCAACCAACCCGGTCACATCGCACTCGACCATCGTCCAGGCCTGCGGCGCCTCCAGGTTCGAACGCGTCAGGTGCTCCGCGATGGTCTTCCGCGTCGGCGAAAGTCGCACAACCTCATAGGCCGTCCCGGCCGGCGCAGCCGTGGCCACGGTCGCTGGCTTCGAGACTGTCGCGCTCTCCACTTCGGGCGCCGCAACAAACGCCTCGACATCCTTCCTTGTGATCCGCCCCCCGACGCCGCTCCCGGAAACCTGCGAAAGGTCCACCCCGTGCTCAGCCGCCAGCCGCATCACCGCCGGCGAGTAATACCGCGAACGGTCGTCCGGGTTCGTCCGCGCCAGCACCCGCTCGGCCGCACGAACGCCATCGCCCGAGGGCTCGACAGTCCTGCTGCCCCGCGCCGCCAGCACCACCGGCTTCTCGTCCGGCGGAATCGCCATCGGTCCCCCGCTCCATCCGCTTCCATTCGATTTCGAACCGTTGGTCTTCCCGCCCGCCACCCCTCCGCCTGCCTCCACGATCTCACAAAGGGGCGTCCCGACGTCCACAGTCTCCCCCTGCGGCACCAGCACCTTCCCCATCGTCCCCTCGAACTCCGAAGGCAACTCCGCGGTCACCTTCTCGGTCTCAATCTCGCACAACGCCTCATCCAACTTCACAGGGTCCCCTGGCTGCTTAAACCACTGCGTGATCGTCCCCTCCGTCACGCTCTCGCCCAGTTGCGGCATCTTCACGATAGTCATCGCCACCACCTGCCTGGTTCCTCCCCTTCTCCCAGGCTTGGGAGAAGGGGTCGGGGGATGAGGGAAGTCACGCAGCACCCCCACGAACTCCAAAACTCCCCTCGCCCGCGACGCAGCACTCGGGAGAGACGCCGGGGATGAGGGCGCACAGCTCCCCTTCTCCCAGACTTGGGAGAAGGGGTCGGGGGATGAGGGAAGTCACGCCCGCGACGCAGGAGTCGGGAGAGGGGCCCGGGGGTGAGGGCACAAATCATCAATACGCTGCCAGTTCTCGCGCCGCCGCCGCGATCTTCTCTCGATTCGGCATGAAAAAGTCTTCCATCGCGTGATGGAACGGCATCGCCGGGATGTCTGGTGCCGCCACCCGCCGGATCGGCGCGTCCAGGTACTCGAACGCGTGCTCCGCAATGATCGCCGAGATCTCCCCCCCGAGCCCGCCAGTCAGCACATCCTCATGGACAATCAGCACCTTACCGGTCGCCTTCGCCGACTCCAGGATCGTCTCCCGGTCAATCGGATTGAGCGTCAACAGGTCGACCACCATGCAGTCCGTGCCCTCTCCCGCAAGCGTCTCCGCCGCCGCCAGGGACTCATGCAGCATCAGCCCATAGGCGAAAATCGTCAGGTCCGTCCCTTTCCGCGTGACCCGAGCCCGCCCCAGCCGTGTCTCTGCCGGCGCATCATTCAGTTCCTGCCGGATCAGCCGGTAGGTCCGCTTATGCTCGAGGAACAGAACCGGATTGGGATCGGCGATTGATGCGTGCAGCAGGCTCCGGTAGTCCGCGGGAAACGACGGCGCCACCACTTTTATCCCGGGCATGTGCGCGTAATACGCCTCGATGCTTTGCGAATGATGCTGGCCCCCATGTACTCCCCCGCCCCACGGCGTCCGCACCACCATCGGCAGATACGCGTCACCACGCGTCCGGTAGCTCCAGCGCGAAGCTTCGCTGCAGAGCTGGTCGAACCCGGCGTGTATGAAGTCCGCAAATTGGATCTCGGCCACCGGCCGCATCCCGTAGTGCGCCGCGCCAATGCTCAGCCCGATAATCGATGACTCCGCCAGTGGCGAATCGATCACACGCTCGCCGTACTTGGCGTGCAGTCCCTCCGTCGCCCGAAACACTCCGCCTGCTTCGACGTCCTCGCCCAGGAGGAAGATCCGGTCGTCGGCCTCCATCGCCTCGTCAAGCGCCGACCGTACCGCCTCGATGACCGTCACGACCGCCATCTCACAGCTCCTTGTAGACGAATCCGAGGGCGTCTTCGGGCTCGGGATCAGGCTGCATCAACGCCCACTGCGCAGCCTCCCGGATCTCTTCTTCCACGCGCTCTTCGATCTCGTCCAAATCTTCTCGAGGGAACACCCCCTCCGATTCCACGCGCTCCCTGAATAGTTTAATCGGGTCCTTCTTCGCCCACTCTTCCAGCTCTTTCTTCGGCCGGTAGCGCGAATCGTCGTCGTCGCTCGAATGCGCCCAGAGCCGATAGCACTTCGCCTCGATCAGATAGGGGCCACCCCCCTTTCGCGCCTGGTCGACCGCCGGGCGTACAGTCTGGTACACCGCGATGCCGTCCATCCCATCCACTACCGCTCCCTGGATGTTGTAGGCCCGCTTCCGGTCCGCAACGTGGTCGACGGGCATCTCCTTCTCCGTCGTCTCTGAGATCGCGTAGCCGTTGTTCTCAATGAAGAAGATCACCGGCAGCTTGTGGATCGCCGAGAAGTTCAGCGCCTCGTGAAAGTCTCCCCGGCTTGTGCTGCCTTCCCCGCAACTCGTCAGGACGACGATAGGGTCATTGCGCAGCTTCGCCGCCAGTGCAATGCCCGCCGCATGCAGGAACTGCGTGGTCACCACGCTCGATTGCGTCACGATCTTCCGCGGCGTGTTCGCCCAGTGCGAAGGCATCTGTCGTCCGTAGCTGTTCACGTCGTCGCGCTTCGCCAGCAGGTTCAACATCGCTTCTCGCGCCGTCATCCCGAACACCAGGTTCATCCCCAGGTCCCGGTAATACGGAGCCAGGTAGTCGGTTCCCTGCTTGAGCGCCATCGCCGCGCCAACCTGCGCCGCTTCCTGCCCTGCCCCCGCTATCACGAATGGGGCGCGCCCCTGCCGGTTCAGGGCCAGCATCCGCTCGTTCAGTTTTCGCGCCAGCAACATGTGGTAATACATGTCTTCGAGTTGCTGTTCGCTCAGCAGATACTCGTCAATCGTCGCCTTCGATCGCGGTGGGCGCGTGGCTCGAGTTGCCATCGTCAACCTCCCGGGTCGCTCTGCGCCATGCAAAATGGCAGAGCGCCGAGCGGCTCTGCCATCAATGCTATCACACCAGTTTTGCGTCGATTACGACTCGCTCAGCAGGTCCGAATCATCGCAGCCGGCGTTTATCGAAGTCGTCACCGACGAAGACCGCGCAAGCGTCACATTCGAATCGGGCTGCGCGCTCGTCGAGACGAATTCCGTGATCACCACCGTCGGATCGTCACGAGTCACCAGCTCATCCTGGCTGCCTGAACCGGAATACGCCCCGATCAGGACCACGACGACGGGCAACGCCGCAAACGGTAGCGGCAGCAAAAGCGCTCCAAGTACTCTCTTTCGCATAAAACCGGGGCTACCCCCTTCCGCGTTGGCTACCATTCTACACCACCACCTCAAGCCCCGCATGCGTTTTATTCCGGTAGGCGCATTCAACGCTCCGGTTAACGCCCGTTAATAGAACGATCATAATGATTCCTGTTGTGACATTAGATCGCGGCCGCACGACAGCAATCATCGATGTTGGTTCGAACTCTGTTCGGCTGCTGGTAGCCCGCTCGCTCTCCCAGCAGGCGTTCGAAGTCGTCGATGAAGAACGCTTCGATGCCCGCATCGGCGAAGGCCAGGAATCCGGCGCCATCACTCCCGATGGCATGGCTCGCGGGCTGCGTGCATTGGCCGTCATGGCTCAGGTCGCCCGCTCCCACCAGCCCGCCAGCATCGTCGTCGCAGGCACCGAAGCCTTGCGTCGCGCCTCCAACGCCGATGAGTTCATCGAACGAGCCTACGAACGTACCGGCCTCAGCATCCGCATCCTCTCCGGCCAGGAAGAAGCCTTCTGCGGCTTCCTTGGCGTAGTGAACAGCACCTCCCTCCGCGATGGCTACCTCCTCGATATCGGCGGCGGCTCCCTCGAACTCATGCGCGTCACCGATCGCCGCCTCGCCGTGGCCCAGTCGGTGCCGCTTGGAGCCATCTACTCCACCGAACGCTACCTCCGCTCCGACCCTCCCACCTCTCGCGAAATTCGTTCGCTCCGAAAGGCGGTCCGCGCCAACATCCAGGTCGAAGAGACCCACCCCATCCTCTTCGGTACCGGCGGCGCCGTCCGCAACCTCGCTCGCATAGTCCGTCTCCAGCGCTCCTACCCGCTGCGCCGCCTCCACGGCCTCGAAATCTCGCGGCGCGAAGTATCCCGCCTCGCCAACAAGCTCGCCAAAGTCTCCAGCGATGACCGCCGCCGTATGTCCGGGGTCAGCTCCAACCGCGCCGATATTATTCACTCGGCGGCCATCGTCATCGATGAAGTTATGGGCATGCTCAGCGCCGAAACCCTCACCGTCACCGGCCAGGGCCTCCGCGAGGGCCTCGTCTGGCAGGAGATGCGTGATGAGGGCGCGCTCCTTCCCGATGTTCGCCGCGCCTCGGTTTCCGGCCTCGCACTCGCCAACGGCCTCGATGAAGTCTCTTCCGAGCCCGTCGTCGTCGCCGCCGCCGAACTCTTTCGCGTCACCCAGGAGATCCACGGCCTCGGCCCCGCTGAGCTCGACCTCCTCCTTCATGCCGCTCGCCTCGCGGGCATCGGAATGCACGTCGATTTTTACAACCGCGATCGTCACGCCGAATATCTGGTCCACAGCGGCGACCTTCACGGCTTCTCCCACCGCGAAATCGTCATCCTCGCGGGTCTCGTCCGCCACGCCGATAGCGGCACCCCGGACTTCTCCCCCTACAAGACGCTCGTCCAACCCGACGATGCACGCAACACCGCCGTCCTTGCTACCCTCCTTGGCCTCGCTCGAGCCATGCGCCGCCGCATCCCCTCCCCGATCCTCGATTTCGATATCCGCCTGGCCAAAGGCGCCCTCCGCATCGACCTCCACGCCCGCACCGAAATCGACGCCGAAATCTACGACCTCGAACGCCAACAACGCCGCCTCGAATCCGTTCTGAAACTCCCCCTCGACATCCGCGCCCCCAAAACCAAATCCTGACCCGCTCGATACAACTCCTCTGCTCCCAAGCTTGGGAGAAGGGGCCGGGGGATGATGGCCCCGGCAGCAAGCCCATCAATCCGCAGAAGCCATTCTTCAATCATCGAACGAGGGCAGGTGATGGATGCGAGGGATAGTTCTCCCTTCTCCCTCCTCCCTCAACCACCCAGTGCCCGCAAAGTCCCCGGCTGCAACATCCATTCCAAATGACCGAGGCCCCGTCCCGGCGATTCCACATCCACCAGCGCCGCAGCGCCTTTCTTGAACACCACCAGCATCCCCCGTTCGCTCCCTGTCAGGATCAACGAGAGCAACTCCCCCATCCATGGCTCGTGCCCAACCAGTGCCACCTGCGATTTCCCGAGCCCGGCACACTCCGCCAACACCTCGCGATGCTCGCCAGTCCCCAGCGCATCGAGCACCCGGATCGGCGCGTCGCATGCCTTCGCCACAATCTCCGCAGTCTGCTGCGCTCGCAACAACGGCGAAGTCAGGATCAGCTCAGGTCGAAACAGGGTGCCCAGCCCCGTCGCCGCCTCCCGCATCCTCCGCCGCCCGTCCGCGGTCAACGGCCGCCTGGCATCGAGACCTTCGAACTCATCCCGTTCCACCGCAATCGCGTGCCGGATCAGGCAGAGCTGCATGGCGCTACTCCGGGGGCGTGGCCGCCTCCGCCGAAATCAGGCTGACCGCTGTGATCTTCCACTGGCCCATCAACTGCTTCCACGATTCGGAAATCGTCGCCGTCCCCATATCGGACCGGAAGGTCACATGAAACACTTCCACGTCCCCGTCGGGTCCGAAATCCTTGATGTCGTAGCCCTGGATGTTCGGCATTTGGGCGGGAGAAAGGCCGCCCGCCTGCGTGCCCATCGCCATCACCTGCGCCAAAACATCTGGCGTGATGTCCGCCATCAGCTGCGAAAGGTTGCCAGTCATGATCGCCTGGGCGTTTCGTTCTGCAGCCTCTCGCGCCGATGCCGGTTGCGTCACGTGTTTAGAGCTCCTTCACGTCGGTGATCTGGAACTTGCCGCCGGTGTCGGCCCACTTGCTCCAGACCTTCCGCGTCGTGGCGCCGATATAGCTGATCTCCGCCTCGTTGTTGCCGAGTTCCTTCACCTCGAACGACGTCGCCGTGATCGGGTTCGCCGCCAGCGCCATAACCTTGCCCATCGCCTCCGGTGTGAAGTCGCCCATCAGCCCGGCAACGTTCCCGCTAACCACATCGCTCGCATGCCGCTTGAGGGTTTCGCTTAGTTCAGCCATCGTCAGTCACTCCTATTTTCCGATCGGTAAGATCGACCGCAGGATAACCGCCGGTTCGCGCCCCCGGCAATCTCCAAATTCTTTCCCCTTCTGTTGTCGATCCACCCGGAACCTCTTCGTCTCATGTGTAGAGGCGCTACCATACCGGCCTCTTGAGGTTGAACCCCATGCGATATCTCGCCCTGATTTACACCAACGAAGCCACCGATGCGAAGCACGGCACCCCCGAGGCTGCCGCCCGCTACGCCGGATACGAGGCATTC
Source organism: Dehalococcoidia bacterium (assembly GCA_050185215.1). Classification (GTDB taxonomy): domain Bacteria; phylum Chloroflexota; class Dehalococcoidia; order Tepidiformales; family Tepidiformaceae; genus Amarobacter. The sequence goes on along the minus strand of JBFWZP010000008.1, from coordinate 46,248 downwards.
GGCAAAGAGGCCACCCGTCGCGGCGTTCTCCTCGGCGGCGAACGCCTTCGCCCAGTCGCCGATGCCCGCACTGTCCGCGTCCGCGATGGCAAGGCCGTCACCGTCGACGGCCCTTTCGCCGAAACCAGGGAGCAGCTCGGCGGTTACTACGTGCTCGATTGTGCCACCGAAGCAGAGGTCCTCGAGCTCGCCGCCATGATCCCCGGCGCCAAAGACGGTTCCATCGAAGTCCGCCCCATTTGGGATATGTAGTAACCACATGCGCTACATGATGCTCATCTATTCCGACGAGTCCGAAGACATCCCTTACGGAACTCCCGAATGGGACCAGTTGATGGCCGAGTACCGTGCATTCGGAAACGAAGCCCGCCGCCGCAACGCAGTCGTCGCCGGCGATCCGCTGCAGTCCACCGAAACGGCGACCACCCTGCGCCCCCAGGGCGGCAAACTCGCCACCTTCGATGGCCCGTTTGCCGAAACGAAGGAACAACTCGGCGGGTATTACATCCTCGAGTGTAAGGACCAGGCCGAAGCGCTCGAGCTCGCCGCCATGATTCCTTCAGCGAAACATGGCTCGATCGAAGTGCGCCCGATGGCCGGCCACGAACTTCGCTACCTCGAACCGCCGAAGAAAAAACACTACATAACATTGATTTACGGCGAGGAAGCGAAATACCTGCCCGAAACCGATTCCCAGCTCGCGGAGGGATTCCGGCAGCACCAGGCGCTTACCGCGCGCGCCATCGAAGCCGGCGAATTCGTCGCCGGCGACGGTCTCGCCCTGACGAAGGATGCCGTCACCGTCCGCGTCCGCGATGGCAAGGTCCTCCACACCGATGGACCGTTCGCCGAAACGAGGGAGCAACTTGGCGGCTTCTACATCTTCAACTGCGATGACCTCGATAGGGCCATCGCCCTTACCTCGCAGATCCCGGCCTACGACCACGGCTGCTTCGAAATCCGCCCCCTCCAGGAAGTCTGATCACCGTGGCCTCCGCCGGTAATTCCGCCAGTATTCCCAGGGTCCCCGCCGGCGGAGCCACCCCGCCGGAGACCCTCGAAGCTCTCTTTCGCGAGCACAATGCGACTGCCCTCGCGTCCCTCATTCGCATCCTCGGCGACTTCACCCTCGCCGAGGATGCCCTCCAGGAGACCTGGGTTTCCGCCGCAAGAGCCTGGGCCGAAGCAATTCCTGCCAATCCCACCGCGTGGCTGGTCACATCTGCCCGCCGGAAAGCCATCGATCTGTTGCGCCGCGAATCAACCGGAAATCGCAAGCTCGCGGAGGTCGCCCGAACGATGCCAACCTTCGCCGAAGACGAGTTTGATCTCGATCCTCAGACCATCCGCGACGACCGCCTCCGCCTCATCTTCACATCGTGCCACCCCGCGCTCACCATCGAGGCACGCGTTGCTCTCACGCTTCGCACCCTCGGCGGCCTGACCACTTCCGAAATTGCCCGCGCCTTCCTCTCCGACGAATCCGCCATCGCACAGCGCATCGTCCGGGCCAAACGGAAAATCCGCGATGCCGGCATCCCCTACCGTGTCCCCGAAGATCACGAACTCCCGGAACGGCTCCCCGGCGTCCTCGCGGTGCTCTACCTTGTCTTCAACGAAGGCTATGCATCCACCTCCGGCGATGACCTCATCCGCCAGGATCTCTGCGCCGAAGCGATCCGCCTCACCCGCATCGTCGCGTCGCTCATGCCCGATGAACCCGAAGCCATCGGGCTCCTCGCCCTCATGCTCCTCCAGGATTCGCGCCGCCACACGCGCCTCGATTCCGCGGGCGACCTCATCCTCCTCGAAGACCAGGACCGTTCACAGTGGTCCAAACCACAAATAGAGGAAGGAATCGCCCTCGTCGAGCGCTCCCTTCGCATGGGCCCACCAGGACCGTACGCACTTCAGGCTGCCATCGCCGCGGTGCATGCCGAATCCCCAACTCCAGGGCAAACTCGCTGGGACGAAATCGCCGCACTCTATGCCCGCCTCGTAGTACTCATTCCCTCGCCGGTCATTCAGCTCAACCACGCCGTCGCTATTGCCATGTCCGAAGGCCCCGCGGCTGGCCTCGCCATGATGGACGCCATCGAAGGCCTCGACGATTATCACCTCTTCCACGCCGCCCGCGCCGACCTCCTCCGCCGCCTCAACCGCACCCCCGAGGCCCGCTCTGCCTACGAGCGCGCCCTCAGCCTCGCCAAAAACCCCGCCGAACAACGCTTCCTAACCCGCCGCCTCAAGGAACTCGCCCCGTCCCCCTAATGTCACTGTCCCCCGCACCTCCCACCACCGCCGCTCCATCATCACCCTCCGCCACCACCCCACCGAGCCGCGACTGCAAGGGAGCGGCTACACCGTACCTCCCACCACCATGGCTCCTTCATGAGCCGCGACCGGGCAGGGAGCGGGCCTGCTCAAACCAGCCAACGTCTGACAAGAGCGGGCGGCTATACCCCCACGATTGGAACCGAGAGCGTCAGCGACCGGCCACCCCGCCCTCCAGCGCAGCGCCGAGGGCCCTGAGGCCCCAACCCCACCGCAATCGCCACCAAACACCCTTCTCCCGTCGCGGGACAAGGGCAGGGGATGAGGGCAAGTCCGAGGCGCGCACGCCAGTAAGCGCGTCCCCGCACCTCCCACCACCGCCGCAAAGGAACCGCGGAGCGTCACCCTCCGCCACCACCCCACCCAGCCGCGACTGCAAGGGAGCGGCTACACCGTACCTCCCACCACCATGGCTCCTTCATGAGCCGCGACCGGGCAGGGAGCGGGCCTGCTCAAACCAGCCAACGTCTGACAAGAGCGGGCGGCTATACCCCCACGATTGGAACCGAGAGCGTCAGCGACCGGCCACCCCGCCCTCCAGCGCAGCGCCGAGGGCCCTGAAGCCCCAACCCCACCGCAATCGCCACCAAACACCCTTCTCCCGTCGCGGGACAGGGGCAGGAATGACGGCGAAACTGAAACTGCCCCGGCCCTACACCAGCCGGATCCACCGCCGCTTCCCCACCTGCACCACCGTCCCCTTCCGCCCCGGGGTCGAGGGCTCCACTACATTTCCATCCATCGTCACCGCCCGCTGCTCGAACAACCGCCTCGCCTCCCGCTTCGATGGCGCCGCACCCGCCGCAACCACCACATCCAGCAGCAATTCCCCGCTTGAGAGCGCGTATTCTGGCATCTCGTCCGGGGTCTCCTTCCGCTGCACCGTCCGCTCGAAATGCTCCTGGGCGCTGTTCGCGGCATCGCTCCCCCAGAACTCGCTCACGATCGTCCAGCCGAGCAGCTTCTTCGTGTCGATCGGGCTGCGTTCGCCGTTCTTCATCGCGCCCATCACCTGCCGCACCTCGTCCGGGTGCAGGTTGGTCGCCAGCGTGAAGAAGCTCTCTAGCGCCTCATCCGGTATCGACATTGCCTTGCCGAACTGCTCCTCCGGCGAGTCGCTCACCCCAATGTGATTGCCCTTCGATTTGGACATCCGCTCCTTACCATCGAGTCCCACCAGGATTGGCAGTGTCACCGGCACATGCGGACGCTGCCCGGCATCCTCCTGGATCTTCCGCCCGGCCATCAGGTTGAACAGCTGCTCCGTCCCGCCAACCTGCACGTCGCACTCCAGCGCATACGCGTCGTACCCCTGCATCAGCGCGTAGAGGAACTCGTGCAGGTACACCGCATCGCCCGAATCGAACCGGTTCCGGAAATTGTCTCGCCGCAGCATCTCCGCCACCGTGAACTTCGACATCAGGCTGATGATATCCGGGAACTGCAGCTCACCGAGCCACTCCGAGTTGTGCCGAAGCTCCGTCTTCTCCGAATCCAAAATGCGCGCAGCCTGCTCGAAGTACGTCGCCTCGTTCTGACGGATGTCTTCCTGCGTCAGCATCGGCCGCAGCTTGTTCTTGTCGCTCGGGTCGCCTATCAGCGCCGTGTAGTCCCCAATCAGGAAGATGCAGTGGTGCCCAAACGACTGGAACTGCCGGAGCTTCCGCAGCGGCACCGTATGCCCCAGCGTCAGCGAAGTCGCCGTCGGGTCGATGCCCAGGTACACGCGCAGCGGCCGGTCCTGCTCCAACAGCCCCCGCAACTCCCGCTCCATCTGCTGCCGCAGCAGCGAATCGCCGTAGTCCACGCCGCTCATCAGCACAGCAAGCTGCTCATCAACCGGCGTCATCGTTCTCGTCATTCAGTTCGCCTCTAGTGCGTCGTCGCCTGATCTTCGCGGAGCGTATCCGCCACCAGCGCGTTGGCATGTCCGTGGCCCATTCCGTGTTCCGATTTCAGCCAGTTCACCAATTCCATGTGCTTCTTTGCCGGATTCGCTCGGATAAGCGCCTTCCACTCCGGAATCGGCCGCCCGTACTTCTTCTCGATCGACGGGAAATAGCTCGCCGGCCCCGTCACCTTCTCTCCCTCACTCACAATTCATTCCTCCCGCACACGAACGCCACCCCTCTCCCGCGAAGTCGGGAGAGGGGCCGGGGGTGAGGGCGCACAGCCGCCGCCCAACCCAGTTGTTGCAACCAAAACTCCCCTCTCCCGCGAAGTCGGGAGAGGGGCCGGGGGTGAGGGCGCACAGCGAGGGCTCTCACGAAACCAGCCCCCGCGCGGTCTCGACATCCTTTGCAATCTGCGCCTTCAACCCGTCCACACTGTCGAACTTCACCTCGCCCCGCACCCGTGCCAGGATCTCGATGTCCATCCGCTCCCCGTAGATATCACCCTCGAAATCCAGCAGGTACGTCTCGATCGAAATGTGTCCGGCATCAAACGTCGGCCGTCGCCCGATATTCGTCGCACCGACCAACGTGTGCCCGGCCACATGCGCGCGAGTCGCATACACGCCCAGCCCCGGAAGCGCCCGGTCGGCCGCAACCGAAATGTTCGCCGTCGGGAAACCGATCGTCCGGCCCCGTTCGAAGCCATGGACGACCGGCCCGGCAATCTTGTACGCCCGCCCCAGCAGAGCCGTAACCCGCGCCATGTCGCCTTCAGCGAGCGCATTCCGCACCGCTGTCGAGCTGTACCGCTCGTGGTCGTGCATCAACGGTTCGATCTGGATGACCTCGAATCCTCGCTCAGCCCCCAGCCGCTTCATCCGCTCGGCTGTGTCCTTGGGCGCGCCGCGTCCGAACGCCGCGTCGGGCCCGAGCACCATCAGCCGCATTCGCAACCGCTCCACGAACGCCGTCGCGAGCTCCTCGCACTCCACCTCGGAGACTTCGCTCGTGAACGTCAACGGGATCACCCAGTCGGCGCCCGCGTCTCGCATCAGTTCCATGCGGTCTTCGAGGCCGGTCAGGTAGCTTGGTGCAATCTCGGGCCGGAGCACCGTGATCGGGTGAGGATGCAACGTGACCACACCGGGCGAGAGCGCTCGTTTCTTCGCTTCGGCACTCAGCCGCTTGAGAAGGGCCTGGTGCCCGAGATGCACGCCGTCGAGCACCCCGATCGTCAGTGCGGTTTCTGGCCCGGGCGCCCCGGCGGCGAGTTGTGCGGCGGTAAACGAAGGCACGGCCATTTGTGTAGAAACAGCCTACCAACGCAAGGTGGACTGCGCATTCCGGCTCCAGGTGGTTCTGCCAATCGGTTATCCGTAACACGACTATGTATCCTGCGGCCACCGCCATTGAACCGCGCACGCAGTAAGCGGATTCCGGCATGCGCTTCACTTCACCCTTCACCACGAGGCTCTCCATTGGACGATCAGGCAACCAGCATCCAGAAGCGGCTCGATCCGTTCTTCCCCGGCACCCTGGGTGTGCGCATCACCTCGGCCACCCCGGATCGCGTCACCGCCGAACTCGATGTCCGCGATGATCTCTGCACGGTTCCCGGCATCTGCCACGGCGGCGCGCTCATGGCCTTCGCCGATACGCTCGGCGCCGTCGGCACAGTGCTGAACATCCCCGCGAACGCGGGCACCACCACAATCGAATCCAAGACCAACTTCTTCGCGCCCGGAAAAGCCGGTACGACACTCGAGGCAGAGTGCCTCCCGGTGAACCGCGGCCGCCGCCTCCAGACCTGGCAGACCAGCATCCGGGGCGCCGATGGCAGGCTCGTCGCCCAGATCACCCAGACCCAAATGGTCCTCGAAGCCTGACGGACATGCCCCTTCGGCCCGTCCCGGTGGCACCATCGCCCCATGTGACCCGCTCCCCGACGCCATACCTTATTTGCGAATTCTTGGAGTCGGAGGTGCAGTGTGAAACGTCTCCTCATCCTCCTCGTCGCCGCAATCGTGGCGATCATTCCGTCGGCCGCATTCGCAGATAGCGAATCAGAAGGCGGGTTCGTCCTCCGCATCAACGGCGACTACACCCTCCCCGCCGGCCAGGACCTCAGCAACCTGGTCGTCATCAACGGCGATGCCAACGTTCAGGGCACCGTCCACAACTCGGTCACGGTCATCCGTGGCGACGCCCTCGTGGCTGGCCGTGTGAACGGCGATGTCACCGTGGTCCGCGGCGACCTCCACCTCGCCAACACCGCCGTCGTCGATAACGTCCGCCTGGTCCGCGGTGACCTTACCCGCGCGCAGGGCGCCACCGTCACCGGCAGCATCGATCACACGTCCGGGTTCTTCCTCCGCACAGGTTGGGCCGTCCTCTTCGGGATTGTCTTCTTTGTCGGTCTGGGCGTTGCTCTCATTGCTGTCGCCGTCGGCTTCGGCCTCATCGCCGGCAAGCAACTCGGTGAGGCGGCGACCTCAATGGGCGCCAGGCCATGGCAGACGATCGTCTCCGGTCTCGTGACCGTCGTGGCACTGCCGATCATCGCCGCCATTGCCATCGCCACGCTCGTTGGGTTCTGGATCGGCCTCGGCATCTTCCTCGTCCTGATGCCGGTGCTCGCCGTACTTGGTGTGGCGGTCGCCGGGACCTGGATCGGCCTGCTTGTCCTCAATCGCGGCGTAGAACGGCCCGCGAGACCGGTCGGCGCGGCCGCCCTGGGCACAGTGATCCTTCTCGTCATCTTCGCGATTCCAGGGATCAACGTGCTCGCTCTCTTCGCATTCGCCACCTGGGGCATCGGTGCCCTCACCTACATGGCCATCCGTGGCCTGCGCGGCCCGAAAGCCCAGGCCCAGCAAATCCCGCCAGTCGGCACGGCTCAGCCGTCGGCCTGAATGGCGAACGCGTCCACTGGAGAGGGCCGCGATTTCGCGGCCCTCTTAGCGTTCACAGACAACTGCGCCGGTAGACTTTCACCGTGGCCCGCCATCATCGAATCATTTCTGTCATCGTCTGGGCCGCCCTCATTTTCACGGTCTCGAGCTTCCCCAACCCACCCGGCACGTCCGGCGGCGAGTGGAAATCCCAGCTCGCCCACACCACCGAATACGCCATCCTCGCGTTCCTCGTAGTCCGGACGCTGCGCCACTACTTCCCGGCGCTGCCGTTCGCCGTTGTCGCATTGGTGGCCTGGGCAGTCTGCGTCTGCTACGGCATGAGCGACGAGTTCCACCAGTCCTTCGTCCCCAACCGCGATGCCAACTGGCTCGATGTCGGCTTCGATTCCCTCGGCTCAGCCATCGGAGTAACCCTCGCACTCGCCCTCGAACGCACCCGCGGACGACTTACGACCTGGGACTGACGATCACTATCAGCCAGCTCGCACCAGCGCTACCACCACGATGTCGCCCCACGTCGAATCCTGCTCGGCATCGCATTCGCCCGCCCGGATCAGCTCCAGCACAGCCATAAATGAGACCACCACATCTACCCGAGTCTTGCAGTCCATCATCATCCGCCGGAACGAGAACCGTCCGCGCCGCTGCAACCGCTCCCGGAAATCCATCAGCCGCTCGCCCAGCGTCATCGCCGTATCCCGGACGATAATCGCCCGCACACGCGGCTCCGGTGGCTTCTTGTTTAGCACCTCGAGCATGATTGCCCGCAGCCGCTCCATCGTGACGTTGTGCAGGCCCGTCCCCTCCGGAAGCTCCGGTGGCGGCGCCAACCGCGTGTAGATCCGGGCCCCTTCTTCCTGCCGCTCCTCAAGCAAATCCGCAACCTCCGCGAATCGCTTGTACTCCTTCAGCAGGTCCACCAGTTCCCGCCCCACGTCGTCGTCGTCGAGCTCATCGCCGTCTTCCTGCGGAGGTCGCGGCAACAGCGCCCGCGACTTCAGGTAGATCAGCTTGGCGCCGACCGAGACGAACTCGGCCAGCGCCTGCGGATCGAACCCCTCAGAGGTCCGGATGGTTTCAAGGTACTGATCGGTGACCGTAACGAGCGAGACGGCCGTGATGTCGAGGTCGTCGCGCTCGATCAGGTGGAGCAAGAGGTCCAGCGGACCCTGGAATACGGGCAGGGTAATTTCGGCCATGACTCCCGACGGGCCAGCGCCCCCCCGCAGGGGCACCCCCGTCCTGGTCTTCCGACCCTTTCCGTTATCGTGCCGCGACAGGCGCTCTCACTCCGGTGAGTGTCCTCTCGACGGCGGCAGCGATACCGGCGACCGACTGCATCATTACCCTGAACTTGTCATAGGTCAACGATTGCGCGCCGTCGCTCAGGGCATGGTCCGGGTTGTTGTGCACCTCGATCATCAACCCATCAGCCCCAGCGGCGATCCCGGCCATCGCCACCGGCGTCACAAGGCTGAGTTTCCCCGTGCCGTGGCTCGGGTCGGCGATGATCGGCAGGTGGCTCAGTTCCTTCACCAGCGGGATCGCGTTGACATCGAACGTGTTCCGGTACGAAGTCTCGAACGTCCGGATGCCGCGCTCGCACAGGATCACGTTCGGGTTTCCCTGCGCGAGGATGTACTCCGCCGCCAGCAGCCACTCTTCGATCTGCCCGCTCAACGCGCGCTTCAGCATCACCGGCTTCTTCACCTGCCCCACCTCGTCGAGCAACATGAAGTTCTGCATGTTTCGCGCGCCAATCTGGATGACGTCGGAGTAGCGGCAAACTGCGTCGATGTCTCGCACGCTCATCAGCTCGGTGATAACCGGCAGCCCCGTCTCTTTCCCGGCCGCCGCCAGGTACGCCAGGCCTTCCGGCCCCAGCCCGCGGAACGCGTACGGCGAACTGCGCGGCTTGTAGGCGCCGCCCCGCAGCATGTTCGCGCCGGCGGCCTTCACCGCACGCGCCGCATCGAAGATGTGCTCTTCGTTCTCGATCGAGCACGGCCCGGCCATGATCGCCAGTTCCGTGCCACCCACAGTCACGCCATTTCCGATGTCGACAATGGTGTTGTTCGGGTGGAATTCGCGGCTCACGAGCTTGTACGGTTTCGTTACGCGGTGGACCGATTCGACGTGCGGCAGGGCTTCGAAAATGTCCTGCAGCGACGGGTCGTCGTGGCCGATAACGCCGATGATGCTGCGCTCGGTGCCCACCGAAAGGTGGGCCTGGTGGCCGGTCTCTTCTACCCGGCGGACGATGTGGTCAAGGTCATCCGGAGTCGCCTCCGGGGATACAACGATAATCAAGGGTGGTTCTCCACTAACACACGGCCGAGACGGTTCGCGGACCGGTACCTGGTCCGCGACGCGCGGTCTCTCGGGGATCGAAAGGATGGACGTCACGTGGGGTCTTCTCCGATTTCCATTGGAGAAGGAGGCCGAGCGGGATATTCATCCGGCTCGCATCGCGTGTGCCATTCGCCGCAAAGGCGGCGGTCAAATCGAATGGTTTCCGGGTGTGGCCAATCACACCGCGGATGCCGCGATCCGGCATACGCGCAGTTGCCTCCTCAAGGGTTGGTTCGGTTGGGTTTAGTCGTGCCCTTGGCGAACCGGGAGCCCAAAGACCCCGGCCGGCGAACACGCATATACGCGGCCCACGAGGGGCCAACGCCACGCCCATCGGCGCTCGTCTACCCACGTGCGGGCCGCATTCACCTGTTCGCTATCGACCGGAGACATCCTCCACAAACTCCCTGACGCGCTGCGCGCGGCGGTCTTCCTCCGCGGCGTCAATGGTCGCGATTATAGCACTGCCCACCGCTACCGCATCCGCGACTAGCCTCACACGGTCCGCCTGCGCCCGCGTGCTGATCCCGAACCCTACCGTGAGCGGCAGCGAGGTGTGCTCCCGCACTCGCTTCACGAACTTCTCCACATCTCCCGAATCCACAGACTTCCCCCCCGTCGTGCCCGTCACGCTCACGCAGTAAAGCCACGAATCAGATGCCTTCGCGAGCATTTCAATGCGTTCGTCGGTCGTCGTCGGTGCGATCAGCGGGATGAAGCTCATGTCGTTCGCTCGGCACGCCCCGATGAACTTCCCGGCCTCATCCGCCGGCAAGTCGACCACGATGAATCCATCGGCGCCCGCCGCCTTTGCGTCGACTACTGATTGCACTTCCCCGTGTGCGAGCAGCGGGTTGTAGTACCCCATGAACACAACCGGGATCGTCAGGCCCTTCGCCCGCGCCTCCGCCACGATATCGAGGCACCCCTGGAAGCTGATCCCGTGCTCGAGCGCGATCTGGTTTGCGTGCTGGATCGTCGCACCATCCGCCAGCGGGTCGGTAAACGGCATCCCCAACTCGATAATGTCCGCTCCTCCGGCCTCGCAAGCGAGCAGTATCGGCACCGTGTCATCGTGCGTTGGGTAACCCGCGGTCACGTATGGGACGAACAACTTTCGACCCTCGGCCTTGGCGTTCGCGAACAGTTCGCGCATGCGTTTCGACATTGGTCAGGTCCTCGCCAGCAAAAGAATGAAACTCAATGAGTTGAAGAGCACGTGAAAGACGATGGCATCCCAGATCGATCCGCTCCGCCAGAAGAGCCAACACATCGTCAGTCCCACCACCGTGAACGGGAGAATCGTCGCAGCGTCCAGGTGCGAGAGCGCGAACAGCAGGCTCGATACCACCGCCGCCGGCACGAACCCCCACTGGCTCAGTCCGGTGAACACCAGTCCCCGGTAGAACAACTCCTCCCCGAACGGCGCCGCGATCATCGTCGTGGCACCGTAGAGGCCCAGCGCCCAACCGTCCCGCAGCGTCACTTCGAGGCCCCCCGGCTCCGGCTGCAGCCAGTCGATCCCCAGCGCATCCACCGCTCGCGCATAACCCCCAACCCCCAGGTAGACGATCGCGACCGCCAGCCCCGGCGCCCACAGGTGGTCGATATCGAACCGATCGAGCCCGATCGCCTTCGCGAACTGTTGCGGCCCCTTCCCGGTGGAAACCGCCGCTACCCCCGCGAAAAGGAACGTCGCCACCACGGCGTACGCCCACGCGATCCGCGCCGTCACAATGTCGCCGAGGATCCGGGGAGGCGCCGGCAACTCGTTTCCCGCTGCCGCCCTCACCAGTCGCAGGTCGGCGTATCGTCCCACCTCGGCCGCCTTCTCGAACGCGTTCCCGATGTCGGTAAACGCCCTTCCGTGGTCCAGGGCCTCGGCCGTTGGCGCAATCAGCAACCGCGCGCCGACGAACACCGCCAGTGCCAGCCAGATCCCGATCAGCACGGACGTCTCGCCCCACGGGATCGCTGCTAGCCGGCGCTCGCCGATCATCGCGAAGCCACCAGCAGAGCGAAGCTCGTTGCGTTGAACATGAAATGGAATGCGATCGAGTCCCACAACGACCCCCGCCGCCAGTACACCCAGGCCAGCACCACCCCGATGCCGATGAACGGCAGCAGGCTTCCCGGGTCGAAGTGCACCATGCTGAACGCCGTCCCCGAAACCAGTGCCGCTGGCCAGAACCCCCACCGCAACAGCCCGCTGAACACCAGGCCCCGGAAGAAGCACTCTTCCGATATCGGCGCCCCGATCAGTGCCACAAGTCCGGTAATGCTTAGCGTCACGTCGCTCCGGATCACGCCCGAAGGCACCGTCGAACTCGGTTCAAGCCACGAGATGCCAATTGTTTCTGCGGCCAGGGAATAGAGAAACAGCGCCGCATAAACAAGCAACACGATCCCGAAGATCAGCCACAACCGGCCAAGGTGGATGCGGTCCAGCCGCGCCGCCTTAATGAATTCGGAGGCCTTCTGCTTGCTCGCGTACAGCACGATACCGAGAAGCACGACTTGCGACAGTGCCGTTACCAGCAGGGTGAACTGCAGGTCGCGCTGCTTCGCCAGGATGATTGGCGGGTCCGGCGGTTCGACGCCTCGCACCGCCGCATCCAGTCGCTCCACCCCGTAATGGCTCACCGCCTGCATGCGTTCGAACGCGTTCCCCACGTCCTCCGTGGAGAAGTCATCGTGGCTGATCGCCCACATCGCGACGATCGCGTTGATCGTGAAAAACATCAACACGAACGCGCCCGCGCCGATCAGCACCTCGCGCGGCCCCCACGGGTAGCTCCGCGATCCCTCGGCAGTATCGGCCTGGTTCAGAGGGTTACCCCGAGCGCCGCCGCCACCGTGTGCATGTCCTTGTCGCCGCGACCGCTCAGGCCAATGAGGATGTCAGTGTCGGGACTGCAATCCTTCGCCACCTGCATCGCGTGGTACACCGCATGCGATGGCTCCAGCGCCGGGATGATCCCCTCCGCCCGCGTCAGGGCCTGGAACCCTTCCAGCGCCTGCTTGTCGTCCACGGCCACGTATTCTGCGCGTTCAGTGGTCTTCAGCCATGCGTGCTCGGGGCCTACGCCCGGGTAGTCCAGCCCCGCCGAAATGCTGTGCGTCTCCAGGATCTGGCCGTCGGCGTTCTGCAGGAGGTAGGTCCGCGTCCCGTGCAGCACCCCTGCCCGGCCCGCTACCAACGTCGCCGAATGCTTCCCCGTCCCCACGCCATCGCCGCCGGCCTCGACCCCGATCAGCCGCACCGGGTCGTCGATGAACGGGTGGAATAGCCCGATCGCGTTGCTCCCGCCCCCCACGCACGCGATCGCGATGTCCGGAAGCTTGCCAGCCTGTTGGAGCATTTGCGCCCGCGCTTCCTTGCCGATGACGGATTGGAAGTCCCGCACGATCGTCGGGAACGGGTGCGGCCCAATCGCCGAACCGATGATGTAGTGGGTCGTCTCGACGTTCGTCACCCAGTCGCGCATCGCTTCGTTGATCGCGTCCTTGAGCGTCTTGCTCCCCGATTCCACCGAAACCAGCTTCGCTCCGAGCATCTTCATCCGGAACGCGTTCAGCGATTGGCGCTTGATGTCCTCGCTCCCCATGTACACCACGCACTCGAGGTCGAGCATCGCGCAGACCGTCGCGGTCGCCACCCCGTGCTGCCCGGCCCCCGTCTCAGCGATGATCCGGGGCTTCCCGATTCGCTTCGCCAGCAGTGCCTGCCCAAGGGCGTTGTTGATTTTGTGGGCGCCGGTGTGGGCCAGGTCTTCGCGCTTTAGCCAGATGCGGGCCCCGCCGCAATCTCGCGTCAGGTGCTCCGCGAAGTACAGCGGCGTCTCCCGCCCCACGTAGTGTTTCATCAGGTCGTCCAGTTCGCGATGGAACTCGGGGTCGGCCTGCGCCTCCTTGTAGATGCGCTCGAGCTCGTCGTGCGCAGCGACCAGCGTCTCCGGGATGTACCGTCCCCCGAATTCCCCGAACCTCGGCGAAAGTGCTGTCTCAACGGCCAACTGCTGCCCCCTTTGCCGCGCGAATGAACGCGCGGATCTTCTCGATATCCTTTACCCCGTCGGTTTCGACGCCTGTCGAAACGTCGACGCCCCACGGGTTCACTCGCTCGATAGCCTCGGCCACGTTCTCGGGCGTCAAACCTCCGGCCAGCAAAAACGGCTTCCGCTCCGCCACCTCAGCCGCCACCTGCCAGTCGAACGCCAGCCCTGTTCCCCCAAGCGCACTGCTCGAACCCTTGTCCAGGTGCAGGCCCGCCGAAATCCCCGGCACGCACCGCTCCTCGACCGCTTCCGAGTTCATGCCCTCGTGCACATGTACCGTCCGGATCACCGGACGCACCACCCGCCGCACGAAATCGTCGTCTTCCCCGCCCGAAAGCTGCACCAAATCCAGCCCCGCCGCATCAGCGATATCGTTCACCTCATCCGGGTTCATCCCGGTAAACACCCCCACCAGCAGCGGCCGCCACCGCGCCACGCTTTCTTCCAGCGCGTCCGCCCACGCCCCAAACCACGTCCGCGCCGAAACCTCGCCGCGCACCGGCCCCTGGAACACCACCTCGCCGGGCATCCCACGGACACCCTTCACCGCCTCCACAATGTCGTGGCACTGCTGCGGCGTAACCCTCCGCTTCGATTCAGCGGCAAACACCATCCCAATGAAGTCAGCCCCGGCCTTCGCCGTCTCCACCGCCGTCTCGGCATCCTTCAACCCGCAAATCTTCACGAGCGTCATCGTTGTCCCACCTTCTCCCCCTCGCCCGCGACCAACGGGAGTCGGGAGAGGGGGCCGGGGGGTGAGGGCCAAAGGTTTGCCACAGCGAAACTGCCAAACCTAGCATTCGACTCCCCTCTCCCAGACTTGGGAGAGGGGCCGGCGGTGAGGGCCCCGCCGCCCGCGATCTGGGAGAGCCGGCAGAGTAGCTCGAAAGGTGAGGACGAGATCGCAGCCACCACCACGGCATTCGACTCCCCTCTCCCAGACTTGGGAGAGGGGCCGGGGGTGAGGGACTCGCCGCCCGCGACCAACAGAAGCCGGGAGAGTAGATCGAATGGTGAGGACGAAATCGCAGCCACCACTGCGAATTCGAACTCCCCGCCGGAGGTCAGGGCCAACGTCATCTTCCGCCCACCTTCTCGCCCTCGCCCGCGACCAACGGAAGTCGGGAGAGGGGGCCGGGAGGTGAGGGCTCGCCCCGCAACTCCCCAATCTTCTTTGCCGGATCTTCCGCCACCATCAGCGCCTCCCCAACCAGCACCGCACCCGCCCCAGCGCTCTGGAACCGCTCGACATCGTCCCGCGTGCTGATCCCGCTCAGCGCCGCCAGCAGCACTCCGCCCGATACCATCCCGGCCAGCCGATCCGTGGTCCCCAGGTCCACGTTGAAGCTCCGCAGGTCCCGGTTGTTAATCCCGATCACGCTGGCCCCGGCCTCCAGCGCTCGCGCCATCTCGTCGGCGTTGTTCACCTCAACCAGCGGCTCCATCCCAAGCTCGCGCGAGAGCGCCATCAGCCGCTTCAGTGCCTCGTCATCCAGCGAGGCGACGATCAACAGCACCGAATCCGCCCCGGCGGCCCGCGCCTCCAGCACCTGGTACTCGTCGAAGATGAAGTCCTTCCGCAGAATCGCCGGCCGCCCGTCGCCCAGTTCGCCCGCCGCCGCCCGCACGGAAGCCATGTCCTCCAGCGTCCCCTTGAACCACGTGGGTTCGGTCAATACCGAGATCCCGGCGGCGCCACCCGTCGCATACTTCATCGCCTGGGCCACAGCATCCATCCCCGGCGCGATGTCACCCTTACTCGGCGAAGCACGCTTCACCTCCGCGATCACTGCCACCGGACGGTCGCGCCGCAACCGCTCGGCGAAGTCGATTGGGTCCGGCGCGGTCGCCAGTGCCGCCTGCAGCGCCGCCGTCGAACGACTCAGCTTTGCGGCAGCGACATCCTTTCGCCGCTGAGCCACGATCGTGTCGAGGATGGTCAGCTCACTCATTGCCGCCAACTTCCTGCGTCAGCGACACATAGTGATCCAGCACTTCCCGTGCCCGCCCGGATCCAATCGCTTTCCGCGCCAGCTCCACGCCCGAAGCCAGGTCGTCGCACTTCCCCGCCACCTGCAGGGACGCCGCCGCGTTCATCAACACGAAGTCCGTCTTCGGCCCATCGGCGCCGTCCAGGATCGCGAGAATGTCCCCGGCGTTCTGCTCCGCGTCTCCGCCCGCCACCGATTCGAGTGAGCTCTCGTTCAACCCAAAATCCGAAGGCCGCAGGTCTCGCTCCTCAACCCGTCCATCGCCGACCAGCCACGCATGCGTCGAAGCCGCAGGACTGATCTCGTCCAGACCGTCGTCCGAATGCACCACGATCGCCCGGCCCAGGCCTCGTAAGGCCAGCGCATCGGCCACGATCGGCCCGATTGCTCGCGCCCCGACCCCGACGAGTTGTGCTCGTGGGTTTGCCGGGTTCGAAAGCGGCCCGAGGATGTTGAAGATAGAGCGGACTGCGATCTCTCGCCTCGGCCCGCCGACATGCCGCATCGCCGGGTGGAATCGCTGTGCGAACAGGAACCCGAACCCGCACCCCTCGATCACCTCCGCGACCTGCTCGCCGCCGAGGTCGATTCGCGCTCCCAGCGCCTCCAGTACATCGGCGCTGCCGCATTTCGAAGAGGCCGCGCGGTTACCGTGCTTCGCCACGCGTACCCCCGCCGCCGCCACCACAAACCCCGCCGCCGTCGAAACATTGATGGTATCGATCCCATCGCCACCAGTCCCGCAAATGTCGATGACATCTTTCACCCGGCACGGCTCCGCGTGGGTCTGCATCACCGTCAGCCCGGCAGCAATTGCCTCCGGAGTCTCGCCGCGCACCCGCATGGCCGCGAGAAACGCCCCGATCTGCGCCGGCGTCGCGTTGCCGGTCATGATCACTTCGAGCGCCGCCGCCGTCTCCGAACCCGTCAGCGGCCCCCGTTCAACAAGTGCCCGGATCGCATCCTGTATCACAGCTCCGTCTCCTCGCGGTCCAGACCTAATTCGCAATTCCCAATTCGAAATTCGAAATTCATTCCCATTTGCCTCCCTCCATCTCGAGGAAGTTCTTCAGCAACTCTTTCCCATGTTCGGTCGCGATCGACTCGGGGTGGAACTGCACACCTTCGACCGTCAGTTCCTTGTGCCGCACACCCATGATGACGCCGCTTTCCGAAGTCGCCGTCACCTCCAGTTCCTCCGGCTGGGTGTCCGGAGTCCCAGCCAGCGAATGGTACCGAACAGCCACAAAGTCGTTTGGGATGTCCTTGAACACACCCTTGCCGTCGTGCTCGATGTGCGAGGTCTTCCCGTGCTTGATCTCCCCCGCACCCGCGACGGTCCCTCCGTACACGTCGTAAATGCACTGGTGCCCAAGGCAAACGCCCAGGACCGGCACCTTGCCCGCATACTCCCGGATCACATCCCGCGAAATCCCTGCCTGGTCCGGGTCGCCCGGCCCCGGCGAGATCACGATGTGGTCCGGGTGCAGTTCTTCGATTTCGGCCAGCGTCACCTGGTCGTTGCGAAACACCCGAACGTCGGCCCCCATCTCCGCGAGGTATTGCCAGAGGTTGTACGTGAAGCTGTCGTAGTTATCGATCATCACGGTCGTCATCGGTCGAGTCCCTCTTCCTCCTGGAGATCTTCAGCAACCAGCCGAAGTGTGGCCGCCAGTTCCTCTGGCGTGTACCCGTAGCCTCGCCGGTCCAGTTTGAACTTCTTGGCAAGGTACGAAGCCTCGTACGATCCCGGCGAATACAGGTCCAGCGGGTACGCGCTTCCCGGCTCGCCCATGAGCGTCACCAGGAAGTAGCCGTCTCCCGCCGACCGCGTGAACGATGCCGTTTCTTTCATCAGCGGCACAAGCACAAGCTCCACGCCCCCGCTCCGGTAGAACCGCACACCAACGTGCGCCATTCGCTTCTCGATTTTCGCGCTCACGCTTCCGCCGCCTCTCCCGCGATCACCGAAAGCACATCGCCCGGTGTTTTCGCCGTGTAGTCCGGCATCGCGTCGAGCAGCAATTCCGCGTCGAGCGTTCCCCACAGCGCTGCCACCGAGGTCACGCCTGCATTCTTCGCCGCCCAGATGTCCGCCGGGCTGTCCCCCACGAAGATGACGCGCTTCGAAGTCTCCATCAGCAGGCGATCCAGCGCCTCGAAGACCGGCGCCGGATCTGGCTTGTGAAGGTCCGTGTCGTCGAACCCCACGATCGAATGGAAGTAGTGAAGCATCCCCGCGGAAGTCAATTCTTCGGTCGCGCCCCACGCGATCTTCGAGGTGACGATCGCCATCGGCACCTCCGCGTGCTGGAACGCCTCCAGCACCGCCACCACCCCCGGGAACGGCTGCGGCTCCTGCCCCAGGCTGTAGTAGTAGTCGCGATATGTGTCCACGAACCGCATGTAGTCCGTCTCGCCGAGCAGGCGACGTCCCAGGTCCTCGATCGTCCCGCCGCGGTGCGAACGCCACAGCGCCTCCGGGTCGGTCTTCGATCCGAGGTACTTCTCGTACGAATGAGAAAGCGCCTTCATCCGCCCCGGCAGCGTGTTCAACAGCGTGTCATCCAGGTCCCACAACACCGCCGTCATGACATACCTCCCGGCCGTGGTATGCCCCGCTGCTCGAAGACCCGTTCCATCACCGGCCAGGCCTCCAGCGCCGCCGGGAACCCGGCATAGACCGCCACCATCCGCAGCGTTTCCACCACCTGCTCCGGGCTGGCCCCGTGGTTCAACGCTCCATTGATGTGCGACATCAGCGGTCCACCGGTGCGACCCGTCGCCGCTAGCATCGCCACCACCTGCAGGCTCCGCGTCTTCCGGTCGAGCGCCACCCCGGACCACACCTCACCCAGCGCAAAGTCAATCACATCTCGGGCGATCTCCGGCTGCGTCTTCTCCATGGCCGCGGCCGCCGCTTCCGGATCCCGCCCTGTCAGTGTTCGCAATACATCCAGTCCCGCAATCCGCCTGTCGCTGCTCTGCTCTACTGGAGCTTCGATGCCGCCTGGGACACTCCCCTTCTCCCGAGCTTGGGAGAGGGGGCCGGGAGGTGAGGGCGCCAGCGCTGCAAGTATCGCCGCGGTGTCGTCCTCGGCTTCGACGAGCCCGAACGCCTGCAGCACCGCGTTGCGCGCGCTCTCGTCCATCGCAATCGTCTCGAGTTCGTCCAGCGCGAACCATCCCGCCCCGACTCCCGGCGCGGGAGCGGGATCGCCGGCCCAGTCCGTCGCCGCGTACACGTTGTAGACCACCTGCCCGTCTTCCACCGGGAAATAGTGCGTCTGCAGGAAGTCTTCTTCGATCGCCGGCGCCATCACGCCAAGCCGCTGGAGCACCGCGTCCATTTCGTCGTCGATGTCATCCTTATCGAGCGGCAATGGGCCGCCCGGCAGCCCCCACGCCGAATCGGGGCGTTCGCGGATCAGGAACAGCCTGCCATCGCGCTCGAGGATCGCCGCCATATGGATGTGCTGCTTCATGTCGTCTTCACCGCCTGCGTTTGCAGCACGCTGAACAGCAGAATCCGCAGCGAAGCTGGCACGGCCGTCATAGCGAGCTCATCCGCCGACATCCATTGCCCCGCCTCCGCCGGCACGTCACCACTCCACTCCCACACCGAATAGAACCCGCAGAACCGCTCGCAGTCCTCATCCGGGTTCCGGTACTCAAACGCCCCCTGCGCCCAGATCGAGGTCCCCTCGATTCCAAGCTGGTCCCAGAGGTGCGCCTTCAACTCCACCTTCCGGTCCTCCGCCATCGGCCGGAACACTCCGCCCGGCAAACCAAAATGCCCATCCATCACCCGCACGAACACCCGGCCCTCCCGCACCAGCACCCCATAAACGCAGTCCGGCCGCCTGTCCGTCATCTCAAATCACCGCCCCCGCCCGTCCGAGGCCGGCACGCCAGCAAGCGCGTCCACCGGCAGGCCCACCACGATGGCCGAAGAACAACCGCGCCTCCCGCCCAAACGTCCATCGCATGCTCCCCCCCCTCCCAGACGTGGGAGAGGGGGCCGGGGGGTGAGGGCGTCCGAGGCGCGCACGCCAGTAAGCGCGTCCACCGGCAGGCCCACCACGATGGCCGATGAACAACCGCGCCCCCCGCCCACAACCTGCAACACTCCCCTCTCCCGCGACGCAGGAGTCGGGAGAGGGGTGAGGGCCAGCGGTGGCCGGCGGATGAGGGTGTCCGAGGCGCGCACGCCAGTAAGCGCGTCCACCGGCAGGCCCACCAGGATGGCCGAAGAACAACCGCGTCTCCCGCCCAAACGTCCATCGCATGCTCTCCCTCTCCCAGACGTGGGAGAGGGGGCCAGCGGTGAGGGCGTCCGAGGCGCGCACGCCAGTAAGCGCGTCCACCGGCAGGCCCACCACGTGGCCGAAGAACAACCGCGCCTCCCGCCCAACGTCCATCGCATGCTCCCCCTCTCCCAGACTTGGGAGAGGGGGCCGGGGGGTGAGGGCCTTCATACCAGCGTCCCGCTTTTCGTCTCAGCCACCGCCAGCTCCGCCTGGTCGATCGCCCGCATCAGCGCCGCCATCTTGTTCACGGTCTCCACGTACTCCGCGTACGGCTCCGAATCGAATACGATCCCGCCGCCCGCCTGCAGGTACGCAACCCCGTCCTTCACCAGCATCGTCCGGATCGCGATGCAGGTGTCCAGGCTCCCCGCGAAGCTCGCGTAGCCAACGGCGCCCGCATAGACCCCCCGCTTCGAAGGCTCCATCTCTGCAATCAGCTCCATCGCCCGCACTTTCGGCGCACCCGAAACCGTCCCCGCCGGGAACACCGATCGGAACGCATCGAACGCCGTTTTGTCCTCGGCAAGCTCGCCGACCACGTGCGAGACGATGTGCATCACGTGCGAGTACTTCTCGACTTCCATCATCTTCGGGACGCGCACCGTCCCCGGCTTCGAAACCCGGCCCACATCGTTCCGGCCAAGGTCCACGAGCATGATGTGTTCGGCCCGCTCCTTATCGTCTCCCAGTAATTCAACCGCCAGCGCTTCGTCTTCCTCGGCGTTCTGCCCTCGCCGGCGCGTGCCGGCGATCGGGTGGTTCACCACCTGCCCGTCTTCGACTCGCACAAGCAGTTCCGGCGAAGCCCCCACTATCTGGAAGTCGCCCATGTCCAGGTAGAACATGTACGGAGACGGGTTCACAGTCCTTAGCTGGCGGTAAATATTGAACGGATGGACGGCCGTCGGTCGTGCCAACCGCTGCGAAGGCACCGCCTGGATGATGTCGCCCGCGATCACGTTCTCTCGCAACTTCTCCACCATCAGCTCGTAGCCTTCGCGGCCGACGTTGCTCTTCGCCGTTTTGTTTCCCCGCAACACGGCATCTACATCCTGCTCCGGCAGATGCAGCGTGGGGTTGTTCAGCCGCGCCACGATCTCGTCGATCTGCGCCGAAGCCCGCTCGTACGAAGCCTCCACGTCGCCATCGAGCCGGCAGTGCGCGATCACCTTCACCACGTGATGGAGGTGGTCGAACACCACCATCGAATCGCAGAACATGAACACGGCCTCTGGAATCCCGAGTTCATCCGCCGCCGGCGGTACAACCCTCGGCTCGAAGTGCCTCACCGCGTCGTACGCCACGTACCCGATGGCTCCGCCGGTGAACGCAGGCACGCCCGCCACGCTTACCTCTTTATAGAGTGCCATCTCCGCTTCCAGCGGGATCAGCGGATCGCCGTCGTACTCCTCGCCCGGTCCCGTCTTCAGCACCCGGTACGGCTGCGTCCCGATGAACGAATAGCGCGCCAGCCGTTCCCCGCCCTCCACCGATTCGAGTAGGAACGAATACGCCCCGGTTTGCACCTTCAGGAACGCCGAAACCGGCGTCTCGAGGTCGGCGGGCACCTCCCGGAAGATCGGCACGAGGTTGCCCTCGCCCTTCGCCGCGAGCGCCTTCACTTCCTCCAGCGTTGGCCGCAACACCTAGTACTTCTCCAGGTAGCCGAGGTCCAGGGCGTCTCGCACCATGTCCATCGTCTCGGCCGCTATCGTTCGCATGCGCTTCGTGCCCGCCTCCAGCGCCTCCCGCACCATCGGCATGTTCTGTTCGTACTTCGTCCGGCGTTCCCGGATCGGCTCCAGCTTGGTCTGCAGCACGTCCGTCAGCCGGTCCTTGAGCACCTTGTTCGGCAATCCCGTCTTCGCGTAGTCCTCTTTCAGCTGCGCAACCGTCTCCGTATCGGGGTCGAAGGCGTCCAGGTAGAGGAAGATTGGATTCTCATCCACCTTCCCCGGCTCGGTCGCGCCACGAGGCGGACCTGCGTACATGCCCTTCACCTTCTTCGCGACCGTCTCCGCGTCGTCCTTCAGGTCGATGGTATTCCCGCGCGACTTGCTCATCTTCGCGTTCCCGTCGGTTCCCACCAGCCTCGCCACCCGGCCCACCAGCGCCTCCGGCTCCGGGAAGATCTCCTTGAACCGGTGGTTGAACCTCCGCGCCGTCTCCCGCGTGAGCTCGATGTGCGGCAGCTGGTCCTCGCCCACCGGCACAAGGTGTGCCCGCGGGAGCAGGATGTTCGAAACCTGCATCACCGGATACGTGTAGAACGCCACCGGCACTGGCTTTCGCTCCTGCGAACCATCCTCCGGGCTCTCCATCGCCGCCATTTCGGCCTTGAGCGTCGGGTTCCGTTCCAGCATCGAGACCGGCAGGAACCACCCGAGCCACGTCGTCAGCTCCGCGTGCTCCGGTACCAGGCTCTCGATCACGAACGAGCTGCCCTCTGGGTCGAGCCCCACCGCAAGCCAATCGAGCGCTACCTCCCACACGGCATCGCGCACGCGCTTGATGTCGTCGGCGTAATCCGAAACCTGGTAGTCCGCGATCAGGAAGTACGTCTCGTAGTCGTGCTGCAAGCGCACCCAGTTTTCCAGGGCGCCGGCATAGTGCCCGAGGTGCAGGGCGCCGGTCGGCCGGATGCCCGTAAGGATGCGCTTGCGCTCAGTCATCGAGGTCCTCCCCCGGGATTGCGTGGGCCGCCTTGCCTTGGTCCGCCGCCTTGCCGCATCGGCGGTCGCGGTCCTGCCTGCGCCGGCCCCCGGTCGATAGACCGGATGTACGCATTCACCTGCCGCGAAGCCTGCTCCACCATGTCCAGTTCGTTCCCGAACACGCTGTCCTGTTCGTTTGTCACCGCCGCCAGCACGTGAATCCACGATTTGCATTGCGCCAGCGCCCCGCGCGCGTCACGCAGAATGCCGATCTGAGCCGGCCCTTCCCGCCCCGCCGCCTCGGCGATCAGCCCGCAGGCGATCCCTGCCAGTTCGAAAGCCTTCGCCTGCGCATCCGAAGAAGCGCGCAGGTTCGAGCCAATCTTCAACCGGCCGACCGCTGCCGCCAGCCGGATCGTGGTGTTCCACGCCTCGATCGATTGCCCCTCCATCTCGGCCATTTACGCTGCCACCACGTCGTAACAGCCGTCGAGGAACGACAGCAGCAGGTCGCACGCCTCGTCAACTGCGCGCACCACGCCGTCTTCGTCGTCGCATGCCATCGCAATCGAATCCATCTCCGCACCCGCGTGGGCGATGTCCGCCACCAGGTGTACCGAAAAGAACTCGAACTGCTTCGGTTCGAACGAGTAATGCTCCGTCAGACCCTTGATCTTCTGCCACGCGATCGCCGGCACCTGCCCCTCGTAGGCGAACAGCGTGCCGAGTGCCTCAGCCAGCGGCGCCTCGCGCGACGTCTTGTTGAAGTGGGCCACCAGGGCCTGGGTCTCCGGACGCAGCTTCGCCTGCGTCACTTCCTTCTCGCCCACCCCCAACGCCGCCGCGAACTCCAGCCAGAGCGCCGGGTGGTTGCGTTCGCCGTGCTCTTCATCCCAGAGGTTGTCCAGCAGCAACTGCCGGATCTTTGGGGATTCCGTGCGGCTATGGATCGAGCTCAGGAACTGGGGAAACGAAGCCTCGAAGTGGTAGTACTGCCGCGCATACTCCTGGAGCTTTGCGATCGGCAATTCGCCCGTCGTCCACTCGGTATAGAAGGGATGCTTCAGCATCGACTTCTCCTCGAGCACTCCCTTGATTCGTGCCTCAAGTGCACTGCCTGTCGCTGCGGTTGCCATTCGTACTCCTCGCCCGTCCTGGGCATTGGTTGGATTCAGAGGTGTCCCGGAAAATTCTGGGGAAGACAAAACCCCTCGTCAGCAAAGGACGAGGGGCTCTCGCGGTACCACCTTTGTTTCCTCCTCCTCACGGAGAAAGGACACTTCTCAGCCGCCACGGAAACCCGTGAGGGCCTTGGCTGTGATAACGGTGCCACTCCGCCTCACCCTACTGGTCCTCTGCAGGACGGTTCGGATTCGGTGCTCCCGGGCCCATTCACCTGTCGCGCAGCCGCCGGTTCTCAGCATTCCCGGCTCTCTGGAGGCCCGCCTGACCGGATACTTCTCCCGATCAACGCATTCTTCTTCAGTTGAGCCTTCAAAGTAGGGTTTCCCCGCCTCGGTTGTCAATAACATTTGCGGCACTCCACCCACCACCCAATCCCATCAGAGCCGCGACTGGCAAGGAGCGGAGCGATGACACCTCACCCGATGCCCCGCCCGTCGCCACAACCTTCCGCGAACCAAACTCCCCTCTCCCGTCGCGGGAGAGGGGGCAGGGGGTGAGGGAAGGCTGCAGCGCCCGAATCCGAGTCGCGCCTGCCAGCAACTCGCCGGCCCCGGCGTCTCACTCCCCTCGCCCGCGACGCAGGAGTCGGGAGAGGGGGGACGGGGGGTGAGGGCCCGCCGCTAAACCACAACTCCCCTCTCCCGTCGCGGGAGAGGGGGCAGGGGGTGAGGGAAGACTGCAGCGCCCGAATCCAAGTCGCGCCTGCCAGCAACTCGCCGGCCCCGGCGTCTCACTCCCCTCGCCCGCGACGCAGGAGTCGGGAGAGGGGGGACGGGGGGTGAGGGCCCGCCGCTAAACCACAACTCCCCTCTCCCGTCGCGGGAGAGGGGGCAGGGGGTGAGGGAAGGCTGCAGCGCCCGAATCCAAGTCGCGCCTGCCAGCAACTCGCCGGCCCCGGCGTCTCACTCCCCTCGCCCGCGACGCAGGAGTCGGGAGAGGGGGGACGGGAGGTGAGGGCCTAAGCCAGGAACTCGTCCAGCGCCTTCACCGCCACCGGCTCCGAAAGCACCGGCGCATGCCCCACACCTGGCACCTCCACCAGCTGCGCCCCCGGAAGCGCCTCCAGCATCCGCTTCGCGATGTCCGCGCTCAGCACGTCGCTGTTTGCACCCCGTAAGATCAGCGTCGGGCACTTCATTCCCTTCAACGCGTCCCACGGCGTCACTGCCGGAGGCGCCGCCACCGTCGTCCGCACGGCCGGGTCCATCTTCCACACATGCACACCGGTATCGCTCCTGCGGACATTGTGCCGTGCGAACTCCGAAATCTGGTCATCCGGCATGTGTTCCACCATCGGCGCATAGTGCTCTTTGTAGTACCGGATCACGGCCTTCATATCCGCGAACATCTCAGGCGCCCCACCCACGTAGCTCAGAATCCGCTCGAGCCCCTTGGGGTCCACCTCTGGCCCAACGTCGTTGAGCACTGCCTTCGCTACGTGCTCCGGATGCTTCGGCGCATACTCCATCGTGATCAGCCCGCCCATCGATGTTCCCACCAGGCTCATCCGTTGCAGCCCGAGCGCATCACGCACCGCCTCCAAGTCCTCGACATACGTGTCGATGGCATACCCTTCCGGCGGCCCCCAGGCGCTCTCTCCACGCCCGCGTACATCAAGGCAATACACGTGGTACTTCGCCGCGAGGTGGTTCGCGATGCTATCGAACACCCGCGCCTGCCCGGCCAGCCCATGCAGCATCATCACCACCGGAGAACCCGGCGCCCCCCGCGCGACCAGGTGGTGCCGGATGCCATTGGCTTCAACAAAAATGTCGCGAACGGGATAGTTTGTCGCCATGCTGTCCCTCATGCGGGCGAGATGCGCGGAATTGTAGACGACAGGAACGCGACAGGATCAAAGCGGTTGCCGCCCCGCGAACCCCGCATGAATCTCGTGCCAGAAGCCGATCTCCGGCTCCCCGAGCACGTAACACAGGTACACAGTCCGCCCCTCGCGTTCATGCAGGAAATCGATCAGCCCGCGCTCCGGGTCCTTCACCTCAACACCGAGGCGCTCCAGCTGCGACGCGGCTTGCTGCACTCGCCGGTTCAGCTTCTCGATCTGGTTGTCGCCTTTCTCATCGGTGAACGGGTCAGCCAGCAGGTGTCCGTCTGCCGATGCTCCCCGCGATTCCGCCTGGATGGTTGCCTGCAATTTCCGCAAAGCCACGAATGCGTCGCGCAACTCGCTCACGATCGGCACAACTGTCGCCAACGCCGCCGCCGCCTCCTCCACGCTGTACAGCTTCATCAGACAAACAGGTGCAGTGGCATTGTCACAGGATGGATCGATGAACCGCTCTCCAGCGTACCCATGTCCATCAATTCATCGCGCACGCCGGGACCGATAACCACATTCCGGCCCACGTGCAGCCCGGAAGGGATCTCCACGCGCTTTCCGATCACATTGATCCCCGAGTTCACGATGTCCGGCCGGTCGAAGTTGGCTATGCTCTCGTCCCCTTCGCCCACCACCGCCCCGCGGCCCACCGTCACTTCCTTGTCGAGAATCGAACGGTCGACCACCGCGCCCGCCCGGATCAGGCACCGGTGCTGGATGATCGATTCCCGGACCACCGCGCCCTCTTCGATGATCACACCCGGCGAAATCACCGACCGGGTCACCTCGCCATTGATCACGGCGGCCGGCGAGATCATCGATTCGCGCACCGTGCACTCCCGCCCGAAGCGGGCTGGGGGCATAATCCCGCCTGCCGTCCGCAGCTTCAGGTCGGCGTCTTCCAGGTTCAGCGGCGGCCGCGGACCGATCAGGTCCATGTGCGCCGACCAGTACGACTCGATCGTGCCGACATCTCGCCAGTACGACTGGTACTGGTAGCCGAACACCCGGTGCGACTTGAAAATCCGCGGGATGATGTCCTTGCCGAAGTCGTGTGCGCTCTGGTCCCCCAGGTCGGCGTCAGCCTGCAGTTGCTCCACCAGCACGTCCTTGTTGAAGACGTAGACGCCCATCGAAGCCCACGCTCCTCGTGGGTCCTGTGGCTTCTCCTGGAAGTCCACCATCCGCCCCGTCTCATCCAGGTCCAGGATCCCGAAGCGGCTCGCGTTCTCTCGCGGCACCGCATATACCGCCACCGTCGCATCGGCAGCCTGGCTGCGGTGGTACGCGATCATGTTCCGATACGAAGTCAGGTAGATGTGGTCGCCGGCGAGGATTAGCACCTCCCGCGCCCGCGACTCCTCGATAACATAGAGATTCTGGTACACCGCGTCGGCCGTCCCCGAATACCAGTCGCTGTCCGCCCTGCCAAGGTACGGTTGCAGGATCTGGATCTGCCCATCCAGCGCATCAAACCCCCACGGACGTCCCGAGCCGATGTGGTTCACCAGCGACCGCGGACGGTACTGCGGCAGCACCGCCACCTTCGTGATGTCGCTGTTCGAACAATTCGAAAGCGCGAAATCCACGATCCGGTATTGCCCGCCAAACACCACCGCCGGCTTCGCGCGTTGCTCCGACAAAATCGAAAGACGATCCCCCTGGCCCCCGGCCAGGATCATCGCAAAGACATTATTCATTCCTGCTCCGCATCTGTTCGCCGCATTCTAACGGGAGCTTCCGGCCTCGTCCCGTCGTCTCTCACCTAGGGGTCTTCCCCACATTTCGCCCCGTCCACCGTTTTGCCACTCAACGTCCACTCCGTCCACCCGATAGTAACCACAGAGACACTCTTCGGGAGAGCGGCACTCTCACCGAGGGGCGAAACGCCAACCGGGCCAAAAGCCCCCAAGGAGACTGACATGACTCGGATTATGACCAACGTGAGCGCCATCAATGGCCAGCGAAACCTCGAGAAGACCGGCCTTCGCATGGGCAAAACGCTCGAAAAACTCGCCAGCGGCTATCGTATCAACCGCGCCGCCGACGATGCCGCCGGCCTCGCCATCAGCGAAAAGATGCGCGCCCAGATCAAGGGCAACAAGCAGGCCCTCCGCAACGCCCAGGACGGTATCTCGATGCTCCAGACCGCTGAAGGCGCCATGGACGAAGTCCACGCCATCCTCCAGCGCATGCGCGAACTCGCCGTCCAGGCCGCTAACGGCACCTACGCCGATAACGGCCCGGAACGCACGAGCATCGGCGAAGAAATCGTCCAGCTCCGCTCCGAAATCGACCGCATCGCCTATAGCACCGAGTTCAACGGCCAGAAGGTCCTGACCGGCGCCCTCTCCAGCGTTTCCGCTGGCGCCGCCGGCACCAACTTCGTCCAGGGCGAAACCATCGGCTATGCCCAGGCCGGCGCAACTGGCACCCACCTGGTCACCGGCGATGCGCTTCCTTCGGGCGGCACCCGCACCGCCACCTTCACGACGGCCCCCGCCGGCAACTACACCTTCGTCAACAACGGAGGCATCCTCGAAATGCACCTGGGCAGCGCCACCGGCACCCTCGTCGGCACCGCCGCCGGCTTCGGCTCGGGTTCCACCATCGCAGGCGGTTCCGCCGGCACGGTCACCTTCACCAACGGCTTCCAGCTCGGCATCACCACCGATGCCGCTGCCTACTCCTGGGCCGCCTTCCTCGGCGATATGGCCGTCGGTGGCAACCAGAACCTCTCCATCAACGGCCTCACCGGTACCACCATGACCGCCACGACCGCCCGGCCGCAGACCTACACCTTCACCTCTCCCGGTGCCGGCGAACTCACCCTCACCGGCGCCGATGGTACCTCGCAGACCCTCAACATCGCCGATATGGTCGCGGACGAAACCCGCACGCTGGACTTCAACCAGCTCGGTATCTCCCTCACCCTCCAGACCGGCCCCGCCGGCCGCACCGCAGCCCAGGTGGTCACCGACCTCACCGGCGCGACCGACAACACCGTTGTCATCAACGGTACCGGCAACACATCCACTCTCCAGGTCGGCGCCAACGTGCCCGATACCCTCTCGCTCCAGTTCGTCAGCATGCTCAGCGAGAACCTCGGCTCGGCCGCCTACAAGCTCGGTGGCTCCACCGGCCTCATCACCACCCTCGGCGACCAGGTCGTCCGCACCATCCAGGATTCCCACGACCTCATGAGCGCCCTCGATGGCGCCATCCAGACCCTCAACAGCCGCC
Source organism: Dehalococcoidia bacterium (assembly GCA_050185215.1). GTDB lineage: Bacteria > Chloroflexota > Dehalococcoidia > Tepidiformales > Tepidiformaceae > Amarobacter. The sequence continues at coordinate 17,471 of JBFWZP010000008.1, read as the reverse complement.
GCGGCACCCTCGGCGCCGCCCAGAACCGCCTCGAACACACCATCAACAGCCTCGGCGTCGCTGTCGAAAACCTCACCGCCAGCGAAAGCCGCATCCGCGATGCCGATATCGCAGAACTCTCCAGTGACCTCGTGTCGGCCAACATCCTCCAGTCCGCCGGTGTCTCGGTCCTCGCCCAGGCGAACCAGACTCCCCAAGCAGTCCTCCAGCTCCTTCAGGGCTAACACCATGGGGCGAGGTAGCGAGGCCTTAAAACTCATACCTCGATCCTTTACCCTCGTTCGACGCCGCTCTCCGAGTGAAGAAGGAGGCTCCTCAAAGGAGCCTCCTTTCTTCGTGTGCCCCACGGAAATCGAACCCTCACGACAGGTCGTAAAATGCCCGAGTGACGTATCCGGACCTGATTAGGACGGCGCGCGATGCCGCCGCCCGCCGCGAATGGCGCACCGCCTTCGATTGCTTCCAGGCAGCCGATTCGATGTCGGGTGAGCTCACCCTCGACGACCTGCACCAATTCGCCGTCGCGGCCCACCTTCTCGGCCAGGGAGATTCGACGCGTGAAATCCTCGCCCGCGCCTACCACGAAGCGCTCCGTTTGCACGCCCCCGCCACCGCTTCCCGCAGCGCCTTCTGGCTCGGCCACACCCTCATCTTTAGCGGCGACGAAAGCCAATCGGCGGCATGGATGTCGCGCGCTGCCTCGGTCCTCGATGAATACGCCATCGATGGCGTCGAACGTGGGTTCCCACTGGTTCCGGAGGGCATCCACAAGATGCTGGGAGGCGACCCGGAAGCAGCCTCCGAAACCCTCCGCAAAGCGCTTGCTATCGGCCGCCAGTTCCACGACCCAACCCTGATCGCGCTGGCGACGCATGGCCTGGGTCGAGCCCTCATTGCCCTTGGTCGTCACGACGAAGGTATGGCCGCCCTGGATGAAACCATGGTGAACGTTATCGAGGGCCAGGTCTCTCCCCTCGTCTGCGGCGAACTCTATTGCGGCCTCCTCGAAGCCTGCCACGACACCTTCGACGTCCGCCGCGCTCGCGAGTGGACCGCGGCCCTTACCCGGTGGTGTGCCTCCCAGCCGGACCTTATCGCTTTCCAGGGCCCATGCATGGTCCACCGCGTTGAATTGCTCCGGCTTGGAGGCGCCTGGCCCGATGCGATCGCCGAGGCCCGTCGCGCCTGTGAATGGCTTTCCGCGCCCGCCAGCCCCGAAAATCCCGCCGACGCCTATTACGAGCTCGCCGAATTGCACCGCCTCCGCGGCGAGTTCGAGAGCGCCGAAGAAGCCTACCGGCTCGCGAGCCGTTTCGGTCGCACCCCGGAGCCGGGGCTTCCCCTCCTCTGGCTTGCTCGCGGGCAGGGAGATGCCGCGCTCCGAGCCATCGATCGTTCGCTCCTCGAATCGGGCGACCAGTCGTCCCGGCTGGCCGCGCTCATGGCGGCTCGCGTCGAAGTGCTCGTCGCGCTCGAAAAGACTCAGGAGTGCCACGAGACGGTCACCCGGCTGCAAGCCCTCGCCGATAAGACCGGCGCACCCCTCCTCGAAGCCGAAGCGAACCGTGCCGCCGGATTGCTGCTGCTCGCCGAAAACCGCCCTTCCGAAGCGATAGCGCGCCTGCGCCGCGCATGGTCCTGCTGGCAACGTCTCGAAGCTCCCTACGAAGCGGCCCGCGAACGTTTCCGCATCGGCCTCTGTTACCGCGCCCTCGGGGATATCGCATCCGCCGTCATGGAGTTCGATGCCGCTCGCGCGACGTTCGAGGAACTTGGCGCCGCCCCCGATCTGCGGCGTATGTCCGGGCTGCTCTCTGGTGCCGCATCCAGCGAACAGGTAGCCGACCTGACGGCCCGGGAGGTAGACGTCCTGCGCCTGGTCGCCGCCGGGCGGACCAACAGGGAAATCGCCCTCGAACTGGTCATCAGCGAACACACCGTCGCCCGCCATCTCCAGAACATGCTGTCCAAACTGGGCTTCCCCTCGCGGACTCGGCTCGCCGCGTTCGCCATCGAACGCGGGATCGCCACCCTCGATGATGGTCAAAACTAACCACGCTCGCCGGTTGTCAGTTGGCTAATTCCCGCGATGTAGCGCCCTTACTCGCTCCCTAGCATCCCAACCGTTCCGCCGCGCGAATGCGCATCGCGGACGAATCATTCGCGAGGAAGGTCCCCAGTGAACGCAACAGAATTCGTCGCACCGGTAGCCCCTGAAATCGGCGCCGCCGCTACCCGGATCGAACAGGAAGGGCGTCTTCCCGCCACCTTGATCGCCTCCCTCAAAGCTCGGGGGCTGTTCTCCCTCTATACGCCGCGCCAATTCGGCGGCCTCGAACTCCCGTTACCGGACGCCCTTCGCATCATCGAAGAGGTCTCCCGCTGCGATGGCTCCACCGGATGGACCGTCGCCCTGGGAGTCGTCAACGGTTACCTCATGTCGTCGCTGCCGGATGCTGGGGCCCAGGCCGTCTTTCGAGATGGCCCCACGCTCATCGCCGGCGCCTTTGGGCCAGGCGTCCGCGCCGTTCAGGTAGAAGGCGGCTACCGCCTCACGGGCAGATGGGCGTTCAACAGTGGCGCATGGAACGCCGATTGGATGAGCGTCGGAGCCTCCGTCTTCGATGGTGAAGCTCCGAAGATGGGCCCGCAGGGCCCCGAGATGGCTTTCGTGGTCATTCCTCCCTCCGATGTCACCGTCCTCGACACCTGGGATGCCGTCGGTTTGCGCGGCACAAACAGCCACGACCTCGTTGTCGACGATGTCTTCGTTCCGGATCAGTTCGTCGGGCGCATCGCCCTCCCCCAGGGGCCCGTCGCCGTCCGTGAGTCCTGCCTCACCCGATTCTCCATGTTCACCTTGCTCGGCCTCGCACAAAGCCCGCCCGTGTGCCTCGGCATCGCGCGTCGCGCCACCGACGAGTTCCGCGAAATCGCCCTCACAAAAGAGCGGCCATTCACCGGCAGGCTTTGCGACCAGGTGCAAACGCAGGTGGGGCTCGCTCGCGCCGAGTCCCTGCTCCAGTCGGCTCGCACCTTCTGGTTCGCTTCGGTTGAGGCCGCCTGGGACAAGGTCGCTTGCGGCGGAGACCTCGAACCCGCCGACCGGGCGACCCTGCGCATGGCCTCGTTGACAGCTGTCGAGAACAGCGTCGCCGCCGTCGACCTCCTCTATCGTCTGGCCGGGTCGACGGCCATCTCCAATGGCACCGCATTCGATCGCTGCTGGCGCGATATCCACACGGCCGCATCGCACCTCCAGGTGCAGGATTCCCGCTGGGAAACGGCCGGGCGTGTTCTCTTCGGCCTCGAACCCAACAACCCCTTGCTCTGACCCTTGTGAACACCGATCGGGCCGCGCCCTTCGCGCGGCCCGGTTCAACCGATCCGTCAATCGCGCTAGCGAGTAGTTCACCCGCGCGTCACCGTCTGGCCGCCCGGCCTCCACCCTTTACCCCCGTTTCTTCACCTTTGTTCTCCCTCCGTATCCACGTCTGTACCCCTTAGCCCGTCTTTGTTTCGCGATAAACAACCTGTCACACCTGTCTAAATCCACCAGAGGACAGGGCGCCGGCAAATCCGGCGAAAGTCGAAACAAGGGGACTAAAGAAGTGTCTTCAATCGTCACCAACGTTGCTGCCCTCAACGGTCAGCGCAACCTCAACAGCACCAGCATGAAGATGGGCAAGGTCCTGGAGAAGCTCTCCAGCGGCTACCGCATCAACCGCGCCGCCGACGACGCAGCCGGCCTCGGCATTTCCGAGAAGATGCGCGCCCAGATCCGCGGCAACAGCCAGGCCATCCGCAACGCCCAGGACGGCATCTCGATGATTCAGACCGCTGAAGGCGCGATGGACGAAGTCCACGGCATCCTCCAGCGTATGCGCGAACTGGGCGTCCAGGCCGCGAACGACACCTACGACTCCGCCGCCCGTACCTCGATCGGCACAGAGCTCGTGCAGCTCCGCTCGGAAATCGACCGGATCGCCAACGCCACCAGCTTCAACGGCCAGAACCTCCTGACCGGCACCCTCACCGGCGCCCTCGGCGGCGCCACCGCCAACGACCTCGTCGTCAACGACGCCGTCGCCGGTGCCATCGCCTCCAACATCCAGGTGGCTGGCGCCAAGGCTGGCACCTACACCTTCACGTACGCCGCCGGCACCGACACCCTCACCCTGACCAACTCGTCCGGCATCGCCCAGAACCTGACGCTCGGTGCCATCGCCGCCAACGGCACGACGGTCCTGGACTTCAGCCAGCACGGCATCAAGATCACGTTGAACAGCTCGGCTGGCGATACCGCTGACAACATCGGCGCCGCTCTCGCTGCCGCCGCCAACGACACGCTGGTCGTGACGGGCACGGGCTCGGCCGCCCTCCAGGTCGGCGCGAACACCACCGCCTACGACTCGATGAACATCTCGTTCAACGACGTCCGCGCGACGGCCGCCACCGGCCTCAACCTCACCACCGGCGGTGGTGTGGACTGGACGGACTCGTCGACGATCGTCGCTTCGAACACGGCCGCCCAGGCGTTCATCAACCAGATCGACACGAGCATCACCACGCTCAACACCCGCCGCTCCGACCTCGGTGCTGCGCAGAACCGCCTCGAGCACACCGTGAACAGCCTCGGTGTCAGCGTCGAGAACCTGACCGCCTCCGAGAGCCGCATCCGCGACGCGGACGTTGCCGAACTCTCGACCCAGATGGTCAGCAACCAGATCCTGCAGCAGGCCGGCACCGCCGTCCTCGCCCAGGCCAACCAGGCCTCCCAGTCCGCCCTCAGCCTCCTCCGGTAATTCCGGTCGAGACTCACTCCGAAGGGGCCGCGCTCATCGAGCGCGGCCCCTTTGTTGGGTTACACAGTGAACCGCTGAGTCAGCGCGCCGTCGCTACTCCGCTGCTGCTCGAACCGTCCTCCGGTTACCTCACCGATGACCCGGGGCCAGAACTCCTGGGCCACGAGGTTCGCCGGGTGCTCATGCACAATCCACTTCCCGGGCAGCCCCTTCAGCACCCGTTTCACCGCCTCACGCCCAACGCCCCCACGCCGGAACCGCTTCATCACGAAGAACTCCGACATCACGTTCGCCCCATTCACCGTCCGCACCATCGCGAATCCCGCCAGCGCTCCATCCACGCGGATGAAATACGGGTGGCGCTGCTCGCCCTCGGCCGGCGCCCAGTACTCATCGAAGTACCGGTAGGCGAACACTGCCTCGTCGTCCATCTCCATCGCATCGAACTCGGTGAAGTCGTAGATGTACAACTGCAGCAGTCGCCACAGCACCGGCTTCTTCGCAAGCGGCACGAGTTCGATCGTTACCGTCATTCAGGCGCTCTTTCTTCCCCGTGCCAGCACGCGCTTAAACGCATAGAAATACGGCGACTTCATCCCAAGCTCCGCCAGCAGCCGCTCGCGGTATCGCGCCAGGTACTGCTCGAACAGCTCTGCCGGCATCCGCCGCTCATAGTCCGTCAGCAGCGAGCCCTTCACCCACTCAACCACCCCTTCGGTCGATTCCAGGTGATGCCCATAGACCTCCAGCCTCACCGTCAGGTCTTCGAAGCCGAGCGCATCCAGGATCTCCGCGTAGCGTTCCGGCGCGAGTACGGGCCACTCCCGCGAATACCCCTTCAGCGCGGTCGCGAACGGCTCCTCCCGCGCAACCGCATGCGCAACCAGGTGCGAAGGATGGTCCGCGTTCGCCGGCACCTGGAAAGCCAGCTGACCACCGGCCTTCACGTGCCTCGCGATCGCTGGAATCAGCTCCTCATGCCCGTTGATCCATTGCAGCGCCGCATTCGAAAACACGATGTCGAATTCACCGCTGAACTTCGTAATGTCGCCCTGTTCGAACGAAAGGCCGTTACCTGCCTGCCCGGCCGATTTCGCGAGCATCGTCTCCGAACTATCCAGGCCAAGAGTCGTCTTCACTTGTGTCGTCGTGTGCAGGTCCCGCGTCAGTTCGCCGGTCCCACAACCGAGGTCAATCGCCGAGCCGCCCGGGCACGGTTCCACCAGCGCCAGCAGGTCATAGAACGGCCTGCTCCGCTCGTCGCGAAATCGATGGTATTGGTCGGGATTCCAGGGACTCGTCATATCAGGCTCCTTCTCGCCGCGCACAATCGCGGCGGCTGAAGCCCTTTCCTTACTGGCCTGCTCCGCGACTCCCGCGTGGGGCCGTTGGGCTCGGAGCCTGGCCCGGCTACTCTACCCCACCCCTGCGAGCTCCGTCAGCCACCTACTTCACAATCCCGCGCTGGCGAAGTTCGTCCACGTCCGCCGCCTCCAGCCCCAGCCACTCGCGGAACACCCGGTCTGTGTCACCCCCGTGTTCGGGCATCGTCCGCCCGACAACCGTCGGAGTCCCCGAAAGGTGTAGCGGCGAGTTCGGCAATTTCAGCGTCCCCTCTTTCCCGTACGGCATCGGCACATCCACCAGCATCTCCCGTGCCGCCACATGCGGGTCGTCGAACAGGTCCGCAACGCTGTTCACCTTCCCGATCGCGCACACGTTCGCCGGCTCGATGAGGTCGAACCATTCGTCCGTGGGACGTTCGCACAGCACCCCGCACAGCTCCGTCTCCAGTGTCTCCACGTTCTCGAGTCGCGCGCGGTTCGTCAGGTATCGCTCGTCGAGGGCCATGTCATCGCGTCCGATGAGCGCGCAGAACAGCTCCCATTCCTTGACGTTCGCGATCACTATCCACCCGTCGCTCGTCGGATACGGCCCGAAGGGCGCCACGAGCGGATGCCGGCTCCCCTGCCGCGTCGGGTTCTCTCCGAACGCCGAATGCCGAACGATGGCGTTCTCACACAGCGCGATCTGCGCCTCCATCAGCGCCACATCCAGCAATTGACCCTCGCCCGTCACGTCCCGCGCCCGCAACGCCGCCAGGATCCCGATGGTCAGGTACAACCCGGCGGTCATGTCGCCCATGCTCACGCCCATCCGCATCGGCGGTCCGCCCTCTTCACCATTCAGCGACATCGTCCCGCCCATCGCCTGGGCCACCGCGTCCACCGCGGCCATGCTGCTGTACGGGCCGGTCTGCCCGAACCCGCTCAGCGCGGCATACACCAGCCTCGGATTCTCTTCGCGCAGCGCGCTCCACCCGAGCCCGAGCCGCTCCATCGTCCCCGGCCGGAAGTTCTCGCAGACCACGTCCGCTTGCCGGGCCAGCTGCTTCACCAGTGCCTTGCCCTCCGGCGCCTTCAGGTCGATTGCGATCCCCAGCTTCCCCCGGTTCGGACTGAAGAAGAACGTCGAGATCCCGTCGTGGTATGGCCCAAACCCGCGCTCCTTCTCGTGCGTCTCGGGATACTCCACCTTCACAACCTCCGCACCCAGGTCCGCCAACTGCATCGTCGCGAAGGGCCCCGCAAGCGCCCATGTGAAGTCCAGCACCCTGATTCCCTCAAGCGGCCCGTTCACAGGAGCAGGCTGCTCCGAAGGTCATGCGGAACCTCGGCTTCAAGTGCCGGGAACACGTCGATAAGGCGGCGAAGGTCGGCCAGGTCTTTCAGTCGCTTGCTTGCGCGACGCGAAGGTTCGGTTGCGGCCGCCAGTTTGAGCCGGAACAGGTCGCGAGGAGACGCAACCGGAATGACTAGGTCCATCACGTCGCGACGTTCAGCCCGTTCGATGAGTCCCTCGACGACGGGGTCTTTCTGAAGCTGAACTTGGAGTTTCGAACCCGGGTCGTACACGTTCAGGCTGTGTTCGAACTCCTCCACTTTGAAGTGCCGCTCCAGCAGGGCCCTCGCAGGCCCAAGGTCCGCTCGGGAAAGTGCCACCTCCAGGTCCTGAGTCACCACCGGATCGGAGTACGCGTTCACTGCCACTCCGGCAATCACGCAATATCCGTACCCGGATTCCTCGAGTAATTGGATGACCCGTTCGAGAAAGTTCGACTTGTCTTGCACCACAGCCTTCCAGAACGCCAGCGATGACATCACCGAAGCGTACAACATCAGCCTCACAGGGCTGCTGCAATCGCTTAGACACTCCCCTCGCCCGCGAAGTCGGGAGTGAGGGCTAGTTCCTGCACCCCATCAACCACGAATCCCACCCGCTCTCCCGTCTTCGGCGTGTCTCCCCGGCTCGGCATCAGGAACTCCAGTCGCTCCGTGCCATTCACCACCGTCACGCTCGTCTCGTCCCCACGGAAACGAACCGTCTCAACCTGTCCGGATGCGACATTCTCCGCACTCGCATTTCGCACTGGTTGGTCCGTCCCCGCACGGAGCAACAACGTGACGCTCCCGGGCTCTCCCTTCACAGGCCCGAACCTCCCGAACCCCGTTTCAACCCACCCCGCACGATCCCGCACACCCGCGACGATGTTGTCCATCCCCAGAAACCGCGCCACAAACTCCGTCTGCGGGTCGTCCCAGATCTCTTCCGCCCTGCCCTCTCGCACAATCGTCCCCGTGCGCATGATCGCGATCCGGTCCGCAATCGCGAACGCCTCGCCCTGGTCGTGCGTTACATAAATCGCCGGCAACCCCAGCCTGTCCAGGATCGTTCGAAGCTCCACCACCAGCCGCTCCCGCAACCCCTTGTCCAACGAGGCCAGCGGTTCATCCAGCATCAACAACCGCGGTTCGGGCGCCAGCGCCCTTGCCAGCGCGATCCGCTGCCGCTCGCCGCCCGAAAGCTTGTCGATCGACCGCTTCTCGAATCCCTTGAGGTCCACAAGTTCCAGGAGATCCCTCACTCGCGTCGCCCTGCGCGATCGCTCCCACCCTGCTCGCTTCAGCCCGAATTCGATGTTCCCCCCGCAGTCCATGTGCGGGAAGAGCGCATGGTCCTGGAACATCATGCCGAACTCGCGCCGGTGCGCCGGCAAGTTCGTTACGCGCTCCCCGTCGAAGCGCACCTCCCCGCTCGTGGGCGCCTCCAGTCCCGAGACAAGTCGCAGCAACGTCGTCTTCCCGCATCCGCTTGGCCCAAGCAATGCCAGCGTCTCGCCCATGGCAACTCGCCCCGAAACGCCGCGCAGGATGGACTTTCCGTCAGCCTCGAATCGGAGCTCCTCGAACTCCAGCCCCTCCATCTAAAATCCCTGGTCCCGGTCGCCGGCCAGCCAGTCCGCGAGGAAGAACATGCTTGCCGTCACTGCCATCAAGATGGTGCTCATCGCCAGTGCCTGGCCGTAGTTCAGCGCTCCCGGCTGTCCGAAATACCGGAAGATCGCCACCGGGATCGTCGGATACTCCGGTCGCGAAATCAGCAGCGTCGCGCCGAACTCCCCCATCGAGGTCGCGAACGCCGTCACCCCGGCCACCGCCAGTGCCCCTCGCAGGAGCGGGGCCTCGACCGAAAAGAATGTCCGGATTGGCCCGGCGCCCAGTACAGATGCGGCATCGCGCAGGCGAGGATCGAGGCTTCCAAGCCGCGCCCCAACGATTCGCGCCACAAATGGCACCGCGATCAACGAGTGCGCAAGCACCACGAGCATCGGGCTTTGACGGAGTTCCAGCGGCGGTTCGTCGAATGTCACCAGGAATCCGAGCCCCAGCGTCACCGCCGAAACTCCGAGCGGTATCTGCACGATGGACTCGGCGATCCGTGACTTAGACCGCACCGCGCCAATCGCCGCCAGCGTCCCGATGGGCAGCGAAATCGCCGCCGTCCCCAGTGCGAACGTCAATGAGTTCCGGATCGCCTCCACCGGCGCCACGAACAACACCTGACCGCGCACGTTGTCGTCCAGCATTGAGTAGTACCGAAACGTATAACCATCGCTCGCATGGAACGACCTTTCGGCCAGTGCCGCCATCGGAGCCAGCGTCAGCACCACCAGCCCCGCAATCACTACCGCACCGAACACCATCGTGCGACGCGCCCAGCGCGTGAATGGCCTCGATTCGAACCGCTGAGTCGAAGTTTTCTGCAGTCGCGTGTTCACGATGATCGCGGCAAATGTCACCGCCATCTGCACAAGCGCCAGGGCGCCTGCCACCGGCAGCCGGAACAGGAACAGCGACTCCCGGTAGATCTCCGTCTCCAGCGTCCCATAGCTCGATCCGCCGAGGATGAGGATCACACCGAAGCTCGTGAAGCAGAACAAGAACACCAGCGATCCCGCCGCCAGCACGGAATTCCGCAGCGCCGGCAACGTGACCAGGAAGAATCTCGCGGCGGGCCCGGCGCCAAGCATCGCCGCCGACTCTTCCACCCGCGTATCGAGCCCCCGCCAGCCGGTCGCGATGATGCGTCCGGCGACGGCCACGTTGTAGAACACGTGGGCCAGCAGGATCGCCCAGACCGTGTTCAGCAGATGGATCGGCGGATCGTCGACTCCCGGCAACCGCATCAGCAAGGCATTCGCCGTCCCGCTCGGGCCGATGAGCGCCGTGAATGCCACCGCCACCACGATCGTCGGCAGCACGAACGGCACCATCAGAGTCGCTTCGAGCGCGCGCTTTCCCGGGAACGAATGGCAAGCCAGGAGCCACGCCAGCGGCAGTGCCAGCACAATCGTCAACAGCGCCGAGATCGTCGCCTGCCACAGCGTGAACCACCCCCGCTCCAGGTAGTACGTCCCATCGAAGAGCGGTGAAATCCCTCCCTCGCGCCCAAAAGATTCGCGGAGGATGCCCTCGAGCGGGTAGGCAAGAAACACCAGCAACATGAAGAACGCGGGCGACATCAGCGCCAGCGCTCTCCACCTCGTCGGGATCAGTTGCCTCAGCGAAGAACTGCCTGCGTCCAATCGTTTATCCACTTGTCCCGGTTGGCCGCGATGTCCGAGGCACTCACGTCGGCCGCCGGCACGTCCACGGTCGAAAACTCCGTAAACGCCTCCGGCACCTTCGCGTCTTGATTCACCGGGAACACCGCCATCTGTTCAGGAATGTCTTCTTGTACAGGCACGCTCAACATGAAGTCGATGAATTTCCCGGCGAGCGCCTCCTTTTTCGTCCCCTTCAACACCCCGATGTACTCGACCTGCCGGAAAACGCCTTTCGCCACCAACAGGTTCGCCGTCGGCGCGTCGGGGCGGGGCGGGTCCGCGAAGAGCTGCTCGAACGCCGGGCTCGTCGCGTAGCTCAACACGATCGGCTGGCTCCCTCCCGAAAGCGAGAAGTTCGTGTAATACGCGGTCTCCCAGCCGTCTACCACCTTCAGGTCGTTCGCTCGCATCGCCCTCCACCAGTCCAGGTACTTCGAATCGCCGAAGTAATCCACGGTCGCGATAAGGAACGCCAGCCCCGGCGATGAAGAGGCCGGGTTCTCGACCACCACCAATCCTTTGTACTCGGGCTTCGTCAGGTCCTCCAGCGTCTTCGGAGGCTCAACATTCAGCTTCTTCAGGGCCTCGATGTCGTAATTGAAGTTCACGTAGCCGTAGTCCACCGGAGTGACATAGTTCGCCCCCTCCGCCTGGAATTCGTTCGGTACGCGATTCAACAGCGGAGACGAGTAGCTCTCGAAGACGCCTTCATCCAGCGCCCGCGAGAGCAGCGTGTTGTCGACCCCGAAGGCAACATCGCCCTCCGGGTTCTTCTTCGTCAGGATCAGCGAAGTCAACATCGCCCCGGCGTCGCCCTTCGGCAGCAGCTTCACCGTCACGCCATTGTCGGCCTCGAACTGCTTGATCAGATCCTCGTTCAGGTTGAACGAATCGTGTGTAACTACGGTCAGAGTCTTCTCGTCGTCATTCGAACCGCATCCCGCGGCGGCCAACGCCAGGGTGGCAACAATCGCACCGGCGCCCAGGATCGACAGCAGCCTTCGCATCGGAAGGTCTCCTTCTGCTGCCCGAGGGCCGGTGGGTACTCTCCGGGCACAAAAAAAGGAGCCCGGAAAGCCGGACTCCGCGCACGATTCTCGGCGTCGGATCCGATCGCTTTCCTCCGCACGCATTTCACGTGGTCAGGTTCAAGGGGTCTGATCTCAGCCCGCGAGGGCACCCCCAGCGATCCCGAACAGCATTGAGTTGTTCATCCACAACGCTACACCCCGAAACTGCGCCTCGTCCACTCGTTCGAAACGCGTTTCTCACGCAATGTCACGCTCTGGCGACCATCCACGACCTTTTCACAGTCGATAATCCACCCGAACGCGCGAGCCAACTCACGCGTCGTCAGGTGATGATGAAGCGCTCGATTCGCTACTGGCTCCACATGTTGATTGCCATCCCTACGGGGCCCGGCCGGCGGGTCGCGGTCACGCGACGCGCGGTTGCAGCCGCCGGGATCATCCTTCTCCTCGGCGAAGCTGCCGTCGCCTTCCAGTTCTCCGGCACCGTTGGCCTAATCATGATGGTCATGACTGCCGGACTCGGCGCCTTCGTCTATCGCGGCATCGAGTCGCTCTCCCCCAACACCATTGCCACCAGCGAAGCCATGGCCGCATTCGTCGATGACCAAACCGGCCTTCCCGGCCGCCAGCAACTCATCGATACCCTCTCCCGCGACATCGCTCGCTGCGAACGCTACTCCCACGCCCTCACCCTCTCCGTCGTGAAGGTCAGCCAGTACGAAGACCTGAAGTGCGCCTGGGGTGCCGGCACCGCTCGCACCGCCATCGACCACGTAGCTGAAACCCTCCGCCGCATAACCCGCGCATCCGATTTCCTCTGCCGCATCGATGAGTCGACCTTCGGCATCATCTTGCTCCAGTGCAGCGGAAGGCAGGCCGCCCTCTACGGCGACAGGCTCTCCCTCGCCGTCAGCAACCGCCCCCTCAAGTCTTCGTCCCGCTCGAAAGTCCCACTCTATGTCGGCGTCGAAGTCTCCGCTGTCGAATACGACGCGCTTCGCTTCCGCGGACCACTCGATTTCCTCAGCTTCGCCGGCGGCGAAATCGTCGAACCCCGGCTCGTTCGCCCACGAACCGCAACGGCCGCCTCCGCCTCAGACCCTCGAAGCCTCCGCGAACAGCTCGTGAAGGACTACTACCCTGGCGGCGAAATGAAAGACTTCGCCGAAGCCTACCGCGAAGCCCGCACCCGCGACCGCCACGCCGGCTAACACCAGTACCCCATCAGAGCCGCGACCGGCAGGGAGCGGGGCGGTGAAACCTCCCCGACAGCGCCCAGCCCGCCACCACCAGCCCAGGCACCACCACAAACAATCCCCCCTTCTCCCAGACTTGGGAGAAGGGGCAGGGGGATGAGGGAGCGCGGCGCGCACACCAGTAAGCGCGTCGGGGGGGGCGCCCCCCCCCCGCAGACGCACCCTTCTCCCGTCGCGGGAGAAGGGCAGGGATGAGGGCCCACCGCCCGCACCACCACCGCCCGCCACCACCAGCCCAGGCACCCCACCACAAACAAAACCCCCTTCTCCCAGGCTTGGGAGAAGGGGGCAGGGGGATGAGGGAGCGAATGAGGGACTACTTCGCCTTCTCTGCCAGGTAATTCTTCAGCGTCTGACCCGTCCGCCACATCGGCTCGGCGCCTTCGAGGCTCGTGATCTTGTCCCAGTTCTCCTGGCACCACTCCGCCGTCTTGATATCGGCCATGCCGGGCTGAACGCCGGGGCCTTTCACGATCGCCGCCCGGTTAAAGTTGCCGGCCCCGGCCTCAATGATGAGGCCGCTGTCCTCGCATTGGTTCGATGCCATGTACACCACGGCCGGCGCCACCAGCTCCGGCTTCAACCGGTCCACCATCTCCTGCGGCATCACCGTCTGCGTCAGGCGCGTTCCCGCTACTGGAGCCACCGTGTTCACGTTCACGTTGTACTTCGCGCCTTCTTGCTTCAGCACGTTCATCAGGCCGAGCATCGCCGTTTTCGCCGCGCCGTAGTTCGCTTGGCCGAACTGCCCATAAATGCCCGAGGACGATGTCGTCAGCACCACCCGCCCGTACGACTGCTGCCGGAATACCGGCCACGCCGCCCGCAGCACGGTAAACGACCCCTTGATGTGGACCGCGAACACCTTGTCCCAGTCGTCTTCGCTCATGTTGTGGAACGCCACGTCGCGCAGAATGCCCGCGTTGCAGATCACCACGTCCAGGCGCCCGTACGTATCGATTGCCGTCTTCACCATGTTGAAGCCGCCGTCGTATTCCGCCACCGAGTTGTAGTTCGGGGTAGCTTCCCCGCCCGCCGCCTTAATCTCGTCGACAACCTTCTGTGCGGCTGCGCGGTTTTCGCCTTGCCCGTGCGGGTCGCCGCCCAGGTCGTTCACCACCACCTTGGCGCCGCGCGCCGCCAGGTCCATCGCATACGCGCGTCCGAGGCCCGCCCCTGCGCCGGTTACCAGCGCAACCTGTCCTTCAAATGAAATCGTCATCGTCTTGTGTCCTTTCCTGTCCGGAAATGTGTGCCGTACGAAATTTCCCCGAACGGCGTTCGGGTCCAGTCAGTCCGTTGCAACCAGGGAGGTTACCAGCTTATTGAGCTTATTTCCCCACGACCCGCGGCAATCGGCTCTGGCCGTTCCACCATGGTCTCGAACCACGCCTCGGTACTGGCCACGCGCCACGCCAATGTGTCGTCCTTTCCCGCGTCGAAACGGCCGCTCAGGCTGCTCACCGTTTCCGGGTTGAAGAATTCCGTCCGCCTCGCCGCCCGTTCGAGCATAGTCATGATCCACGCCCGCAGCGGACCGTGGTTCCACTGCTGCTGAGGCGGCGCATAGGCAAGCTTGTCCTTCCGGTCGAGAATTGCATCCGGCACGATTCCCCGCATCGATTCCCGCAACACAACCTTCGTCGTCGCCGATTTCAGCAGCAGGTCCGGGGGCAACCCGAAGCAGTACTCCACCAGCCGGTGGTCCAGGAACGGTAACCGCACCTCCCGGCTGAACGCCATGCTGTTGCGGTCCGCATACCGCAAGAACTCCGGCAGCTGCGTCGTCGTCTGCCATCGCACCAGCTCGTTCCGCAGCCGGTCATCGAACGGATGGAATCCCTCAACATGGGCAGGCGAGAATTCCGCATGGAGCGCATCCGAAGCAACCTTCGTCGAGCGGTAATACCGCTCCGCCAGCCCGTCCCGAAACGTCCCCGGCAGCGAATAGTAGGCCGCGAACAGCGCCGGTTCACGGATGCCGCCATACCGCCGCCCGTACGTCGAAAGTTCCCGCGCGATCTTGTCGACCCGCCCGTGGCGCAGCCAGTGCGCCAGGAACATCCCGTGCGCCTGGTCGTATCCCGCGAGGATTTCGTCCGCTCCCTGGCCATCCAGCAGTACCGTCGTCCCGTTCGCCTTCGCCAGCCCCATCACCAGCCACTGCGCGAACGGGCTCGTGCTCGCGATCGGCTCCTCCTGGTGATACTGCATCTCGTCGAACGCATCGATGAACTGCTCAGGCTCCACCCATACGTCGTGGCTCTCTGCTTCAACTCGGTGAGTCACGATCCGGATGAACTCGCCTTCGTCGTGATCCTTCGAATGGAAGCGCGCGCTGAACGTCTTTTGGTGCATCCATTGCACCGTCTTCTGCGCATGGATCGTCGAGACAATGCTCGAGGAATCGATGCCACCACTCAGCGAACTCCCCACCGGCACGTCGCTCCGCAATCGGATGCGCACGCTGTCGAACAGCAATTCCCGGAACCGCTCAATGGCCTCTGCCCGCGCGGTGGGGACATCGGTTGCCCCCGGCGACCAGTACCGCCTGGCTTCGCCTCGGCCTTGCGCGTCAAGCTCGATGTAGTGGCCCCCCGGCAGGCTCACGATCCCCTCGAAAAAGCTTTGCTGGTCGAGGTCCAGGTCGCCCCGCGACAGGTAGCGATACACAGCCGCCCGGTTCGCCACCCGCAACTCTGGCCGAACCGCCAGGATCGCCTTCATTTCGCTGGCGAACACCACTCCGCGCGGCGAACGAGCCATGTATAGCGGTTTCTCGCCGAAGCGGTCCCGCGCCAGCGTCAGTGTCCGCTTTCGGTTATCCCACAACGCAAAAGCGAACATCCCGTTGAGCCGCTGCAGGCACCCCGTACCCCACTGCTCGAACGCCCGCAGCAGAACTTCGGTGTCGCCCGTCGAACGGAACTTGTGACCAAGCCCCTTCAGTTCCTCGCGAAGCTCGATGTAGTTGTAGATCTCGCCGTTGTAGTTCAGAGCGAGCCCGGCATCCTCGTCGATGAACGGCTGATCAGAGGCATGGCTCAGGTCGATAATCGCCAGCCGGTTTTGCCCGAACGCCAGGCCGGGAGCGAAATACGTCCCCTCGCCATCGGGCCCACGGTGCCTTAGCGAGGCGATCATCGCGTCGATCAGTTCGGGCAGCACAGGTTCGCCGTCTGCTCGCAGGATGCCGGAGATTCCACACATCGGCGGGACTACTCCACATGGCCGGGATTGAGCTGAAAAGGCGAACGGCTCGTATCCAGAGCTTAACAGGCACCCGTCCTATGCAAAGCACAGTTCCGGCCGGGCTCAGACTCGGACGCCGATTCCGCCGTATAGTTCCTCGTATGCCCGGCAACATGTGGGACGAACCAGAAGAACCAGCGCAGGACCTCGACCTCCGCCTCCTCCGCGTCGGCGCCCAGCCCTTCGACGATTCCGGCGCCCTGCGCGTCCTTCTCGATACCACTCGCGGCCAGATCGAAGGCATCCTCCACCCGGTCGAAGGCGGCACCTCCGCCGTCATCTGCGTCGGTGGCGCCATGGGTGGCCTCGATGGCCCCGCCGACAGCCTCTACGCGCGGCTGCCGCTGCTGCTGACTTCCGCGAAAGTCACCGTCCTCCGCATCGAATACCGTAAACCCAACGAATTCGAAGAATGCGTCCTCGATGCGCTCGCAGGGTGCTCCTTCATGAAAGGCATCGGCGCCACAGACATCGTCCTCGTTGGACACAGCTTCGGCGGCGCCGTCGTCGTCAAAGCCGGCGAGCTCCACGACATGGTCCGTGGGGTCGTCTCCATGTCCCCCCAGCTCTTCGGCACCCGCCAGGTCGAAAACCTCAACCGCCCCCTCCTCCTCGTCCACGGCATGTCCGATACCATCCTCAGCCACGAAGCCAGCGAAGACATCTACCGCCGCGCCCTCGAACCGAAGCGCATCGTCCTCTACGCCGAAGCCGGCCACTCCCTCATCCAGGCAAAACAACAAATCGACGACCTCCTCTCCGACTGGATCCCCGCACGCCTCGGCGGCGTCCCCGAACCCGGCGGCCGCGAAGAACACGAAACTGCCGGATAGACCCCCGAAAACCACCACCCTCCCCCACGAGGCACATCAGAGCCGCGACTGGAAAGGAGCGGGGCGGTGGAGCCTCCCGGGCGTCCGCCAAAACATGAGGCCACCCACCGCCCACCACCCAACCAGCGAACCGCGAGCGTCAGCGACCGGCCACCCCACCCTCCAGCGCAGCGCCGAGGGCCCTGAAGCCCCAACCCCACCCGCCCACCCCACAAAAGCACCCTTCTCTCTGTAGGTTTTGGTAGCCAGGCAGATGTCTGGTAGGAAACGAGGGAGCGCAGGCAGGGCAGTTCACTGACCCAGACCCCTTCTGGCTTCGTGCCTTTCGGGAGACATGTCGTGGCTCT
>JBFWZP010000007.1:0-167350 GCA_050185215.1 Dehalococcoidia bacterium | reverse complement strand
CAGCGAATGTCGTGCTTCTTCATCGAAGAGCAGCTGCTTTGCCATTCTGTACCTCTGTGAGGGGATTTGAGTTGTGCGAAGGGAATATTAGCACTCCCTGTCAATGAGTGCTAATCCCCCTCTTTCGGCCCGTTCCTTCAGCTTCGCTCGGGGCTCGACCGGTCGTTTTCGGGCTCTGTGGCCAGCTTCACAGCATTCTTTGTCCATTTCCCCAAACCCTTGGAATGGCCCGCGTGAATCGCGGGCTTTCGTGGGAGCGAACAACCGTGAGCACTTCCGTTCCACTGGCGCAGCGGGGCGCCGGCTTCACCTTTGGCGACTTCGTGCCGGCCCTCGCCTTCGTCGCGGGGATCGCCTGGCTGGCCTTCGGCTTCGAATCCATCGTCCGTCCGGGCGCATACGACTACCGGAACACGCTCTTCTACATCCCCTGGCTACCGTCGATTGTTGTGGTTCACTGGGTCCATAGCCGCCGTCCAGCGGACGCTGGCCGTTTCCGCAGGTTCGGCGGGAGGCTGCTCTTGGCATCGATGACCGCCGTCGTAATCGGGCAGCCCGGCATCATCTTCGACTTCGATCCGCTGCTTGTCTTCGCCGTCATCGGCTTTGCCGGCTTCGTTATCGGCACGCTGGCGTTCGGGCTGGGTCTCTACCTGGACCGCGCGCTGCCCGCGCCGCTCGCCCTGGGCGTCATGTTCACCCAGGTCGGCACGATGGCGATGGGCCTCGCGCTCTCGCCCTGGGTGCCACTCGAAGACGATGGCAGCTATTCGGGCGCGATTGTCCACGGGTTCGTTTTCACGGCCCTCGCGC
Source organism: Dehalococcoidia bacterium (assembly GCA_050185215.1). Taxonomy (GTDB): domain Bacteria; phylum Chloroflexota; class Dehalococcoidia; order Tepidiformales; family Tepidiformaceae; genus Amarobacter. The sequence goes on along the minus strand of JBFWZP010000007.1, from coordinate 166,537 downwards.
TCTGGATCGCGCAGGAGCGGCGCCGCCGTCAGGACTAACCGCGCGCCCCAGGTACTCGCGAATCCCCGCTCCATGCCGAAAACCATGGGGTGAAGGCATCGGTACTGCCGGGCGTCGCTGTGCTCTTCACCGCGGCCGGGCTCCTCGGGGTCCTGGCCCTCGGTGTCGGAATCCCTCTGGGTGCCGTGGGAGCCGGCTTCGGTGTCTCGGTGCTGGCGTTCGCCGTCAGGCCTATCCTCCGCCGCCGCGCCCGCTCCGCCCCCGTGATCGATTCGTCGCTCAAGCGTGCGCTGCCCGAGTGGCGTGCAGGGCGTCACCAGGCGCTCGAAGGGATGGTCGCTGAATTCGCCGGCCCGGCTGCCACGGCACACGCTCTGCGCTGTTCCGCCCTTGTGGACCGCCTCGCCGAGCAACTTGTGCTCTCCCAGGAGGAGGCCAGGGCGCTTGCCCTCGCCTCGATCGTGCACGTCCTCCCCGGTGCCTTCCCGGAAGCGGAGGACACCGAGGCCGTTGGCTGTGCGTTCGGCGTGACCGCGATCACATCTGCCATCGCGGTCCTCGAGCGTGTCGCGCCCGCGGATGTCGTCCGTGTCGCGGGGGAAGCCAACGAGCGCTGGGATGGCTCCGGGCGCCCCGGGCGCCTCGTCGGCGAAGGCATCTCGATGGGGGGCCGCATCCTCGCCGCCGCCTGCCAGTTCGATCACGAGTCTTCGGCCGGGCTCGAAGCCGCGCTGAACAAGGTCCGCAGGGAAAGCGGCACCGCATTCGACCCCGTGGTCGCGGCGGAGCTCATTCATCTCTTCAGGGAGCCGTGGCAAAAGCAGGTTGCCGCCTGATGGATGCGAACGACCCTGTCGAGAAGTACCTCCCAGACGAATATGCAAGTAATGAGCGTCACCGCGATGTAACTGCGGCGCTACCATACGAAAGCAGGGAAGGCAGGCGGATGTCCCCGAAGAACAGGCCCGTCGTACGGCTACCCGTCTCGCTCCTCGTCGGTGCGTGTCTCATCCCCGCCACCATTGTCCCTGCGCTCTTTGGCTATTTCCTCCCCCGCGGTGTCGCCTGGGCTAGTCTCACCATTGCCCTCGCGTTACTTCTTGTTGGCGGGGTGACCTGGGTCGTCCATCGCAAGATCGCCCGCCCGCTCGAAGCCATCGCGACCACCATGCTTATCTCGGGCGAAGGCGACTACGAACAGGCCACACCGCCCTCCCCCGTCCGCGAGATCGATGCCATCTCCTCCGCATTTCGCCAGATGACCGGCGCCATCCAGGAATCCACCGACACGCTGGTCCACCGCGCCTTCCACGACACTCTCACCGGGCTCCCAAACCGGGCGCTCTTCCTCTCGGGCTTCACCCGTGCCCTCAACCTCCCCCAGCGCAAAAACCGCGTCGCCGTCCTCTTCCTCGATGTCGACCGCTTCAAGTACCTGAACGACACCCTTGGACACGCCGTCGGCGACCAGCTTCTTTCGGTCTTCAGCCAGCGCCTCGTTGGCGCCGCTGAGGGCCAGCTTGTTGCCCGCCTCGGCGGTGACGAGTTCACGGTCCTCGTCCAATCCACGAACGCGCAGGCCACGGCACTCCGCATCGCCGAGCGCATCCTCTATTCGCTCCAGCGGCCGTTCTCCCTTTCAGGCCACGAAATGTTTGTCTCATCGAGCATCGGCATCGCCGTGAGCACCCAGTCCGACCGGACCAGCACCGAACTGCTGCGCAAGGCCGATATCGCCCTCTACCGCGCCAAGGCCGAGGGGCGCGCTCGCCTTGTGCTCTTCACGCCGGAGCTCGATGCCATCCCCGCCGAACAGTTCGACCTTGACAACGCCCTCCGCCATTCGGTCGAACGCCAGGAGCTCCTCCTCCACTACCAGCCCATCGTCGACCTTCGTTCGGGCGACATTTCCGGCATGGAGGCGCTCCTTCGCTGGGATCACCCCCACCGCGGTATCCTCTCGCCGGCGACGTTCATCTCAATCGCCGAGGAAACCGGCGAGATCATCCGCATCGGCCAGTGGGTCCTCGAAGAGGCCTGCCGCAAGACGGTCGAATTCCAGCGCGCACGGCCGAACTACCCGCTTACCGTCTGCGTCAACATCTCCGCCGCGGAATTCCGCCAGGCCGACCTTCCCTATCGCATCGCCAAAGTCCTGGAAACCACGCGCCTTCCCGCCAAACAGCTCAAGCTCGAACTCACCGAGAGCGTTCTCATCAACGACATCCCGGCGACGCTCGAGATGCTGGCCGAACTTCGCCGCCTCGGCGTAGGCCTGGCCATCGATGATTTCGGCACCGGCTATTCGTCCCTCAGCTACCTCCAGCGCCTGCCCGTCGACACACTGAAAGTCGACCAGTCGTTCATCGCCCGGCTCGGCGTCGATGCCACCTCCGGCCCGGTGCTGCGCGCGATCGTGGACCTGGGGAACGCCCTGAAGATGAACATCGTCGCCGAGGGCATCGAGAACCCTTGGCAGTGGGATTTCCTCTACGGCATCGGTTGTAAGCAGGGCCAGGGGCACCTCTTCAAAGAGCCTGTCGAAGGCGCCGAATTCGCCCGCCTCGTTGCCGCCCACGGCCCGCTCGTGCAGCGCCGCCAGCCGATTCTCCCGCGCGCTGTCTAACTTCGCGGTCACAGTTAACTTCTTTCCCTGTCCCGCGTTATTGATTGTCGATGGCTATGCGAGCTATAGTCGCCGTGATGAACCACAGGAGGGACGCGCAATGATTCTGGCCGTGCTCGGCGCCACTGTCTTCATGCCGCGCCCCGCCGTGCCTAACGGCAGGTCTGCGCCCACCGTCTGAGTCCTATCGAAGTCCGATAGCCAGCCGTGGGCCACACCAAACGCCCACGGTTTCTTGTTTTCCTACCCAGTTTCGAAAACCTGTTTCCGTTGGCTCCTCCCCCCTTTGTTTCTATGGAGATCCAATGACGGTGGCAACTCTCGATCCATCCCAGTTCCAGGGCGTGACCGTGGAAGTCGACCCTTCCGCTCGCGCCCTCGAAGTCAACGACGTGACCAAAGTGTTCCGCCAGGGTCCCGGCCTTATCGGCCGCCTGCGCGGCAAGACCGCAGAACGCAAGCGGGTCGTCGCCGTAGACCACATCAGCTTCCAGGTCGAGCGCGGCGAAATCTTCGGCGTGCTCGGCCCCAACGGCACGGGCAAAAGTACGCTCATCCGTCTGATGTCCACACTGCTCATGCCGGATTCCGGCTCCGTTTCGATCTTCGGCCTCGATGTGGAGAAGGACGAATTCAAGGTGAAGCGGCTCATCAACCGCGTCTCCGTCGAAGCCTCGTTCTTCAAAAAGCTCTCGCCGATGGAGAACCTGATGTACGGGGCACGTCTCTATTCGGTGAACCCGGCGTTCGCCCGCGCGAAAGCCAGGGAAATCCTGCTGAGGCTCGGCGTCGAAGAGCCGTCGTTCCGCGCACCAATGGAGGACATGTCGCGCGGCATGCAGCAGAAGGTCGCCATCGCGCGCGCATTCCTCACCTCGCCTGTCCTTCTTCTCCTCGATGAACCGACGACCGGCCTCGACCCGCACTCAAAGCGCGAGGTCCAGGCCGCGGTCCTCGAAATCCGCGCCACCCACGACGCGACAGTCATGCTCACCACCCACGACATGCAGGAAGCGGACGAACTCTGCGACCGCATTGCCATCGTAGATAAGGGGCGCGTTGTCGCCCTCGATACCCCAGCCGCACTGAAAGAGATGGTCCACAAAGCGGGCGAGCCGCTTCCGTCGCTGGAGGATGTGTTCCTCCGCCTCACCGGCAAGAAGCTAGAAGATGCGGACCAGGAGGCCGAAGCGAAATGAGTCTCGCCTATTACGAACTGAAGGCCAGTTACGCCTTCGTCGAACGCAATATCAACCTCGTCAAACGGTACTGGGGCTGGGAGCTGGTGTGGATGCTCTACACCATCGCGAACAGCCTCGCCGTCGTCCTCATCGCCGAAGGCGCCAACACGGCCGCCGGGGGCGTTGCCTACACCGATGACCAGGTGAAGCGGCTCGCGCTCTTCCTCGCAATCGGCGCCCTGGTCTGGCACTACCTCGCCGTCGTCTTCCAGACCGTCAGCGAAATGATCAGCTGGGAGCGCTGGGAAGGCACCATTGAGTACACCTTCATGGCCCCCGTGAGGCGCGGCACCCACATGGTCGGAACCGCGTTGTTCTCGCTCGTGTACGGCCTGCTCCACACCGCCGTCGTCCTCATCATTGTGGTCCTCGTGTTCGACCTTGATATGAGTAACGCCAACTACGTCTCGGCGACGGCTGTGCTCATGGCCGGCAGCCTCAGCCTGATTGGCATCGGCATCATGGGCGCCGTCCTGCCGCTCCTCTACCCGGAACGCGGCGCGGAGATGACCCACGTCGTGCAGGCGGCGCTCGTCCTCATCTCTGGCGTCTACATCACCGCCAGCGAAATGCCCGAACCGCTCGCCACCATCAGCATCTTCAGCCCGGCCACCTACGTCATCGAGGGCATCCGCAGTTCCCTCATCGATGGCGAGGGCGTCCGCGACCTGCTCCCGACCATCGGAGGCCTGATCGCCAGCGGCATCGTCATGATCCCGCTCGGCGTGTACGTCTTCAGCATCGGCGAGCGCTACGCCAAGCACACCGGTCGCCTCAAGCGCAGCGGGTGAGCTGAGGACGATGAGGGCAAGTCCGCCTCTCTGCGAGCCGACAAACGGGGATGATAGACTCTAGCCATGGGAACGCAGTCCGTAGAACTCTCCACGCTGCTCGTTTCAAAGGCCGGGTACCGGCAGGGCCGTCCTTGCCTTCGAGGCACCGGAATAACCGTTCACAATGTGGCCGGATACTACCGGGCTGGGCACACGACGGAAGAGTTCTGCGCCGACAACCCAGACCTTGATCCGAGTCTCTTTTTCGCGGCTGTCGCCTATTACCTTGCCAATCGCGAGCAAATCGACGCCGAACTCGACGCCGACATCGAACTGGAGAAGCAGCTCGCAGCGGAATCCCCGCATCGTTGGGATCCGAAGGCTGAGGTCGAACCTCCTCAGTGAGATTCCGCCTCCTGATGGATGAGGACTCGCTGCATGAATCGGTGCTGAACGCCCTTCGACGGCGAGGCTTTGATTGCACCACGGTAATCGAAGCCGACCGAAGAGGTGCCGCCGACCCTGGACAACTGGAATACGCGACCGCCGTAGGTCGCGCATTCTTCACGAGGAATGCAGGGGATTTCTCCGCACTTCATCGTGAGTGGTCCGCCGCCGGCAAGGAACACGCCGGGATAATTGTCCTTACTGAGCAACGAATGCCCGTGGGAGCAATCGAGCGAGCGATGCTCCGGATAGCCTCAGTGTTCGATGCCGACAGCATTCGCGGACAGTTGGTACACCTTCGTAACTACGTCGTCTAGACTCCCCGCAATATCTTCAAGAGGTTCCCAACCCATGACAGCACCAGTCCAGGACCGTGTCACAACTCGCGAAGGAGTCGTCTTCGGCACCGGTGGCGGCCGGGACCTCCGCTGCGATATCTACGAACCGCCGGCCAGCGTGAAGAACGGCATCGGCGTCCTCCTCATCCACGGTGGCGGCTGGTCCCAGGGCGACCGTTCCCAGCTCAAGGGATATGGCGTGCTTCTCGGCCGGCGCGGGTATACGTGCATCGCGAGCGAATACCGGCTCACCGGCGAGTCGCTCTGGCCGGCCCAGATCGAAGACGTGAAGTGCGCGATTCGCTACGTCCGTGCCAACGCCGCGGAACTCGGCATTGACCCCGATCGCCTCGTCATCTCGGGCAATTCCGCGGGAGGGCATCTCTCGCTGATGGCCGGTGGCGCGATCGCCGAATCCGGCTTCGAAGGCTCGGGCGGTCACCAGGGCGTCAGCTCGTCCGTTGCTGCTGTCATTTCGTTCTATCCGCCAACCGGCCTCGATCGGCGCTCCTGGGGTGGGCTACCAGCGCTCTTCGGAAAGGGCGCCAACGAAGAGACGCTCAAGGGTGCGAGCCCCCTCACCTACGCGACCGCATCCTTCCCGCCGACCCTCCTCATCCAGGGTAATAAAGACGAAGTGGTGCCAGCCGCCGAATCGACCCGGATGTACGAAGCGCTCGATGCTGCCGGTGTCCCTGTCGAACTGCACATGTTCGCCAACCAGCCCCACGGCTTCGACGCCGACCCCAAACTCGGCCGCCATTGCGCCGACATCATGCTTTCGTTCATGGACCGCTTTGTCCTGAACCGCTGACAACTGGCGTTAGCCCTTGCCCATCAGCCGGCGGGCGATCCGCTCCGCGGCGGCTCTATCCCCTGGCGCAAGCTCGCCGTCGAGCACAAGCGCGCTGAGCCCGTCCTTCACAACCCGGATCCACGGCCCGGGCGCCCGGTCGAACATTGAAACGAGGTCATCCCCGGAAAGTGGGCTCTCGGCCCGCAGCCGGTCGGCTTCCTCGCGTTCGATGCGTTCGCACGCTGCCTCGAGAGAGTCGTGATAACCGGCGTCGTCGTAGGTGTGGCTGGCGTTGTCGGCTCGTTTCAGCGCGACAAGGTCTCGCCAGTACCCGGCCGCTTTCGACATGTAACGCCGCACCGAGCGTGCCTCGGTGACCACCGGGTGGTCCATATGCCGCCGCACCAGGTGACTAATCGCGTGCACGTCCTGCCGCGAAAGCTTCAGCCGCTCCAAAAGTTCGGTCGCAAGTTCCGCGCCAACCGTCTCGTGCCGATAGAAGCCCCACTCTCCGTTCGCCTTCACGTGCCGTACGGCCGGCTTACCGAGATCGTGGAGGAGCGCGCCCCAGCGTCGCAGGCGCCGCGATTCCGGCGTCGTCGCGATGGCTGCGACCGTCGCAACCGTGTGCCCCCACACTTCGAACTTGTGGAACCGGTTCTGCTCGCATCCGATCATTGAGACCAGTTCCGGCAGCACCAGGCCCAGAGCACCGGTCTCCCGCAGCATCTCCAAACCGGCCGCCGGGTAAGCCCCCTGCACCAGCTTGTCGAGTTCAGCCGTCACGCGCTCCTGCGAAAGCGTCCCAAGCAGTTTGACTGTCTCCTTCATGCCTGCGAGCGTCTCAGCCTCGACCTCGAACCCGAGTTGGCTGACGAGGCGGATGCCCCGGAGGATCCGCAGCGGGTCCTCGCGGAAGCGCCGTACGGGCTCGCCAACGGCCCGGATGACCTTCGCTTCGAGGTCGGCGGCTCCGCGATACGGATCGATAAGCTCACCGGTGAACGCGTTCTCGGCGAGCGCGTTCACGGTGAAATCGCGGCGGGCCAGGTCTTCCTCGATCGAAGTCCCGAACGTCACATCCGGCCAGCGCGACCCCTCGCTGTACGAATCGCCCCGGTAGGTCGTGATCTCGCTCCATTCGCCCTCGACCAGCGCGCCGATCGTCCCGAATCGCTTCCCGACCGTGACCACCTGCGTGCCCAGCGAAACCACGAGTGACTCTACTTCGTCCGGGTTGGCATCGGTGGCGTAATCCAGGTCTTTGCTCTCGATGCCGAGAAGCCTGTCGCGCAGCGCGCCGCCCACCAGCCAGAGTTCGTGGCCGGCCTCCTCGAACGCCCGAACGAAGTCTGCCCGTGCAATCCCCATCTCCAGAGTGTACGGCGCGCATCCCTCCCGGGCGGCGCACCCGGCGCGTATCCGGTAGGCTTTTCGGCTATGACAGCCCCTCAGCAAATCGAAATCCCGCCTCCTTCAATCGACGATGTGCTTTACGAAAAACGTGAGTCGTTCGCCGTTATTACGCTCAACCGTCCGGTCGTCCTGAACGCCATCAACTGGTCCATCACCCGGCGGCTCTGGTGGACGCTCGGTGAAGCCGAGAAAGACGACGAGGTGAAGTGCATCATCCTCACCGGCGCGGGCCGGGCCTTCTCCGCCGGCGGCGACATCCAGTCGACCCCGCCGCCCGACAACGAGCCTTCGCCATCGGGCATGCAAATCAACCTCAAGATCTGGGAGATGCCGAAGCCGGTGATCGCAGCCGTGCGCGGCTATGCTGTCGGCCAGGGCCACGAACTGGCAGGCATGTGCGATATGACTGTCGCAACCGAAGACGCCGTCTTCGGCGAGCTCCAGATCCGACACAGCTTCGGCCCGCCCATCCTTGTGACGCCGTTCCTCACCGGCATCAAGCAGGCGAAGGAAATCCTCATGCTCGGCGAACGCATCAGCGCCCAGGACGCGCTTCGCCTCGGCATCGTCAACCGCGTGGTCCCGGCCGATGAGCTCATGTCTACCGCGGAGGACATGGCGCGGAAGATGGCCGCCCTTCCCCAGAAAACCGTCCGCACGAACAAGCTCCTGGTGAACCGCTCGTACGAACTCCAGGGGTTCCGGCAGGCGCTCGACTATCGCGCCGACCCTGCCATTGCAGCATCCATGGGGACGGCCACCGAGGAACCAGATCCCCACCTGAAGGTCCTGCGCGAACAGGGCTGGGAGGCCTTCAGAGCCTCACGAGACCAGCTGTACGAGGACTCTCAGAAACAACAGGGTTAGGGAACGGGTTGGCGGCTGCCTACTTCCCGCCGCCCGCCGCAACCGCCACATCGGATTCGCGGAACTGCTGGCGATAGAGCCCGGCGTACACGCCGTTGAGCGCCAGCAGCTCTTCGTGCTTGCCCTGCTCGACGACCCGGCCGTTCTCGATGACGAGGATGATGTCCGCGGCGACGATGGTCGAAAGCCGGTGGGCTATCGCAATGACCGTGCGCCCCCGGGTCAGGTGCTCGAGCGCCTCCTGGATCGCCCGCTCAGTCTTGCTGTCCACGCTCGAGGTTGCCTCGTCCAGGATGAGGATCGCCGGGTCCTTCAGTAGCGCCCGTGCGATCGCCACGCGCTGCTTTTCGCCGCCCGAAAGCCGATAGCCGCGCTCGCCCACAACCGTGTTGTATCCGAACGGCAACTCGGCGATCAGCTCGTGGATATTCGCCGCCCGCGCCGCCACTTCGATCTGTTCGTCGGTGGCGTTCGGCGAACCGTAACGCAGGTTCTCGCGAATCGTGTCGTGGAACAGGAATGGCTCCTGATTCACCATGCCGATACTGTTGCCGAGCGATTCGAGGGTCACGTCGCGAATGTCGTGCCCGTCGATGGTCACCCGTCCGCTGTTCACGTCGTAGAGCCGCGGCACGAGGTACGCCAGCGTCGTCTTCCCTGCGCCCGAATGGCCCACGAGCGCGGCGAAGTGTCCCGGTGGCACTTCGAACGAGACGTCCTGCAGCGCGGGCCTGTCGGCGATGTAGCTGAAGCCCACGTTTTCGAAGCGAATGTGCCCGCGCGGTTCCACGAGCGGCTGCGCACCGGGCCGGTCGGTGATCTCTTGCTCGAGGTCGAGATAATCGAAGATGCGTTCGAACAGCGCCAGCGAGCTCAGCACCGTGACGTGCACACTGAGCAACTGCGAGACCGGCTGGAACAACCGGGTTAACAATGCGCCGAACGCCACCACGGTCCCCAGGGTGGAGTGGCCGCCGATGATCGCGTGGCCGCCGTACCAGTACACCACCGCCGGGGCGAGCGTGCCGAACATGCCCATCGCCATCATGAAGCCGCGGCCAACCATCGCGCGCCGCACGTTCAGGCTGCGAATCCGCTTCGCCGTCTCTTCGAACCGGTCGATCTCCGCTTCCTGGCGCCCGAACGTCTTCACCAGCAACGCTCCGCTCACGGAGAGCGTCTCCTGCATCTGGGCCGTCATCTGCGCGAGTTCTTCCTGCGAATCCGTGATCAGGTCTCGCTGCATGTTCCCAACGCGCCGCGCCGGGTAGACGAAGATCGGCATGAAAGCGACGGAAAATAACGTCAGCCGCCAGTCCAGCAGCAGCATGAGCGTCAGCGTGCTCAAGGCCGTGATCACATTCCCGACGATGCCGGTCAGCGTGTCGCTCACCACGTTCTGGACAGCGCCCACGTCATTGTTCACGCGCGAAAGCACCTCGCCCGTCCGCATCGAGGTGAACCACCGCAGCGACATCCCGGTCAGGTGCCGGTAGAGCTGCCGCCGAAGGTCGAACATCACGCTCTGCCCGACGCTCTGGCTGAGGTATGACTGTGCCACTCCGGCGATTGAGTTCACCCCGACCAGGACCAGCATCGCGAAGATCAGGTAGTTGAGTTCGCGCCCGCTCTTATTGCCGGTGAGCACATCGTCGATGATTTTCTGGATGATCACGGGCGGCCCGAGACCGACGATGGACGAGAAGATGATGACCACGATGAGCGCCGCCACCATCTTCCGGTGTGGGCGGTGCAATTTGATCGCTCGATTCAGGGTTGGCCAGGCGGGTCGCTGCGGGCGGGATTCCATCCGCTTCTGCCGCTGAGCCCGAGCTTCGAGTCCCATCACTGCCTCCAGCCTACCCCCACCCCGGATACCGGTCGCCTGTCTGTCCGGTTAGCTACGTCCGGTCATAGATCGCGATGCCACCCCAGGTCAGAGGCGAGACCGGGAGGTCTCGCTCGTCCCCCGCCCGGCAGTCGCACCTTCTATTAATCGGCGCTACGAGCGCTCAAACCCCTGGACCAGCGCGTAAACCCTGGCCATTTCCGCCTCTGTATTCACACCGATGAAGCTCCGCAGCTCAGGATCGAACGCGAGAAGCTCCGCATCTCCCATCGTCACTACGTTCGAAAGCGTCGAAATCGCCGCGAGCACACTCAGATTCCCTGATTCGAGATTCCTTCGAATCACTGGTGCCACTTCGCTCCGGCGGTACGCCGCCACCAGGGGCTGCATCGTCCCGCCCACATCGGGAATCACGGCGTTGAACTGTCCATCGGCGAGCCGCCGCGCAAGTTCTCGCAACACGCTCGGCTGCACCAGGGGCGAATCGCACGAAACCACCAGGCAGGTCTCATTCGTGGCCGCCTCCAATCCTGCGAGCATACCCACCAGCGGGCCCTGTCCCTTCACCGGGTCGGTGACCACCCGAATAGGCACCCTGCAGGTCACGTCGGGCAACACCTGACCCTCCGCCGCGCTAACAACGATCTCCGTCGCGACCTCGCCGAGCGCCTCAGCCACCCATTCCAGCATCGGCCGCCCCGCGAGCAGCGCTGCCGCCTTGTCCGACCCAAATCGCTGGCTCGTTCCCCCGGCCAAAACCACCCCAGAGACCGCAGTGCTCTCGTCCATTCCGGGACGAAAGTCTATGCCCTTTCCTCTTTTCTCTTTCTTCTTTCCTCTCCCCGTGGCCGCCCCGCGAGCAGCGCTGCCGCCTTGTCCGACCCAAATCGCTGGCTCGTTCCCCCGGCCAAAACCACCCCAGAGACCGCAGTGCTCTCGTCCATTCCGGGACGAAAGTCTATGCCCTTTCCTCTTTTCTCTTTCTTCTTTCCTCTCCCCGTGGCCGCCCCGCGAGCAGCGCTGCCGCCTTGTCCGACCCAAATCGCCGGCTCGTTCCCCCGGCCAAAACCACCCCAGAGACCGCAGTGCTCTCATCCATTCCGGGACGAAAGTCTATGCCCTTTCCTCTTTCCTCTTTCTTCTTTCCTCTCCCCGTGGTGTACGCTCGTTTCGAATGGAAAGCGTCTACATCGTCGATGCGACCCGCACCCCGTGGGGCAAATTCGGTGGCGCACTCAAAGAACACACCGCCGTCGACCTCGCCTCCCTCGTCATCCGCAAACTGATCGACCGCAATCAACTCGATCCGGCCGAAGTCGACAACGTCACGCTCGGCCAGGTCCTCCAGGCCGGGCAGGGGCAGTTGCCCAGCCGGCAGGCGCTCATCGCCGCCGGCCTTCCCGAAACCACACCTAGCACCCTGGTAAACAAGGTCTGCGGCAGCGGCATGCGCGCCGTAGTGATGGCATCGCAGCAGATCCAGCTCGGCGAAAGTGAGCTTTCCATCGCGGGCGGCATGGAATCGATGAGCAACGTCCCCTACTACGACATGCAAACGCGCTGGGGGGCGCGCATGGGCAATAAGATGCTCATCGACGGTATGGTCCACGATGGCCTCTGGTGCGCCTTCGACGACGTCCATATGGCGAACCAGGCCGACGAGATGTCTGCCAACCGTGAGGTCTCGCGCCTCGCCATGGATGAGTGGAGCGTGCGCAGCCAGAAGCGCTGGGGCGCCGCCCATGATTCCGGCTACTTCGAACGAGAAATTACGCCCGTCCCGAACAAGCGCGACCCGAACCATGTTGCTCTCGCAAAAGATGAAAGCCCTCGCCCGAACTCGACGGTCGAGCGCCTTGGGCGCATCAGCCCGGTCTGGGGTTCGAAGACCATCACCGCGGGCAACGCCCCCGGCGTGAACGACGGCGCGGCCGTCATGATCCTTGCCGGCGAGCAGCGGGCGGCGAAGCTGGCGAACAAGCCCCTCGCCCGCATCGTCGGCTGGTCCGAAGCCGCAACGAAGCCGGCCGAGTTCCCGGTCGCCTCGGCCCACGCCATCAAGAAGCTTCTCGCGAAGACCGGTCTCGGCATCGACGACATGGCCGTCATCGAGGTCAACGAAGCCTTCGCCTGCGTCCCTCTCATCTGCAGCCAGGAACTGAACTGGGACGCCGATCGTGTGAACAGCAACGGCGGCTCAGTGGCCATGGGCCATCCAATCGGCGCCAGCGGCGCCCGCCTCATCCTCACGGCCGCCTACCAGCTCCAGGAAACCGGCGAACGCTACGCCGTCGCCGCCATCTGCTCCGGCACCGGCCAGGGCGACGCAGTCCTGCTCGAACGCGTCTAACCGGAGAACGAACGGGCCAACGCGAAGGACGCCAAGAGCACGAAGGACTCCAGAAGAACCCCCGCGCCTCTGCGTTGGCAATCCCGCTACAAGCTCGGGTGCTGATGCTCCAGCCCCAGCTTCAATCGTCCCCAGGTCTCCGCCTCGAAGTCGAAGTGGAAGTTCGGCTGACTGGCGATCGCGTGCGCGTCGCGCCAGCGCCGCTGCAGCTCGCCCGAAGTCTGCAGCGCGTGTGCACCCGAGACCTCGAAGATCCGGTTAATGGCCCGGTAGCACACGTTCACTGCGAACGCCGTGTCCCGCCGCATCCGCGAGCGCGTCTCGGTTGGGATCCGTCCGCTGTCGGCGTACTCGTCCAGGACGTCGTAGCAGCGTTGGAGGAGCATCCACGCGGTATCGACCTCGATCGCTGATTCGGCCAGCCGCTGCTGCGTTCCGACGTGCTCCGATTGCTTCGTCCGCGCGTAGGTGATGGTCCGGTTCCCGGCGCCCTCCACAAACGCGTCGATGAACCCTTCGGCATTCCCCACCGCCGAGGGCGCGAAGATCGACGACGACACCTGGGTGGTCCCCGCCCCATGGTTTCGTAGGGGTCCGGTAACGAACGGCTCACGAGCCGGCTTCCACACCCAGCTCGCCCCATCGATGCTCCGGTGCTCGGGCACGAACAGGTCCTTCGCCACGAAATCGGTGCTGCCCGTCCCGCGTAGCCCCATCACGTTCCACGTATCGAGGATGTCCACCTCGTTGGTCGGCAGCATCATTCCTCGGATTGGCCCCTCGGGCATCATCACGCCCACGCTCATCCACCCCGCGTGGTGAATGCCGCTCGCAAAGCTCCATCGCCCGTTCACCATCCAGCCGCCCTTAACCGGGACTGCCATCCCTCCCGGCACGGCCGTCGAACCGATAAAAACGTCCGGATCATCCCCGCAGATCTCGTCCTGGGCCTGCTTCGGGTAGCGCGCGAGCGTCATCGCCTGGCTCATCCAGGTCCCCGCGCACCACCCGCTCGAAGCACACCCGCGCCCCATTTCCCGCACGATCCGCCCGAACGTTCGGTAATCCTTTTCGAAGCCCCCGTAGAACGCCGGCCGTAGCGTCCGTCCGAAGCCTGCGGCTTTCATCTCGGCCACGGTCGAATCCGGCAGTCGCCCCAGTTCTTCCGCCTCCGCCGCCCGGGAACGCACATCCGCCACCATCGCCGCCGCCCGCGCCACCAATTCATCAGAAGTGGGGATGGCGGAGGATCCTGGAGTTGCCGGCTCCACGCCCATGAGATGACCCCCGGGAGGCGTACTTCGTTGGCCGCGAGTCTACGCTGCCAGCGCACGATTGTGACGTTCAACGAGATAACGGAACGCCCACAACGTGCCGAAATAGGTAATGTGAGAGCTTTTCATCCGCTCAGCACCTTCAGGCTGCGCCGCGTCCGGTGGAAGATCATGGTCCCGTTTGCGGTACTCACGGCCCTATTCGCCTACTTCGCCACCCAGAACATCACCCAGCTGGTTACGTCTTCGCTCGAGGATCGGCTGGATGGGCAACTTGTTTCCGCATCTCAATACACTGCCGACGCGATAGCGAAACGCGAACGCGATCACCTGGAACTCGTCCGCACGGTAGCCAACACCGAAGGTGTTGCTCTTGCCGTTGCCCTTCACAACTCCGCGAGCGCTGAAAGCCTCGTGCTTCCCGCAGCGGTAAACGTCGGACTCCAGCACGTCCAGGTCTTCAGCGCCGACGGCGAAAGCGTGTTCGGCGTCGAGCAGTTCTCGGACGGGACACGGAAGCTGGATCCGGCCGAAGCCGTGCCCGCCGACTGGACCGCTGTACACAAGGTGCTCAACGGCGAAGTCGACGTTCGAGGGGACAAGTGGGCGCAAATGGTCTCTGACCCGGAAGGGGCGATCCTGCTCACGGTCGGCCCGATTAAGAACTCCCAGGACCAGGTCGTCGGCGCCGTCGTCGTGTCGTCATCCATCTCGTCACTGCTGCTCGATGTGAAGCGGAACGCCTTCGCCGATGTCACTGTGTTCGGGCCTGGCGGAACGCCCCTCGCGTCAACCCTCGACCTCGCCGACGCCAGCGAAGAGAACGGTTCGTTTCGGGGTACGTCTGGCGCCGTGTCTGCCGGATCGAGCAGCCAGGGCCTTGTCCTCGGGCGAAAGTACCAGTTCCTCAACAGCGATCTGCAGGTTCGCGGCGAGACCATCGGTAGCACGGCCGTAGCGCTCCCCACCGACTCCGTTTCCTCAACCGGCGAGTCCACGAGACTGCGCATGAGTCTCATCTTCGGTGCGATAACCGCGGCTGTGATCGCCATCGGCTGGCTGGTGGCGCGCCACCTGACCTCGCCGCTCAGCCGGCTCGTAGCGGCAGCCACGGCCGTCTCGGATGGCGACCTGAGCGCTCGCTCTGGAGTGCGCACCTCCGACGAGATCGGCCTGCTCGGCGCGAGCTTCGATTCGATGGCCGAGCGGCTCGAAGGACAGCACCTCGCCACCATCGGGGCCCTTGCGACGGCCATCGATGCCCGCGATCCCTACACCGCCGGGCACTCGGTCCGCGTGGGAGACCTCTCCGCCGAAATCGGCAGCGCCATGGGCATGCCCGGATCGGCCGTTCACCACCTTCGCGTGGGCGGCCTCCTTCACGACATCGGCAAGATCGGCGTGCGCGATACCGTGCTCCTGAAGCCCGGCGCGCTGACCGATGAGGAACGCCTGCTTATCGAACAACACCCGACGATCGGGTTGCGGATCCTTGAGGGCGCCCGCCTGCCGCGCGAGGTTCTCGAGATCGTCGGCGGTCACCACGAGCGCCTCGACGGCAGCGGATACCCGCTCGGACTCTCCGCGGACGAGATCTCCATGTTCCCTCGGATCACTGCGGTCGCTGACGTCTATGACGCGATAACCACGGATCGGCCCTATCGCACGGGGCTAAGTCCGCAGGAGGCCCTGCGGACCCTCTGGCGAGAGGCCGATGCGGGAATCCTCGATCCTGAAGCCGTCGCCACCATGCGCCGCATCGCCCGCCTCTGGGAAGAGCGCCGTTCGAGCGCCGGGGTTCAGGCCAAGGCCTGGCTCGATAGTCTCCAGGCGATCCGGGGAGACCGCCCGAATGCTGCGTAGGTTCCTCTCGACGGCCGGCATCATGCTCGTGGCGGTATTCGCTGCCGGAATTGCCTACCTTGGAACCTCAGCCGGGACCGCAAACCGAGGAACGTCTGCCGACCTTGGGACACACCTCAAGGTGGACTATTCGGCCTCGGCCCCAGGGTTCAAGCTCGCACCGCTTTCTCCCAGCATCATCGATGAAGCCACATCCGATTGGGCCGCGGCAGACGACACGCCATCGGGTTTCCCGCGTTCTGCCGCGCCAATTCCAAATGTTCGCCCGACGCCCCGCAGCTCCCCCCCGATGGCTTCGCAGGTGCCGCCGACGGCGACCCCGCAGGCCGCCCAGACCCCGACCCCGCGCCCCGTGGCCACCAACACATCGGAGCCCACGAAAACCCCGGTCCCGACCTGGACGCCCGCACCGGTCGACCCTCCGGTGCCCACCTCGATCTCAATTCCGGCGACCCCGACGACCGTCGTTTCGCGGACGCCTACGCCCGCAGCTCCCACGCCGACTGCGAACCCTGACAACGGGAACGGTGGCAAGGCCACCCCGGGCAGCGGGAATGGGAACGGCAACGGGAACCCGGGGACTCCTGCGTCCGGGAACGGTGGCAACTCCACACCGGGAAACGGAAACGGGAACGGAAGCGGGACACCCTCGTCCGGAAATGGAAACGGCAATGGAAACGGGAACGGGAGTGGCAGCGGGACTCCCTCGGCGGGCAACGGGAAGGGAAAGAAGTAGCTGTCCCTATTTCTCCAGCTGCTTCGCCATATCCACGACCAGCTCATCGCCGCGTTCGTGCTGGTAGCGCGCCGTCACCACGTACCCCAAGCGTTCATAGAGCGAGATGTTCCTCGGGAGCAGCACCCGCACGCTGATGCGGGCTTCCTTGCGCCCCGCGGCGAGTGCCCGGCCTTCCATCGCCTCCATCATCGCCGTCGAAATGCCCCGCTGTCGAAACGCCGGCAACACCGAAAGGCGCCCGATGTACACGTGATCCTCGCGCAGTTCATACCGGCCCGAACCAACCGTCTCGCTTCCAACCCGGGCCAGCACAGCGCCGCCAAGCGCGATGTGCCCGGCCACATCCTCCACGCTCTCCCACATCGCGCTGGATGGCACCTTCAGCACAGACTCATATTCAGCGAAGGCAGCGAACATGATCTCGCGCACAGCGGCCGCCTCTTCCGGGCCGACAAATGCGAGAGTCAATGGTGCGTTCACAACCCGTTAATCTCACGAAATTCCATTCTGCGCGAGCGCCTTCGGACCAATGCACGAAGCCCAGCGGCCCTCGACATTACGAATGCGGTTGACGTATTAGGGATACTTGGATAAGGCGAAGAAATTCGCGACGGAGGAGAAGATGCCAGAACAGTCCAACCTAACAGCTCGAGAACACGAGGTCAGGCGGCTTCTTCATCAGCGCTATACGAATGAAGACATCGCGCGTGTACTGGGAGTTAGCGTCCGCACTGCGGAGTGGCACGTGGCCAACGTGCTAGGAAAACTTGGCGCGACCAAGCGAAACCAAATTGGGAAGGTGGTTGAAAACCGGTAGTAAGTACGGGCGACATCGGATAGGTCGAAAGGCTAACGTTCAAGCCATGAAGGGCAAATCTTCGACTCCACAGGGCGATCGTTCGCGTGGTAAGTGTTTTGGCCGTTGTCTCAGTCGTTTTTGCTGCCACGCTCGTCAGCCCTCGCTATGTTTCATCGCAACGGGAGTCGGGTGCTCAGGCCGTAACTTTTACATGGCCCCCGCAACCCTACTTGGTAGACGCCTGGGGTAACTACGCTTACCGACGCATGACTACTGAGTGGTGGGGATGTGCGAGCAATTGGTGCTGGTTCGGGCCCGTCACGTCGTACGTTAACATCGCCGCCATTGGCCATCAGTATGACAGCGCGGGAATTCGGCGATCCGCAGATGCCGGAGCAAACCAGTGGAATTCAGCGGGACTCACGCTGACTTACTACAACACGCCATACACCTGGAGCCCGCCGCTTTTGTCAGTTGACGCGTATGGAACGGCGTACATCCACACGACGCACTGCAAGACTAATGCCTGCGGCTTCTCTACGACCTATGAGAACGTTGGCAACACGCTGGGGGCCGTCATTCCCTACCAACACAGCTACTCCCGGATGGAGCAACTGCCTATTCGTAAAGCTGCCGCACACATATGGGTGCTGGTGAAAGGTGATCCAAAAAATGAAAGGATTGCTCTCAGTTAGAAGCCTTGGGCCGTCTGCTCTGGTTGCGGCCGCAGTCACGTCCCTGCTTGCTATCGGTGCCGCCGCGATCGCAATCGGCGCGGGACGAGGCGGAGAGGGCGCCGGGGGGCCGCTTCCATCACTAGATGTTAAGCAGTCGGCCCACGCCACGTCAGAGGGCCTGACGGTCTCTTTGACACGTTCACACTTCAGCGGCACAGCGACATTCCTCGAACTTCAAGTCCAGTCGACCGACAGTGGTTCGGCTCAACCTGGCCCCGGCGAGCCGGTTCGCGCCGTAATCGAGCCCGTTGCCATCAGCTTTGGCGGCGTGCCCGCCGAACTCGGCTTTGGCGGGCTGAGCACCCCACTCGGCGCCCTGGGCGTGATGCGACTCCCTCCGCTGTCGGTTGGCGGCGACCCCGTACTTCAAATACGTTCGATCATCCTTTTCGCTGCAGCCGAGAGCCCTCCCACGACCGTGAATGGCGACTGGAGTCTTAAACTTGATGTGCCTGGGGACCTTGGTTCACGCCTGCACACCGAGCACCTGGTGGGGCAAAGCGTCGACACGTCCGGTGTGGCTGTGACAGTCCAGGGCGCGGTCCGTTCTACAAGCGAGACACTCGTGACTGTACGCATCGATTCTGCGAACACGGTCGCTCTTGTGGGCGAACCAAAATTGGTCTCGGATGGCAGGCTGCTCTTCGGCGGCCTCATCGCAAGCCGCGAAGATGGCCGCCTCCTAAGTTTCAGTTTCCCACCGACGAAGTTCGGAAGCGCGATTCAGCTTTCGTTCGGACCATTCGAACGCAAATTGGACCGGACGAGTGGCTCAGTCCAGATCGACATCGCAGCGGTGATGTCGCGTTCAAGCATCAACGGCACCTCAGGCGAGGCGGCCGAGATCTTGCCCACTGACGTACTGCGCCGGGACGGAGTCGAACTCGTTCCAAAACGGCTATCGTTCACGTGGGTCAACTTCAACGGGGTCACTTCCCCGGCATTCGTTGTTACGTTCGACGGGGCGTTCCCACCCCTCGGTGGAGGCGAGCAGTCTTACTCTGCGGTGACGATGTCCGGAAAGTCCCTGGATCCCGCGACGGCTGGGGTCGGCTATTCAAAGGATCTGGCAGGTGTTGTCTGTTGCCCCCGTACCGATATGGGGTTCCGCTACGATGAGAAAGACGACTTGAACACTCCGATCTCGTTCACTTACAACGGCGATCCCTCAAGCGTCATCACGGGAGATTGGTCGGTTACTCTTCGACCCTGAGGCGGCCCCTTCGAACCGACCCCCGGCGCGCTTGACTCGCGCGGTCCTAACGACCTACTCGCGCACAGCGGCGGCTTCTTCGGGGCCGACAAACGCAAGGGTCAGTGGTGCGGTTGAGGTCACGATCGTGCCCCCTGGTTGGCGACATTTCCCACATCTAGAGTATGGCTGGCGGGGCGATTCACGCACGAGCTGTATTACTTCGGCACGAACCTGTACACCCCGCCCTCGCTGTCCGTAACGAAATACAACTCGCCGGCTTCGTCCACACCGAACGACGTCACACCGTCAGGAAGCTTCCCCAGTTCCGCCGTCGCGAACTCGCCTGAGGCCGAACGCGTCGTCGCCCACAGCGTCGAACCGCAGTAGTCCGTGAACAGGTACTTCCCAGACAAGAACCCAACAGCCTTCCCGCGGTACACGTACCCGCCCGTCACCGAGCACCCGCTGCCGTGGTCGTATTCGAAGATCGGTTTCACCAGGCCGGTCTGGTCGCAGCCAGTCGCCGGTTTGTAGCAATGCAGCCCTTCCATGATGTTCCAGCCGTAGTTCGCGCCGCCCTTGTCCGCCGCCAGTTGGAAGTCGATCTCCTCGTACTTGTTCTGCCCCACATCGCCGATCCAGAGGTCGCCGGTCTGGCTATCGAACGAGAATCGCCATGGGTTGCGCAGGCCGTATGCCCAGATCTCCGAACGGGCGCCTGCGATTTTCGCGAAGGGATTCGTTGGCGGGATCCCATACGGGTCGCCGCTGTCCACATCCACCCGCAGGATCTTCCCCAGGTAGGCCTCCAGGTTCTGGCCGTTGCCATTGGGGTCGCCGCTGCTGCCGCCGTCGCCGGTGGAGATGTAGAGGTAGCCATCCGGTCCGAAGGCCAGCATCCCGCCGTTGTGGTTGGGGAAGATGTCCTTGATCGCGAACAGCGTCTTCACCGGCTTCGAATCCGCCGGGCCGCCCGCCGTGGCCACGTGAAACTCCGCAACCGTGTTGTCCGCGTTCTTCGCTGTGTAGTCCACGAAGAAGCGCCCGTTCGTCGCGAAACCCGGGTGGAACGCCAGCCCCAGCAGGCCCTGTTCGTTCCCGTTCGAAAGCACGAGCGAGGTGATGTCGAGAAACGGCTCCGGTTGTTTCTTGCCGTCTTTGTCGATGACCGAAATCACGCCCTGCTTCTCCAGCACGAACAGTCGCCCGGAGCCGTCTCCGGCGTTGGTCACGAAGGTTGGCCGCTTGTAGCCGTCTGCAACCTTCTGGACCGCGTACCCGGCCGCTCCCGCGGTCGGCGAAGCGCTTGAGGTGCTTCCGGGCGTGACTGTCCCGGCTCCGGCAGTTTGCGTGGGCGTCGGGGCGTCATCGTCATCCCCGCAGGCGACAAATAGCACCACCGGGAGAGCAGCAAGAAACAGCAAAGGCAAACGCCGCATCGCCGTCATCATGCGCGTCGTCACGTTTCCCGCGGGTAAGGCTACTGTCCCGCCCTCACCGAACGCCGCGTCCGCACAAATTCGCGTACGGTCTGCTCATATGCCTCCGGGTCGAGGTTCCATGCACGAACGTGGTCGGCATCGGGCACTCGCACGTACTGCACGATGTCCGGCCGGGCGGCGGCGAAGCTATCGCTCAGTTCCACCGGTATCGTGCGGTCGTTCGTCCCGTGGAACAGCAAGACCGGCACATTCAGCCGCGGCGCAGTCTTCAAGTAATCGAAGTCGCTCCAGCGGAAGCGGTAGGCAAGAGCAGCCACCCGGTTCGAAATCGCGAGGAACGGGATCGGCAGCCCGGACTGCCTCGCGCCGTGCTTCACCGTCTCCTCGAGGTCGGTCATCGGGGCATCGAGAATGAGGGCGGACACGCTTTCTGCGTACTCCGAGTTCTCCATGAAGCTGAGCGTGATGGCCCCGCCCATGCTGTAACCCACCAGGACGATGTCCGTGGCTCCGTGGGCAAGCGCGTAGGCTACCGCACCATCCAGTTCCTCCCACTCTTCCTTGCCATAACTGTAACGGCCGGACGGAGAAGGCGGCTGATCGACATCGTTGCGATACGTAACGGCAAGGCAATGGAACCGCGAGGCAACGAGCGCCGGCAGTATCCGGAGCGCTTCGCGACGGTCGGCGCCTTTGCCGTGCGTCATGATGGCCCAGGTCCCGGTCGTCCCCGGCAGATACCACGCCGGGAAATCCCCCAGCGGCGATGCATAGTGCACGGTCTCGAAAGGCAATCCATGGGCGACCATGGGGTCGATCGGCTGGGCGAAACCATCAAGGCGGCCGTAGTCGCCCGCGCGGATGTCGCCGCCGCCGGGGCGGAACTCACGGATTGCGATGATCTCGTTCGAATCGATCACCCGCCCGGCATAGCCCCAGCCCCTTGCCGCTTGCAGCAAGTACTGCCCCGGCTCGTCCGAACGGATGCTCGGCGCCTTCGCCGCCGGGCGCAGGGTGACCGTCTCGTCGCTGATCGCTGTGACCTGCAGGTCGAGCGGGTCGACGCCGTGATCCCGGCCCGGATCGAAGCCGCGCTTTTCGAGACGCCGGGCCAACAACAATGCCGGCAACCCAACCGCTGCCACTCCGGCTCCACTGGCGATACTGAGAATCGCTGGTAACCGCATACCTACCTCCGGGGCGCGCCGCCGTCCCGATACTAGGCCGTGGCCGCGGCACCGGCGAGTACGAAACCTAGAAAATCGCCACCGGATTTACCGGCGAACCCGTTCCGCCACGCACATTCAACGGATTGATCGTCAGCATGAACTCCCAGCGGTTCTCCTCCGCGCAGGCCTCGGCCAGCGGCTGCAGGAAGGCATTGTCGAGCAGCGGCATCCCGGCCATCACGATCGTCAGCACGTGTACCGAAAGCCCCGGGAACACCTTGTAGCCCGAGGGAGTCGCGTCCATCTGATCCCAACCCAGGATCGCCGCGTCGTTCTCCTTGAGGTACGGCGCCGTATCGACATGCAGCCCCGGCGAAGGGGCCACTCCCGGCGTCGCCGAAGGATTCGCGGCCAGGTACCCCTGCCGGTTCGAGTACACCAGCACCGCATCGCCCGGCTTCAACGGGCTGACCTGGGCCTTCGCCGCGTCTTCGATCTCCCAGGCGCGTACCGGCTTCTCCACCGTCACGAACGGTTCGCCGCGGAAGCGCGGGATGTCGATAAGCACGCCCCGCGTCGTGATTCCCGTCTTCCAAGCGTCCACCGCGCCAGACCGGGCCCCGATCGAGGTCACATCGGTCGATGGCTTGCCGTTGTACATCTTCCCTTCCCAGAACACGTGGCAGAGCGCGTCGACGTGGGTAGTGGCGTACCCATGGAAGAGCAGCCCGATGTAATCGACCGAGAAGTCCGGAAGCGATCGCACGAAGTGCTGGGCCGGGTTCCAGTTCCCAGGCCCGCCAACGGTATTCAACGGATAGGCGATGGATACCGCTCGCCCGCTCTTCACCAACGCTGCCGCCTCGCGGCGCTTCTCCGGCGTGATGTGATTCACCGTCCCGGCGCTGTCGTCCGCGCCCCACCGCCCCCAGTTCTTGCAGGATTCCAGGTATCCACGGACTTCGTCTTCGCTTGGCAGTGGCTTCTCGGGCATTGAATGCGACCTCGGGTTTGGTTTGCGGCCGGAGTCTACAGGAATCCGCCATCGGTCACGGCGACCGGGTCGCCAACCTCGAGAACCAGCGGTTTGATGGCGTGCCTGGCGCCCTCGCGGTTCCTCGACTCCTGACAACGGCGAACGGTGCGCCCACAATGCGCCATGCCCACCTTCATCACCGAACCCGAGCGCCGAACCCCCGTCATCGCCGAGACCGATGTGCTCGTGATCGGAGGCGGTTCCGCTGGGATAGCCGCGGCAGTGGCCGCTTCTCGCGCAGGCGCGCGCACCATGCTGGTCGAGCGTTACGGTGCCCTTGGAGGCCTCGCCACCAACGGCCTGATCATCCTCCTGCTCACGCTCGATGACGGCCGCGGCAAGCAGGTGATCGCCGGCCTCTGCCAGGAGATGGTGGACCGCCTCGCCGCCCGCAACGCCTGCATCTTCCCGCCGAAGGACCAGTGGGGCCTCCCCGGCCCGGACCTGGTGGAGAAGTACCAGCGCCTGGGCCTGGTCTGGGGCAGTGCGCCGCATGTCGTCCGCTATTCCGTCGCCTACAGCCCCGAAGAGTTCAAGGTCGAAGCGGACCAGCTCGTCATGGAGGCCGGCGTCGACCTTCGCTTCCACCGCCTGGCCACGGGTGTCGTCAAGGACGGCGAGAGGGTTACGCACGTTATCTTCGAGTCCAAGGCCGGTCGCGAAGCCATCGCTTGCCGGTCGGTCATCGATTGCACGGGCGATGCCGATATCGCCGTGCTCGCCGGTGAACCGGTCGAATCCGAGCGCATCCACCCCTGGCTCTGGTTCCGCACCGCCAACGTCGATGAGGACGCCGCTGAGTCGTCGAAGCTGCGCCCCGGCTATTACCGCACCACCGGCGAGCGCGGCTACCTCCACCCCTGGGGTGCCGCCGAGCGCATCTGGCGGGACATCGATCCCACAAATCCGGATGACCTCACCTATGCCGAAGTCGAGTGCCGCCGCCTTGTGCGCGCGGAAGTCGACCGCCTCCGCGACAGGGCTCCGGGCTTCGAACGCGCCTACCTCGCCGACTTCGCCTCCACGCTGGGCATCACCGAATCGCGCCGCCTCGTCGGCCGCCACATGCTCACGCGAGACGAGATGGATGTGCCGCGTTCAGATGCCGTCGCCATCACCGGCCACTGGACCAAATACGGCTCCACCTACGAGATCCCATGGGGTTCGCTCCTCCCGAAGACCACAGCGAATCTCGCCGTCGCCGGCCGCTGCATCTCCGTAGACCACCGCACCCACCACGCGACAAAGGAGATCCCGGCCTGCTTCGCCACCGGCGAAGCCGCCGGCCTCGGCGCGGCTCTCGCCCTCCAGCACGGCATTCCACTCGCCGACCTTGATGTCGATTCCCTTCGCTCGCGCCTGCGGGCCGCCGGCGCCTACCTCGGCTGACCGGTGCCGCATGCGAGACTGTCGCGTAGACTCCGGCCAGTTGCCCGGAGGGAAAACCGTTTGCCACACGCCACCATCAACGGAGTCGAACTTTTCTACGACGAGCACGGGAGCGGTGAGCCCGTCCTCTTCCATCACGGCTACACCGGGTCACACGACGCCTACGACGACGTGGTCCCACACGTAGCCGCAAAATACCGCGCCATCCGCATGGACGGTCGGGGCGCCGGCGACAGCACTCGCGGGGCCAGTGACCATTCGATCGAACAGTACGCCGCCGATGTCATCGGCATGGCGGATTTCCTTGGACTCGCTCGCTTCACCTACGTTGGCCACAGCATGGGTGGCGTCATCGGCTACGAGCTCGGCATCAGCTACCCCGACCGTCTCAACAAGCTCGTCCTCGTCGCCCCCGCCCCCGCCGATGGAGTCAACGTGCCGCCGTCCTTCCGCGCCCGGGCGGTCGAGCTGCACCGGAACGAGGACATCGATCGCCTGTTGTTCGAGGCGATGATCACCACCGTGCGCCCACGCTCGCGCGAACTCGTTGAAGCCCGCCTCCGCCGCGGCCTCAGCGTCTCCGATGCCCACCACGAAGAGTCATGGCAGGCGCTGGTCGACTACCACAAGGGCGACCGGCTGGGCGAAATCAAGACGCCAACGCTCATGGTCGCTGGTGCCGCGGATGGGCTGCTCACCGCCAACCTCACCGACTTCCCCCGCCTCGGCAACGCCACCCTCCACGTGTTCAGCCGCGTCAGCCACGGCATCCCCTACGAAATCCCGAACGAGTTCGCCGAAGTCGTCCTCGACTTCCTCGAACACGGCGTCGTCACCGCGGCCACGCAGATGGAAAAGCTCCGCGAGGCTGCCGCACTGGCCCGCTAGATCACCTTCCAGGTCAACTCCCCTCTCCCAGGCCTGGGAGGAGGGGCAGGGGGTGAGGGACTACGGCTGGTACCGGTACCCCACACCCCAAACCGTCTGGATCGATTCCGCCGCCGCCCCCAGCTTCTTGCGAAGCCGCTGCATGTGCGTGTCGACCGTTCGGTCGGTCACTTCGTAGTCGTCCTTCCAGATCTGCTCGAGCAGCTCTTCCCGGCTGAACGGCTTCCCTGGCTGCCCCGTGAGCAACACCAGCAAGTCGAACTCCTTCGGCGTGACCTCTACCAGTTCGCCCGAAGCTCTCACCGTTCGCATCTCGCGGTCGACGGCAATTTCGCCGGTCGGCACAGCGGGGGGCAGATAAGCGTTCCCACCGGCCGGTTCCGTCATCAGCAACGGCTCGCTTTGCACCGGAGCGAACCCGAAGTACACGTAGGCGTGCGCCGCCAGAGCAATTGCCCACGCGATCAGCGGCCAGAAAAACCAGGTCGTGTCCGCAAACTCCGCATCGATGATGAACAGCCCGATGTTCGTGACGGCGAACGCGAGCGCATGGCCGCCCAGGTGGCCACGCAGCAGGTATCCCGTGTGGAGAGACAGTCCGATGCCCCAGCCCCAGGCGGGCCACAGCACCCACCAGTGCCCGGGGTTGTACACGCCGTTCAGGAACAGCAGAAACACCATGACCAGAAGGTAGAGAGCGAGGTGAATCGCCCAGATACGCGCCTGGATGGTGCGTTCGCGGCGGTTCTCGGTCAGCCGGCCTGCCAGCATCCCCGGCCACGTCACCGCCGCAGTTGCCGCCCGATCGAGGGCGTCGCCCCACGGCTGGGGCGTCGTCGTCTCGGGCGACTGCAGGAAGTACGTTGTGATTCGGGCCGCCGTCCAGCCGGCAAGCCGCGTCAGGTGCACGGCCGGCAGGAAGAGGGCGATACCGAGCGCCACCGCCAGCACCGCTTCGACCGGCGAGTCGATCTTCCAGCCCATCACCTGGTTGTCGGCGCCGAACGCCGCGAATGCCGGCGTGATCACCAGGCTCATGGAAAGCAGCACGGTCGTGGCCACCACCACGAATCCGGCAATCCCCATGGGGAAGCGCACCAGCAGCAGGAAGGCCAGGCTCCGCCAGGTCATCGGGTTCGAAATCCGCGCCTTCAGGCGGGGCCAGGGCCAGCGGTAGTTCTGTTCGTGGCCGAATGGCAACGGTCGAATCCCGGTCTGGAGGAGGGTGTTCGCGAACAGGCGCTCGAGGTCTGCGTAGAAGCACCATCCATACATCGTCACCAGGAGAATGGGGACCCCGATGATCGTCACCGAAAGTGCGCCGCCCACAGCCAGCAATGTCACCAGGGCCACCCACGAAGCGATGGCTATCGGAAAGCTCAACAATAAGTAGAACAGCGAGGCGTAGGTCGTCCAATCGGCGAGCGCGCCGAAGAGTCGCCTGCGCAGGCTCGGCCCTGCAGGGTCGCCCAAGTTGTCCTCCCGGCTCGCCGGCTGGCCAACGTCGCCTTGCACCGACCGAATCATTCTTGCATGCCTGCTCGTGTCGTTCTCACACGTGGATCGTCCGGCCAAATCCCACGCACGGTCTCTGCGAAAATGTCACAAAACAGTCACAGTGAGCATGATCACCCTCACATAAGGTCAAAAAGGCGGAATTTCAATTGAAAGCAGTCGTTATCACCCGGCCCGGCGGCCCCGAGGTTCTCAGCCTTCAGGACGTCCCCGATCCCGTTCCAGGCCCCGAAGACCTGCTCGTCCGCGTACATGCCACCGCGCTCAACCGCGCCGACATCCTCCAGCGGCAGGGCAGCTATCCCCAGCCCGGCCCGAAGCCGGCTTTCGACATCCCCGGCATGGAATATGCCGGCGACGTCATCGCCCTCGGCGCACGGGTTGAGGGCTTCGCCGTTGGCGACCGCGTGATGGGCCTCCTGGCCGGCGGCGGCTACGCCGAACAGGTGGTCACGCACTTTCGCCTGGCGATGAAGGTCCCGGCGAACCTCAGATGGGAAGAGGCCGGCGCCATCCCCGAGGTCTACATCACTGCGCATGACGCGCTCTCGCAGTGCAGCCTGGTCAGTGGCGAGACAGTCCTCATTCATGCCGCCGGCTCCGGTGTGGGCGTAGCGGCCATCCAGATTGCGAAGGCGATGGGCGCCGCGCTCGTCATCGGCACCGCCGGCAGCCCCGAAAAGCTCGCGCAGGCGGGCGACCTCGGCCTCGATGTAGGAGTGAACTATCACGAACAGGACTTCGCCGAAGCGGTCCTCAACGCGACGGGCGGCCGAGGCGTCGACGTCATTCTCGACGTCATCGGGGCCGATTACTGGGAGCGCAACATGCGTTCGCTCGCGCTGAAGGGCCGAATGATCCTCGTAGGCCTCATGGGCGGTAACTCCACCAACGCCAACATAGGTGTCCTCCTCCAGAAACGTGCCTCGGTTCGCGGCACCACCCTCCGCGCGCGCCCCCTGGAAGAAAAGGGCGCCGCGACCCGCTCCTTCGAAAAGAGCGTGCTTCCTCACATCGCCAGCGGCCGAGTCAAGGTCATCGTCGACCGTGTATTCCCACTCGCCGAAGCCGCGGCGGCCCAGGAATACATGGGCGCAAACCAGAACTTCGGCAAAGTTGTCCTGAAGGTCACCTGACAAACTCAAGAACCGCGAGCGTCAGCGACCGGCCACCCTCCCCTCCAGCGCAGCGCCGAGGGCCGTGAAGACCCCACCTCGGCCCGCTGTCAGAGGCGAGACCGGAAGGTCTCGCTCGGTGGACCCAGGCGAATGCCAACCGCCCGGCACTATCCGTCGGCCAACAAGACGCCCTCCCCGTTTCGAGCACTTCCTCTGAGCCGCGACCGGAAGGAAGCGGGGCGGTGGCCCCGGCTGGCTGTTCTCGCATCGTCCGCGGCGCGAGACTTCGCAGCCTTCCCCCACCCGGTGCCGCCCAACAAAAAGCCCTCTCCGTTTCCGAAGAGGGCTCAATGGATTCCAAATCGTTCGACTGTTTAGTCGACTGCCACGGGCTCCGGCTCGGCCTCAGCCTTCTCTTCGACGGCCGCTTCCTTCGAGGCCCGCTCCATGTGCTCGAGGCCCTGCATGCTGAAGCCGAGGTCTCCGAGTTCGCAGAGGAAGCTGCAGTAGGTCAGCCGAAGCGCGCTCGTCGACTTGTTGCCGACATACAGCAGGTTGCAACGCTTGCACCGGATCATCGACGGCATCTCGGAATTTGTCGTCGGCAATTGCGCCTGCATGGCGTCGTCGCGGTCTTCGGTGGTCGCATTCATGCCAGATGGTTCCTCACTCACTACTGAGTATGCCTTATCTAAGGGTAACGTGCGCGGCCCGCGAAAGGTTTCCAACGCGGCTCAAACGAATCTGGGCTTTACCCTGCGGCAAGGCTGGCGTTGCGCTGGCGCAACATGTCGTAGAACAGGGGCATCCACGTCCGCCCCGCGTTCTCCGCCTCTTCCAGGTGCGGGTACCCGCTGAGAATGAAGAACGACATGCCCATATCGTGGAAGGCCAGGAACTTCCGGGCGACCTCCTCGTGCGAACCCAGCACCGTCACGCCGATTCCCCGGCGCACCTGGCCGATTCCTGCCCAGAGGTTCGGTTCCACCCACAGGTCCTCGCGCCCGAGGAATGCCCGCTGGCGCGATTCCCCGGCCGAATCCGTCGCCGTCAACACCGACTGCGCGCGTGCAACCTGCTCGGGCGTCACCCCCTCGAGTTGCGCCTCCGCCGCTGCCACCGCTTCCTCGTGGGTATCGCGCGAAAGCACGTGGAACCGCACGCCATAGCGGAGTTCGCGGCCGTGCGCCGCCGCCTTCGTCTTCATCCGGGCAATCCGCTCCGACATCTGGGCGCTGCTTTCGCCCCAGAGCAGGTAGGTATCGATCTCCCTTGCGAACAACTCCTCCGCGGGCTCGCTCGCTCCCCCCGCGTAGAGCGGCGGGTACGGCTGCGTCGCGCACTTCACCATCGGCTTGCAGCCCTCCACCCGGTAGAACTTCCCCTGGTGGTCGAACTTCCGCTCCGTCCAGTACTTCCGCATCACGTCCATGAATTCGGCAGTTCGCTCATACCGTTCGTCGTGCGGCGTGAAGTCGCCGTCGGCGGCAAGCTCGGCGGGGAAGCCGCCAGTCACCACGTTCACCAGGAGCCGCCCGGGCATCAGGTAATCGAACGTGCTCACCATCTTCGCGGCCACCACTGGAGCCACGAAGCCCGGCCGCACCGCCACCAGCATCTTTAGCGCCTTCGTCTGGGCCGCCACCATCCCGCCGACCACCCAGGCGTCTTCGCAGCCATCGCCGACCGGGATCAGCACGCTGACGAAGCCCGCATCTTCGGCCGCCTGCGCAACCTGCACCAGGTAATCCATGGTGGCGGGCCGGTGTGTCTCGTGCCGGCCAAACGATTCGAGATCGCCGGCTGTGGGCAGGAACCAGGAGAACTCGGGTTCGTGTTGCATTTCGAGGCCACCCGTTTCAGCTTCGTTTAGATTCCAGCGATGGTAGCGAATCCGCGGCCCCCTGTGAAACAGCCCCACTCCCGGTCCCGGAGCGCGCGGCCAGGGGAATTCCGCGCCTCAAGAGAGTGAGAAGATTCACTTACCGCCCGGAAAGTTCAGGGTTGCTCTCGATTTGCCCCGTTGCTACTGTGATCTATACCTCGGGCGTTCGGCTGGCATCCTTGGGCCGCCCGCCGATGGGGGAAGGGGGCAATGTGGCAGTAATCGCGCCGAAGCAATCGGCAGAGCCGCGCCTGCGCCCCACCGCCCGGCTAAGAATCGCAGCCTTCGAGATCGTCACCACCGCCGCCATCATGGTGGTCTATTTCCTCCTCCGCGGAATCCGCCCGGATAACGTCGAAAGTTCCGTTGGCCGCAGCCTCACCCTGATCCATTTCGAAGAGCGCATAGGGATCTTCCAGGAGGTTCGCTGGCAGGCCACGTTCTTGAATTACGACTGGGCCATGCAGCTGGCGAACATCATCTATGCATGGGGTCACTACCCCGTAATGCTTGCGATCGCCATCTGGCTCGTCTTTAAAGACCCGGTGCGTTTCCGGTTCGTCCGCAACGTCCTGCTCGTCTCCGCCGCAATCGGCATCGCCACCTACTGGATCTACCCGGCCGCGCCGCCAAGGCTCATGGAAAGCTACGGCTACGACTTCGGCTTCATCGATACTGTCCATGGCGCCACGAGCAACGTGAACTACTTCCAGCCCGGCCCGTTCGTGAACGATTACGCAGCACTGCCCAGCTTCCACTTCGGCTGGATCCTGCTTTCCTCCATGGCGGTGTGGACGAACACCACCAGCAGGTGGATTCGCGGCCTCGCCGTGGCGATGTCAGTCGTCATGTGGTGGGCAGTCACCGTGACCGGCAACCACTACTTCTTCGACATGATCATGGGCGGGGTCGTGGTCATTCTCTCATGGCTCTTCGTCCGCAGTCTCGGCGATGTCCACCTTCGCGAGATGCCCTCACGTGCCTGGGCCGAAGTCCGGAGCTGGACCCGTCGCAGCGGGCAGTCCACCGAACGCTAACTACCCACCGTCACCCAGAGCGCCATTCGTTCTTTCTTCAGGCCGTCGTCGGCGCGAAAAACCCCGGCAGCGGCAACGTTGTCGAACGATGGTTTCGCGCGCTCTTCTGGGCCCGGGCCGTCTTCCGCTTGGCCAGCGACCGGTGCCAGGCCCGCTCAACCGTCAGCGAGCAACTCTCGCAAATCCCATGCGAAACCGGGCCCGAAGAATCGGACAGGACCACACCACACCAGGCACACACCACACGCATCCGATTTACCTCCCGTCGTAACTACGAGGCGCACTGCGATCATCTCAGTTGCACCGGCGCAGCCAATCAGGGGAACCCCTGACAGGGTGTAAAACCTGCGTAACCTTTTCCAGATTCAAGACCGAATTTAACAGTCACGATTTCGACTCTGGAGGCTGCCACGCGTTTTGCTACCATGTGAAATCGAGTGACTACGCAGACCGAACCCCCACCCCTGTTTGAAGGCGAGATCGACGGACAGCCGCAGCTTCCCGCGCCCGAAGAAGTCGTCTTCCGCTTTCGCCAGGCCATCCTCAATGGTGAGCACTGGTTCGAAGCGCTGCTCGATGCGGTCGCCCGCTGGCGCCTGCCCTACGAACGCGTGGGCAACCGCACCTTCAACTACCTCATCCATGGCGAAGCCTTCGACTGGCTCCTCCTTGCCGAGCGTCTTCTCGATGAAGTGCCAGACCTTGTGCCGGCCAGGGAGCGCGATGCTCTGCTCTGGGAGAACCGCTGGCCGCTCGATATCGACGACCACGAGTTCGCCGCCCGTCTCGGCAAGATGAAGCACAGCGCACACTTGAACTACCTCTACGGCGTCCTCGTCGAAGAGGCCCTCCAGCTTTCCATCGAAGAGGAGATCCACAAAGAGGGTCGATCCCGCGCCTGGGGCACCGACCTTCGCGCCGATGAGACCATGTACCAGCGCGTCTATGGCCTCTCCCGCGAAGACCTCTTCGCCGCCCACTACGAGCAGACTGGCGTGCTCCTCAAGCACACCATCCCCTACGCCGACTGGAAAGCCTTCACCTACTGGCTGTTCAAGCTTCGCCTCAAGCGCCAGGACAAAGCCCGCGTCGCCAGCGATACCCGCAAGGGCCTGGCCCAGTTGACGCGCATGGAGCTCCAGGTCAGCGAACGCCGCCATGGCGCCCGTCTCAACGAGCAGGACTTCGCCGAACGCTACGTCTCTGCCTCCTGACTGCGCCTTGCAGCCGGTGCGCGATAGACTGGAATTCGATGTCCGAGTCTTCCGGCCTCACAGCGAAACCTGAGCTCAAGGGCACCGCCGGATACGAATCGCCCTACCCCTACCTCGATAAGCTCCAGGACAAGATGGAGGAGCGGCTCGACCACAAGGTGCCAGCCGCCGGGCGGTTTTGCGGCTTCTGCTACGCGCGCCTCCGCAACGAAGACACCGTCTGCCCCTTCTGCGAAACTTCCACGAGCACCCGCCCTACGGTGAACGCCATCCCCCAGGATGTGCTCCGCGCTTACAAAGCTCGGGCCTCCACGGAGGCTCGCTGGGTCCACACCGGCGCCTTCACCGGGCTCATCCTGGCCTCCGTCATCTTCATCGTCATGGTCATCTGGGGCCCCGGCCTCCTCGGCCACCCGGCGGTCGCCTTCGCCGAACTGCTGCTCGGCGGTTACTTCATGGCCCAGTTCTTCGGCCCCCTGCTCTTTGCCCAGTGGGGCTACAGCAAGGGCACCCGGAAGCGCGATGCCCTCTGGGCCGAGCACCTCGCGAAGCGCGACGGCGAGGGTGGGAACAGCCGCAGCGCCAACCCGAACGGCGAGACAGGGTAGTTGCGAGGCACTGCCCTCGCAAACTGGACCGTCCCAGCCCACCCCGATTAGTCAGAGGCGAGACCGGGAGGTCTCGCTCGTCGGAGGTGGGCACCGGCGGCACTGGAGCCGGCAAGTCGATGGGCCTGCGGTAACCCCTTTTACGAGTCATCACCGTTGTCATTTGGCGACCTTACTTTGAGGCCCATCGGGTTGCCCGGCCGTCAAACCGAACCTAGACTCCCCCGACCTCGCCCAGCCCAGAAAGGATCTCCGCATGGCCAGCAAAGAAGCCGAGGCAATCAACGCTCAGATGAAGCTCGTCCGCGAGGCCGCCAAAGCCTCGGGCGTCGTCCCGACCCTCGAGCAGCAGCGCGAAGGGATCCTCCTCGTCGCCCAGTCGGCGACGGAACCGGCCGGTGTCACGGTCACGGAGGCGTACGCCGGCGGCTGTCGAGCCTACTGGCACGACCCACAGGGCGTCGACCCGGATCGTGTCCTGATCTATTTCCACGGCGGTGGCTACGTCGTCGGCTCGCCGAAAAGCCACGGGCGGCTCGCCAGTCATATCGCCAACGCCGTCGGCTGCCGGGTTCTCAGCGTCGACTACCGGCTTGCTCCGGAGCATCCTCATCCAGCGGCGGTCGAGGACGCCACCTCAGTCTACCGCTGGGTTCTCGCGCAGGGCTTTAAGCCCGAACACATCGCCATCTCTGGCGATTCCGCCGGAGGCGGCCTGACGCTCGCGACACTGCTCTCGCTGAAGATGAATGGCCTCCCGCAGCCGGCCGCCGCGGTCCCGCTCTCTCCCTGGGCCGACATGGAAGGCACCGGCGACTCGATGACCACCAATGCCCCTTACGACCTGATCGTCCAGAAGGACGTGCTCCAGGGCATGGCGGCATCCTTCCTCGGCGAAGCGAACCCCCGCGATCCGCTTGCCGCGCCGCTCTACGGCGACTACGCGGGAGTCTGCCCGCTCTACATCCAGGTCGGCGGCGCCGAGACGCTGCTCGACGATTCAGTCCGCGTTGCCGATCGGGCGCGCGCCGCGGGCGTCGACGTACAGGTGGATGTGTTCCCCGAAATGCAGCACGTTTTCCAGTTGTCTGTCGGGAACATGCCCGAAGCCACGGACGCCGTAACGCGCATTGGCCAGTACCTCAAACCGAAGCTCGGTCTCTAAGACCGAAATCAGCGGCGAGACCGGGAGGTCTCGCCCGTCGGGCCAGGGCGAATGATCCACGGCAGCCAGTCAGCCAGGAGCCTGACCTCGAAAGCAGCAGGCGACTCCCCGGGGGAGTTGCGAGGCACTGCCCTCGCAAACTGGACCGTCCCAGCGCACCCCGATTGGTCAGCGGCGAGACCGGGAGGTCTCGCCCGTCGGGCCAGGGCGAATGATCCACGGCAGCCAGTCAGCCAGGAGCCTGACCTCGAAAGCAGCAGGCGACTCCCCGGGGGAGTTGCGAGGCGCTGCCCTCGCAAACTGGACCGTCCCAGCGCACCCCGATTGGTCAGCGGCGAGACCGGGAGGTCTCGCCCGTCGGGCCAGGGCGAATGATCCACGGCAGCCAGTCAGCCAACAGGCCCGATGCAGAGCCTTTCTGGACCACGAGGTGGGCTTTCCTGGTGGGAACGGTGAAGATTGGGGATAGAAACCGCGCGTTAACGAAAAAACCGTTAGACTGACCGGCGTGGACGGGGAACCGGCGAACGCCGCCGAACGTATCATCCGCCGCTTTGGCGGCCAGAGTGCGCTTGCCGCGCTCCTCGGCAGGCGCCAGAGCACCGTCCAACATTGGGCAACCACCGGCCGCATCCCATCGCAATGGCATGGGGCGCTGATGTCGCTGGCGCGCCAACGAGGTGTCGTTTTGGAACCGAAAGACTTTGTTGCTACCGAACCACGTCCGATTGCGCCTGCCACAGGCAAGCTCGGCGTCCTCATCGTCGGACTGGGCGCTGTCGCCACCACATTCATCGCCGGCGTTGAAAACGCCCGTCGCGGCCACGGCAAGCCGATCGGCTCGGTCACACAGATGGGGACCATCCGCCTGGGCAAGCGGACCGAAAACCGCTCGCCGATGATCAAGGACTTCGTCCCGCTGGCCGACCTGAACGACCTCGTCTTCGGCGCATGGGACCCGATCCCGGACAACGCCTTTGAATCGGCCATTAATGCCGGCGTGCTGGACAAGCACGAGCACCTCCTGCCGATCCAGGACTTTCTCGAAGGCATCAAGCCAATGCCGGCGGTGTTCGACCAGTACTACGTGAAGCGCCTCCACGGCACCAACGTGAAGACCGCCAAGAACAAGTTCGAACTGGCCGAGCAGATCCGCCAGGACATCCGCGATTTCAAGGCGAAGAACAACTGCGACCGCCTGGTGATGGTCTGGGCGGCATCGACCGAGATCTTCATCGAAGAATCGGCCGCGCACATGAACCTCGAAGCGTTCGAGGCAGCGATGGAAGGCAACGACAAGACAATCGCGCCTTCGATGTTGTACGGCTACGCCGCGCTGATGGAGGGCGTG
Organism: Dehalococcoidia bacterium; assembly: GCA_050185215.1. Lineage (GTDB taxonomy): Bacteria > Chloroflexota > Dehalococcoidia > Tepidiformales > Tepidiformaceae > Amarobacter. Next base: position 131,410 of record JBFWZP010000007.1, on the reverse strand, counting down.
CCGTTCGCGAACGGCGCACCGAACCTGACCGTGGATACGCCTGCCCTGGTGAAGCTCGCCAACGACAAGGGCGTGCCGATCGGCGGCAAGGACTTCAAGACCGGCCAGACGCTGATCAAGACGGTCATCTCGCCGATGCTGAAGGCCCGCATGCTCGGGGTCGCCGGGTGGTACTCGACGAACATTCTCGGCAACCGCGACGGCGAAGTGCTGGACGACCCGGAGAGCTTCAAGACGAAAGAGGAATCGAAGCTGGGCGTACTCGAGCACATCCTCCAGCCGGACATGTACCCGGACCTCTATGGCGATATCTACCACAAGGTCCGCATCAACTACTACCCGCCCCGCGGCGACAACAAAGAGGGCTGGGACAACATCGATATCTTCGGGTGGATGGGCTACCCGATGCAGATCAAGATCGACTTCCTCTGCCGCGACTCCATCCTCGCCGCTCCGTTGGTGCTGGACCTGGCGCTCTTCTTCGACCTCGCCAGTCGGGCCGGGATGAAGGGCATCCAGGAGTGGCTCTCGTTCTACTTCAAGAGCCCACAGGCAGCCGCGGGACTCAACCCCGAGCACGACCTCTTCATCCAGCAGACGAAGCTGAAGAACACCCTTCGCTACATGATGGGCGAAGAGCAGATCACCCACCTCGGCATCGAGTACTACGAGGAGTAGGCAACCTGCGCGTGAACGATGGAGGGCCACGGATCACTCCGTGGCCCTCTTCGCGTTGGTGGTAGAATTCGAATGTGGAAGTTCAACTGACCGAGCGGGCGCAGAAGCGGCTTGAGAGCCTCGTTGGCCCGGGCGCCTACCCGACAGCGGAGGCGGCGGTGGAGGCAGCGCTCGAGGCGCTGGAACACCCGGACTTCGAGGGGATCGACGTCGAGGCGCTCGACAGGCAGGCAACGTCGGCTCGTGCGACCGGGACTTTCCGAGAACTGGACTCGGCCTATGAAGCTGAGCTGAAGACAAAGCTGGACGTCGTTCTTTCGCGCCACCGCAAACCTTGACGCCGATCCACATTGAAGCGACGGCGGAAGCCGAACTCCTCGAAATCACCGAGTTTCTCGCCCCTTTGAGTGTCCGCCGTGCGGAAGAGTTCGTGGCCGTTTTCTGGTCCGTCGTTGAGAACTTGCGAGAGTTTCCAGAACTCGGACAGAGGATAGCCGGGGACAAGCGCGTGCTCCGACGAGGACCCACAGATTCCTGGATCAATTGCGAGCGCAGGACGTCCTTATCCTCCGCATCATCGATGGCCGGTCGCAAAGCTCCCTGCCGTGAATCGGCCCAGTCTCTTCCTCGGACTTGCACTCCATCACTCTGTGGTTATATAGTTGTCCAATGCCAGAGCTTATCCCCGTCCAACTGCTTGACCACGTCGCCGCTCGCTTCCGCGTCCTCGGCGACGCGCGGCGTCTCGCCATCCTGCGGGAATTGCTCGAACAGGGGGAGTTGAGTGTCGGCGAGCTCGTCGCCCGGCTCGAGACAACCCAGGCGAACATCAGCAAGCACCTTGGCGTGCTCCTCCAGGCCGGCATCGTCAGCCGCCGCCCCGAGGGCACCTCCGCCTACTATTCGGTCACGGACCCTTCGCTGAGGGGCCTGTGCGACATCGTCTGCACCCGTTTGCGCGATCAAAGCATCGAGGAAGCGCGGGTGTTCGCCAGCCGCTAACCATCCCAACGCCAACCGCCCGGTCATGACTGGCCAAATCATCACTACATACTCACGGAGTTATGCCTACCAATGAACAACCCTCCACTGGCCCGGCTGGGCGAATGGACTCACGGCCATCGGGCGATGGTCATCGTTACCTGGGCGGTGCTTGCCATCGGGCTGGGGTTCTTCGCGCCGAAGCTCGAACACGCGCTTTCCGGCGCGATGTGGGAAGTGAACGGCAGCGATTCGCTCGCCGCGCGCGAAGTCATCGACCGCGAATTCGGCGGCCTGTCCTCGCAATCCGCCGCAGTGGTCCTGCAGAGCCAGACAGTGGGCGCGGACGACCCGGCCTTCCAGGCCAGGATTGCTGAGGTCACGGCAGCGATCGCGAAGGAACCGGCGTTTGGGCCGGTGGTCCAGCAGGCCGCTCCAGACGGTCACACGGTATTGCTGCAGGCCGGCGCCCTGGTTGACCCGACCGAAGCTGTCCGTGCCGCGGAGCGCCTCAACGGGCCGATCGGCAAGCTCGGTGACAAAGAAGTAAGCGTCGCCCTGACGGGTTCGCCCGCATTCTGGGGCGACTTCAACGCGGTCAACAAGGACGGCATGATGAAGGCCGAACTGCTGACCTGGCCGGTGACGGCGCTCATCCTCGTGTTGGCGTTCGGCACCCTGGCCGCGGCCGGTCTGCCGCTGCTGCTGGCGGGAGCCGGCCTGGTCTCGGCGATGGGCGTGCTCTACGGGATCACGCAGTTCACCGACCTCAGCATCTGGACGCTGAACTTCGCGATGATGTTCGCGATTGCCCTCGGCATCGACTATGCGCTCTTCATCGTGACGCGATACCGCGGCGCGCTGCACGCCACCCCAGACGACCCGGGCCACGCGGCCGGTGTGGCCATGGATACGGCAGGCAAGGCCGTGCTGTTTAGCGGACTCACGGTGCTCATCAGCCTTTCGGCTGTGCTTCTCGTCCCGATTCCCGCGTTCCGCTCGATGGCGGCCGGCATGATGCTGGCAGTGGGATTCGTCCTGCTCGCCGCGCTGACCCTCCTGCCAGCCATGCTTGGCGGTTGGATCAACCGGATCGCGCTGCCCTGGCACAGCGTCGGCGAACACCGCAGCCCCTGGTGGGAACGGTTCGGCGCCCGCATCCAGCCGCGCGCTCTCGTCCTCGCTATTGGGGTCACCGCCGGGCTGCTGGTCCTTTCCGCGCCGCTGCTGAATCTCCAGACCGGCATGCCCGGGATCAGCGTCCTGCCGCATTCGAAGCAGGCGCGCCAGGGGTATGAACAGCTCGCAGAAGCGTTCGGGCCCGGTGGCCCGGGGCCGATCCAGATCATCGTTCCGGCGGGCCAGGACGCCACCGCCGTGACCCGAACGGTTTCCGAGACGGCCGGTGTGGCGATGGCGTTCCCTCCTCAGGCAGGAGCCAACGGCTCCAGTCTTATTCAAGCCATCGCCACCACCGACCCATCGAGCAAGGCTTCGTTCGAACTCATCGGCCGGCTGCGAAACTCGCTGCCATCGGAAGTTCTCGTTGGCGGGCCGGTGGCGGAGAACCACGACCTCGACCAGACGCTGCGGGACCGCGCGCCGCTCGTGATCGGCACCGTGCTCGTGCTCGGGTTCATCCTCCTCTTGTTCGCGCTCCAGGCCGTGTTTATCGCGGTGGCCGGAGTGGTCTTCAACCTGCTCTCGGTCGGAGCCGCATTCGGAGTTGGAGCGCTCGCCTTCCAGCATGGATGGCTGGCGGGGCCGATGGGCTTCGAAAGCCAGGGCTACCTGACTTCGTGGGCGCCGTTGTTCTTCTTCACGCTGGTGTTCGCGATTTCGATGGACTACACAGTGTTCCTGCTGGCCTCGGCCCGCGAGCACTTCGAACGGTCGCGCGATGGCGCCGAAGCGGTCCGCGGGGCGCTCGCCCACACAGGACGGCCGATCGTTGCGGCGGCGGCGGTGATGATCGCGGTGTTCTACACCTTCGCCATCGCCGGGCCGCTGCCAATGAAAGAGATGGGCGTGATCCTCGGCACCGCCGTCCTGATCGATGCCTTCCTGGTGCGGCTGGTGCTGGTCCCGGCAGTGCTCTACCTGGCAGGCGAAAAGGCCTGGTGGCTGCCCCGCTGGGCGGACCGAATGCTTCCCGACGTGCGCTTCGCGCACTGATGTCCCGGAGCGCGGGCGATCCCCCCGCCCGCGCTCCACACACTCGCAAGGAGAACCTGAACGATGAACGCAGTGCTGACCTACCGGCTTGATGCGCCGCTGACCGAAGCCGAGCCGATTGTGCGCGAAGCCCTGAAGGGCGCCGGATTCGGCATCCTCACCGAGGTGGACGTCACCGCGACGCTTCGCCAGAAGCTGGGTATCGAGACACGACCCTACAAGATTCTCGGAGCATGCAATCCGGGGATCGCACACCGGGCTCTCGAAGCCGATCCCGCCACCGGAGCGTTCCTCCCTTGCGGCGTGGCTCTCTACGAGCATGCTGCCGGGAAGACCACCATTGCGGTGCAAAACCCGGAGCTGATCTCGACAAGTTTCGGTGCGCCCGGACTTGCCGAGCCGGCGCACGAAGCGCTGGGGCTGTTGGAAAGCGCGCTGAAGTCGGTGGCCACGGCCGCCTGATGACTACGGAGCCCGGTTCGCCGCGGCCGCCAATCACTGGAGGAGGAAATTGATGAACACGACAACGACATCAGTACCGGAAGGTTCGGCCTTCTCGCGGTTCATGGCCTCGTGTAATGGGCGCGTCGCCCGGACCGTGCTGGGGACTGCCATCATTGCAACCGGCCTGGGGCTCGTGGGTGGGGCGACCGGCATCGCTATCGCCGCAGCCGGGCTAGTGCCAATCGCGGCGGGGGCATTCAACCTCTGTCCGATCGCTCCAGCGTGGGGTGGGCACTTCCTGGGTTCGAGTTATTGCGCGGTGAGAGAGCGGGACACCAAGCGGGAGTAACGGCCGAGAGGGAGCGGGTGACTTCGGGCGCGTTAGCTGCCGCGAATCATTCGCCCTGGCCTGACGGGCGAGACCGGGCGGTCTCGCCTCCGACTGATCGGGGTGGAAACGTCTGTCTGCTTGCGCCGCTTCTCGGGGCGCCGTTCAAGGGCGCTAACGCGAGGCGCTAGCCCCTCGCGTGGACCGAAATCCCGGCTTTCCGGGCTTCCCGTTCGGCCACCTTGATCATATTCCGTGGCATCCGGCGGAAGATGAAATTGTGGAACGGCACCAGCGAATACCAGTACAGCAAACCCCACACGCCGGTTGGGTGGAAACGTGCGTCCATGCGGAGTAGCGACTGTCTTTCGCCTCGCGGCTCAACTGTGAACTCGAGCACGGCGGTCCCCGGAACCTTCATCTCGGCGATCAGTGTTAGCCGCTTGCCCGGGTCTATGCCAACGACTCGCCAGAAGTCGAGGGTGTCTCCGAGCCGGAGGTCCGTGGGATGCCGGCGGCCCCGCCGAAGCCCAACGCCACCGATCAGCCGGTCGAACCCGCCACGCAATACCCAGAGGGAGTCCGCGTAGTAATAGCCGCGCTTGCCGCCGATTCTCCGGACCGTGTCCCAGACAAACTCGGCGGGTGCGTCGGCCGCTTCTTCCGCAGTCTCGCCCTTCGAATAGAACGAGACATCCGCGTTGTATCCGCGAAAAGCAAAGGCGCCCTCGGCCCAGCGGGCCGGGATCGGCTCACTTCGCTCAGCCTCCAGCGCCGCGAGGACCGCCTGTTCGTACGTGTGCAGTGGAATGGGAAGGATGGCACGGATCGCAGAATCATCCCCGAGCAGGTCCGTCTTCAGGCCTTCGACCAGCGGCCGCGCCACAGAGATCGGCACGCTCGTCACCAGCCCGAGCCAGTACGACGAGAGCCGGGGCGTGAGGAACGGCACGTTCAATGCCCGGAACGGCCGTCCGACTGCCTTGGCGTATCCCGAAAGCAGGTCGCGGTAGACGAGTGTTTCCGGCCCGCAGACGTCATACGTTCCTCTGGCGGTCTCCGGGTGGTCGAGGACCCCTTCGAGGTAAGCCAGCAGGCCGTCGAGGGCAATCGCCTGGGTGCGGCTCCGTACCCATCGCGGCGTGATCATCACCGGCAGGTGATTTACCAGGTCGCGGATAACCTCAAAGCCGACCGAACCGGCCCCGACGATAAGGCCCGCGCGCAACTCGGTGACTGGCACCGTCCCGGCTCGCAGCACGTCACCGGTCTCCAAACGCGACGCGAGGTGCTTTGATGCGGCCCCCTGCGGCCGGATGCCCCCGAGATAGACGATCCGTCGCGTGCCCGCCCTCGCTGCCGCATCGCGAAAATTCGCAGCCGCCTCCTTGTCGCGCTGGACGAATCCGGCGCCGCCTCCCATCGAATGAACGAGGTAATAGGCCACCTCGATGTCTTTAAGCGCGGCATCCAGCGACTCCTCATCGAACGCGTCGGCCGCGACGCATTCGACGCCTTCCCAACCTCGCGCCGTTAGCACTTCAACCCTCCTCGCCGCGGCACGGACCGAGTGTCCGGCCGCCGCCAGCCGCGGGATCAGATTGCTGCCGATGTAGCCGCTCGCGCCGAGTACAAGGATTCTCACCAACTCATCATGCGTTACCGCGCGCGAAGCGGAGTAAGCCGCGTGGCCTCCTGGACTAGCTCTTCGCCGTGAAGATGTGGACGTTCAACTCGAACCGGCACAGCCCGTCTGCCCGCCGGAACTGGTCGAAGTGTGCCATCATCGCCGCCCGCGCATCGTTGCGCCTCGCCTTCGGCACGTTGACCAGCTGGGAGTCGTCGGCGACCGCTTCCGCCTGGGCGACCACCACGAGCCTCTTCGGCGTCCTGGCGACATCGCTGAAACCGGCGCCCGTCAACACCGAACGGACGTAGCGCGGGTCGCCAAATGCGAACGGACCGCTCGGCGCCCTGCCCGGCGGCGGCGGCGGGGGAGCCGGCATGAACGGCGCCAGCACGCGGCCCGGGTACCAGAGGTTCTTGGCCCCGCCCTGCCAGCAGGCAAAGGCGATCCGGCCGCCGGGCTTCAAGTGCTGGCGAATGTTCGAGAATGCCGCGATGGGGTCCTCGAAGAACATCACACCGAACTGGCTCGTCATCGCGTCGAACGGGCCGCCGCGGATCTTTGCCCCCTGCACGTCGTGCTGCCCGAAAGTCACGTTCCTGGCTTTCGCTTCGCGCGCTCTTCCGGTGGCCAATTCCACCATGCCTGCCGAAATGTCAGCACCCACCACCTTGCCGCCAGGCCGGACCGCCTCGGCAACGGCGAGGCTCAACTTCCCGCCGCCGGAGCCCACGTCCAAGACCCGTTCGCCGGGCCGCAGAGCCAGCGCGGCAACGACGTGCGGCGTGATCTTGTCCGTGAATCGCTCACGCTTGGGCCAATTGGCCACCTGCTGCGCGTCGTTCCAACGGCGAAACTCGGCTTCGTTCGGCATGTCTCGGCTCCCTACGCCACGAATCCCGCGGCGCCGAGATTCTAGACCTCCAGGCGCAAGAGCAGTGCACCTTCCTCGATTTGCGATGGAGGCTGCGCAACCACCTCCGCCACCGTCCCGGCTGAAGGGCTCTCCACCGGTATCTCCATCTTCATCGACTCGATAATGACCAGCTCTTCGCCCTCGTTCACGCGGTCTCCCACGCTCACCAGGATTTCCTTCACCGTGCCCGTCATTGGCGCCGGTACATCTTGTATCGCCATCTCTTGCTCCCGAATTCGAGACGTCCGCCCGGTGTCCCGAACTCTACCGGCTGCGCCATCGTGGGGCGAGACCGGCGACGGCGGCGAAGCCTACGCGGGGGCGTAGACGGCGTTTACTTCCGCGTTGCCGTAAACGTGATTGGCCCGGGTTCCGTTTCGCTCAAACCGAGAGATCCGCTGACCACGTCGCCCTGGACTGTTCCCCGAAGAAAGTACTGCTCGTTTTCGGGAGGCAGCGCGGAGCTGCAGTCGATGCCATGCGGCTCTCCGAACGTCTGTGCATCGGTCGCCGAGCCTTCGAAGGATCCATCTCCCGCCACGATCACGCCGTCCATGACAATCTCAGTGGTAACGGCCCGAGAGCACACCGGCGTTTCGTTCCGGAACGAAACGTTGAACTCCGAACACTCAAAGCGAAACGCAAACGAGAGCAGGGAATCCACGACCACCACCCTCAGTTCGTTCACGGGCTCGGTTACGCATCCCGGGAGAGGACTGATTGATCCGAAGTAGGTGACACCTTGACCCGACGGGGCGTCGTCGCTCCCGTTCTCGCTTGCAGCCGGGGATGAGGCCAGGGATGAGGCCGGGTTCGACCCGGACCGCCGAAACCGCTTTTCGGCAGCCGCTTCAAGGTCCTCGCACTTCCTCGTGCCGTGGATGCTTTCCGGGCAGTCGATCAGCGTTTCCGGAAGGGAACCATCGGGCCGGGGCGACGTGCGGATATAGATCGGTCGTTGCGTACCGAAGGGTTCCTCCTCGTCCTCGTTGTTAAAGTCGACCGCCAGCCTGAGATCGGGGTCCGCGAGTGCCACGAAGATCTCCGCATTGCTGTAGCCGCTTCGATGCAGGGCGAGCAGGAGCACGAGAGCCCGGTGGGTCTCGGCCGAGGCCGGGGAGTTACTGCTCCGCTGGTTTTCGGGCAGCGCTTTGGCAAGGCCGAGGACCGCTGTGAGGTCCTTATCAATTGGCGACTCTTGGGGCCGAACCGTCTCGGCGAACCACGCCGGAGCCCGAGAGGAAACGAATCGCGGGGAGCCGGGTGGCGTGCGCGCGTAGCGGTGATATGGCGGCCAAAGTGGCACCATGTTTCGGTCGAACGCGTCGTGGATCCGTCCATCGAGCTCGAGACGCCCGCTCTCCGCGCCCTCGGCGAGCTGCTCGTACGAGTATCCAAGGTCAATGGCGCGAAGTGCCGCCCGGATAGCGTCTTCGCCCCCGTAACGGTCGATGAGGACTCTTGCAGTGTCGTCGGGTGTCGGTTCCGCGCTGCCACCGCTCTCGCCTCGCAACGACACAAATGCGAAGACCGCTCCGGCCACCACAACAGCGCTGGCGCCGCCCAGTAACACGGCCCACCGCCGCCACTGGGCACGCCCCTTCGTGCCCTCGGCGTTAACCGCCGCTCCGCAGTTGCCGCAAAATTTCGCTCCTTCGGTGAGGGGAACTTTGCACGAATCACACAATCGCATCGCCCTGTTGACTCCGCGCTCTTTTTGGCATCGTAAGAGCGTCCGACCACGTCAGCAACGGCAACTGGTGAGAGAGCGGCGACGCCTCGTCCCGAATGTCCGGAAATGCCGAAAGGCCGCTTTCCGTCCCGAAGGGCGAAAGGCGGCCTCTTTGGCGTGTGGAGGTCGTCTATCGAGTAACCCTGTCTGCGGCCCTTATCACCGGCTGGCTGGTTGCGGGCCTTGCGGACCGTACCTCTCCCTCCGGGAGCGGTTCCCGAGGAAACGGGCTTGAAGGCCCACACGGGAACAAACCTGCAGACTCGCACCGCTGCGCGCTGCCGGGCCTTGCGGCACCGGGGGCTTCCGAGCCCGGCGACCTTGCGGCGCCTTTGCGACCCGTACCACCCTGCCTCGGGACGGTTGCCCGCCTCTGGCCCCGCTGGCGGTGTCCAACGTAGCCGGGGCCGTGACCCCGATTCCGCCGGACTTCAGCGCTTCCAGGCCCGAAAGCCTTTCCCCGCCTGCGGTGTGGTTCTCGACCACCCCGCCTCCAACGACGCGAAATGTAGTGCCCCTGCGACGGCCCGCCAAGCAACTTATGACGCCTTACGGCGGGCTTCACGAACCCTTGAAATTCCCAGCGATTTATCGTCGTATCACGAGATTGCACGTGACAAAACACGAGCACCAGGCGATTTCGGTTTATGTGCGGCGTTCGGTAAAGACCGGTTCAGTCCGGGTGCGGGCCAATGCTGAGGATGGTGATGACTTCGCGACCGGGCCTATACCAAAACCAAATCCGCCAGGCCCTCGGCGTCTGATTCTCCACGTAGGCTTCCCAGATCTGTTCGCCATTTGGGCTAGATTTCGACTGGTACCGGTGGACTCGCAATCCAGGATGCCGAGGGTTGGTTTCCAGGAACCCAAGAGCCTTTCTCACACGGTTTTGCTTCTGTCTCGCGTTCTCGTCGTTGAGTAGAGTCTCCCACGTTTGGCGGGCGGCCTCAGAAAAGATGATGCGGAACGGCATCAGTCTTCGTCGGTGGCGTATTCGGCGAATGACCCGAGATAGTGGGTCCGTCCCGCGAGGGCGTCAGCAATGCCGCGGTCGAGTGATTCCATCACGTCTGGGCGTTCCCAGATCAGCAGCTCCCGCGCCGGGATCGTCGCCAGCGGCGTGAGCAAGATATCGCCGTCGTCCGAGACGCTTACTTCATAGCGAGCGTCCGACATCACTCCCGCCTTCCCAAGGCTAATCCGGCGGCGCGAATCAACGACTGATTCGGTGACCCTGCGAAATTCCTTCATGTGGGTAGTGTACCAGAATGGGAAAGTGGGCAGGTGGGAAAAGCCCACAATGCTAGACGCCCTCCCCCTCCCGGACATCGAACCAGCCCTTGACCGCCCTGCTGACCACCGCCACCACCCCAAACCCCACCGCCAGCCCGTGCCTGCGGCTCGCGAACAACAACCCGAACGCTGCCCCGAACACGGCGGCCTCCACCGCCAGCTGCACCACCCAGTGCGCTGGCACCTTCGCCTTTGGCGAAACGAACAGGCCCCAGAGCGTCGCCGCGGCGGCCGGCAGCGCAATCGCCAGCAACCATCGTTGCCACGTTGCGGAGCCAGCCTGGTAGCCGCCGTACGCCAGCGCCGCCATCGCGCTCAGCTCAAGCGCGAACCGCAGCCCCAGGTTCCCTGCCCGTACCGGATTCACTCGCGTCCCTCCCGCATCACGTGAAAAAGGCCCGCCAACCGGCGGGCCTCTCTCACTCCCCCTCTGCTCTTATCCGAAGGTCAGTGCCGGCGTGCCTTCGAGCCGATCCTCGCTGACATTCATCTTCACCTGCTTCCAGCTCACCTTCACGCCCTTTTCGCCCTTCGAAGGCTCCTCTTCCACGAGCACTTCGAACATGCCGCCGCGGGTGACGTCGTTCGGCTGTGCGAGCAGCTGCATGAACGCCTCCGCCGCCTCGTAGGTCTCGAGCATGCGCGGCTGCCAGCGCCCGAACACCTTCGGGTTTTCGGCGTACTCGTTCGTCATGCCGGTGCGGACGAACGGGTACATCACCGAGTAGGCCGTGATCAGGCTGGCTGCCTTGCCGAGGTTCACTTCGAGCACCTGCGGCAGCTGCAGCACCGCCCAGTTCGCGACCGCGTAGCCCGGTACGCTCGCACCTGGGTCGATCGATTGCCGCGAGGAGATGTAGACGATCTCCAGTGGCTCGTTCGCGTATACGGCCTCGCCGGACCAGAGGTGGGTCATCGCCATGAAGCCGTCGATCTTCGTATCCAGCACGGCGCGGGTTTCGGCAAGGTTGTTGATGAACGCCTGGCGCACACGCGCGCGCCGCATCGCCATCGATTCGCCTTCGACCTCACGCAGCGAACGCCCGAACGAATAGCCGCGCTCGGTCAGACCCGAGTTGCAGATGACGAGGTTCGGGATGCCGCCCATCTTGTCGATGACGTAGGTTCGGGTGGCCCAGAGGTCGCCCATGTTCGTGACGTCGGCCTGCAGCGGGAACGCGTTCACGCCCTGCGCGTTGAGGAAATCGACCAGGTCGAGGCCGTCGTCGTAGGAGCTGTGGAAGTGGACGGCAACGCTCTCGGCGCCGTTCAGGCCGGCCGCCAGCGCGAACGACTGGCCGAGGCCGCCATCCTTGCCCGCGCCCGAAATCAAGACGCGCTTGCCCTTCACGCCGGCCGCAAGGTCGGAACTGAACTTAAATTTCGATGAGTCGACGGTGAATGCCATTTGAAAGTCTCCGGGAGGTATTGGCGCGCGATATGGGAGCAGCGCCACGTATAGCCCGCGAATACTACCGGCAAGCCCGCCTCGGCGCCACGACGAAGCGCCCGTTTTCCTAACCCGGGAGCCTCCAGAACTCGCCCACCAGCCCCAACTCGTCCAGGATCGCTTGGTTCTGGTCCCGCGTGTGTGGCTCCCACTCCGGCGAAAGCCGGTCGGCCCACCACGCGTGCGCCAGGTCGCTGAGTTTCGCCACCGGGATCGTCGCCCCGCCGGGACGGCCGTCGAGCCAGCGGCCGATGTGCTCTTCCGACCGGAAGAGGCTCATGTTCGATCAGGTGAAGACGATATCGTCCCACCACCGCGAAGCGGGGACCAGGCAGTGGAACAGCAGTTCCCGGTCGGAGGGCTGCTTCTCCCGGACCGACACCTCGATCCGCTCGCCGCAGTCGGGGCATACCGTCCGAATCTCCCCTTCCACATCAAGCGCCGCACAGATCCCGAAGGCGTCCCACGCGCAGTTGGCGAACCACCAGCGCCCATCGGCGAAGACGCGATAGGGTGTCTCCACTGCTGAAAACGGGTTCGCCATCCGAATTGTCGAGCCCGACTCATCCAGCACCAAAGCATGCTCTTGATGCAGCTCGCGCCAGCCCTCCCGCACCCCGGCGACCGTGAGGCCGCTCGCGTCGGCGACATCCCCGGCCGCAGGCGCTCTCCCGAGATCGACGAACATCCCATACGTCAGGCGACGAAGCCCAAGCAGCGCCTCATCCATCGGTGCGAACCGCCTCCAGGACGCGGCGACATACAGCGCGCGCGCATCCGGAATGGTACTACCTCAGACCCGCCGGCTCGCCACAACTTCGAATTTTCCGGACTGCTTCATGGCCGTTAGCCCGGCGCCATAGACGTATCCTTCCCGGGAAGGACCATCATCGAGCACCACCGGCAGTCCGCTCGGTCCTTCCCCGGACGGATCCCAGGTGAAGGTCGTCATGGACATCCCCACGGTGCGTGAGTCACGCAGGCCATCTCCGCGGTAAGCAAAGGTGGTCGTCACCGAGTTCACGGTCGCCGAGACCATCCGGTCCTCATAGTCCCAGTCGAAGGAATCTCTCTCGCTATCGGTGAGGTTGTCCTTCCGGGAAGGATCGTCCATGAGGTAGCGCCCATAGAGTCATGGAACAGGGCCGAGGGCTCGGATCAGCCTGGTATCAGTTGCGCTTTCTCCACGGTCTCTTGAACGCTGTAGTCGATAACAAGGTACCAGCCATCCATGCAAAGCTTACGCGGACGGAGCCAATAACTTGCGTCCCAGTCACCATCGAAACGGTGAGATGTTGGCTCTCCGATCTCAGCGACTACTTCTGTTCGCGAACGACCGATGAGTCTTGCGGCGTCAAGGTTGTCCGTAAAGGAGTCCAGCCGTGTATCTGACTGTCTCGCACAGGACGGCTTCGACGCGCAACCTGACAAGATGGCCAGCACGAGCAACGAGTTAAGTACTACGGAAATCGTCGAAACGTCAGTTCGTAAAAGGCTCGCGGTCTGCATATCTAAGCGCACAGTACTACGATCCCGAGACCGGGACGTTCCAGCGCGCGATCCGTTGGCGAAGCACGTCTCGTGGCCGGGCGACGCTATGACGTATGGGGCCGGCAGGCCGATCCAGCTCTCCGATCCGACTGGTGGCAGGCCTTGCGAGGTGGTCATTTGTGCTGCAGGAGGTCCCAAAGTTTGGGCTCGACCCCATATTGCGGGCCAGACTTTCCGGACTGTAACTAGCCCCAGATCTACCCGCCCGTGGTGATAGTCGCGATCCCCTACGCCAGATGGGCAAGATGTCTGCACCTATTTGCTGGATTGCTCGAAATGCGCCCCGACTCTACTTCGCTGATCTTCGCGCCAAAGGACGGCAACTACAGTTCAGATGGTTCATAGACTCCGAACGAATCCAAGAATCGTCGTGCCTCCTCGCGCATTCGTGGCTCGGATAGGCTCATTGTGAACACTCCATTCATGTACTGATTCATTACTCCCTGAGTTGTTTCCACAAACGGGTTGCCTTCAAGAAGAGCGGATGCACTCCGGCGGGCAGTGGCATGGTCGCCCAATCGGTGAGCGGCGCGAAGAAGCCCGTAAAGCCCACCCCAGAAATTCGGAGTCGCCTGGAGCACGGCCCTGAACCTGCGCTGCGCCTCCTCAATTTCGTTGAGTCCGAGCGCACGACGTCCCAAGACCAACTGCGCATACGGCCGGGCCGGTTCCCGATCTGCCCGTTGAAGCTCTATCGAATCGAACGTTCGACCTCTTGGAAACAAAACGTGAAGATATGCAAGCCAAAATGCCGGCCATGGGTCGTCGGGAGCCGACGTGAGACTCTCTGCGAAGGCAGACGCCGCGTGCTCGACGTTGTCCGGGTCCGCGTCATGCAAGAAGCAAACGTAACCGAGGTGGAGCAGCCAGAAGCCTCTCACGCTTCCGCTACCTTGTGCCGCATGCTCCTCGGCGAAGCGTTTGGCTTGGGAGAGTAAGCCCAGATCGAAGAGATGGTGAAACGCGGCGTACCCCGAAGTCGACGTTGTTATGGTTTGATGACCCACGCGTCCTCCACGACCCACGTGCCCGTCGATTGATTCTCGTAGAACGGACGACGATCTTGAACCCCTTGTACTCTCCCTCAAACGTTTCCAAATACTCACCGTTGTGGAGAATCCGTGAGAGTGTTTTGTTCCCAGGGTCGCGCCCGATACGTTCGACAAGCTTCATGATCGACTCTCTGTCCATCTTGAGCAGTTCCCAGTAATGCCCGGGGTTATCGAAAATATGGTGCAACTTGTTAGCGTCCTCGACGGGAATCTTTGGCCCCGGCGGAGGTTCCCCACGGCCCCACGTCCATGGTTTCCACCACGTCTTGCCGCTGTCGGCGCCCCCTCCCGTCGGCCCGACACCTCCCCCTCCCGAACCTTCCTCTATTGTATGAACCAGTCCCGTGGGATCGGCAAAGCCAGGCGCGCAGCAGCGTATCCCGTATCGGACTTTTCCCAATGAGTGGCAACAGCCATTGGATCCCGGGAGAGAAACGTCCCCGTTCCGGGGTCGTAATACCGCGCCCGCAGATACTGCAGCCCCGTCCCATCCGTCTGCTGACCGGCGAAGTCAAATTCGTTCCCGAGGCTGCCCGAGCCACCGGTCACCTCGCCGTAGACGTCGAACTCGTAGGACTTCTGCGAGTTCCCCGAGGCGTCGACAACGGCGTTCTGCACCGCCCAAGCTTACTCCACCGGCCACGCGTTTTTGTGCGTTTCCCCCAACAACCCTCGCGGTATTCGGTGGACTTCGGGGAACAAATTGCCTCCGGCCTCGGGCCTCACACCCTCCGCCTCACCCGCACATCCTTCTCACAATCTCGTACATCAACTCGCAGCCCATGTTCAGGTTCTCGATCGTCAGGAACTCGTTGTTGCCGTGGAAGCCGCGGCGCTCGTCCGGGCTGAGCAGGCAGGGGATGAAGCCGTAGGCCGGGATGCCGAGTTCGCGCAGGAAGCGGTTATCGGTGCCGCCGACGGTCATGCCCGGCACCACGATCGCGTCCTCCATCGACTCCTTCACGACCGCGTTGATCGTCCGGAAGAGTTCCGTGTCCCATTCCACCCGCGCCGGCTCGCCCTGGTCGGGTGAGTACAGCTCGACGGACACCCGGTCGTCCGCGATGCGCTCGCGCACCTGGTTCATCCAGTCTTCCTTGCTCTGCCCCGGCAGCAGGCGGCAGTCGATCACCGCTTCGCTCTTCGCGGGGATGACGTTCGCCTTGATGCCGGCATCGAGCATCGTCAGGTTCAATGTGTTGATGAACATCGCCAGCAACTCCGGCGAAGCCTTGATCCGCTCTTCCACGGCCTTCCGGTTCTTCAGCGGCGGCATCAAGCCCGCTTCGGCCAGCCGGGTGACGTAAGCCTCGGTGTCCGGGGTGAAGGTTAGCCCCCGGTCCCAGTCGGTGAGCCGGTTGAGCGCCTGCACCAGGAAGACGGCCGAGTTCTCGAAATGAGGCACGCTCCCGTGGCCCGGCCGCCCGACCGAGGTCAGCCGCAGCCAGCAGATGTCCTTCTCGTTCGTGGCGACGCTGAAGAGCTTCGCTTCCTCGCGTCCAAACCGCGTCGTCCCGCCGCCGCCCTCGCTCAGTTCGAACTCCACGTCCACCACGTCGGGGCGGTTCTCGCAGAGCCACACCATCCCCTGCTCGCTGCCGGCCTCTTCGTCGGGCACGGCGCAGAACACCAGGTCGCGTTTCAGCGGCACGCCTTCGCGCTTCAGCAACAGGAACGTGATGAGTTGCATCACCCCGCAGCCCTTCATGTCCACCGCGCCCCGCCCAAAGACCTTGCCGTCCTTCACCACGCCTTCGAACGCGGGCACATCCCAGTACTGGGGCTCGACCGGCACCACATCGGTGTGGTTGCACAGCATCAGCGGCCGCTTCGAACCATCGCCGCGCAACTTCGCCACCAGTACCTCGCGGTTCGGCGCCGTCTCGATGTACTCGGTCTCGATGCCTTCGGCCTCGCACAACGCCCCGAGGAAGCGCGCCGCCGGTTTCTCATTCCCCGGCGGGTTCGATGTATCGATCTGCAGGTAGCGCACGAAGATGTCGAGCGCTTCGCGGTGAATGGCGGGCCAGTTGATCATCTCCGATGCACGTCCCGGTCTTGAGTCCCGAGAGTGTGCCCCAACCGCCCCGGAATCGCGAATCCACGGGTGTTGACCGCCATCGAGCCTGGCAGTAATGTGCCGCATTCTTCTCGAAGCCCGAGGAACACCGAATGCCAATCGCTCGCGTCAAAGAGGTCGACATCGCCTATGAGATGGCCGGTGAATCGGGTCCGCCACTCGTGATGGTCCACGGCTCGTGGGTCGGCGGAGCCAATTGGGCACTGTCCGTTCCGGACCTGAGTAAGTCGTTTCGAGTGGTCACCTACGACAGGCGCGGCCACAACGGCAGTTCAGCACCCGGCGGTGGGAAGATTTCCGATGACGTTGAAGACCTCGCGGGACTCATGGCCCACCTCGGTCTCGACAGGGCACATATCGTCGGGGGCTCCTACGGCAGCATCGTTTCCCTTCGCTTCGCCAGCGCGCATCCAGAACTCGTCTTAAGTGTGAATGTTCATGAGCCGCCGATGGTCGACATGTTGAAGCTCGACCCAGACGACACCCAACTGTACCAGTCCTTCTGGGCCGACATCGCTCCCGTGCGGAGGCATCTTGAGGCCGGGCGGAACGAAAAGGGAGCGGAAGCCTTTGTCGAGGGGCTATTTCCCGGCGCCTGGGCGACAATTCCAGAAGCGGTTCGTCCCCTTTTCTCCGCCAACGGACCGACCTTTCTGGACGAACTGAATGATCCAGAGTCGTACGGCATGGCGGATGCAGCACTGGCCGGCATTAACGCGCCGTGTCTACTTACCGACGGTTCGGAGAGTCCGCCGTTCTTTGCTCGGGTGATATCACAGATCGCACCCCGCATCTCCGGCGCTCGGCGCCATACGTTCCAGGGCGCGGGCCATGTCCCACACCAGTCGCATGTTCCGCAGTTCGTCGAAAAAGTGACGAAGTTCGCCTTCGGCGTCGAATAGCCAACAGCCAACGGCTAACAGCCAAGCGCTACCTCGGCCAGAGCACCATCTGCGTGCAGCGGAACAGCGAGATCGTCTTGCCGGTCTGGTCGTGGACCACGGGCGCGTCCCACACCTGGGTGTTGCGGCCGCCGTGGACCATCGTCGCGCGGGCGGTCAGCGAGCCTTCGGTCGCGGTGCCGAGGAAGTTGCTCTTCACCTCGATTGTCGTGAACCCGCTCGCGCCCTCCGGTAGGTTCGCGACGCAGCCGTACCCGCAGAGTGTGTCAGCCAGCGCGATGACTGTGGCAGCGTGGAGAAAGCCGTTCGGTGCCCACAACTCCGGCCGGATTTCGAGCTTAGCCTCGGCCCAGCCTTCGCCGAACCCGACGGGTGTCACGCCGATGAGCCCGGGCAGGCGGCCTTTCTGTCGATTGAGCCACCAATCCGGCTTCGAACGATCTGCGTCAGGGTCGAACAAGCTGTGCCTCCAGCGGTGATTTCCGTGCGTTCAAGGCTAGCCGCGGTGCGTTTCAACAGACAACCGACTACTTCACACACTCGGCCGTCCATGCCCGTAGACTGCTCGCCATGCAGAAAACCACAGTCGGCTCAATCGAACTGGTCGCCCTCATCGACATGGTGGCGGCCTACCCGGCAAAGAGCGTCTATCCGAAGGTTGACGACTTCAGTAGCTTCGAACGCTACCTGGATTCCGACGGCTCTATCGCACTCAACTTCGCCTCGTTTCTCGTCCGCGATGGCTCAACGCTTCTGCTTGTGGATACGGGCTGGGGGCCCGAACACAGCGGACAGCTCCTGAAGGAACTCGATGCCTCCGGGGTGAAGCCCACCGATGTCACCCACGTGCTTTTCACTCACCTGCACGGCGACCACACCGGCTGGAACATCGACCGCGAATCCGGCCAGCCGATCTTCGCCGGCGCCCGCCACCTCGTGCCGAAGGCCGACTGGGACCACTACGAAGCCGAGGCGGTCGAAGCTCGCAAGACCACCAACAAGCCGTGGCTCGGCTCGTTCGACCGCGACATGGTGCCGCTCAAAGATCGCGGACTCGTCGACCTGATTTCGGGAGAGACAACCGTTTCTCCCTCGCTCACTGCCATCCCCACCCCGGGTCACACCCCCGGCCATACCAGCGTGGTCATCACTTCGAATGGCGAACGCGGCATCGTCCTCGGCGATGTCGTCATTTCGCCGGTCGATGCGGAGCGGCTCGACTTCGAGACATCGTTCGATTGGGACGCCGCCCTGGCCGTCGAAACCCGGAAGAAGGTGGTGAAGCGCCTCATCGAAGACGGTTCGCTCGTGGGCGCGAGCCACCTGCCGGTGCCCGGTCTCGGCCGGTTCATCCGCACCGATGCTGGCCAGCGCTGGCAGGGAATCGGGCCCTAAGCCGCATCCCGCGACCGCGCCTCGACCTTCCGCTCGTACATCCGCTGGTCGGCGATGCTTGTGAGTGCTTCGACCGTGCGAGCGTCCGTCGGGAATATCGCGAATCCAACCGACACGCTCAGGCGGATCGGGCTTCCATCCACGTCCAGCGGAGTCGCCTCCACCAGTTCGGAGAGGTTCGTCACCGCGCGTGCGGCTTTTGCCGTGTCGCAATTCGGCAACGCCGCCGCGAACTCGTCGCCACCCGTGCGCCAGCAGTTCCCGCCCTCGCCCGTCCACATCAGCAGGCAATTGCTGATCGCCTGTAGGACAAGGTCACCGGTGGCGTGGCCGTACGTGTCGTTCACCGGCTTCAGGTTGTCGACATCGATGTTCACCAGCGCCAATGGCTGGCCCGAGGCCCTCGCCTGCCGAGTCATCCGGGGGAACTCGCCTTCGAAATGGCGAAGGTTGTACAGGCCGGTGAGCGTGTCGACGGTTGCCTGTTCTCGCAAGGTGTCCGCCATGCTGTTGATTGCCGTTCCGAGTTCTCCGAACTCGTTGCCGCCCATGTCGGGCATCCGCACCGGCGAGCCCCCGGCGATCTGCCGGGCGCGCTTGCTGTATTCGACCAATGGCTTCGAGACGAATCGCTTCAGCAGCACCCACATGCCCGCAAGCGCCACTGCGAGCAGTCCGCCGGCGAACGCAACCGTCCGGTACAGCATTGTCCGCGCGTTGGACGTCAGGTCATCCATGCCGATGACGACACGGATGACTTCCGGGTAGTCCGTCGGACGGCCCTGGGGTGGCCCGAACACGGCGACGGAGGCGAAGTCCCCGCCGAGCAGCACATCGACCGGGTTGATGTCGCGCTCCGCGAGTCCGCTCTCGCTGACGATGGCGCTATAGCCTCGTGTGAACTGCACCTTCCCGTTGTAAATGCTTGCTTGCGTCGAGACTGTCTCGTCCGGCAGCTCGCCCCACGATTCGATGACGTTGCCCTCGCGGTCGATCGTCTGCACCGATTTTACGTGCAGCGATTCCATCAGCGTATCGTCGAGCGGTCCGTCACCCGCCGGTCGGGGCGACGGCTTGTGGATGTTCCCCGTAGCCACCTCGGCTTCGGATCTGGCGCGGTCGCGGGCTTCGTTGATCGCTTCGTTAGTCGCCACCCAGATAGAGATGGGCAGCACGACCAGGCTGAACGCCACCATCACAAGGCTTAGTCGAATCCACAGTTGGAAAGCAATCGATCGAGGGCGTCGAATTCGAAGCTTCACCCATTAAGTGTCGGTCGCGTGAAGAAGTCTCTTCAGGCTTTTCACCGATGTTCCGCGAAGCGTCCGCCAGGTCACTGCTTGTAGACGTCGCCCCGTGGCCCGATCGCCGTGACGTAAACCAGAAGCCGGTCTTCGAGGATCTGGTACAAAACGCGAATTTGGCCCATCCGCGCTCGCCGCAGATGTGACAACTCCCCCATGGAGCGGAGAAGAAATTTCGTTGTCGAACGGATCGGCACAGAGAATGCGAATCAAGTCGATGATTCGACGCTGTTGGCGAGGTTCGATCCGTTTTAGATACGCGGAAGCTCGCCTTGAGAGTTCGAATCTGTATCTCACTCGGCCTGGCGGAGTTCCCGTTCCAGATCTTCAACCCGCACGGTTCTGCCAAGTCGCAGATCTTCCTCGCCCGCCCGAATCTCTTCGAGCTCCTCCTCTGTGATCTCGCCGTCGTCATCGGCCAGGCTCAGCATGGCGAGCAAACGCACGGCGGCCGGCCCGTCCATCGCGTCGATCATCTGATGAAGCTCTTCCTTCACGGAGGCAACCGCCATGTGTCCAACCACCTGAGAAGTCCTTCGTCCATTGTACACTCCCGCAATGCCGCTCCCCTCGGATCCCGCACCCGAATCGGCCCGCGAACGAAAGCCCGGTGAGGCCATCCTCGATGACCTCGCGGATCAGCTCGAGCGCACCCGTCGCCTCCTCACCAGCAACCCCACCTCCATGGCCGATGAAGCCCTGTCTCGGTTTGGTGGCGAAGCGGAGAACGAAGCGCGCATCGCCGCCGATTTCGCCGCCCCTGGCCCGCTGGAAAAGCCTGAGCGCTTCCTCGATGCCCATCGCCTGGCTCTCCGCGCTCTCGAAATCCTCGACCGCGAGGGCGCTCGTGGCGCCAGCGTGTCCGCTCCCCTGGGGCCGCTGAAACCGCTGGTTCAGCGCACCATCGATGTCCTCGTCGAATACATCGTGAAGAGCTTCGCGCTAAGCACCGTATCCGCCATGCAGCGGCTCTACGTCCGCCGCGAACCCCAGGCGCCGCGCGGCACCCCGGAGCGCGCGCACCTTGCCCAGGCGCGCGTCGAGACCGATCGCGTCGCCTCTGGCTTCAAGGGCGGCGGCGTGGGCGTGCCGGTCCTCGTTGCCGGTGGCGCGGCGCTCCCGGCCCTGGCATCGGCTTCGCAGTACCTCGGCGCAATCGACTTCCTCTCGCGGCCGGTCATCATCAGCATCTTCGTCGGCCTCTTCATCCTCTTCGGCGCCCTGAGCTGGGTCTTGCTGAAGGCCGCTTCGATCGCCCATCGCCGCTCGGAGCTGATCATGCGCCAGCCGCTCGCCGCCCTCTGGGAGACAGTCGGCCACTGCGGCGATCCGCCAACCGACGATTCCCAGCTGTTCGCCGTCATCGCCATCCTGCTGTCCGCCGTCGTCTGGGTTCTGATACCTGTCGCCGGTGTCGTTGTCTACGTGGTCAGTTGATCGCGGGAGAGCTACCTCACCACCGAATTCAGCCAGCCGATGATGTCGCTGGTCACCTCGTCCCGGTTCGTCTCGTTCAGCATTTCGTGACGCCCATCCTTGTAGTACAGCGTGTCGATCCGCTTTACGCCGGCCTCGTTCCACAGCCGCTGGAGCTCGTACAGGCCCCCCATGTCGCGGTTCACCGGGTCCTTCGTTCCCGCCACGAGCAGGCACGGCAAATCCCGCCGGATCCCCTTCAGTACTTCCGGGTCCGTCAAACGCGCCGCACTCGCGCGGCCTCTGCGTTGGGAGGTTTGCGTCTCGAAGCCGCACATGGGGTCGGCGATGTACTTGTCCACTTCGTCCGGGTCTCGGCTCAGCCACTCGTACGGGGTGCGCGCCGGCTCGAATGCCGCATTGGGCGTGAACGCCGCCGGCGAGTCACCCTCTCGCCGGCCCATCCGGGAACTTGAACCCGAAAGGATGAGTCCGTCGATCATCGCCGAGCCACTCGGCGCGAACTGCTGGCCGGCCGCCGAGCCCATGCTGTGCCCGAACAGCACAACCGGCAGTCCTGGCCGGGCGGCTTTCGCGATGCCGATGAATTGCCCGATGTCCGCCACCAGCGCGTCCCAGCCGCCCTCCCCGAAGTCGCCCAGGCCCTCTGGGCCAGGTGAACGCCCGTGTCCCCGGTGGTCCAGCGACCACACTTCGTAGCCGGCTGCGTTGAGCGCGCGGGCAAACCGCCCGTACCGCAGCGAGTGCTCCGCCGCGCCATGGGCAATCACCACAATCCCTTTGGGGTTCGGGTGCTCCCAGACGAACCCCTGGATGGCGAACCCATCGACGTCGGAGACGAACGTCGGCATCCGGTCGGCTTCGATGTATCCCAGGTTCATCGGGCGGTAACCCCCTCGACGACGATCACGCCGGCCTTCACCAGGCGGTCCAAATCCCCCAGCATCCCGATTTCGGCGAGGATGCTCGCGGCGTCACTCCCCGGGATCGGCGCAGGCCGGCCCGGTACCGCCGGCGTGCGCGAAAGTCTCGGTGACGGGGCGATCGTCGTGACGGGCCCGAGCCCTTCGTGTTCTCGCGTGATGCTGAGCCCGCGTTTCACCACCCACGGGTCTTCCATCAGAGCGCGGTAGTCCAGCACGATTTCGTGTGCTCCCGCTCCCGCCGCCTGGAGCTTCGATACCCAGTCGTTCATCTTCCCACTTGCGAACGCTGTTTCCATTTCGGCCTCTGACTTGCCCGCGAGTTCGGTCGGCAAATCCTCGGGCCGCGCAGCCAGGAAGAACCAGCCATCGCTCGCCCGGTATGCCCGGTTCAGCGGTCCACTGCCGATTGCGTCGAGCCCGCGCGCTTCGTCCCACCGCTTGCCTTCGTAATCCTGCAGATAGAGCGATTGCAGCATCGTCGCCGTGTAGGCGAGCGCGGTATTGACGTGCTGACCCTTGCCGGTCTTGCGCCTATGCAGCAGCGCCAGCGCCACTCCGTACGCGCCCATGAACCCCGTCCCGTAGTCATTGGCCGCGAACGGCGCCAGCGTCGGCCGCCCGTCACCGCCGTAGCGCTCTTGCATGCCGGTCGCTGCCTGCGCGATCTGTTCGTGACCCGGGCGCCCGGCCCACGGGCCAACCCGGCCGTACGTGTTCAGCGAGGCGTAGATGATGTCCAGCTTCCGCTTTCGCACCTCTTCGTAGCCGATGCCCAGGCTCTCGGCGACACCCTTTCGGAAGTTCTGGACAACCACATCCGCGTCCTCGAGCAGCTTCCAGAAGATCTCTTTGCCCTCCGGAGTCTTCAGGTCCATCAGCAGGCTGCGTTTTCCGCGGTTGATGTCCACGTGGAAGATCACGTTGCCGCGATGGGGGTTGTCGATCCGTACAACGTCAGCACCGAATTCGGCCAGGGTCCGCCCGCAAGTTGGGCCGGCGAGAATGATGCAGAGGTCGATGACCTTCACGCCTTCGAGCGCCGACCGCAGCTGCTGTTCCACCGGCGTTGGCGACGCCTTTGCCGCCGCCCGATCCAGGTCGCGGAGGATGCTCCCACGGTCCGCATCCGGCAGCGTTCGGGCGCTCCGGATCGTTCCCGGCGTTTCCGACATCCGCACGTTAATGCCGGGACCGCGAACCTTTCCCAGCACGGGATCGGCGGAATCGATCACAATCTCCGATCCGAGCGCGTGCTCATTTTCAAGCCACTCCGCGCTCGTCCGGCAGATGCTACCTTCCGTGCCGACCTCCTCGCAGAAGGCTTCCCACTCCGCCGCTGTTTTCGTCCTGAAGAGCGCTTCAAGGCCCTCTTTCACCTCGTCGAGGCTGGCGGTGACGTTCGGGCCAAGAAGGTTGCTCTTGCCCGTCTGCGCGGCGAAGTCGATGGCGTGCTTGTTACCCGCGTGGTACATGAACCAGCGACCATCTTTGCATTCAAACTGGCGCGTGCCGCCCATCAGCCTCGCCAGCTGGCGGAGGTCGGCGCCCGGTTCTTCACGGTGGATGCGTTGCGCCCGGTATCCCATTGCCGCGAACGTCGCGTCGAAGAGCGGCACCTCGATCGCCTGGCCCATCCCATCCCGGTCGCGCGCGTTCAGCGCCATCGCGATGGAGACCGCCGCCAGGAATGCCGCGTAAGACGATGAGAAAGGCAGTGCCGTATAGGTTGGAGTCTCCGTCGGCGCGTTCATGGGGTACGTGATAGTCGCCGCCCCAACCACTCCCTCCCAGGCGGCGACCCTCGCCCGAGGGTCCTCGGCTGAAAACCCGGGCAGCGAGCAATAGATGAGCCTCGGATGCCCGGCCGTCATCGCGGCGGCACCCAGACCAAGCCGGTCCATCACCCCCGGCCGGAAGTTCTCGATAACGACATCCGCCGAAGCGATGAGCTTCCGCGCCGTCTCCGCGTCGGCCGCCGATTTCAGGTCCAGCACGATGTTTCGCTTGCCGCGGTTGTAGGTCGCGTTTGCCGGGGTATCGAACCGCGGACCGCCCGGCGGGTCGATGTGGATGACGTCTGCGCCCTGGTCGGCCAGCAGCATCGCCGCCATGGGGCCTGCCACGTACTGGCCAAAATCTACGACGCGGATACCTTCAAGCGCTCCCGCCATGTCCACACCTCCGGAGCCTGTACTGGGAATGCCGGAGTGTATTCGCGCCCGATTCGCATTGTCGAACGGTAAGCTGTTGCCATGTCCGCCGCCCGCCTGCCCCCGTTCGAATTCCGCCGGCGCGGCGACAAGGTCGTCTATCGCTTCGAACCCGAGCCCGGGCGCCGTCCGCCGCGCTGGAAGCGCATCGACCTCGATATCTGGTGCGAATTGCGACCGGGAACAGGTTGGCGCGTCGTTGACGCCTCCGGCGCCGTCACAGGATGGCCCCAGGGCCTCGACTCCGATGCCGGGCACCCGCCGGCGGGCTCGTGGATCAGCGCAAAGGATGGCAAGTCCTACATGTATGACCTGGTGTATCTCGCGGAAAGCCGCTGAGTCAGGCCACCACGCAGCGGCTTCTCAACGCCGCAATCTCGTCCTCATTTAGGCCCAGTTCCTCCCGGAGCACCTCGTCGGTGTGTGCCCCGAGCAGCGGCGCCGGCGTGAGCTCTGAAGGCGTCCGGTCGATCTGGATCGGGTTCCCCAGGATTTCGATAGGCCCGCGCTCCGGGTGCTCCACCACCTGCACCATGCCCCGCCCCTTCAGGTGTTCACTCGTGAAGATGTCACCGGAATCGAACACCGCCCCAGCCGGTACGCCGGCTGCCTGCAGTTCGGCCATCGCCTCATGCTTCGTCCTCTGTGCCGTCCACTCGGCGACCAATCCCTGCAGGAAGTCCGAGTTGTCGCGTCGCGTCATCGCGTTCGAGAGTCGCGGGTCGTCCAGCAGTTCGGGATGACCGATCGCTGTGAACAGGCCCTCGATCATCGCTCCGGTGTTCACCATGATGTAGACGTAGTCGTTCGGCCCGAACGGCTTGCAGTGGTACGTGTTCGTCGGCGTTAGACCGCGCAGGTCGTTGCCAACCCGCGGCACCGGGTCCCCGACCATCTCTCGCCCCAGGAATCCGACGCGCGAGTAGCTGGCGATGGCGTCCTGCATCGAGACTTCCACGTGTCCCGCCTCCCCCGTGGCTTTCGCACGGATGTACGCCGCCAGGATGCCGATTGCGAGTTGCATGCCCGTCCCCGTGTCGCCGTAGGTCGAACCCGAACGCAGCGGCGGCGTCTCCGCCGTACCGGTGATGGACATCGTGCCGCCCACCGCCTGCGCGATCATGTCGTAGCTCCGGAAGTGCGCGTACGGCCCGCTCGAACCGAAACCCTTGATCGTCGCGTAAACCAGGCTCGGGTTGACCTTCTTCAGGTCCTCGAACCCGATACCAAGCTTCTCCATCACCCCCGGAGCCAGGTTCTCCGCCACCACGTCGAACTTCGGCGCCATTCGCGTCACGAGTTCGCGCCCGGCCGCGTCTTTCAGGTTGATCGCGATGCTCCGCTTATTCCCGTTGAGGTTGAGGAAGTAGGTGCGGTCCGTTGGCCCTGCCGCTCTGCCCCGGCCTGGTTCGCCCAGCCCCGGGGGCTCCACTTTCACCACATCCGCTCCCAGCCAGGCGAGTGTCTGCGTGGCCGAAGTCCCGGCCTCGTACTGGGTGAAATCGAGGATGCGCATCCCGGTGAGTGGCAGTGCCATAGAACCGACCCCATGCATTGATACGCGCAGTCTATCTCCTCCGGGTCCTCGAAATCTCCTGTGGGCTGACTTCTTGACGAGTGCAGGGTGCGCCGCCCTCCACCGCCCCGTACCGCCCGCGACACCCTCCTCCATTCACGCCATACTGCCGCCACTGATTTCCTCGGAGGCACTCAATGGCGGAAGTGAACGGCGGACGGCTGGCAGCCAGGCAACTCAAGCAGGCGGGCATCGATACCGCCTTCGGCGTCGTCGCCGGCCCGATGATCGAAGTGATGGCCGGCATGCAGGCCGAAGGCATCCAGGTTGTGAACTGCCGCCACGAAGAATCCGCCTGCTTCGCGGCCTCTGCATGGGGCTACCTGAAGAAGAAGCCCGGAGTTGTCATCGCTGGTTCTGGCCCGGGCATGATCAACACCATCACCGGCCTCCATGTTGCCACCGAGTCCGGCATGCCCCTCGTCGTCCTTGGAGGCTCAGTTGATGGTCGCACTCGCGGGCTCGGCGGCTTCCAGGAGGCCGACCAGGTGGCCTTCGCGCGGCCCGGCAGCAAATGGACCGCGCAGGTCGACAGTACTGAACGCATACCCGAACTCGTGTACCTCGCGCTCGGCAAATCGGTCAGCGGGCGTCCCGGCGGCGTGTATCTCGACTTCCCCGGCCAGTTCGTCCGCCGCCGTGTCGACGAAGAGACGGTCGCACTCCGGACCTCCGCCCCCGACGTCTCGGTCCCCCAGCCCGAATCGCGGATCGTCGATGCGATTGCCTCGATGCTCGCGAAGGCCCAACGTCCGTTGATCCTTGTCGGCAAGGGCGCGGCCTGGGCCGATGCCAGCGAGCCTCTGACCCGCCTCGTGAACCTCGGAATCCCCTACGTCGCCTCGCCAATGGGCCGCGGTGTCATCGCCGACGACAACCCCATGTGCATGAATGCCGCCCGCTCGTCCGCCCTTGCCGGCGCCGACGCGGTCCTCATGGTTGGCGGTCGCTTCAACTGGATCTTCCAGTTCGGCCGCGCGCCTCGCTTCGCCCCTAACGCACGCCTCGCACAGATAGACATCGTCGCCGAAGAGATGACCAACGCCGCCGACCTCGAATTCGGCATGGTTGCCGACTGCGCGGCTGGCGCTGGAGCCGTTGCGGATGCGCTCCGCGGGCTCTACCTCGCCTCGGCGAACTCTGGCTGGCTCGAATCTCTTCGAACCGATGCCGCAAAGAACGAGGCAACCATTGCCGAACAGATGGCCTCGGACCGCACCCCAATCAACCACTACCGCCTCCTCCGCGACATCCGCGACTCCGTCCCGCGCGATGTCAACGTGAGCGTCGATGCGGAACTCACCATGGGCGTCGCACGAGCGGTCATGCCGAGCTACAACCCCCGCGCGCTCCTCAATTCCGGCACCACCGGTTGCATGGGAACGGGCGTCCCCTATGCCCTCGGCGCGAAGCTCGCGATGCCCGAACGCCCGGCCGTCGCCATCGTAGGCGACTACGCATTCGGTGCCGCCGGCATGGAGGTCGAGACCTGCGCCCGCATCGGCGCCAACGTGGTCTTCGTCGTCTCGAATAACGGCGGCATCGCCGGGCACACCATCCAGGACCGCATGTTCGCCCCGGATTCGCCACCCATCGCTGCCCTTCTCCCGGTGGACTACGAGCGCATGGCCGAAATGGTCGGCGGCTTCGCCGCGAAGGTCACCGACCCTGCCGAAATTCGCCCAACGCTTGATCGCGCTCTCAACTCGGGCAAGGTCGCAGTCGTCAACGTCCTCACCGACCCGAAAGGCGGCTCCCGCGGCAGCACCTACCTCGGCTAAGGAGCCAATTGGTATCTGCTATTCTGGATACCGATGACTGCTCCCGCGCCAGCCGCCGTGGATATCTCCACTCTGCTCTGGATCATGCCGAGCCCATCGGGCGGACGCCTTTGCCTCGCGGGGAGCGGGGTATCGGTGCGTCGCATCTCCGGCCTCTATAACGAAGGGCTCACTCCCGAACAGATGATCGAGGAGTTCCCTCACCTCACGCTCCCGGCCGTTTATGCCGCCATCACCTACTACCTGGCGAACCGCGAGCGCATGGACGCCGAACTCATCGCCGATGAACAAGAAGCAGAGCGCCTGTTTAGGTACTACGAGCAGCACGGCGAATTCCCGGACTTCGACAAGAACTAATGCCAGTTGGCATTTATATGGACGCCGACTCGTGCAGTCGACGATTAGTCGCCGCGCTGCTTCGCGCCGGGTTTGATGTCGCGCTGGGAAAAATCGAAGTCGAAGACGGTGCCTCCGACGAAGTACAAATGGCTCGGGCGATCGAGTTGAAGCGAGTAATAGTTACCGCCAACTCTGTGGATTTCGCTCGCATCCACAAGGACCTGGCCGAGCGGGACGTGGAGCATCCCGGGATCGTGACGTGGGCTCGAACGCCGCCTCGCTCCGAAGAGGCGGTGGCCGAGGCAATTATCAAAGCGCTGCTTGAGAGATCGCGTGAAGTACTTCGCAACTCGATTCATTACCTGTAAACGAACGGTACTGCTCTAGAACGGCGCCGACTCCTTCTCCCAGTCCACATCCAGCCAATCGACGCCGACCGTCTCAAGCTGGTCCGCTTCTTCGCAGCGGTCGCGCCAGTCGCAGAAGGTGCAGACCGGACCCGGCGTCGCCGGGAACTCGGTGAGCGACTCCAGCCGTCGCGCGAGCCCATAGAGGTAGTTCACCGTCTTCACGGCATCGTCTCGCGTCAGTTCCCGAACCCGCTGTTCGCCCGTCCGAAGGTTCCAGCCGAGCGCGCGAACGTTCGCTTCCCTCGGCAGCCGCAGCATCGTCCGAAGCACCAGGTGGGCGATATCCAGCTGCGCGTCGACCGTGTCGTCGAGGTCGAACCGGCCGGTCTTCCAGTCGATGAGTTGCCACTGGTTCGGTCCCAGGCGGTCGGCGCGGTCGACTTTCGCTCGGACGTTGATGCCGCGCGAACGCGCCGGCACCCACGTATCCAGCTCCGCGAACCGCTCCTCGCTGACGATCGACTCGTGCGCCTTGATGCCGTTTTTGTACATCTCCATCGCGAGCCCGTAGTGCTCCGTGGCAGGCCCCGCGATGGCGTGCTTCGGCATCCGAAGGTACGTATCGAGCTCGTGCTCGCCGTCCGCCGGGTTCCCTGTATCGGTGAGCGCCTGCATCGCACGGTGTACGCCATTCCCGATGAGCGACGGCGCCGTCTCCCGCGAAGGCGGCCATTCCTCACCGCTGACATACGAAAACCAGTACTTCTTCCGGCACTGCTTGAACGACTGGATCTTGCTGTGCGTCAGCTTGAAGAGTGTGGCTTCGGTGCTCGGCCTGGTCATCCCGGCCATCCTACGTCCGCCTCACGCCGTCTCCAAACGTTTCGTGGCGATCTCGACCACCCGTTCGTCCTCCAGCGGGTCGGCGGCCATCTCCCGCAGTCGCTCAACCGCGCCGGCAACGCTCAAATCCACATGCTCGGCCGCGACCAGGCGAGTCTCGCCCTCGCAATCCCACAGCGAAGTGAACGCCCGGGTAGTCGCGAACGTCGGGTCAGTCACGGCCAGAGCCTGGGCAAGAAAGCGGCGCCCGTAGGAGTACGTAAAAGGGTCGAATCTCCGCTTCAGCAACGGGAACTCGCGCCCGGGGAACCGCGCCGCGATGACTTCCGCGAGTTGACGGAGTGGCCCGATCTGGCCATTGGAGGAGCATCTCCTGAGCCGGTCCTCAATCCAAGGAATATCGTCGACCGTCGCGTGATGCTTCAGGATTTCCCGGGCCGCTCCCTGCTTCCGCCAGTTGCGCGCCGAACGCCAGGAACGCGCCATGGGAAGCACAATTTCAGAATCACCGAGTGCGAGGGCGTCCCTCCCGAGTGATGACGCCCAGGGCGGTTGCTTTCGCTTCACCGCGAGTTCGGTCGCTACATCCAGATGGAATTCCCCTTGCCTGGCCAAGGCCAAGGCCGCCAGCCCGCGGGTCACCGGCGAATCCGAAAGCAGCCCATTTCGCAGCGCCGTTTGGTGAACGGGCGAAGTTCGCTCCCCCAGAATCGCGGAAACGAACGGATGTGGGCGTCGCTGGTCTTGTTTAAGCAATTCCTCCGTAGAGAGGAGCTTCCATGATGCTTTCTCTTGCTCGAAGCGTTCTTCGTTCGCTCGGGCCTCCGAGACGAAGTTACGAGCCTGAGCGTTGAGCGAGGCCCAGTCTGAAAACGGGGGACGTATCCCAAAGTAGCTGCCGGTCCCTTCGGTGCGTGCCTTCTCGATTAACCCCGGGATAAGGGGCAGCCATTCCGGGCCTGCCGCGTTGCGGAGGTCGTAAAGCGCAGAGTCCCACCAGGGACCCCACGCGACGTAGTCGCGAATCGCGGCGTCAGCAGCCTCGCTCCCACGATTGGCGAGGTGTTGCAGGACGTCGACCGCAACCCACGAATCACCGTCGTCGTCTTGAGCACCCCACGATCGAAGCAACTCAACGACTGGGGTGACGGGCAAATCCAGCCGAAGTGCCAACTCTCCGTAGTACGAGCCGCGATCATCAACCTGGTGGTCCCAACGCGGATCTCTCTTAATGCACTCCAGGAGAATCGCGTGCACCTCGGCTCGCGGCGCATCCAGGGCCTCGAGGAACCCCGAGCCCAACCCGCGCTGAAGCTTCCCCTCCAGCGTCCGCGCATCCGCATAGCGCGGAGGCCACTCACCCACAAGCACAACTCAACATCTCAAACATCCTACCTGGATCAATCGGCGCCAATCGAAAATCGCCAATCGCAAATCCTTCACCCCCTCGTTGCTCATCCCTCACCCCTCATTGCTTAATACCCCCATGCCCGCACCCCTTTCCGGCATCACTGTGCTCGAAGCCGCGAACTACGTCGCCGCACCCTCAGCCGGCGCCCTCATGGCTGACCTCGGCGCGACCGTCATCAAGATCGAGCCGCCCGGCGGCGAAGTCATGCGCGGCGTTGTGCCGACCGGTGGGCCTGGCAATCTCCCGTTCAATTTCCTCTTCGAACTCGAAAACCGCGGCAAGAAGTCGGTCACGATCGCGCTCGACGCGCCCGGCGGCCCCGAACTGCTCTTACGCCTCATCGAGACCGCCGATGTCTTCCTCACGAATTTCATGTCGCCCCGGCTCGAGAAGTTCGGACTCACACCGGAAGTCTGCCTGCGGCGCAACCCCCGGCTCATCTTCGTCGCGGTCACCGGCTACGGCCTCGAAGGCCCCGATGCGGCCCGCCCCGGCTTCGATTTCTCCGCCTTCTGGACGCGTTCCGGCATCATGTCGCTGGTCGGCCACCCCGATGCTCCACCGGTGCTTAGCCGCATCGCCCAGGGCGACCACACGACCGGCATCAACACCCTCGCGGCCACCCTCGCCGCCCTCCGCCTCCGGGACCAGACGGGCGAAGGCCAGGTCGTCGATATCTCGCTCCAGCAGACCGGCGCCTACACGATCGCCACCGACCTCGCGCGCACCCTCATCGATGGCAGCCAGCCGAAAATCCACGACCGCACCGCCCCCGATAACCCGCTCTTCAACACCTATCCCACCGCCGACGGCAACTGGATCCTGCTCGTCCACATGACCCCGGACCCCTACTGGCCCAAACTCTGCGCCGCGCTTGGTTGTCCCGAAAAGGCCCAGGACGCTGCCTACGCAACCATGGCCGCTCGACGCGCACGCGGAGTGGAACTGGCGTCGTTCATCGAGAACGCCTTCCTCCAACACGACCTGGACCACTGGACGCGCGAACTCGATGCGAACGGCCTCATCTGGGCGCCGATGGTCGGCCTGCCGGAGGTTGTTGCCGACCGGGCCCTCCGCCAGCGCAACGCCTTCCAGCCGCTGTCGCTGCCGGCGGGCGAGTACGAAACCGTCGGGATCCCGTTCGTCATCCGCGAGGCCGACATCGCAGCCCGCGGCCCGGCCTCGGCGCCGGGCGAAGACACGGCAGCCATCCTCGCGGCCGCCGGCCTCAGCGAAGACGAAGTCGCTGACTACGCGGCGCGAGGTGTCTTCGGTTAGGAGCGCTGGCGGCTCTTCCAATCGGCGGCCCGCTGGATCGACTCGTGCATAAGCTCTCGCAACCTCACCGCACGAGCCTTTTCCGAAGGTTCCTTGGCGGACTCCACGATCCACTCTCTCCAGTGAAGGGCATACGACGGGTACCAGAGTTCGAAGAGGTCCGGTCGCCGGTCGAACCATCCTTCCGGTTCGAATTCTTCCTGCAGTTCGACTGGGAGGCCGATCAGGTGACCGTCCAGTCCGAAGACTTCCGCGTCATCAAAACATCGGAACTCGATGGGATGACCGCGAAGGGGGGAAAGTCTCTCTCGGAGCCCTGAAACGCAGATCTCGATTGCCGCCCGGACTTGAGCCGTTTGGAAGACGATCTCCGGCGCCTCCGGACGGTCGAGGTCGCGCCACCTAGTCGAACCGTCACTCTGAACCTGTACGCTGACGCCTTCGTAGTACCCGCCGCAGCCGAAGTTTCCGCAGGCGCAATTGAAGAGCCGGGCTACCCCGCCCGCCTCTGCCGTTGCGACCAACCCTGCAAGGCAACCAATGTCATCCTTGACGTGACCCGCTGAAACGCCGTCGACCAGGACATCGCACCAAATCGCCCAGGTTGGCTGTCCGCCGTATGGGACCGCGCTCTCGTCAAGCTCAACATGCCCGACGACCGTCAACTCGCTCACTTAGAGAGAGTCGGCGGTTCTGGCGACGTTGAACAACTTCCCTCTCCCGGTCCTTCCCGGGAAGGAGGAGAGGGGCAGGGGGTGAGGGTTCTAGCTCGGCTCGGCCACGAACACAGGAATCTTCCGCGAAGTCTTCTGCTGGTACTGCGCGTACGGCGCGAATGCCTTCACCGAGAGGTCCCATAGGCGGGCACGCTCGGCCGCATCGCTCACCTCCCGAACCTTCATCCGCTGCACCACTTCCTTGTCGCGGATCTCGACGTCCGGGTTGGCACGCAGGTTGTACACCCACACCGGGTTCTTCGGCGCACCACCCATCGAACCCACGAGCACGTAATTGTCCCCGTCTTTCACGCGCATCAGCGGCGTCTTGCGGATGTCGCCGGTCTTGTTGCCGGTGTTGGTCACGATGATCACCGGCAGCCCGGTATCGCGGAGGGTATTGCCTTCGGCGCCGTTCGTGCGCTCGTACACCTCTACCTGGTTTCGGACCCACTCGATCGGACTCGGCTTGTATTCGGCCATTCGTTACTCCAGCGTTTGAATTGTGCGATCGAGCATAGTCGAACCCGGCCCATCCGCGTCGATCGGCACTCGAAGTTAGATCTCGACGCTCATCCGAAGCGCAACCGTCCGCCCGAGCACCAGCCCTTCGGCCTTCCGCACCTTATCCTTCAACGGCACGATGTAGCCGCCGTTCTTCGGCCAGAGCGAAGTCGTCCAGCGCGTCGAACCAATTTCAACCGTTACCGGCACCATTCCCCAGCCATAGGTCACCGCTCCGGCGACCTCGCTGAGCTTGGCGCACTCCTCCTCCGGAACCGTCACGAAGTGGTATGGCGAAGGCCCGCGCCAGTACCAGATCTCCCCGCTGAACCGGAACTCCATGCTTCCAGCATCACGCGGCCGCCAGCTCGTTCGCAAGCGAAACCCCAAACTGAACCGCGAGCGTCAGCGACCGGCCACCCTCCCCTCCAGCGCAGCGCCGAGGGGCGTGAAGACTTCACCTCGAGCCGCTGTCAGAGGCGAGACCGGAAGGTCTCGCTCGTTGCCCCCAGGCGAATGCCAACCGCCCGGCACCACCCGCCGGCCAACAAACGCCCTCCCGTTTCGAGCACCTCCTCTGAGCCGCGACCGGAAGGAAGCGGGGCGGTGGCCCCGGTTGGCGGTTGGCAGTTGACCCCACCCCATCGAACCGCGAGCGTCGCGACCGGCCATCCTCCCCTCCAGCGCAGCGCCGAGGGCCGTGAAGCCGCACTCCGATCTGCGCCCGCTAGAGCCGCCATTCCCAGGCCAGGCGAACCGCCGTTTGCCGCTCTTTACAGAGCGTGATGCTTCGTCTAGAACTCGCCGCATCCTCGTTCGGAGTCTCGCATGGGATGGTCACCTTTTCGGCCAACGGGCCTGACGCATCATCAGCCGGGCATATCGTTCAAGGGCTACACGCTCTTCTCACCCATCGGCGGCGATTCGGCGTACCTGCTGAACATGGATGGCGAGATCGTGCACCGCTGGCGAGTGCCCGGTTTCCGAATCTTCTGCCCAAAACTTCTCCCGAACGGCAAGCTCATGGCGCTCTGCCAGGACGCCGCCATGGCCATCCCACGGCGCCCCGAGCCTGGCGCGCAGCCTCCACCAGGCCCCGATGTCTTCCGGCTCATCGGCGGCGCCAATACGGACCTGCTCGAACTCGACTGGGATGGGAACATCACCTGGCGCTACACGAACCTTGCTATCCACCACGACTTCGCGCTGCTGCCCAACGGCAACGTCGTCATCCCGGAATTCCTTGAGATCCCGCCCGAACTCGCCAAACGCGTGCGCGGAGGGGTGCGCAGGCCCGGAGAGAAGCTCCCACCTCTCATCAGCGATGACTTCATAGAGGTTAACCGCGAGGGCAAGGTTGTGAAGCGCACAAGCCTTTGGAAGCTGCTCGACCCCGCGAAGGACCCGATTGGTCCGCTCGAACGGCGCTGGGAATGGACGCACACGAACAGCGTCGACGTCACCGCCGAAGGCCACCTCCTCTTCTCCTGCCGGACCAACAGCCGCGTCGGCATTCTCGACCGCGATGCCGAGCGCATCACCTGGAAATATGGCGACCCCAACACCTTCTACCAGCACCACGCCTCCAGCCTGCCCAACGGCAACGTCCTCATCTTCGATAACGGGATGAACCGGCTGCATGATCTCTCGTACTCCCGCATTGTCGAGGTCAATCCGAGAAACAGCACCGTGACCTGGCAGTACGAGGCGAACCCTCGGCAGCAGTTTTTCAGCGGCCATATCTCCGGTGCGCACCGCCTGCCTAACGGCAATACCCTCATCTGCGAAGGCACAAGCGGCCGGCTTTTCGAAGTTACCGCGTCCGGCGAAATCGCCTGGGAGTTCATCAACCCTATGCACCACGCCCTCGGCCCCATGCGCCAGAGCTGGGTCTTCCGGGCCTATCGCTATGGGCCGGACTACGGTGGCCTTGCCGACCGTTCGCTCGATCCGGCCGCCCACGCCGACCTCAACCGGCTGCACGGTCTCGAGTCGCGCTAGTTTCGGGGTCGACGCCCCTTCCCCATGGTCTACAATCCTTGCGTCTTTGGAGGTCCCACCTATGACAATCGCGCAGCATCCCACCTCCGTTCCTTCCGCCGCTGGCACAACCATCGCCTGGCCGCGCGACCGCGAGATCCCGCCTCAGGGTGCGCCATTGCCCGCCGGCACCGTCGTGGTCTCCGCCGATAGCCACATCATGGAAACCTGCGACCTCTGGCGGGACCACCTCCCCGCGAAGTACAAAGACCGCGCTCCACGCCTCTACTACGACGACGAGGGGTTCTCCCATCTCGAAGCCGAAGGCCGCAACCTCGATGTCCCCGGCCTCAACACCATGCTCGTCGAAGGCCGCCCCGGCATGCAGGAAGTCGAAGAGCGCATCAAGGACCTCGATGCCGAAGGCGTCGACAAGGACGTCATCTTCCCGCAGCGCACCCTCTCGCTCGTCGGCCTCCAGGACCTCGAACTTCGCGATGCCTGCATGCGCACCTACAACGAGTGGCTCTCGAACTACTGCAAGGCCTACCCCGACCGCCTCTACGGCGTCGGCATTCTGAACTGGTGGGACCCCGCAGCCGCGAGAGACAACCTCCAGGAACTCAAGGCCCTCGGCTTCAAAGCGATGGAGATCCCGTCCTCGCCTCCCGGTGTGTATTACAACTCTCATGCCATGGAGCCGCTCTGGGACGCCATCGAAGAGAGCGGGTATCCGATCTCCTTCCATATCGGTGAGAACGTCCAGACCCGGGGCCTCGGGGCGCTCGGCACATTCCAGATGCAGCAGTTCTCGCCCTTCCGGCGTCTCTTCGGTCTGATGGCCTTCTCCGGCATCCTCGAACGCCACCCGAAGCTCAAGGTGATCTTCACCGAGGGCGGCGCCCACTGGGTGCCCGCCGCGCTCTTCGATGCCGACCGCATCTACCGCGATTTCGAATCCGAGGTGAACCCGAAGCTCGCCAACATGCCCAGCTTCTACTGGTGGCAGAATTGCTTCGCCACCTTCCAGGAAGACCCCATCGGCATGGAACTGCTCCCGCACATCGGCGCACACAAGCTGCTCTGGGCCTCCGATTACCCCCACCCCGAATCGACCCTCGGCTACAGTGCCAAGGCCGTCCGCGACATCATCGCCGCGGTCGGCGAGGAGGACGGCAAGCGGATCGTCGGCGGGAACGCCGTCGAAATCTGGAACCTCTAACCCGGCGCCGGAGGGTCCGATGGCGAAGCAGCTCTCCTTGCTCAAACGAGCGGACGGCTTCACCCGCGAGGCGTTCGCTGAGCAGTTCCTTGCCTGGGGAAGGGATCTGGCGGCGCATCCTCCGGCTGGCCTTGAGGGCCTGACCCTCAATCCCGTCGACATCCCTGCCGAAGAGGCTGGCCTGCGCCCCGGCGGCGAACCCGCCTTCGATGCTGTGCTCGAAGCCTGGTCAGACTCCGGCGCGCCCCTCGAGCCGCCATCGACACTGGGCGGCGCCTGCCACACATACCTCGTCGAGGAGACAGTCGAAAAGCCGTACGCCCGCACCTGGCCCGCCGGCGAACGCTCCCCGGGGGTCAAGTCTTTCTTCCTCGCCCTCCGCCACCCCTCGATGACCCACGGCGAGATGGCCCGCTATTGGGGCGAACAACACGCCCCGCTCGCACTTCGCATCCACGTTGGAATGTGGCGCTATACCCGCAACGTTGTGACCCGGCCGCTCACATCCAACGCACCGGATTGGGATGGGATGGCCATCCTTCACTTTCAGACCTCGCATGACCTCCGCGAGCGCTTCTACGATTCGGAAGACGGCCGGGCTGCCATCGCCGCGGATGTCGCCAAATTCAGCGGCGGCGGCCGCTCGCTCCACACCAGCGAGTGGATCCTGCTGGAACGCCGCTGACGATTGATCCCGCACAGATCCAGACCGCTGGCAGCGTCGCGCAAATGGCACTATCGAAGATCTCCATGGATACACCTTCGTTCGAACCGGGTGACAATTGTCACATCGATTCTTGCGCGAAGGGCGCAGCGTTGAGGAAGAAGGCCGGGGGCCTTACCAGAATCGGAAGCAGCGGACGCTGTTTCCACGGGGGAGTTATCGTCATGCTCAAGAAATCTGCCGCACGCATCGGAACCGCTATGGTTGCGAGCCTTGCCCTCATTGTGTTCGGGCTATTGTCTGTAGCCTGTACCGATTCGGCTCCCAACACGGTCGATGCCATTCTCCTTCCACCGCCCGCAGTCCCGGCGCCATTAAGCCGGACGACTTCACACGTTCGTGTGCATCTCGTGGCGAGCGAAGTCGAAAAAGAAATCGCGCCCGGTGTGAAGTACAAGCTCTGGACATTTAACGACACTGTTCCGGGTCCACTTATCCGGGTGCACGTTGGCGATACAGTGGAACTGTCGCTGACGAACAACACCTCTAACATGATGACCCACAACATCGACCTGCACGCCGTGAATGGCCCGGGCGGTGGCGCTCCCGCCACCGATGTCGCGCCCGGCGAAACCCGGACGTTTACCTTCAAAGCGCTTTCCGCGGGGCTGTTCACGTACCACTGCGCGGCCGGCATCGTCGCCGATCACATCGCGAACGGCATGTACGGTGGAATCCTCGTCGAGCCATCCAACGGGCTGCCGGCGGTGGACCACGAGTACTACATCGGTCAAAGCGACCTCTATACCACCGGCGAGACAGGCGAGCAGGGCAACCAGGATCTCTCGATTCCCAAGCTGCTCGCAGAACAACCGACCTACGTGGTCTTCAATGGCAACACCAAGTCCCTGGTGGGGAACAACGCGCTCCAGGCGAAAGTCGGCGATACCGTGAGGATCTACTTCGTCGATGGAGGGCCGAACCTCACGTCAAGCCTCCACGTCATCGGTGAGATCTTCGACAAGGCCTGGGCCTGGGGTTCGCTCGAATCGCTTCCAGCAAAAGGCGTCCAGACCATCACCACCCCTCCCGGCGGCGCATCGATCGTTCAGTTCAAAATCGATGTCCCCGGCGACTACAAGATCGTTGACCACGCAATTTCACGCGTTTCAAAGGGAGCTGTGGGCATCATCACCGCGACCGGCAAGGAAAACCCCGACATCTTCGAAGCCACGGGTGGCATCCCAACGGGCGGCACGGCCAGCCCCACTCCCGCGGCCTCAGCGGTGTCCGTTGCCGATGGCGGCTCGTTGAAAATCACCATGAAGGACAACGCGTTCGATTCGACTTCGCTCGAGACAACCGCCGGGGCCAAAGTGACGTTCGACCTGGAGAACACAGGGAAGCTGCCACACAACATGCGAATCGCCCCGCTCGATGGCAACTTCGATTCGCCCGATTCGGTCGTCACCAACCCTGAGATCGTGAACCCCGGCAAGTCCGGCACGTTGCAGTGGGCCGCCCCGACGCAGCCCGGCACATACAAATTCCGTTGCGACATTCACCCCACGGAAATGACCGGGACGATCCAGGTGAAGTGAACCTCAAAGGTCGAAAGCAGTGGAGGCGCCCGCCCTGCGGGCGCCTTCGTGTTTCTGGTGAACTTCGTGACCGTCCGCCGAGTGCTCCGACGCACTTTGAGGACCCGGCCGGCATCGAGGCACCCCACAACCCAACGCCCGCCACCCACCCGCCCACCGTCAGAGGCGAGATCGGAAGGTCTCGCTCGTCGCGCCAAGGCAGAGGCGGACTGCCCGCGGGCCTCAGCCCCGACCAACAAGAAGCGCCGCGCGTCATCTGAGCCGCGACCGGAAGGGAGCGGAGCGTTGACCCTGCCCTGGCTGTTGGCCGTCAGCCCTCACGACATCGAACCGCGAGCGTAAGCGACCGGCCACCCTCCCCTCCAGCGCAGCGCCGAGGTCCAGGAAGCTCCACCTGGCTGCGAGGACCAGCTCCCCTCTCCCAGACCTGGGAGAGGGGCCGGGGGTGAGGGCACGCGACGCCACCCCACCAGCCAACAACCCACCGGCCACACCGCGCATCATCTGAGCCGCGACCGGAAGGGAGCGGAGCGTTGACCCTGCCCTGGCTGTTGGCTGTTGGCTGTTGGCTGTTGGCCGTCCGCCCCCACGACATCGAACCGCGAGCGTAAGCGACCGGCCACCCTCCCTTCCAGCGCAGCGCCGAGGGCCAGGAAGCTCCACCCGGCTGCGAGGACCAGCTCCCCTCTCCCAGACCTGGGAGAGGGGCCGGTGGTGAGGGCACGCGACGCCACCCCACCAGCCAACAGCCGCCACCTACCCGGGCATCATCTGAGCCGCGACCGGAAGGAAGCGGGGCGTTGACCTGCCACGGCCATTGGCTGTTGGCCGCCGGTGGCTTCCTAGAAGTTCAGGTACAGAGCCGGGTTCACAGGACCACCGTTGTAACGAATCTCGAAGTGCAGATGATGACCCGTCGTGAACCCGGTGATGCCCGACATGCCAAGCGTGGTGCCCGCCGTCACTCGCTGCCCCGGAGTCACATTGATCTGGCTCATGTGGGCGTACAGCGTGGTCCAGCCCTCGCCACAGTCAACGATGACGTGGTACCCGTAGCTATAGGTCAGGTACTCGGTGCTAATCACCACACCGTCGCAGACCGAGTAGATCGGCGAGAACTCGTAGCCGTAGAGGTCGAGGTCGATTCCGGTGTGATACGTCCCGCCGCCTCGATCGACGCCGAACGGGTCGCTCACGCCGCGCCAGCTCGACAGCGGGAAGTTCTTGAAGATGCCGCTGCCCGCCGGGGCTGCGCCACCATCGTTGGGCGTCGAGCCGACGCCGGGTCCGGAGCTCGGGTTACCCGGCGATGTCTGCTTCGGTGGAGGCGGCGGTGGCGGTGGCGGCTTGATCGTCGCGCCCGGCAGCAACAGGTATTGCCCCTGTTCCAGTTCGTTCGGGTTCGCAACGTTGTTCGGCTTGTACGAAACAACCGTCGCGGAGTCGATGTTGTCGTACTGCGCGACAATCTTGTCGACCGTGTCGCCGTAGGCAACCTTGTAAAGGATGCCGTCCTTGCGCGGGATGATCAGCAGCTGGTCGCGCTGGATCAGGTTCGGGTTGTTCGCGTTGAGCGTCGGGTTGTTCGCCAGGATCGTGCTCAGGCTCACCCCGTACTTCGCCGCAATCCCGCTGATCGAGTCACCACCCTGTGTCCGGTACTCAACCACCGGGCTGCGCGGGTCGATGATGTCGGCCAGCGGCTTCACGCCGGCGCCGACTTCGCCCAGGCTCGCCGCCGCGGCGGATACTCCCGAAGAAAGCGACGATGTCGGCGAGACAGCGCCGACCGCGCGCACGCTCAAGGCTTCGGCGCGGAGACTCGAGTTCGCGACGGAATCCAGCGTCTGCACGCTGGCCGATGGCCGGAAGGCCGTCAGTGATCGCGCCTGCGTGGTGCCGGCCATGCCCGAAAGGCTGTATGTGGGGAGCGAGCTGGCTGAAATGGCATTCGAAGAGTTCGGGAATTGGCTGGCGAAAATCACAGCGCCCACCGCAAGGGCCACGACCAGGCCGTGAACCATGAACCGCCCGTGGCGGCGGGAGTGCGCATGGGAACGTGCGCGCGAACCTTGAATTGCCATGTAGCGTATCGGTCAGACGGTGAGGGCGGGGGCCCAGACCTCAAGCGGAAAGCTTCTCTAACCTTGCTCGCTGCCTCCCTTCGAAACTATCCCGAAGATTCCTCGATCCTCGGCATACGATCCTTAGGTGATTCCCCTTAGAGTTCGGTTTTCAGGGTCCCGAGGAACTCTTCGTTCGTCGAAGTCCTGGCGATACGTTCTAGCAACCGCTCAGTAGCTTCAAGCTGGTTCGGCGAATTTTGCGAGATCATTGCCGTCATTCGACGGACCAGCCACACGCCACGGAGCGTCTTTTCGTCCAGCAACAGCTCTTCGCGCCGTGTGCTGCTTCCCTGAAGGTCGATAGCCGGGTAGAAGCGGCGCTCCGCCAGCTTGCGGTCGAGACGCAATTCAAGGTTGCCCGTGCCCTTGAACTCTTCGAACACCACTTCGTCCATGCGGGAGCCCGTGTCCACCAGGCAGGTCGCGAGAATCGTCAGCGAACCGCCCTCGTCGCACTTCCGCGCCGCGCCGAACAGCCGCTTCGGCGGATACAGCGCGATCGGGTCAACACCACCGGAAAGCGTCCGGCCACTCGAAGGCAGCGCGACGTTGTAAGCGCGCGTCAGGCGGGTGATCGAGTCCATCAGGATGACGACATCCTTGCCGCCCTCCACCAGCCGCTTCGCGCGTTCCAGCGCCAGCTCGGCAACTCGCGTCTGGTCCTCAACCGGTTCGTCGAAGGTGCTGCTCACCACCTCGCCGCGAATGCTGCGGCGCATGTCGGTCACTTCCTCCGGCCGTTCGCCGATAAGGAGGACGATCAGGTGGACTTCCGGGTAGTTGGTCGAAATCCCATTCGCGATGTTCTTCAGCAGCATCGTCTTGCCGGCCTTCGGCGGCGAAACGATCAAGCCGCGCTGGCCGCGCCCGATTGGCGCGATCAGGTCGATGATGCGGTGCGTCAGGTTGTCGGGAGTCGTCTCGAGCTTGAGTTGCTCCCGCGGGAAGATTGCCGTCAGGTTCTCGAAGTACGGCCGGCGGCGGGCCACTTCCGGGTCCAGCCCGTTGACCGCCTCCACCTTCAGCAGGCCGTAGTACTTCTCGTTGTCCTTGGGATGTCGCACCTGGCCGGTGACGTAGTCACCCGGGCGCAATCCGAACTTCCGCAACTGTGATTGCGAGACATAAATATCGTGCGGCCCGCCCAGCATGGATTCGCCGCGCAGGAAGCCGTAGTTCCCGTCGTCGCTTACTTCCAGGAACCCGCCGGAGAACACGTTCCCGCGCGCCTCGGCCTGGGCCTGCAGCAGCCGGAAGATCAGGTCAGTCTTGCGGAGCACGGTCGCCTCTTCGAGGCCCATGCCAATCGCGAGCTCCGCCAGCTGCTCGCGCGTCATCTGTTCCATCTCCGCGATGTTCAACGGCGCCATCTGCGGACGATTCGAGCGGTCTTCCCGTTCCTCGTCCTGGTCGCGGTCTCGATCCCTGTCGCGGTCCCGATTGCCCCACCGTCGATCGCCACGGTCCCCGCCGCGATTCTCCCGGTCGCGCCAGCGGCGCTCGTTCCGAGGCTGCTGGTCCCGCCGTTCCCCGCGGTTGTCGCCGTCGCGCTGCTCCTCGCGACTCTCCGAAGGCTCCTGCGCGGGCGCTTCGGTGGTTGCCGCTTCG
The DNA here is from genome assembly GCA_050185215.1 of Dehalococcoidia bacterium. Classification (GTDB taxonomy): domain Bacteria; phylum Chloroflexota; class Dehalococcoidia; order Tepidiformales; family Tepidiformaceae; genus Amarobacter. Next base: position 88,930 of record JBFWZP010000007.1, on the reverse strand, counting down.
CCTTCGCTGCTCGCCGAACCGCGCGGCGAACGTTTAAACGTTCGCTCGCGGCGAGGGCGCGCTTCCGTCGCGGCTTCGTCGCTGCTCGGGGCCTCGTGTTCGGCCGCCGAAGCACCGTTCGAATTCACCGCCGCGGCAACATCCACCACGTCTTCTGCGGGCGGCGCCGCTTTGGCGCGCGTCGTTCGCCGGCGAGGTGCCGGCTTGGCGACATGCCCGTTTTCTGAGGTGGCTTCAGGGCTTGTTGTTTGTTCCTGGACTTCAGTTTCTTCCAATGGGGACTACCGTATGCGCAGAGTGTGCCCGAGAGGGCCGTTTGAGGGGCGTGTGCGTTGAAGAAGGTATGGCCGCGTCCAATGCTCAGTCGGGACGCCGGACAGAGGAGGAGCTGGGTGCGCCGCTTCGGCACGAATTACTATCCAGCCACGCACACCTTACGACGCAGCGCAAAGCTGTGCAAGGATCGCACGTTGAAGGCACGTAGATTTCCAGCAAAATTCGAAGGCGTCTGAATCATGCAATCCGCGTTCATCCAAACCCGTGACCTCCGCATGCACTACCTCCAGGAAGGCTCCGGAGAACCGGTCATCTTCCTCCACGGCTTCCCCGAAACTTCCTACGAATGGCGTCACCAGTTCGCCGCTCTTTCCCGCGATTATGCCTGCTTCGCTCCCGACCTCCGCGGCTTCGGTGAAACCGAAAAGCCCGGACTCCGTGTCACGCGCCAACTTCTCGCCCAGGACATCGTCAACTTCATGGATGCGCTCGGCATCGAATCGGCTGGCGTCGTCGCACACGATTGGGGCGGCATCGTCGGATTCAAATTCGCCATCGATTGGCCCGAACGCGTAACGCGCCTCGCCCTCCTCGATACGCTTTGCACCGTCTGGTCGCCGGGCGGCGTCCACGGCTACTGGTTCAAGGCCGCCCCACTGGCCGAAGAGCTCTTCGCCGAGTTCCACGCGGAGTTCATCGAATCCATCTTCGGCGGGAGCCCCGCACGCCCGCTTCCCGGCCGCCCCCAGTCGCCGTGGCAAACCTCGAGCCGCGCATCGCGCTGGGCCACCGATGAAGACATCGCCCACTATCGGAAGGCATTCGCCGACCCCACGTCGCATTTCCACGCGGTCTCCTACTACCGCTACGGCCTGCCTTTCCACATCGTTCACACTGACCCGACCGCCAGCCACGGCGAACGCTTCGAGTTCCTCGACGAACGCAAGGTCGCCGAGATGTGGCTCCACCCGGAAGGGCTCGAAAAGCACCCGCTCTACGCCAACTTCATGGACTACGGCCCGGAAGACCGCCACAAGCGTTTCCCACACCCGACCCTCTGGATGTTCGGCTCGTACCTCTCGCGCTCGCGCGGCACCGCGGCGCCGGCCGAGCGCCCGCCCGGCTGGATCCCATCCGGCAACCCCTTCGCCGACCAGTTCAGCCGCTACTTCCGCGACCTGCGCGTGCGCAACGTGAACGCCGGTCACTTCTTCCCGGAAGAAGCCCCGGAAGTCACGAACGAAACGCTCAGGGCTTTCCTCGCCGGCGAAATCTAGCGGATTCCGGCGCTCCTCACGATGACGTCTGGCACCTCTCGGCGTAGGCTTGCCGCGCATGAGAATTGGCGCCGCCGCGATCGACATTACCCCGCCCGTCGGCACCGCCCTCGATGGCTACGGCGGTCGTACCGACGTCTCCCTTGGAGTTCACGACCCGCTTTTCGCCCGCGCCCTCTATCTTGATGACGGCGCGACGCAACTCGCTCTCGTGGTCTGCGACCTCATCGGCATCGGCAGCTTTCTCGCGCAACGCGCCCGCGAGCTCATCGCCGAGCGCCCAGGCATCCCCGCCTCGAACGTCATGATTTCCGCCACTCACACGCACGCAGGCCCGGCCGGCGTGCGTGGCCGTGGCGAGCCCGTCCTCGTCGAAGAGATCGCGCGGAAGATCGCGGGCGCCGTCCGCGTCGCCCACCGGAACGCCGTCGAAGGCTCGCTGAAATACGGCCATACCGAACTCTCGAGCATCGCCCAGAATCGACGCTTCCCCGATGGCCCCATCGACTGGCGCCTCGATGTCGTCGCTGCCGATACGCCCGGCGGCAGGAACATCGCCACCATCGCCCGCTACGGTTGCCACGCCACCACCCTCGAACGCGACAACCTCGACATCACAGCGGAATACCCCGGCGAAGCCTGCCGCGCCATAGAACAAATCATCGGAGAGGGTGCAACCGGCATCTTCTTGAATGGCGCCTGCGGCAACATCAACCCGGCGTGGATTCGCCAGGACTACTCCGAAGTTCGACGACTCGGCACCGTCGTCGGCGCCAAAGCCGCCGCGCTCTCGCAGGAATTGCGGCCCATCGGCATCAACCACCAGGCGCACAACATCCGCTGGGAAGAACTCACCCACCGTCCGGTTGAGGCCGGCGTGCAGGTTTCCGGATCTCTCAAGTCCGTTTCACTCACCTTCGAAGCGCCGTACCGCACGGGACCCAATGATGCGGAGTTTGTTGCCAGCCTCGAAACTCTCGAACGCGAATACGCCGGAGCCATCGCAACTGGCGTCTCATCCGAAGACCGCCGCGCGCTTGCCGCGAAGGTCACGATGGCTCGGATGGAACGCATTGCCCTCGCTCGCGTCCGCGACCACGGGCCCTCGCGCACCGAAGAAGTGCAGGCCTTCCGCCTCGGCGAAAACCTTCACCTTGTCGCCCTCCCCGGTGAAGTCTTCTACGAATCCGGTGAAGACATCCGCCGCCGCTCCGGCCTCGAAAACCTCCTCGTCGTCGCCTACGCCAATGACTATCCCGGTTACTTCTGCCGCGCCGAGGCCTACGCCGAGGGCGGCTACGAACCCGGCACCACCCCCTTCGCCCCCGAAGCCGACGCCCTCCTCATCGAAACCGCCGTCGCCGCCCTCCACCGACTCACCTGAACGAACCGCGAGCGTAAGCGACCGGCCACCCTCCCCTCCAGCGTAGCGCCGAGGGCCGTGAAGTAGTCCATCCTCGCATCCCCAACCCACGAGCCGCGACCGGGCAGGGAGCGGGCCTTTCGGCGAAGCAACACCTTCTCCCGCCCACCGCAATCTTCCGAACCCTATCCGAGGCGCGCACGCCACTAAGCGCGTCCATCGCTGCGCTACCGCTTCCAGACTTGGGAGAGAATCCGCGGCTGAGGGCTTACTCCCTCGCCAGGCAGAACGGATGCCCGGCCGAACCCCGTCCGAGGCGCGCACGCCACTAAGCGCGTCCATCGCTGCGCTACCGCTTCCAGACTTGGGAGAGAATCCGGGGCTGAGGGCTTACTCCCTCGACAGGCAAAACGGATGCCCGGCCGGGTCCAGCAGCACCCGCAAATCCTCCCGCCCCTGGTACTCCGCCAGCCGGGCGCCGCACTCGATGGCGAATGCCGTCGCCGCCTCCACGTTCTCCACCTGCAGGTCCAGGTGGATCATCTTCCACTGCTCGCCGGGCTCCTCGGGCCACACCGGCGGCTCGTAGTCCGCGTATTCCTGGAACGAAAGCGACGGCCCGCCCGAGGGATTGCCCAGCACCACGAAGTCATGGTCGCGCCAGGTCACTTCCCACCCCAGCAGCTTCCCCCAGAAGTCGGCCATTGCCTGTGGATCGCGGCAGTCCATGTTGATGCCGCCGAGGGTGATGGCGGGGCGCTCTGACATCGACGAGTCCTCCGGTCGGATCTCCTACCGCTTAATAAGCCCCCGGGCATCCGCCGCTTCGATCACCTGGATCACATTGGTCGCGGCGCCCTTCCGAATGCTGTCGGTCACCGTCCAGAACGTGATTGCACCCGGCAGCGAACTGTCGCCCCTGATGCGCCCGACCCGGACGTCATCCGTCCCGACCACATCCGCCGGCGTCGGGTACATCTCCTTTGCCGGGTCGTCCACCACGGTGACGCCCGGCGCGCCGGCGATGAGCTCGCGGGCCTCGGCCGGATTGATCGGATTCTCGAACTCCGCCCACACGTTCATCGCGTGCCCGAAGAACGTCGGGATGCGCACGCACGTCGCGCTGATCGCGATCTCGGGCGCATGAAGGATCTTCCGCGTCTCGTTCGCCATCTTGATCTCTTCCTTCGTGTACCCGCCCTCGTCGAAGAGGTCGATTTGCGGGACGGCATTGAAGGCGATGTCGCGCTTCTGCGTGCCCGAGGGCTCATGGCGTCCCTCAAGTGCGGCCTGCGTCTCGGTGCGCAGCCCTTCGACCGCGGCAGCGCCGGCGCCTGCGACCGCCTGGTAGGTGCTCACAATGATCCTTCGCAGCGGGTTCACGCGGTGGATCGGCGCCAGCGCCATCACCATCGGCGTCGTCGTGCAGTTCGGCTGGCTCACAATGCCGGTGTGCCAGGCGAGGTCATCCGCATTGATCTCCGGGATAACCAGCGGGACGGCCGGGTCCTGCCGGTAGGCGCTCGAATCGTCGATCACAAAGCTGCCGTTCCGTTGCGCAATCGGCGCGTATTGCTTCGAGGCCGAACCCGAAGCCGAGAGGAAGACGATGTCGTCTTCCGGCGTGAAGCTCGCCTCCGAGGTCTCTTCGACAGTCACCTTCCGCCCGCGGAAGTCGACCACCTTGCCGGCCGAACGCGCAGTCGCGAGCAGCCGAAGCCGCTTCACCGGCACGTCCCGCGTTTCGAGCAATTTCAGGAACTCGCGACCGACAATGCCGGCCCCGCCGACCACGGTGATGTTGTAGGCGTCCACTGGGCGCACTCCAGGAAAGGGTAGTGATTATGGTAGCCCGGGCCGTCAGAAGGCACGAGGGAGAACAACGGGCGCCTCACGCGAACTCGGCACCATCGGGCCTCACCTAGCACACCTCCGGCCGATCCCTCCGCCTCCATCACGCGCGAACCTCGATCTCGGAGGTTCGACATGAATCGTGGAATTAACGTCGTCGACCAGGAAGCCGTCCACGCGATGGCAGTCCGGAAGACGGTACCTGTAGAAGAACTGCCGAAGTTTTTCGGCGAGACCTATGAGCACATCGGCGAATACATCACCCGGAAGGGCGGCAAATACGCCGGGCCGCCGTTTGCGACCTACTACGATGTCGACGAAAGCAAGGTCGATGTCGAGGCGGGTTTCCCGGCGGTCTTCGACATCATCGAAAACGTGCCCATGGAGGGTGACATCCATCCGGTGGACTACCCCGGGGGTGTGGCCGTCGAATACGTCTACTTCGGCCCGTACGAAGCGATGACCGGCGCCTACAGCGAGATCACCCAGTGGCTCAGGTCCCACGGCAAGGAACCGTATGGTCCCCCTCGCGAGGTGTACTTCTCCGAACCGGAGGGGAACCCCGCGAACTGGGAGACCCACGTCGTACAGTTCTTCCGCTAGGCCGTCCGCCTGCGCAGGGTCGCCGCCCCCAGCGCCAGCGCCAAAGTGCAGGCAAGGGCCAGCGCCGCTGTGTCGCCAATCACCCGCCCGGATGCGCCGTCTCCGGCGGCAACCCGGCTAAGCGCGTCGTAGGCATACGTCATCGGGAGGAAGTCCGAAACGATTTCCAGCGCGCGCGCCATCGAATCGCGAGGCGCAAGCAATCCGCAAAGCAGCATCTGCGGCAAGAGTAGCGCCGGCATGAACTGCACCGCCTGGAACTCCGATTGCGCGAACGCGCTCACGAACAGCCCCATCGACATCCCGACCAGCGCGTTGAGCACGGCCAGCGCCAGCACTGCCACCGCCGGACCTTCGGTCTCGAGACCGAGGAAGCCAAACGCCACCACAGAGACCACCACCGCCTGGACGAGCGCCACCAGTCCGAACGCAAGCGCGTACCCGGCGAGCAGGTCCAGCTTCGCCAACGGCGTCGTCAACAGCCGTTCGAGCGTTCCGCTCGTCCGTTCCCGCAACATCGTGATCGAAGTCACCAGGAACATCGAAGTCAGCGGGAAGATTCCCAGCAACGGCACGCCGATGCGCTGGAACACGCGGTCCTGGTCCAGGTAGACCCACTTCACCAGCGCGACCAGCACCATCGGCACAACCACCAGCAGCGCGACCGTTCGCGGGTCGTTCTTCAATTGGCCCGTGACACGCACGGCCGTGGCAAGAGTCAGTCGGGGGCTCATGCGGCCACCTCCTTGTTGTTAATCAGTTGGATGAACGCGGCCTCAACATCGGGAGCGCCCGTCCGCTCTAGGAGTTCCTTGAGAGTTGTCTGTGCCAGTACTTCGCCCTCGCGCATCAGGACGAGTTCGTCGCAGCGTTCGGCCTCGTCCATCACGTGGCTCGAAACCAGCAGCGTCGCTCCCTGGTCGGCGAGCTCACGAAATGTTTCCCAGAGTTCGGCCCTCAGCACCGGATCGAGGCCCACCGTCGGCTCGTCGAGCACCAGCAATTCCGGCCGCGCAATCAGCGCGGTCGCCAGCGAAACCCGTGCCCGCTGGCCGCCGCTCAGGTTTCGCACCAGCTTTTCGGAATGCCCCTTCAGGCCGACGGTCTCGATCGCTTCAACCACGCGCCCTTCCGGAGCCCCATAAAGGCGCTGGAAGTACGCAAGGTTCGAAGTCACCGTGAGGTCTTCGTAGACCGAAGGGGACTGAGTCACGTAGCCGACGTTCCGGCGCAGTGCCGAACTCCCGGCCGGGTGGCCCATCACCGTCACTTTCCCGCCGGCGACCATCTGCACGCCGACGATCGCCCGCATCATGGTCGTTTTCCCGCATCCGCTCGGCCCCAGCAGGCCGCTGATGCGTCCCCGGGGGATTTCCAGGTTGAGGTCTTTCAGGACGAGGTTGCCGCCCCGGACTACTTTGAGATGTTCGATTGATATAGCTGCGTCAGTCATGACGAGGCTCCTGTTGAAGAGGTTCAGAGATGTAACGTTGAATCGTTGGGCCGATGGCCTGCGCCAGTTCTTCGGCCGAGGCCGCCGTCATGGGCCCGAAGCCAACCACGTACCGCGCGACGGCCAGCCCGATGAGCTGCGAGGCAATCAGCGAAGCGCGTAGCCCCGGCTGGTCGGTGTCCGCCTTCGCAAGCAGCGCTTCGACCGGCCGCAGGAGGTTTTCGCCGAGCATGGCGCCGGCCGATTCCTCAGTGACAGCCGAACGCACCAGGCCGATGAGTCCCCGTCGCTGCGAATCCGATTCCCACGCGTCGATGAAGAACCGTGCGACCGCCATCCCGGCTTCGGCCGGGCTGGCCGCGATCGCCTTGCCCAGGACTTCCGCCGGCTCGAACGGAGGGTGCATTGCCTCGGCGAACAGCATTTTCTTGTTCCCGAAAAAGTGCATCACCAGCGCGGGGTCGACGCCGGCGTCCTTCGCTATCGCTCGAATCGTTGCGCCCCGGTACCCCGAGTCGATAAACGCTTCGCGCGCCGCCGCAAGGATCGCCTCCCGCGTCGCGGGAGACCCGGGACGCCGGCCACTCCGCCGGTCCACTGAATTCATCATGTGTTGAATTCTACGGACGTTGAATATCGCCAGTCAACTCCGCATGCGTAAACTGCGCCACACAACATCCACACTCCGGAGGAGCCCCGTGACCGAACTCACCGACATCGCCTACGAAGCCGATGGCCCCATCGGCTGGATTACCTTCAACCGCCCCAAGTACAAGAACGCCCAGAGCTGGCGATTGCTCGACGAGTTCGATATCGCCATGGACATGGCCGACGCCGATCCCGGCGTGCAGGTCATCATCGTCCGCGGCGCCGGAGGCAACTTCTCCAGCGGCCACGACCTCGGCACACCCGAACAAATGGCCGACCGCGAGGCTCGCGCCGTCGGCGAGGCCGGCGTCGAGTTCTACAACAACTTCAAGCACTACAACCTGGACTTGCTGCTCAAGTGGCGGAACTGTCGAAAGCCCACCATCGCCATGGTCGAGGGCTACTGCATCTTCGCCGGCTGGATGATGGCTGCCTGCGTCGACATCGTCTTCGCCGCGAAAAACGCCCTCCTTCTCCCGGCCCTCCTCGAATACTTCTCGCTCCCCTACGACATCGGCACCCGCAAGGCCAAGGAGTTGATGTTCGAGAGCCGCTTCCTCACCGCTGATGAAGCCATGGCGTGCGGCTTCGTGAACCGCGTGTACGAGCCGGAGAAACTCCTCGAAGAAACGACCAACTACGCCCTCCGCGTCGCCGAAAACAGCCCCATGAACGTCCGCATGTCAAAAGTCGCCGCCAACAAATCCCAGGACCTCATGGGCTACACGGCCTCGCTCGAATCTGGCCTTTCGGACTACATGCTGATGATGTCCCACCGCGGCTCGGGCCGCGTCGAAGGCATCCGCCGCCTCGGCGGAGTCGACCTCGCGGTCCGCGGCCTCAAAGGCGACCGCGCCGGCCTGACTCCGACGGAATAGCTAGCGCGGAATCTCCCCTCTCCCGCGACGCAGGAGTCGGGAGAGGGGGCGGGGGTGAGGGCCACCAGCTACGTCCTGAGCGAGTCCTTCATCGCCCTCCGCAGCGTTCCAAGGATGGGATAGAACTCGTGCGTTTCATTGTGCTGGCGATTCAGCGGTGCCCCGATTCTCTTCACCACGTCTGCCTCCACAGTCCACGGATTGTCTAACTCCACCCAGCTCACCCGAGCATGGGAACCGAGCCATGCACTAATCGCATCCTCTCCGGATCCAAAATGGAGCCCACCCGACCGAGCGACCGGCCGCAGCCCAAGCCGCTCCGCGAGCAGACATCCCAGAGTCAGGCGAAGCGTGGAGCCTCGCGCATTCCCTTTGAGGTGGCTCCGGAGACGTGTGCGAAGATTCGATGTCGAGCCTACCCGCCCCGGGGCGATACCGACGTAGAGCAGCGACCAGCCATTCACGACAGTGCCGACATTGGTGCACGCCGGATGCGGAGGCTCGTCGAAGTACCATCCATAAATCCCTTGTGCCCGCGGGATCGACGATGGTTCGGACAGCAGTTCAGTCCGCGCCCACATCCGCTTGGGTGCACGAAACGCCGCCAGCACATCCTCTGGGCTCATTGCTGGACCTCCAATCTCATTGCGTTCACATCCTGCCTCGCACGAAGACCCCAGAATCGAACCGCGAGCGTAAGCGACCAGCCACCCTCCCCTCCAGCGCAGCGCCGAGGGCCGTGCAGCCCCACCAAATCGAGCTCATCCCACCCCAAAACCATGAGCCGCGACCGGGCAGGGAGCGGGCAATCCGGAGTACGAGGCCCTTCCCCCCACCTGCAAACCCGCGCACGCCAGTAAGCGCGTCCATCCCTGCGCTATCGCTTCCCGTTCACCCCTCTCCCAGGCGTGGGAGAGGGGCTGGGGGGTGAGGGCCCTACACCCCCCGCAACCTTCCCATCACACGCTCCACCGCCTCCCCGAGCTCATCCACCCTAAACCAGTGCGCCAGGCCCGCATACACTGCTCCACCCGCGACCGCGCCCGCAACGGCCACCACCAGGTTCTCGCGCCAGGTGCCCATGTCCAGCGGCGAAAGCCCCACCGCCAGGAACAACGCCATCCCGGCCCCGCAAATGGCTATCGTGGCGATCGCCCGCAGATCGCTCGTCACCTCAGCCCCGATCCGGCGGGCATAGAGCAGGTAGAGCAGGCTCCATTCCAACCACGAGGCCGCCGAGACCGAAAAGGCCAGCCCTTCGTGCTGGTACCGGTCCCACAGGAACGCGCTCAGCACCAGGTTCAGTGCTACCGCGATGATTGCCAGCATCACCGGCGTCTTGGTGTCACCGAGCGCATAGAACCCCCGGCTGTGAATCTCGATGCCCGCCTGCGGCACAATCCCGAGGCAGTACCACCCGAGCGCCGCCGACGTCACGATCGAGTCCAGCCTCGTGAATTCCCCACGCTCCAGCAGCACCACCGTCGCCGGCTCGCGCAGCATCGCCAGCCCCAGCGCGGCCGGCACGGTCAGGAACATGATCACCCTGAGCACCCGCGAAATCGTCACTCGGAGCGAATCGAGGTCCTCATCCGCGACATGTCCGGCCAGCGTTGGGAACACCGCCGTCGAAAGCGCCATCCCAAAGAGCGCCAGCGGCAATCCCGCCAGCAGCCACGCATAGGTCAATTGCGAAATCGCGCTCGCCCCAACTTTCGATGCGAAGAATCCCGTAACCACGAAGTTGAACTGGGCCGCCGCCAGGCCGATCACTCTCGGCCCCATCAACCGCGCGACCTCATGCACGGCGGCATCTCCGCGACCGAAGCCAAACTGGTAGTGCATGCCTTCCTTGAAGAGCCCTGGCACCTGGATGAGCAGGTGCAACGCCGACCCAACGACCACCCCGACCGCCAGCCCATTCACACCCCACCGGTCGGAGAGCGCCACGGCGCCGAAGATGATCGCGATGTTGTAGAGCATCGGGCTGAGCGCGGGGAGGAAGAACTGGTGCCGCCCGTTCAGGATCCCCGTGACAATCCCGCTCACCGCGAAGAACAGCGGCGAGAGCAGCATCAATCGTGTGAGTTCGACCGCCTTGTCGGTCAGCTCCTTTTCGCGACCGATGTCATCGCCCAGCCCCGGAGCCAGCAACGGCACAAGGAGCGGCGCGAAGACGAACGCCACAATGCAAAGCGCCGCCGTCGCGGCCGTGACGATGTTGAGGATGCGGCTTGCCAGCTGCCACGCGGCGTCTTCGCTCTCGCGCCGCGCGAGCCGCGTGAACACCGGGATGAACGCGCTCCCGAGCGTCGCCCCGGCCAACACCTGGAAGATCAGGTCCGGGATCCGAAAAGCGATGTTGTAAGCGTCGAGCTCCGGGCTCGAGCCGAACGCGTGCGCGATGGCGATCGTCCGCACGATGCCCAGCAACCGCGAACCGATGAACCCGAAGGCAACGATTGCTGCGGCGATGGCGAGCCCGCCGGTCGCCCGACCAGGTAGCGTTTCGCCCGCGGCGGGGAGGGGTTCCGCCATTCCCAAATCCTAGCCGGGCTTTGCCCTATGTTCGCAGACTCCAGCCGGCTCTCGCGGGGCCGGCGTCCAAATGCGAACGGCCAACAGCTAGATGTCGGCTTCCACGAGCGGCTCTTCCAGCGCACTAGGCAGCGGGGGCAATTCTCGCGGGCTGCGAATGCCGAAATGCTCAAGAAATCGCATGGTCGTCCGGTACAGCTTCGGGCGGCCTGGTCCGTCGGCCGTCCCGACGTTCTCGATCAGTCCGCGCTGCTCGAGGATCGCCACCAGGCGGTCGCTGTTCACCCCGCGGATCGCTTCGATCTCCGCCCGTGTGCACGGCTGCTTGTAGGCGATGATCGTCAGGGCCTCCAGTGCGGCCCGCGTGAGCCGCTGGCCTGGGCCGGTCCCCAGCATGTTCTCGATGTACCTGGCATACGCCGGCGCGGCCCCGAGTTGATACCGGTTGCCGTCTTCCAGCAGACGCAGGCCGCGCGCCTCATAATCGGCGCTCAACTGTGTGAGCGCCTTTCGCGCAGCCGCGTCACTGACTCCCGCGGCCCGCGCCAACGCCGGCAGCGGCTGCGGTTCTTCGGCGACGAAGAGGAGCGCCTCCAACACCCACGGCAATTCACCGGCCTGCGGAGGCGAGATGCTTTCGGCTTCTGTCATACCTTTGAAGAGTCCTCGTCGGCTGGGGATACGAACTTCGGCGCCTCGGGCGGGCGATCCGGGTCATCCGGATATATCGGCCGGTCGGTTAGTCGCGCCGCCGGCGATTCCCCGGCCGAATCGTGCTGGGGCCGCATCTCCGTCGCCATGGCAGCGCGAGAACGACGGGCACCCACCGGGCGCGCCGCCAGCTCGTCGTAGCTGATACGGATCACCGGCCGCCGGATCGAAGTCACGCCTACCTGCTCCCGCAGGGTCTCCTCCACCGTCGCTCCCAGCACCTTGGTGGCGTGCGCGATGCTGGCGCTCGGCTCGATCTGCACATCCAGGTAGGTATCCACGGCACCGCCCGAGAGCTTCACCCGCGGTGTCGCCGATTGCACCTCGGAAAGCGATTCCAGTTCATCTTTCAGCAACGACTCGATCGCGGCCGAAGTGACTTCCACGGTTCCACCATCGGTCTGCACAATTCGCAGCGCTCCCCCGCTCCGCTGCCGTGATGGCCACAGAGCGACAAGCAGCGAGATGAGTGCGATGAGCGCTATCGCGGCAAGGATCCCGGTCAGCGCGTATTTCGCCCCATCGCTCGCATCGATAAAGGCCTTCATGTTCAGGTCGCCCACGTTCAGGTCGAGTTGTTCGTCCTGGTTCCACGCGAGGGCTGTAATACCACCAACCGCGGCAAGTAACAGGACGCTGTAGACGACCAGGCAAATTCGTCGCAGCGCGTTCACTCCGCCTCCCTGGGGGCGCTCCCCCATACGCCGTCATCGTACACCTCGCACAATTGCACAGGCGTCACACGGTTCAGCAGATTGCTCGCATTCATGTAAACAGGAATGTAGTTGTCTGTGTGCCCGAACCAGGTGGGAGCCACCTGTTCGCCGGATTTCGCCGGCCGTTTGGATTCCCAGAGCACCGGGCGAACGGTGCCGAGGTGCTTCCGCCGGAAATTCATCGAGAGCGCTCGTCCAAGCTCCAACAGCCGGCTCATGCGTTCGCGTTTCACTTCAGGGCTCAATTGTTCCGGCATCCTCGCTGCCGCCGTCTTGCTCCGATGTGAATACGGGAAGCAGTGGAGACGCGCGAACCCAACCTCTTTGCACAACTTCAGCGTCGCTCCGAAGTCCTCCTCCTTCTCATCCGGAAAGCCCGCGATCACATCGGTCGTGATTGCCACCCCGGGCACTGCCGCCTTGATGCGCTCCGCGGTCTCCACGAACTCGCGGGCCGAATAGCGCCTTCGCATCGCATCGAGCGTCCGTTCGCTGCCCGATTGCAGCGCCAGGTGGAAGTGCGGCATGAGCCGCGGATCGGCCCAGAGGGCCAGCAGCTCCGGTGAGATGTCCTGTGGCTGCAGCGAACTGAACCGTAGCCGCGCGACCTCCGTCCGCTCGAGCACGCCCGAAATCAAGTGGTGCGGCTTCAGCGGCGCCTCAAGGTCCCTGCCCCAGGCGCCCAACTGCGTGCCGGTGATCACCACCTCCTTTGCACCCGCCTCCACCGCGCGGTTCACTTCTTCGGCCACGCGCTCAATCGAGCGCGATTCCTCGCGCCCGCGCGTCCTCGGCACGATGCAAAACGCGCAGACATCGTTGCAGCCTTCCTGCGCCTTAATAAACGCGCGTGTCTGGAGCGCCGCCCGGACTGTCTCGGCTGGAAGCGGTGCAGCCGGCCCGGTTTCAATCCGCCCGGCGACAAACTGAACGAGTTGGCTCTTGTCGCTATCGCGCGTGCCGGTGACGAAGTCTGCGCCAAGTTCGCGTACCGCCTCGTACCCCGCCGATTGCGGGAAACAACCGGTGACGGTCACCGCCGCGCCCGGCGAGAGCCGCCGCACCGCCCGGATCAACTTGCGCGACTTCGCATCGGCGACGTGAGTCACCGAGCAGGTATTGAGAACGTAGGCATCGGCCTCGCACACCGAATCGACCACGTCGAATCCGGCGCTGCGAAGGCCTTCCGCAATCTCGTCGCTATCGGCGATGTTGAGCTTGCAACCCAGCGTGATCACGGCGGCGAGAGGGCGGCGCATGGCCAACAGCGTATCGCCATTCTCGCTCCGGCACATGGTTCGCTGAATCTCTCGGTACCCGGATGTGGTAGGGTTAGACCAATCACATTTTCGTTTGGGAGTGTCCCTGTTTGGCAAAGAAAGAGGCTATCGAAGTCGAAGGTATCGTGACCCAGCCGCTGCCCGATGCGCAGTTCCGGGTTGAATTGGCGAACGGTCACGTCGTCCTTGCCCACATCAGTGGCAAGATTCGAAAGAACTACATCAAGATTCTCACCGGCGATCGAGTCCTCGTTGAACTCTCGCCGTATGATCTCACCAAGGGTCGTATTACCTACCGGTTCAAGTAAGTCCCGGTACTGGAGGCGCAAGATGAGTGACGACGTAAGCCGCGTTCTCCGCGAAGCCCAGGCAGCGGCCAACGGCCGCGCCGACGGCGTCATCGAGATGCTCGCCGAGAAGGTTGGCGCCCGCGCCGCTGCGGGTGCGGTCTTCGGCGAGCCCGTCGAAAGTGACGGTGTCACCGTCATTCCGGTTGCGAAGGTCCGCTGGGGCTTTGGCGGTGGTTCTGGCCGTGGCATCGAAGAAGGCAGCGAAACCGGCGAAATCGGCGAAGGTTCCGGTGGTGGCGGCGGCGCGTTCGCCTCGCCTCTCGGTTTCATCGAGATCCGTGACGGCCGCGCGGAATTCAAGCGCACACACGACCCGGTTTCCGCAGTCCCGATCATCCTCGCCGCGGGCGTGAGCGCATGGCTCTGCCTCCGCGCCCTCAAGCGGATCATTCGCGGCTAACGCGCTTCTCGCAGTTCAAACGAACAAAGAGGCCCAACCAGACGAACCGGTTGGGCCTCTTTTCGCGTAGGACCGGGAAGGGGGGTGGCCGCTACGCGAGTCGGAATCGAGCGGTCGCCTGGCTCAGCGCATCGGCGAGGTCGCTCATCTGGTTCGCGGTCGCCGCTAGCTCCTGCGATTGGGCTGAAAGTTCCTCGGTGCTCGCCGAGACTTCCTCGGCCGAAGCCGAGGTTTCTTCGCTCGTTGCCGAGACCTGGACGATGGCCTCGGTCACACGGGTCGTGCCCCGGGCCATCTCGTCTGCGCCACCGGCGGATTCCTTCGCCATCACGGCGATCTGTTCGGCGCTCGCAACGATGCGGTCCGCGCCAACCGCCAGGTTCTGGACTTCGCTCGCGATGTCCTTCATCTGGACAGCGGACTGCTGCACCGATGCGATGATCTGGTCGAGCGCGGCGCCCGCCTGGGTGGTGATATTGCGGCCGGCGTCCACATCGGCCACACCGGCAGCCATCGCTTCGACGGCCTCCTGCGTGCCGAGCTGAACCTTGGCGATCAGGTCCGCGATCTCCTTCGTCGAATCGCTCGACCGTTCCGCCAGCGAGCGGACGTTCTCCGCGACGACCGCGAAGCCGCGGCCCTGCTCCCCGGCCCGCGCCGCTTCGATGGCGGCGTTGAGCGCGAGCAGGTTCGTCTGGGCGGCAATCTCGTCGATCGCCTTCACGATGTTGCCGATCTGCTCGCCGTATTCGCCAAGCTGGTCGACAGTGCGGCTGGCTCGCTGGACCGCGGTCGCAATCGCTTCCATCGACGTGACAGCCTGGCCAACCGCCTGCTGCCCATCCTGCGCCGCCAGGCGCGATTGCTCGGCCGCCTCCGCGACTTCGGTCGAAGCGGTCGCAACCTTCTGGATGCGGGCCCCGATTTCGGCTGCATCCAGCTTCGACTGGCTCGCCGAATCCGCCGATGAGCTGGCCGTGGCGGCGAGCTGCTGCGAACCCGCCGCGACTCGTTCGATCTCGCGGGCCGATTCCTGGCTGAGCCCGGCGAGGTTCACCGCGCTCCGGGTCACTTCATCGATCGCCGAGGCGATTTGCCCCGTTGCGCCCGCCATCGCATCCGAGGAGCCGCGGAGCGAGTTCGCCGAGCTCGTAATCGAAGACGCCTTCTCCTGCACTTCGCCAATCAATGCGGCGAGGCTCTCGCGGGAACTGTTGTAGGCCTTGATCGTCTCGCCAACCTGGCTGATCACGGTGTTCACCGTTGCTGCCGCCAAGCCGACTTCGTCGCGCGATGGGTTCGCGATCTGCCCGGTAACCGGCGTGATCTTCCGGGTGAGGTCTCCCTGCGCCATCGCGGTCATACCGTCGGAAAGCGCGGTCACGTCTTCGGTCTGGAGGCTGCGAAGCTTCTCGACCATCGAAACGAGCGGGCGCTTGATCTGGCGAGCGATGAATACACCGACGAACAGGCCCATCGCAACCGCCACGAGCATCGCGACGATGCCGACCTTCGCTGCCGTTGAAGCCGCGTTCACGGTCCTCGCGGATTCGATGTCGGCGAGCTGGCTGAGATGGTCGGCCATGGCCTCGAGGGCCGCCTGGGCATCGCGGTCCTTACCGCTCATCGCGGCATCGCCCAGCGACGCATCGAAGTTGCCGTTGTTCTTGGCGGCCTCAACGGCCCCCGGGAACGTCTCCTTGTAGACCTTGTAGCCCGCGTCGAAGCGGTCGAGCAGTTCCGCGGCGCTTGCGAATTTCACCGGTTCGGCGCCCGGTTCGGTCGCTTCCTTCGGGAAGGCGTCCTCAACGTCGTGATCGGCTACGGCGGCCAGGTCGGCCCCCATGATTTCGCGCTTCGCCGCGACTTCCTTCGCTGCCTCGTCGAACTGCGCGCTGTACTTGGCGAGCTTCTCAGCATCGGCGCCGCGCAGGAGGATGTTCTTCGTCTCCTGGTGCTGGAGCTGGAACGCCGTTCGGAGTTCGGCGGCGTGAAGGGCCGCCTTGTTTGCGGCTGCAACGTTTCCAGTGAACTGGTCGTTGGTGCCATTGGCTTTGTACAGGACGAAGCCGGTGGCCGCGGTGCTGATCGTGAGCACGACCAGGAACGCGGAGACCAGCTTGGCCTGGATCCCGAGATTATTGAACAGGCGCATGCGTTGGACCTTTCGGGCGAAAATATGTGGGGCGCGGCTCTCCGGGGTCGCCTTCCAGGAGCCGATTCTGTTTTCCTAAATCTATTTTCGGGAACAGATCTGCACCGGTTGATAGGGGCCTCCCCTACCCCTAAGTGGGCGCACCCTTCATCCTTGCCTCGGCACCACCGGCCAGGAGACCGCTTATGCCCGAAGACATCGCGCCATCGCGCGTGGAAGCTCGCTTCATCGAGTGGATGGCTGCCCACGGCGCCGACCGCTCCCGCTTCTGGGCCGCATACAACCTCATCTCCGCAGGCGACCTCCTCGTCGGCGTCTATTCCGACGGGTTGCGCCATCTCCACATAACGCGCGACGAATGGCGCATCCTCGTCATGCTCGAACTCGTCACCGAAAGCGAGCCCCGGCGCCTCGCCGAATCCCTCTGGCTCGGGCGATCCACCGTGGTGAACGCCGTCACCCGCCTGGAAAAGCGCGGCCTCGTCGTGCGTGAACCGGCTTCCAACGACAGGCGCCTTGTCATCGTCAAGATCACCGGAGAAGGCCGCAAGCTCATGGAGCAGGGCACCACCGCTCAGATCGAATGCCTCATGGACCTCGCCTGGAACCTCACGAAGGAAGAAACCGATCTCCTCGGCAAGCTAGCCCGGAACGTCTGGATTTCGAATTTCCAGCGCGTCCCGAAATCGATCTTCAGTTCCCCCCGCGTCGGCGACGCCCAGCACTAACTCGTCATTGAAAAGGCCGCCTCCCGTTCGGAAGGCGGCCCCCGAGGTACCGGAATTCGGCGTTCGACCGGCTACGCCAGCTTGAAGCGCGATGTCGAAACGTTCAGGCCTTCGGCCAGGTTCTTCATCTGGTTCGCAGTTGCCGCGAGCTCCTCAGACTGCGCGGAGAGTTCCTCCGTCGAAGCGGAGACTTCCTGCGCTGAGGCCGAAGTCTGCTCGCTCGTCGCCGAAACCTGGACGATGGCCTCGGTCACGCGGCCGGTGCCCTGAGCCATGTCGTTCGCGCCGCTCGCCGATTCCTGCGCCATCGATGCGATCTGGTCGGCCGAACGCACGATCCGTTCCGCGCCCCCGGCGAGGCCCTGCACGTCGTCGGCGATTTGCTTCATCTGGACAGCGGACTGCTGCACCGATGCGATGATCGTCCCCAACGCGGTACCCGCCTCGGAGGTGATTTCGCGGCCCTGCTGCACGTCCTGGACGCCCGCCGCCATCGCTTCCACGGCCTCCTGCGTTCCCGACTGCACCTTGGCGATGAGCGCGGCGATCTCCTTGGTCGATTCGCTCGATCGCTCCGCCAGCGAGCGCACGTTTTCCGCCACAACCGCGAACCCGCGTCCCTGCTCGCCTGCTCGCGCGGCTTCGATCGCCGCGTTCAAGGCGAGGAGGTTCGTCTGGGCGGCAATCTCATCGATTGCTTTCACGATGTCGCCGATTTGCTGGCCATATTCGCCGAGCTGATCCACGGTCCGGCTCGCCCGCTCCACCGCGGTCGCGATCGACTCCATCGAATTCACCGCCTGGCTGACGGCCTGCTGGCCCTGCTGGGCGGCAGCGCGCGAATCGTCCGCTGCGCGGGCAACTTCCTGCGATGCCGTCGCGACCAGCTGGATGCGCTCGCCGATTTCGGCCGCATCGATCTTGGATTGGTCGGCCGAATCCGCCGAGCTCGATGCCGTCGCCGCCAGCTGCTGAGAGCCGGCCGCGAGGCGCTCCACTTCGCGGGCGCTTTCTTGCGAGAGGTTGCTCAGCGAGACTGCCGACCGCGTCACTTCGTCGATAGCCGTGGCGATCGAACCGGTTGCGCCGGCCATCTGGTCGCTCGAAGCCCGTAGCGATTCCGCCGCGTCGGTGATAGCAGCCGCGCCCTCGCGCACGCTCCCGATCATCTCGCGCAGGTTCCCGACCATGCCGTTGAGGGCATGCCCGAGCGCGTCACGCTCGCCCCGTGGCGTCACCGTCGCGGTCAGGTCCCCGTTCGAAACCGCCGACGCGGCCAGGGCCATCTCGCGGAGGTACGCGGTCATGCCCCGGAACGACTCGGCAAGTTCGCCGACTTCGTCGTGCGACTTCACCGTGAGCACCACATCGGTCTCGCCCCGGGCGATGGCCCGGGCTGCCGTCACGGCCTGGCGAATGCCCCGCGAAATGCCGCGCGCCAGCCAGAAGCCAACGCCCGCTCCGAGGAGTACCGCGAGCGCGGCAAGGGCGATGACGAGCTTGCGCGCGGAAGCCGTCGACTCGTCGCCCTTCTCGGCGGACGCCCGGGCAACCTCGGCCGTGTATGTCTGGAGTTTGCTGATCGAATCGTTCATCGCCGCGATGTCGGCCGTGAACGAATCCGCAATCTCCAGGAGCTTCGCAATGTCGCCGGTCTGGAGCGCCTGCGTGTAGGTGTCTGCGCCTTCCTTGAAGCTGGCGATCTTCTCCGCCGTGGTCGCGTGGAGTTGCTTGCCTTCTTCGGTGTGAATATGCCCTCCGAGTTCATCGAACTCCGCATATCCCGCATCGAACGTCGCCTGCACCTGTGTGAGCAAATCGGCCGCCTCGGCGGGGTCCTGCACCAGCGTTATGCGCGCACCGTCGGCCAATCCGACATCGATGTTCCGCTTGACGGAGTCCATCAACTGGGTCGCGACCACTCCTTCTTCATAAAGGTTGCGTTCGCGATCCGCCGCTGCCGAAAGCTGGGACACGGAGAGCGCTCCGATCACCGCCGCGGGAACAACCGCGATGGCGAAACCCCCGATGAGCTTTTGAGTCAGACCGAATTTCATTCAGTTGGTTCCTTGCAACACAAAGTCTCGCCGTCGCAGAGAACACGAACGGCTGCGCTACTCTCCAATCGTCGGATCATTCGTATGGCCTACCGAATGGGGAGATCCCTGAGATCTCGATGCAGGGACAGGGAAATGTGTTCCGCGTGATAGAAATGAGGGGGTACAGGCCACGTCTCGGCCGGTTCCCACCATCGGCCGAGCCTCGACATAGTAGAATGCTGTCCTTCGCATTCATTCCGAGCGCAACGCTTCGAGGAGACGGATGAATTCTGAGCGCCAACCGCCGCCCGAAGAACTTGGTCAGTTCGAAATCCTCTTTGCCACCAGCCCCGTTCCCGCCTGGGTCGCCGATCTCGAAACCTTCCGCGCACTCGAAGTCAATGAAGCGGCCCTCGCGCTCTACGGCTACACCCGCGACCAGTTCCTCGCACTCGACCTGCACATGGTCCGCGCGCCCGAACTCCGCGAGAGCTTCGCCGACGAACTTGCCGCCCTCACCGATGAGCGCGCGGTGGTCCATGCAACCCACCTCACTTCCAGCGGTAGCCGCCTCCAGGTCGAAGTCCATTCCCAGGAAGGCCACTTTCGCGGCCGCAGGGTGCGGTTTGTCCAACTCATCGATCGTACCGGCCAGGTCGCGGCCGAGCGCCGCTACCAGCAACTCTTCGATTCAGCCAACGACGCCCTCTTCTCGCTCGACCTCCAGGGCCGGCTCACATCGGTTAACCACAAAGCCTGCGAAGTCACCGGGTACACGGCGGAAGAACTGGTCGGAAGAAACGCGATCGAACTCGTTGTCGAGGAATATCGTCCCGGGGTTTTGAAGGCCCTCGCCGACATCTGGTCTGGCGTCGAAGTCGACGAGATCGTCACGCAGCTCCAGGTCAAGGATGGCAGGCGGATCTGGTTTGAGATCCGCGGCCGGACCATCCGTAATGACGGCCACATCGAGGGCACCTTCCACATCGCGCGTGACATCACCGAACGAAAGGAATCCGAGGAAGCTCGCGCCTGGCTCGAATCCGTCGTGAACTCTTCACGCGAGGCCATCGTCAGCCGCGACCTCGAACGGAAGATCACCAGCTGGAACCCCGCGGCAGCGAAGCTCTACGGCTATACCGCCGAGGAGGCTCTCGGCCAGGGAGAGGACTTCCTCGATGCCGACCCCGACCATCTCTTTGACCCGGGCGGCTCGCCCGATGGCGGCGTTTCCGAGATTACTCGGCGCCGCAAAGACGGAGCCCTCATCCAGGTCCACCATTCTCGCTTCCCGGTGCGCGACAGCACCGGGCAAATCATTGGCTTCGGGGCCATCAGCTACGACCTCGGCCCGGAACGCGAGGCCCAGCGCGCGCTCGCCGAAGCTCAGTCCTGGCTGCGGCTGTTCGCGAATGCCGTCCCGGCGGTTATCTGGGCGATCGATGCCGAAGGCACCTTCCGCATGCTCGAAGGCCAGGATCTGCCCCGGTACGGCTTGGCTCCCGGCCAGCTCGTGGGCCAGTCGATCTTTCAATACAACGCCGATGCTCCTGAGCGCATCGCCGCCGTCCGCCGGGTGCTCGCCGGCGAATCGTTCACGGAACTCGGCACGTTCGAGGATTTCACCTACGAAGCCACCTACGTGCCACTCCGGGATGCCGAAGGCAACGTCAGCGGCGCCGTCTCCATCATTTTCGATGTCACCGAGCGCCAGCTTTCTCAGCGCTCCTTGCGCCAGGCCGAACGGCTCGAGAGCCTCACCGTCCTCGCAGGCGGTGTCGCGCACGATTTCAACAATTTGCTCGTCGGCATCATGGGGAACGCCAGCCTCGCCCAGATGGCGCTGCCGGCCGACTCAACCGCCCAGCAATCGCTCGAGGAAATCCTCGAGGCCAGCAATCGCGCCGCCGAACTCGCCCGCCAGATGCTCGACTTCTCCGGCCGCAGCCAGATGCGGCGCGCGCCCTGCCGCCTCGACGACGCCATCAGCGAGGTTCTCGTCCGCCTGGGGCCCCAGGCCCGAGACATCCGGCAGCAACTGGATCCTTCTGTGCCCCCGGTCCTCTGTGATCCGGATCAGCTTCGCCTCATGGTCAATGCCCTCGTCGTGAACGCCCTCGAAGCGGCCGCCGAAACCGGCGGCGAAGTCGTCCTTACCACTCGCGCCGAACACTGCTCCGCCGACCGCTTCCAGCGAGCCATCCTCTCGCCGTCGCTGCCCCCCGGCGAATACGGAGTCCTTGAGGTCGCCGATACCGGACCCGGCATCGATCCCGAAGAGGTGCAACGGATATTTGATCCCTTCTACACCACGAAGTTCACCGGCCGCGGGCTGGGACTCGCCGCCGCCCTCGGGCTCATTCGCGGCCATCGCGGCGCGGTCTTCGTCGATTCGATTCCCGGCAGCGGCTCCACCTTCACCGTCTGCCTGCCTCTCGCCACCTGAGACAAGGAGATGCGGCGCCGGGACTTGGGGGATCCCGGCGCCACAAGGAGGGGTGCGCGGCCGATAGCCTCTTACCCGCGCCTGCGAATGGCGAACGCGCTGAGCGCGATCGATGCGGCCGCGAATCCGGCCATCACCGAAAGATCTTGCGCGAGGTTGGTGTTGGGGAGGTCCGTCAGCGTAGCCCGCACGCCGTCCGCCGCGTAAGTCGGCGGCGCCAGCCGCGCGATGTTCTGCAGCGCGTCCGGCAGCTGCGAAGCCGGGAAAATCACCGGCGAAAAGAACAGCACGTAAAAGATGATCAGCTGGGTCAGCGCGTTGGTGACCTGCGGGTTCGAAGCGAACACCGCCATCGCCACCCCCACGCCGGCAAGCGACATCACCGTCAGGACCGTCACCGCGAGGAATTCGGGGCCGACAGACAACCCGATGTCGTAGTGCCACGCCCCGAATATCAGCGCGAAGAACGCCCCCGGGAACGAGGTGATGGCAACCACGGTGATCAGCGACAGGATGTATGCCTCCCGGCTGATCGGCATCGTCAGGAAATATTCCAGGCGGCCGTCGTTCTTCGATTGCGAAATCATCTGCGGCAGCATCACCAGCCCGGTCGTCACGAACGCCTGCGTCGCCGTACCCGTTATCAGGAAGAGCGCCGCCGAATCGCTGATGTTCGGAATCAGGTAACCCATCCCCACCACCAGGCCGAGCGACAGCGCGATGTGAATGACCGCAATCATCAGCGAGTCCTCTCGCATCGAACGCAGCTGCATCGAAGTCAGGTCCAGGTACTGGCGAATCGCGGTCATGAGACAGCCTCCAGCGTCCGTGCGGGTGCCACAACCGCCGTGTAAATGTCGTCCAGGCTCGGCGGCCCGATGCGGAAGTCGTGGACGAACCCCGCTTCCCGCGCGGCACTCAACCACGCGCTCACTGCCGGAAGATCCCGTTGTTCGAACAGGTATCGACCGGGGTTCAATTGCTCCGGTACCAGCGCCGGGTGCGGTGTGATCTCCCCTCGCAACACCGTCTCCAGCCGCAGCCTGTCCGTCACGAGCGTGCGCAGGGAACCGGGCGTGCCTTCCCGCACGATCCGGCCGCCATTGATAATCGCCAGCCGGTCGAGGAATCGCTCGGCCTCCGCCAGGTTGTGTGTCACCAGCAACACCGTCGCGCCCTCTTCGCCCAGCTTTCCGATCGTGTTCCAGAGTATCTGGCGTCGAATGGGGTCGATGTCGTTTGTCGGTTCGTCCAGCACCAGCAGCCGGGCGGGCGCCGCGATCGCCGCCGCGAACCCCGCCAGCCGTCGAACCCCGCCCGAAGCCGCATGCATTGAGGTCGTTTCGAACTCATGCAGGTCGAGCTGCGCGATCAATTCGTCGCGTCGCTTTGCGGCCGCGCCCCGGTTCATTCCGCGCAACCGCGCTGAGTATTCGATGAGCTCACCGACCCGGAGCGACATCAGGTCGAACTGGCCCTGTGGCAAGAAGCCGATGTTGCGCCGCGCAAAGCCCGGGTCCGCCACCACGTCGTGGCCGTCGAGGGTAATCGTGCCGGAGGTCGGGCGGTTCACGCCGAGCAACTGGCGGACCAGCGTGGTCTTGCCTGCTCCGTTCGGCCCGAGCAGTCCGTAGATCTCTCCCGGGTTCAGCACGAACGAGATCCCGTCGTTCGCAAGCGTCCCGTTGCGGTATCGCTTCACAAGATTCGTGACCGTGAGCACCGGCATCGCGCCGGCCTGCAGCACCACAGCCTCAGGCCCCGGCCGGCGCTGTGCGGCGCAGCAGGTCTTCCAGCGCAAAGAGCGCCGAGTCCAGCCGGTGTACACCCGGCTCGACGAGCGAGATTACCTGGAGGCCGGCGATGCTCGCCGCGCTGAGCAACGTGATCGCGTGCAGGTCCAGGTCGTCAGCGATCTCCTTGAAACCCATCGCGGCGAGGAATCCTCCCGCCATCCGTTCCATCATCTCCGACGGGCCATTGGCCGCTTCCGTTGAATCACATGGTTCCGCGGGCCTTGCGCCGATGGCCTGGAGGCCGTTCCGGAACAGCATCCCGAGGGGCGAAACAACCTGAGTAGTCATGAGAATCCCTCCTGATGGACGAGATAGTAACACCAGACTTAAGAAAATCAATACTGTGTTTAAGTTTTCTGCAAGCAAGTTCTCAATCCATCATCTCCACTGTGAACTTGCTCACACTCGAACTCGGCGCATCTCATTAACTCGCCGCTCGTTACCCTTCACCGATGCAAAGCTCCCGGCCAGGCTCCGTTTCTGAAGTCGCCCGTTACTTCCTTCGCCTCGGCCTCATCGCGTTCGGCGGCCCCGCCGCCCACATCGCCATCATGCGCCGCGAACTTGTCGCTCAGCGCAAGTGGACCACCGACCAGGAACTGGTCGACATGCTTGGCGTGACGAACCTCATCCCGGGGCCGAACTCCACCGAAATGGTCATGCACCTGGGCGCCGAGCGTGCCGGGATGCGGGGGCTCTGGGTTGCCGGCTCCCTCTTCCTGCTCCCCGCCACGGCGATGACGATCACGCTTGCCTGGGCCTACGTGCGGTACGGCTCAACCCCGGCCGGCGCCGGGATCATCCTCGGCGTCCAGCCCTTCATGCTCGCCATCATCGTCCAGGCAATCTGGGGGCTGAAAGGTGCCGCCCTCAAAGGGGTCGAAACACTAATCCTCGTCGGCGTTGTCGCCTTCGCGGCGGCCGCGGGTGTCGGCGAGGTGCCGCTCATCTTCGCCTCCGGCTTTGCGATGCTGGCCATTCACCAGGTATTGCGCCTCCTCACCCGATCGAGTCAACGGTCCCTCGCCCGCCAGACCGGCGAATCTCGAAAGCCGCGGAAGGGCCCGTTTCGCGGAAACCACCTCCTCGCACCCGTGTTTCTCGCAACGGGAACCGCATCCAATCCCTCGCTCTGGGAACTCTTCCTCGTGTTCCTCAAGATTGGCGCACTCCTCTACGGCAGCGGCTACGTGCTGCTCTCGTTCATGCAAACCGAATTCGTCGACCACCGTGCCTGGCTGACTCAGCAGCAGCTGGTCGACGCCATCTCAGCCGGCCAGTTCACACCCGGTCCGGTGTTCAGCACGGCCGGGTTCGCCGGATACCTCATCGATGGTTGGCGCGGTGCCCTCCTCGCCACCGCCGGCATCTTCCTGCCGTCGTTCGTCCTCGTCACAGCCACCCACCCGCTCGTCCCACGACTGCGCCGTTCCCAATGGGCCGCACCCTTTCTCGATGGGGTCAATGCCGCGGCCGTCGCCCTCATGGCAGTGGTCACCATCCGGCTCGGCCTCGAAGTCCTCGATGGCTGGTACACCGTGACCCTCTTCGCGGTTGGCGCAGTCGTTCTGATTCGTTTCAGCCCGAACAGCGCGTGGTTTGTCCTCGCCGGGATCATTGCGGGCTTACTACACACCGCTGTAACCTGAACGCCGGTGTTACCAAGTCGTAAATTTGTGTCACGGATGCTTGGAAATCGCTGACGCGCCGGTGCACACTCTCCCGGCGATTCTGAGGAGGCTCTCCAATGGCGAAGGTTGTAGTAATGGTCGGCACTCGCAAGGGTGCGTTCTCGCTCACCAGCGATACCGCGCGGGACAAATGGGATCTCAAGGGTCCGTTCATCGGCGGGATCGATGTGAACCACGCGGTCATCGACCAGCGCAACGGACGACTTTTCGCCACCGCCAACGATCCCTGGTTCGGCCCGACCGTCCGCTATTCGGACGACCTCGGCGATACCTGGACGAACGCCAAGGCAAGCCCCCGCTTCGCCGAGGACCCGAAGCCTGCACCAGGTGATGAAGCCACGCCCTGGTTCATGCTCCCGGGTGCCGTCATCGAGCGCTGCTGGCACATCCAGCCCGGCCGAGCTTCGGAGCCGAACGTCATGTACTGCGGTGTCGGCCCGGCTGCCCTCTTCCGCTCCGACGACAACGGCGAGACCTGGCAAGAAAACGCCGCGCTAAGCGCCCACCCGTCCAAGCAGTACTGGAACCCCGGCGCCGGCGGGCTCATCCTCCACTCCGTTGTCCTCGATCCGAAGGACAAGAACCGCATGTTCATCGCTATTTCGGCCGCCGGGGTCTTCCGGACCGATGATGGCGGCGCTTCCTGGAACCCGGTCAACGACAACATCCGCGACCCCGCGGCCGCTTTCGACCCCAACATCCCGCTCCGGCCCGAGGTAGGCCAGTGCGTCCACCAGCTCGCTCACGCCGCCGGCGATAACGATCGCTTCTATCTCCAGGGCCACGCCGGTACCTACCGCACCGACAACGGCGGCGACAACTGGACCGAGATCACCGAAGGGCTCCCATCGGAGTTCGGCCTCGCCATGGCCGCCCACCCCAGCAACGCCGATACCGCCTACGTTGTCCCACTCCAGGGCGGCGAACTGCGCTGCCCACCGGAGTTCAAGCTCTCGGTCTATCGCACATCCGATGCCGGCAAGACCTGGGACAGGATGACGCGCGGCCTCCCCCAGGAACAGGCGTTCATGGGCGTCTACCGCGACTCGCTCGGCACCGACACGCTCCCATCCGCCGGCATCTACATGGGCACCAACACCGGCCAGCTCTGGGTTAGCGCCGATGACGGCGAGAACTGGAAGCTCGTTACCCAGAACTTGCCGCCCGTTTGCTCGGTCGAGGCCGCCGTCCTGGAGTAGCCCCCCATCAGCGCGCCATCATAGATCCGACCGTCAGGGAGGCGCGCCGAGGACCAACCTGCCAGGGCCGCCACAAAGAAACGTCGGCACCATCAGCCCGACTTCAAAATTCCGCCTGGAAGCTCGTCACCCAGAACTTGCCGCCCGTTTGCTCGGTCGAGGCCGCCGTCCTGGAGTAGACCCCGATCCAACGGCGTCATAGATCCGACCGTCAGGGAGGCGCGCTCGCGACCAACCTGCCAAGGTCGCCACAAAGAAACGTCGGCACCATCAGCCCGACTTCAAAAATCCGACCGCAAGGAAGGCCCACCCGCGGCCACCCAACAGGTTCGCGAACACCTCAAGGACCACCCCATCCGGCTCCCCCACCTGAACACATCCGCCTGATTCGGCAAGCCTCGAATCAGCGCGCTATAGTCCGGGCGATGCCGCGAATCCTTCGCCAGGAGTAGCCAATGGCCGCTACCGACTTCATGAAGCAGACCCTCGACTTCATCCACCGCGGTTTCCGCGGTGCTCCCGAGAGCCTCACCGACGAACAGCTGCACTTCGTCCCGGAAGGCCAATCCCATTCGATTGCCTGGACCATGTGGCACGCTGCCCGCATCGAAGACCTCTTCTTC
Organism: Dehalococcoidia bacterium; assembly: GCA_050185215.1. Classification (GTDB taxonomy): domain Bacteria; phylum Chloroflexota; class Dehalococcoidia; order Tepidiformales; family Tepidiformaceae; genus Amarobacter. The sequence continues at coordinate 61,909 of JBFWZP010000007.1, read as the reverse complement.
CAGCAGCTCTTCCAGGGTAAGCCCGCGGAATGGGATACCGGCGGCTGGGCCGCCAAAACCGGTCTGCCCGAAAAGGGCTTCGGCACGGGACAGTCCACGGAAGACGCCCGCGAGGTCCGAATCAAGAACATCGACGCCTTCCGCGACTACCAGAAGAAGGTCGCCGACCTTTCCGGCGCGTTCCTGGATTCCATAACCGACGCCGAATTGGCCTCTCGAGAGGTCCAGATGCGCGACAAGAAAGAGACACTCGGCGAATCCATCAACCTCCACCTGGTCATCCACCTGAATGGTCACCGCGGTGAGGTCAACCTCCTTCGCGGCATGCAGGGCTTCGACCCGGTCCTCCTCAACCAGGGAGGTTAGCCGTCGCGCTCTCGCAACATCCTGATGATCTCCTCGACCACGTGGAGATACCGAGTCGTGCCCTGCATGCGCTCAGCCTTCGGCAAGAACGCGGTCATATCCAACCCCCGTTCTCGAACGACCGGCGCCGCCGTTAGCAACGCGCGGGCCGTCGCTCTTGCGACATAATCCTGGTCCCCCGCAACGGCAAGCGATTCCTCCGCCAGGGGGTTTCGAAAAAGGGTCACGTAACGGGTGAACTCCTCCGCCGGGAACTTCGAGTAGGGATCGCCCGAGACAAGTTCTTCCAGGAAGACGACACTCCGCACCACCGCCGGCGCGTTCTTCAAACCGAAATCCGCCAGGCGCCGCTCAATTGTTACCGCGGCCGCTTCTTCGTCCACATCCGCATCGAACAGGACGTTGCCCGTCTGGAGATACGTCGAGGCTGGACCTATCGCACCGCCCGAGACCACCTCGCGCAGCTGGGCCATCGTGATCCGGTTGTGCTTCCCGACATTGATCGCCCGAAGGAACGCCACGTACCGCATTGCCGGCCAGTCTACCCGGCTCGGCCGCTCAACCGGTGACACCGGGGAATCTCGGCGAAATACACAGGATCGTGGAGAGAGTTCGGTCGCCACACATGTCTAGAATGCGTGCCAACCGCCATGGCTATCGAAGGCACGCGCCATCCCGAAGACGACTGCAACGACGAGGTCATCGATTCGCGAGGGCTCACCCGCCGCGAACGGGAAGTGCTTGCCCTGCTCGCTGACGGCCTGACAAACCGCGAAATCGCCGCCAGGCTGGTTATCAGCCAGCACACCGCCGAGCGCCACGTCCACAACATTCTCGGGAAGATGGGCGCCGCGAACCGATTCCAGGCTGGAATTCGAGCTTCGCTCGCGAGGCGGCTCGTCGCGGTCGATTCCGATGGAAAGAAAGTCCCGAACCCTACCCGCGAAGGCGCCCCATATCCTGGCCTCCGCCCATTTACCTCCGAAGACGCCGACGTCTACTTCGGCCGCGAAGAGACCATTGCCCGCTTACTTGCTCGCATTGACGCCGAAGAACAACTGACTCTTGTCGGCGCATCCGGAAGCGGGAAGTCGTCGCTGGTGCGCGCCGGACTCATTCCCGCGCTAAAACTCGGTGTGCTTCCCGGGAGCGATCACTGGGACTACGTCATCATCTCTCCCGGCTCTGATCCCCTCGCCGAGCTCGCTTCCCGTATCGCCTCCATCAAGAACGTATCGCCGGATTCCGCCTTGCACGACCTTGAAAGCGACGAGCGGACTCTCGGACTCGTTGCCCGCCAGGAAAACGACGGGGATGAAGAACGCCGGCTTGTGGTCGTCATTGATCAGTTCGAAGAGCTGTTCACCATGTGCCGCGATCGGCAGGTGCAGCGGCAGTTCGTCCGGCTCCTCTTCAGCGCGCTTTCCGACGCCCGTCGAAGGGTGATTGTGATCCTCGCCATCCGTGCAGATTTCTATGGCGAACTTGCGAACTTCCCCGGCTTCGCCGAACTCCTCGAGCCGGGCCATGTCCTCCTCGGCGAACCCACGGAAGATGAGCTGCGTTCGGCGATTGAAGGTCCCGCCGTGGCTTCTGGCTGTCTCCTCGAAGGCGGACTTTCCGACCGAATCCTCGCGGATCTTCGTGGCGCACCGGGCGCTTTACCACTCCTCGCGCACGCCCTGCGCGAGACCTGGAACAATCGCGAAGGCCCTTCGATGACCTTTGCCGGCTATCACGCGGCAGGCGGAATCCGCGGCGCCATCGCTCGCACTGCCGAACAGCTCTACGGCGAACTCAAGCCCGACGAACAGGTCGCCTGTCAGCAACTCATGCTCCGCCTTACTTCTCTGGGCGAAAGGACGGAGGCAACCCGCCGTCGAGTCGCCTTCTCGGAACTTTCCCGAGTTCGCCAGCGGTCGTATCGACCTTCGAGCGCTCATCAGCAGGTTCGCTGATGCTCGCCTCGTAACCACACAGTCAGACTGGATCGAGGTCGCACACGAAGCCCTCATCAGGGAATGGCCCCGCCTCCGCTCATGGCTCGACGACGACCGTGAGGGCTACCGCATGCTGAGCCACCTCACCCAGTCTGCCCAGGCATGGGAGCACCTCGGCCGCGATTCGGGAGAGCTTTACCGGGGAGCCCGGTTGGCCGCGGCCTCAGAGTGGGCGAAAGAACACGGCGAATCGCTCAATGCCCTCGAAAAGGACTTTGTCGGTGCATCGCTCAAGCTGAACGAAGACGAGCGCATGCGCGACTCGCGCCGGCTCCGGCGGTTGCGGACGCTCGTCACGGCGCTCGCTGGGATCTCGTTGCTCGCGGTCGTCGGCACCGGGGTGGCCTTCTGGCAGTGGAACGAGGCCAACAACCAGCGAGACGCCGCCCAGGGAGCAACACTCGAAGCCACCCTCGCGCGCCTCGAAACCGAGATCCCGTTGACCTTGAAAAAGGATCGCAGCCTTGCATTCCTGCTCGCACGCCAGGCCTACAACCTCCAGCCAGGCCCGCGCACATCCAGCCTGCTCGATGCGGTACTCGGAGATGACCCAAGGTGGCTCGGGAGCATCCAACCGAGCGAATCTCTGCTGACACAGTTCTCGGTTTCTCCCGATGGCAAGTACCTCGCCCTCGCCACCCAATCGGGGCTCGTCGAACTGCACGACGCCTCGACGTACGCTCTCCTTACCTCCGAGAGAGGTGCCCCCGGCCTGACGCAAAACAGCTACCTTGTGTTTGTCGGTACGGAGTTCCTCGTTCTTGTGGTCTATGGCGACGCGGCTGAGGCAGGCGTGACCGTCTTCTCAATTCCAAATCTCAACGTGGTCAGGAAGATTACCTGGGATCGCTCAATCGAGAACTTCGGAGGAGTCCTGCCTGCCAGCGGGGAGGTTGCGATTCTTCGCGAACCCGAGTCAGGGTCGTGTTGTCAGACGTTTAGGATCATCCGCGTCGCCTCCGGCGATGAGCGGACCGCACAACTCCCGCAATTGGATTTTCCGCCCAATGATTTTCTGTTCGACGCGGCTGGCAAGCATGCCGCGATCTACCTCGACGAACCTGGCCCCTCGCGAATCGCGATTCTGAACGCCAAAACGTTCGAAGTCACGGCGCTCGTGAGTCCCGCTGGAGACACTCTGCGCTGGTACGATCTTTCCGGCGATGGGAAAACCCTGGTCACGGCATATTCGTTCGGAGTCGTTCAGGCTTGGGACACGGCCACTGGCGAACTTCTCGGAACGGGAAACGTCAACAACTTCAGTCCGGGTCAGTTCACGCTTTCGAAGTCCGGTCGTGAGCTCGTCGCAACGACCGAAAACTTGAGTCTTCTCAATCTCTCCGTGCCGGACTTTTCACCCCTTGGTCCGCCATTCCTTGTGGGCTCATCCAACGGTAGTTTCACCATCTTCGGTGCCGAAGACGACTCATTCTTCAGCTTCGATGTGCCGACAAACGCCATCAATCACTGGTCCCTGGATAGTTCGGGTCTCGCGAATACGCATCGGGTGGACACCGGTCTCGGTCGGTCCGCGTTCGCACCAGATGGAGCGTGGATGGTAAAGCAGGCGTTGGACGGATCCTGGACTCGCTGGAGCTTGCCAGGCCTTGAAAAGCTCAATCAATCCACCGGGACCTTCGGAGCCACAGCGAACAACCGGTTCAGCCTGACCCCAATCCCGCCTTTGGTCAGTGCCGACGGTCGCTACATCGTTACAACACACACCGATTGCGCGCCAGGCAACCAGGCAGGCTGCTCTGGTAGGGTCGTTCTCTGGAACGCCGCGAGTGGCGAGCCAATCGGAGAACCTGTTCCCGTTGCGAACCCGGCTCAGGGCGGCCCCGGGATTGTGTTGGCCATGCATCCCCAACTTCCGATCGTGGCCATCGGGGCGTCCGTCGCTCCGGGTTCCAGGGACGTTCACATCGACCTTTGGAACCTCAGCGAGAACGGCTTTCGAAAGGCGAACGGCTTCGTGATCTCCACGGACAAGCCAGCCTTTAACTCCATGGTGTTTTCCCGAGTCCCGACCCCACCGATGTGAAATTGGCAATTTGGGCCAGGGACGCATTTATCACGCTCTGGGATGTCGCTGAAGGTAAAGCGGAAGAGGTCACCACCCGGCAATTCGGCCGACAGTCGACGCTCGCGGTCGCCTCGCAGGACGAAATCGTGGTGGGCGACGGCGACGACCTGAAGTTTTTCACTGAGCATCAGTTTGCCCTTGGTGATCCTGCTCCTCCATCCGCGATGCTCTCCGGCGCCCTTGCGCCGAATCGTGGCACGTTCGCCCAGATCTCCCAATCCGCCGACGGTGGAACGCTTACGGTTGCACTCAACGGGGGCCAGGGAGCTGGTCAGGTCTCGGTCTGGGATCTCAGCCAGGGCGCGGCGATAGGTTCGAGCTTCAACTGGTTACCTACTCTCTCTCGCGGAAAGTCGGATGAAGTGTTTTTGGCGCCCGACGCTTCTTTTCTCGCCACTTCAAGCGACGGGGCCACGGTCGTCTGGGACCTCGACGTCTCGCTCTGGGCCGAAAAAACCTGCGCGGCCGCCGGTCGCAACCTCACCGAAGCCGAATGGACCAAGTACTTCCCGGGCCGCAGTTACGAATCCACCTGCCCGCAATGGCCCGCGAAGCCGGGCCTCTAACAACGAACGAGCGAATCCTTACTGTCCCGCCGCGATTATGTTCTCTCACCCGTTTGAGCCAATTGATCATCTGAATAAGCACTCGTCTTTTCCGCCGCACCCCACCTTTCTATACTACTAATCGATCCTCGAATTGGATCAGGCGGGTGAACACATGAAAGTCCAGGTCCTCCAGGAAAACCTTCAGCGCGGCCTCTCCATCGTCGGCCGCGCGGTGGCAGCGCGCTCCACACTCCCCATCACGGCCAACGTCTTGCTCCAGACCGACCGCGGTCGCCTCAAGCTCGCCGCCACCGACCTCGACATCTCCATCTCCGCATGGATCGGCGCCAAGATCGACGAAGAGGGCGCCACCACCGTCCCGTCCCGCCTCATCGGCGACTTCGTCTCCCAACTCCCGCCCGCCACCGTCTCCATCGAAGTCCCCGGCAACGGCCGCCAACTCCGCCTCGAATGCGCCCGCAACGATTCGACCATCAACGCCATGGACTCCGAGGACTTCCCCCGCATCCCCGAGCTCCGCGACGGCGTCACCCTCACCTTCGACCCCAAAGCCCTCCGCCGCGCAATCGAACGGGTCGAATTCGGCGCCGCCACCGATGACTCCCGCCCCGTCCTCACCGGCGTCCACGTGAAGACCGATGGCACCCGCCTCACCCTCGCCTCAGCCGACGGCTTCCGCCTCGCCGTCGCCGATATCACGCTTACCGAAAGCCCGAGCGAATCCGTCGAAGTCATCATCCCCAGCCGCGCCCTACGCGAACTCTCGCGCCTGGTCGGCGAATCCAACGAACCGGTCGAAATGCGTATCAACCCCCAGCGCACCCAGGTCCTCTTCGCCATGACCGACGTCGAAATGGTCGCTCAACTCATCCAGGGCACCTTCCCCAACTACAACCAGCTCATCCCCGCCGAATACAGCACCAAAGTGGTCGTCAACGTCGACGAGTTCAAGCGCGAAACCCGTATCGCCGCCATCTTCGCCCGCGACGGCAGCGGCATCATCCGACTCCAGATGACCCCCGGCGAAGGCGGTCAACCCGGCCAAATGACCATCAGCGCCCGCGCCGACGAAATCGGCAACAACGACGGCCAGGTCGACGCCCGGGTCGAAGGCGACGCCAACAAGATCGCCTTCAACTCGCGCTACCTCCAGGACGTCCTCAACGTGCTCACCGGCTCCGTCTCCCTCGAAATGACAAGCCCCTCATCCCAGGGCGTCTTCCGCCCCGTCGACGAACACGGCAAACCCGAAGAAGGCTACGTTCACGTAGTCATGCCGATGTTCGTACAGTGGTGAGGTGTTGACCCCCTTTAGCATTTAACGATGATGGGAGCGGCACCATGGACGAACAACCCGTCTCCGACGACGACCGCCAACTCGCCGAGCGCCTCCGCGGCACGTTCGGTCCAACTGCTGCTGCCCTCTTCGAAGAAGCATCCGCTGCCATGGCTCGCGGTTCGGCGGCGACCACGTTGGTCACCGCTCACATGATGCGAGAAATCGAAGGTTCCATCCGGTCGGTGCTGGAACCCGGCGGTGTTCCGGCAGAGCCCGCGGCGGAGCCAAGCCAAGAGCCTCGCCAGTCTCACCGCCTACAGATTGAGCGAATTGGTGCGTCGCTCGAACTTCCAGCCGACGATCCCTACCTGGAGCTGTGGCAGTCGCTTGTAGGTCAACTCCACAGCGCCGCTCATCGAAGCGGCCAGCACGGCGCAAGGCCAGTCGACGACTCGTTCACCGACCTCTGGCGGCGGTTCCGACTGTTCGCTGACTTAGCAGTCGCTGTCGCGGAGCAGAACATCGCTCGCCACCTAGACGAGTTAGACCGACTTCTCGCCTCAGAACCGACAGCGAAAACCGTCAAGTCGTTGGCGGAGTCTATGCCCCACGGGTATCAGGCCCAGAGGTACCTCTTCGAACGACTGCCCGTGAACTGGCTTCCTCACCTTCGCAACCGGAGATACTTCCGGGCACCATACGAGCCTATCCGCGTAGACAACGGCCTTCGGTTCGTGTCCTGGCCACCCGCGGGCTATCTATTGCGGGCAGCTGAAGTCCAGCCGGACGAAGTCGGCTCAATCCTCGGCGAGATTCACCTAAACGCGAACTGGGCGGCCACGCACGAGCTTGGTGAGGTCGCGCTCGCGCTTCCGTCGGCGGCCGCCGTCCCATTCGTGCGTAACCTCACGTACAAAGTCAGGTCAACCGACTGGCTCCCGTTGTTTGACGGAGCGCGGGTGGGCCGTCTTGCGGGGCACGTCGCTGTCGCAGATGCAGAGGTGGCTCTCGACTTCTTGAGCGCGCTACTCGCAGTATTCCCGGATCCCGCTCGCAACGATGTCCCGGGTGATTCGGAGTATCGCCCGCACCCTCGCCCTCGGCCTCGGGTGCCGCAGGACTACGACTACGAGGAGATATTGAAGGCTGCGGCGCCAGTCATGTCCTCTGCGGTCGGGCTGCCGTGGATTGATCTTCTCATGCAACTCGTAACCGAGGTGATCGAACTCTCCTATTGGGATCCACCAGACCACCCGAACGACCACTCTTACATATGGCATCCGCGTCTCGACTCCGATTCAGAGGAACTGCGGGAGAGAGACGCTCGGGGCCACCTCGTCACGGCGTTACGCGATAGCGTCGTTGCCTACACGGGTGCCGATGCAGCGCGGCTAGACTCGGTCATCCAGCGACTCTGGTCAGGGCCACGAAACATTTTCCGCAGGATCGTACTGCATCTCTTGGCCGAGTTTGAGGATGATGCAGCCAAGGTCGCGGAGACTCTCATCCTGGCTGACCGGACGGCGCTGGACGAAGTGGAACTCCGAAACGAGGCCGGGCGCGCCTTGCGGACACTCTGGCCAGCCCTCGATTCCGCCACGACCGAACGCATCTTCTCCTGGATTGAAAACGGCCGAGACCGCGACGAAGAAGACCCTGAGCGTAGGGAGTGGTGGCAATACAGGTGGCTGCTGACCCTCCGCAACTACTTGGACAACCGTCGTCTGAAACTCCTTCAGACTCTTGGCGAGGGACGTTCCGAACCTGAAGATCCCGATGGCAACTTCGGAACGTGGACATCCTCATGGGGGCCGGAGAGTCCACACACCGCTGAAGAAATCGAAGCGCTGTCGTTCGAGGAGATTCGGCACAAGCTAGAGACCTGGGAACCGAGCGATCGGACCTTCGGCGTCAACTACGAGGGCTTCGGACGTGAGCTGCGGGCGGCGGTCAAACGCAGGCCGCGCGAGTTCGCACGTGCGTACAAGAAGTGGCTCGGACTGCGACACACCTACGTCCGGAACATCGTTGAGGGATGGCAGGACGCACTAACGGAGGGAGAAAGCCTGCCGTGGAAACCGATGCTCGAACTGTGCGAGCACGTGCTAGCGCAGTCCTGGGTCGACGCGCCCGGGCCCCAGCCGTTCGGCGATGATCCTGATTGGAGCTGGTCCCGAAAGTCGGTCGCGTCGTTAGTCGAAACCGGACTCCGAGTGAAACACTCCCCACCGGCGCGCCATCGGGTTCAGGTATGGGGACTCATTGCTCGTCTGTTGGAAGATGAGGATCCTGATCCCGGAACGGAAGTTCGGGAGCGTGCCGGTGGTATGGATGCTTTCATACGCTCTATCAACTCAGTGCGCGGGGTCGCGGTCCATGCCGCCTGCTACTACGGCACCTGGCTCCACCACCGCCATCTCACCCGCACCCGAGATTTCTCGGTCGCGCCCGAACTGCGCCTGGCCCTAGAGCGACGGTTGGACCCTGAGGTCGACGGGAGCGCTTGCGTCCGTTCCGCCCTTGCCCATCACTTCCGACGGCTGTTCTGGCTGGATGCCGACTGGGCCTCCGCCCATGCCGACGAAATCTCCCGCTGGGAACCGAATGCGAGGGAACTCTCGCTCGATGTCTGGCATGCATACACGGGCTGGGGAGGGCTCGCGGAGTCGGTGGTGAACCGGCTACTTCCGCACTACTTCATAGCCCTTGACAACTACGCAGCGGCGGACGATCTGGATCGCGATTGCCGTTCGACGCTGACACACCTTGCAGTGATGTGGCTGACCTCTATCCCTGCGGAGGTCGATGTCTTGCGCGAGATCGCCGCGCTTAATGACCACGGAGTCAACGCGACCTTCGTGAATGTCCTGAGCGACGTGCTTTCACGCAGAAAGGGCCAGGATCGCACCAGCGACGCGGCCAAGGTGGAAGAACTCTGGAATGAGCGGCTGACCAGGATCGCCCCGGACCCGCGCCACTATCAAGACGAACTCCTGGAGTTAGTTTCGCTCTTCAGCTACGAAGGCATCGCTCTGCCAACGGCGCTGAGACTGCTTTCACGCACCCTCGACTCTGTGTCGCCAGCGAGCGGGGTCAGCGCGCATCGATTCGACTCTCGCAACGTCCTGCATCGACTCGCGCGTGCCGATGCTAAGGATCTGGCAGTGGCCATGCGCGTCCTCGGGAAAATGGTCCGTGCCGACGCTGATGGAGTCCTCATGGTTCTGGTGCGAGACGAAATCCGGACATCGGTTTCCCGCGCACACCGGAGCAGACGGAGCGACGCCCGACGAGAAGCGCAGGTAGTCGCAAATCTCCTTGTGAGTCGAGGGCGACTAGAGTTTCGCGAGTTTGCTTCCTAGTGCAGGCTCCAGGCTTCGGAACGAGACGCTCGCATCGAGGGCTCCAGAACCTCTCCTCGTCACCAAACTGCCGTTACCGCATCCCTCACGTTTTCGGCCGCGCAGGGGCCCTTCGGGGTGGCAACCCCAGGAGACGGAGCATTCGGCGCGGTCGGGTCCTCCATGGCCGGTTGGGCGGGTAAACAGGGTCAGTCGATCCTGTGCGTCAGGCCCTCTTCGCGCTGACATGACAGCGATGCAGGCACACGTTCCCGACTCGGCGAAGCCCTATCTGAAGTCCGTCGCCGTCGGACTACTCGCCATCCCCGCGTTGCTGTTGACCGTCCTGGCACTCGGGGAGATGGTCGGCGGCGACGTGACCGGCGCGCAGCACATTCCAGAGGCGCTCGCACTCGTGGTGCTCGCCGCAGCCGCATGGAGGTATCCGGCACGCGTCGGTGTGATACTCATGGTGGCCGGAGCAGTCCTTCTCGCGCTCTGGTCCCTCTTGGCCCTCACCTCCGGCGGTCATGATTCGCCCGCATCCCTGGTCATGGTGGCGGTAATCTTGTTCGTTCCGCCCCTGGTGGCCGGCTGGCTCCTGTACTCGGCGGGGAGGAGCTAGCGACCATGCTCGCCACTCTTCGTAATTCACTCCACGAACCGCAAGTGCGGGTTGCTCTTGTGACTGCCGTTGTGCTCATCGTGCAGTCGGTTCTCGCCAAGAACGTGCTTGACTTGGAGCTTGACTTCTTGAGTCAGAATGCACCACTTCTCGTATTCATCGCGTTCTTGCTCGGCGGTTCCCGGTCGCGCAGTACCGAGATCGCATTCGATGTCACGATTGTCGCGGTGTCAGCCGCACTGCTTCTGCTCTACTCCATCTGACGGCAACGGGGAGCTGACTGGACCACGTGCGTCTGACAACGTCCTGCCTGCGCGAGTCCACCGTTCACACTCGATCCGCCGGGCCGCGGTACGGCGAATCGGCCAGCCAGGCCTGTTTTTCGAACCAAAGGAGGCTCATCTGTACACACGCGGAGCCCCGGCGAGTGCAACGTTCAGCTATTTGCCGGGTGGTTCGTTCGCGACTTCTCCAAGGATCTCCACGATGCGCCTGACGTTTTTCCTCGAGTCGAAGCGGTCCTCGGCCGTCGCCCGGCCCGAGGCCGGTTGGCCCCGCCCTCACCCAAATCGCACGGGCAGGTGCGTCGGCCCCGAGATGAAGTTCGAGGCCAGCCACGAGGTCTCGCCCGCCCGTTCGATGTTGGGCATGCGCGTGAGCACTTCGCGGAACATCACTTCGATTTCGAGGCGGGCGATGTTCGCCCCCAGGCAGAAATGCGCCCCGCCCGAACCGAACGCCACGTGCTCCGTGCAGTCTCGTGTGATGTCGAACGAATCGCCGTCTTCGAACACGTCTTCGTCCGCGTTTGCGGCGCCGTAATACATAAGCAGCTTGTCGCCCTCGCGGATCCGCTGCCCGCGAATCACCGTGTCCCGCTTCAGCGTCCTGCGCATGTACACCACCGGGCTCACGTAGCGCAGCATCTCCTCCACCGCGTTCGGCAGCATCGCATCCAGGTTGTTCCGCAGCCGCTCCATCTGGTCGGGATGCTCAAGGAGGAGATGCATCCCACCTCCGACCAGGTTCCGGGTCGTGTCGCCACCCGCATCCATCAGCAAAATGAAGAACGAAACGAAATCCGGGAGCGTCATCCGTTCGCCGTCGACTTCCGCGTGAAGGAGCTGCGTCGAAAGGTCGTCGCCGGGGTTCGCCAGCTTCTGTTGAGCCACCTGCGCGGAGTACTGGACCATCTTGCCGAGCGTCTCGCCTCGCACCGCCTGCGAAACCGCATCAGGCGCCGAATGGATGATTTCGGTCCACTCGTAAAACATCACCCCGTCTTCCAGGGGGATGCCCACCAGGTCGGCGATCACGTACGACGGCAGTTTGCCGGCGATGTCCTCGACGAAATCGCACTCACCGCGCTCGATCACGTCGTCGACGATCCGTTTCGCAAGTGCAGCGATCTGCTCGCGTCGCGGCGCGACCGCATGAGGCGTGAATCCGCTTTTCACCAGGTTGCGATACCGGGTGTGGCCCGGCGGGTCCATCATGATCATCATGTTCCCGCCCGCCCCGCCAGCGCCGGGCGGGACGTCCGGCATCATGATCGATGGGCTGTTCGAAAACGTCTGGCTGTCCCGTGAGATCGCGCGAACGTCTTCGTGACGCGTGATCGCCCAGAATCCCTTGCCGCCGTCCGGCTCTTCGTGCCAGTGCACCGGGTCGTTCTGGCGAAGCCAGCGGTACTGGTCGCGCGGGTGTCCCCCGACGAAGGAAGCGGAACTCCACAGGTCGATCTTCGGGGCGGCGGGCGCCGTCATGTGTGACTCCTCGGCGGCAGGCTGCCAGAGATACTAGCACCGGAGCCGGCATCGCCACCCGGCGCCCCTCGATCCACCGCATCCGTTTCCCGCCCACCCTCTGTGACTCACCACACACAACGCTGTCGTCCGCACCCCATCTTCTTCAGGATTTCTTCATGCATTGCCACCCGCCGGCTGCAACGTTGGATCACGAGTTGCGCCTGCCAGGAGCCTCGGGACCGAGGGGGTGTTCCTCCACTCCTGCGCGACACGACCAACCACACCCGGAGGACACCTCTTAATGAACCGAACCCAAGGGGAGCGCGGGCTCCCGCAAGGCCTGGGGCGGCTCGCCGCGCTGGCGGCAGTCGCCTTGAGCCTCACATTCGCCATCGCGCGGCCCTTCGAGGCCGATGCGGCGGGGGCAGTCACCGCTGCCCTCGATCAGGGCACGCTCGTTGTCAACGGCACAGGCTCGAGCGATGTCATCATCCTGCGCCTGGCGGCGGGCGACCCCACGACGCTCGAAGTCGACGCCGGCGGAGACGGCATCGCCGAGTTCACCTTCCCGGTCGCCAACATCGACGCAATCCAGGTCGTCGCGAAAGCCGGCAACGACGTGGTCGCCATAGTTGAGTCGAACGGGCCAATCGCAATCCCCGCCACGATTGACGGCGGCCCGGACGATGACGAGATCACCGGTGGCTCCGGCAACGACACCATCAACGCCAATGCCGGCGACGACACGGTCAACGGTGGCGCCGGCGACGACACGATCGAGGGCAAGACCGGCAAGGATCGCCTCTTCGGCGGCACGGGCAACGACACGCTCGCAGGCGGCCCCGGCAACGACGAACTCTATGGAGAGTCCGGCAACGATCTCGTCATCTGGCGGAACGGCGATGAGACCGATCTGATCGAGGGCGGCGACGATATCGACACCGTCGAGGTCGATGGTTCCTCCAGTGACGAGACCTTCACGACGACCGCCAACGGCTCGCGCGTCCGCTTCGACAGGATCACCCCGACGCCGTTCTTCCTCGATATCGGCACCTCCGAACAACTCGTCGTGAACGCGGGCGGTGGCGCCGACGAATTCAGCGCTACCGGTAACCTCGCGGCGCTCATCGCCATCACGGTCGATGGCGGCGGAGGGAGCGATACCATCCGTGGCAGCAACGGCGTCGACACGCTCATCGGCGGCGACGGCGCTGACTTCATCGATGGACAGCAGGGCAACGACCTCATCTTCGGCGGCGCGGGCCCCGACACCATCCAGTGGGACCCGGGCGACGGCAGCGATGTTGTCGAAGGCCAGGCCGGTTCCGACACCATGCTCTTCAACGGCAGTGCGGTCAGCGAAATCTTCGACATCTCGCCAAATGGTTCCCGTGTGCGCTTCACCCGCAATGTCGGGAACATCGTTCTGGACCTCAATGAGGTCGAAACCTTCGAACTGAACATGTTCGGCGGTGCCGATGTCGCAACCGTGAGCCCTCTTGATGGCACCGGTCTCAAGGCGGTGACAGTCAACGCTGCAGGCTTCGGCGGCGCTGGCGATGCCCAGGCCGACATCGTCCACGTCCTCGGCACAAGCGGGCCCGATGTCTTCCGCGCCACCCGCGCCGCCGATTCGGGCGCGCCAGTGATCACCGGACCCGGAACGAAAGTCACCCTCGAAGGTGGCGAACCCGCCTTCGACTCGCTCGAAGCTGTCGGAATGGAAGGCGACGATCTCCTCGTCGTGAACGACAACGCCGGCCTCGATGTCCCCGTCGGCCTCGACGGGGGCGCCGATGTCGACACTGTCCAGGTGAATGGCGGCAGCGCTGACGAGACCTTCTCGACCGTGGCCAACGGCACCAGCGTTCGCTTCGACCGCCTCACCCCCGCCCCTTACGCCCTGAACATCTCGAACACCGAGAACTTGCTGGTGAAAGCCAACGGCGGCGACGACCACTTCTCGGCCATCGGCAACCTCGCGCCATTGATCGCCATTACCGTTGATGGTGGCGCCGGAAACGACACGCTGAGCGGCAGCAACGGCGCCGATGTCCTCATGGGTGGCGCCGATAACGACTTCATCGACGGCCAGCAAGGGGCGGACACCGTCCTCGGCGGCGCCGGCGATGACACACTTCAGTGGGATCCCGGCGACGGCAGCGATGTCCTGAACGGCCAGGGCGGCATCGACACAATGGTCTTCAACGGCAGTGCCATCTCCGAGATTCTCGAATTCTCGGCAATCGGCGGCCACGTCCAGTTCACCCGGAACGTCGGCAATGTCGTACTCGATCTCAACAACATCGAAGCCTTCGACCTGAAGGTGCTCGGTGGCGCCGACACCATCACCGTCAACAGCCTCAACGGGACCAACCTCGCCCAGGTAAACATCGACCTCGCGGCGTTCGGCGGCGTCGGAGATGCCGCGGCGGACAACGTCATCGTTAATGGCACAGCCGGCAAAAACGTCGTGCTTGTCACCGGCGATGGCAGCGTCGCATCCGTCTCCGGACTCAAGCCGGTTGTGAACATCACCGGCGTCGAGATCGCGAACGATCGCCTCACCGTGAACGTTCTCGCCGGAAACGACACCGTCGATGCTAATGGCCTCTCGGCCACCGCCATCCCGTTCACCGCCTTTGGCGGCGAAGGCAACGACATCCTCACCGGCGGGTCCGGTAACGACACGCTCTTCGGTGAAGATGGCGACGACACCATCGTAGGCGGCCCCGGCATCGATGTCCTCGATGGCGGGGCCGGTAACAACACGGTGAGCCAGGACTAGAAGTCCGCGCTGCCTCCAGCAGGCCGGGCGTGGAGCAAACTCCTTGCTCCCGCCCGGCCCCCTGTGCTATCAGCCCCGTCCGCAACGCGATGGCTTACTTGCCGTAGTTCTCCAGTCCGGCCCAGTCTAGGACGATCAGCGGCTCGTCGCCCACCACCCATGCATCGTGTCCCGGCGGAATGCGCGCGACGTCCCCCGCCGCGGTTTCGAACTCGGTCCCGTCTTCCATCACGATGTGGAGCCGTCCCGAAATCTGGTACTGGAAATGGGGCGCCTGGCACCATTCGGTCTTCGCGATTGGCTTTACGTGCGTCGACCACTTCCAGCCCGGTTCGAACGTGCCCTTGCCCACGGTCCCACCGCCGATTGAGACGACCTCAACTCGTCCCTTCTCGAATCGCCTCGTCTCGTCCGGCTTGTTGAGGGTCTTTTCTTCGTGCATCTGAACTTCTCCTTGGTTGTCTGCTCCGCTTCCGGAGTTACCCCTTCTGCGCCATTTCGTTTCTGGCGGCGCCAGTCGCGCTCTGGCAGCGAATATTTCGCGCCGGTTTTGCTACTATCCGCGCTCAAATGGGTGCGCCCGATTCTGGGGTCGCGTTCGTGGGCCGCGGCCGGGAGATCGACGAGATCCTCGGCATCATCGCGGTCGCCCGCGATGGTAGTGGCACCGCCCTGCAGATCAGCGGAGAAAGTGGCATCGGCAAGACAGCCCTTGCCCAACGAGCAGCCTCCATCGCGCGCGGCTCAGGCTTCCGCACCGTCTGGACCAGTTCGCTCGAAGACATCCCCGTCCCCGGATACTGGACATGGCGGGAGGTGGCCCATCAGTTGGGAGCGGATGCATCCATCGCAGTCGAATGGCCCGAAGTCAGCCCAGAGGGTGACCTTTCCGTCCCTCACTTCGAACTCTTCACCACCATCCGTGACCTCCTCCGCCAGCTGGCTGCCGAACGGCCGCTATTCCTCGTTTTCGACGATGCCCAGTGGATGGATAGCGCCTCCGAACGGCTCCTGCGTTTTCTCGCGAAGCACCTGTCCGGCCTGCCGGTCGTGCTCCTTGTCACCTTCAGATCGACGCCCGGCACGGCCGGGTTTGT
This sequence comes from Dehalococcoidia bacterium, assembly GCA_050185215.1. Lineage (GTDB taxonomy): Bacteria > Chloroflexota > Dehalococcoidia > Tepidiformales > Tepidiformaceae > Amarobacter. The sequence goes on along the minus strand of JBFWZP010000007.1, from coordinate 46,010 downwards.
CGATTCCGGCTGGCGGCAGATTCAGCTCGCGGGCCTCTCCGAGCCCGATGTCTTCGAACTCCTCCAGCGAGCTGGCGCTTCGACTGACGATGCGACCGTCTCCGCCGTCCTCCGTAGCTCCGGCGGCAACGCCCTTTTCGTCCGCGAACTCAGCCGCCTCCGAGCCGCCGGCGACCACCTGGGAATCCCGGAGGGACTTCGCAGTCTGACCATCCGCCGCGTGAAAATGCTCGAACCCACTGTCCAGGATGCGCTGGCGGCCGCCTCGGTTGTCGGGTTCCAGTTCGAAGCGGCCGCCGTCGCAAACCTGCTGAATGTCTCCGTCGACCTCGCCTCCGACCGGCTCAGGGAGGCCGAGCGGGCCGGGATCGTGCGCCTCGTCGATGCGGGAACAGCGCTCTGGGAATTCGCTCACGACCTGACCAGGGAAGTGGTCTATGGCGACCTGCCCGACTCGCGGAAGCGTCCGCTGCACCTGAGTTTGGGTCGCTGGCTTATCTCCGCGCACCGCGGATCAGGTGCCGAAATAGCACGCCATCTGCGCCTTTCTGGCGCCGAGGACGTTCAGCAATCCGTCCTTTCGCTCGAACGCGAAGCCGCCCAACGTGCCTTCGCGACCTCGGCCTTCGCAGAAGCCGGCCAACTCTTTCAATCTGCTGCCACCGCCGCCCGCGCCATCGGCGACGAAGCAGCCTTCGCCGAGATGACACTGCGCGCCGGGGAGTCTCGCCGGGCGGCCGGTCTCGGAGATCGCGGCAGGGCCGAATTCCTCGAAGTACTGCCCCTCGTTGATTCGACCGATCCCGATCTTTTCGCCCGCTGCGTCCTCGGCCTCGAACCCGGCCGCATGGATCTCGGGTTCGCCTTCCGTGCGCCGGATCCCGAGGTCGTCCAGCTGCTGCGCCATGCTCTTGCCCTGCGCGCGGGCCGCACCGACCACCTCACCGTCCGCCTTATGTCTCACCTCGCGGCCGAGCTTTACTTCTCGGGAGAACGTCACGAAGCACTGGAAACGATCGAGCGCGCTGTCGCGATCGCCCGCGCCGATGGCTCCAATCGCGCCCTCGCCGGCGCCCTGGCCACCTTCCATGACATCGCCCTCGTAGGCACGCCCGGTGCCCGCGAATCTCTCGCCGTCGCAGACGAACTGGTCGATGCTGCCGCCCGCATCGACGACGACGAGGCCCGCCTGGCTGGCCGTCTCGCCCGTGTCCTCGATCTCCTCGCGCTCGGCCGGCGCACCGAAGTGGAGGCCGAGCTTGCCGCCTTCGAGCGCGAAGCCACGAGTTCCCGGCGAGCCGGCATGGAGTGGTTTCCCGCCATGTGGCGCGCCATGCTTGCCATCGCCGCCGGCAAGTTCGAGGAAGCCGAAAACCTGCGGCAGTCGGCCCTCCAGATGGGCTTCGCCTCCCTCGGTGAGCTCGCCATCTGGAACGCCTCATTCCAGCAGTACTTCCTCCTCCGCGAACTCGATCAGCTCGCCGTGCTGGAACCGACCACCCGAGCCTTCGCCGTCTCGAACCCCGAACAGCCGGCCCTCGCCTGCGGCCTTACCTACCTCCTCGCTGAGACTGAGCGGCTCGATGAAGCTGCCGTCGAGCTGGATCGCCTTTCGGCAGACTCGTTCGCCGCCATCCGCGACCGGAACTGGCCCATCAGCTGGCTGCTCCTCGCGGAGTCATCGGTGATCACCGGCGCCCGCGCACACGCAGAAGAACTCTACCGTCAGGGCCTGCCCTTCCAGGAACTCGCCATCTTTTCATCCATCGGCGCCACCTGGGTTGGCACCTTCGCCCTCGAACTCGGCCGCCTTGCTCACTTCCTCGGTCTGCCGGATGCCGAACGCCATCTGAACTCGGCACTCGCCTTCGCCCGCCAGGTTGGCTTCCAGCCCTGGATACTCGAAGCCGAGCTGGCCCTGCTCGCATGGCAGCGCTCTCACCAGGCACCCGGCGATACGGAAGCATCCCTTCAGAATGTCCTCCGCCGTGCCTCGGATGCAGGTCTCCAGCGCATCGCGCGGCGAGCCCGTGCCGCCCTGGAATCCGGGGCAGTCTCGGAGTCGCCTTCGCTCTCGGGCCCGGCAGTAATGCAGCGCGACGGCCGCATCTGGAACATCACCTGGCAGGGAAAGAGGACCTCGATCCCCGATTCCAAAGGCCTCCTGGATATTGCGATGCTCGTCAGCCAGGTCAACACGCCGATCCGCGCTGTCGACCTCATGACCCGCGACGGTTCCCCGTCGCCGCGCGGCAATGGAAAGAAGGACCTCTCCCAGAGCCTCGAACGCATTGACCGCGAAGCGCTCCGCCAGTACCGCGACCGCCTGCGCGAACTCGACGAGGAAATCTCCGAAGCCGAAGGTTTCGCTGACCTCGAACGGGTCGATCGGCTTCGCCACGAAAAAGAGTTCCTCCTCGCGGAAGTCAATCGTTCGCTCAACCTTCGCGGCGAGCCCCGCAGCGACGGCGGCGACCAGGAGCGCGCGCGGAAAGCGGTCGAAATGCGAATTTCCTTCGCGATAAACCGCATCGCTTCCCTCGATGAGGCACTCAGTCAGCACTTCAGCCGGTCGATTCGCACGGGGATCGCCTGTGCCTACCAGCCGGAGTCGCCGGTCGAGTGGCACGCGACCTGGTAGTCCGCGAGGTTTGCGCCCGCCGCTCGCCCCTCAGCCTCGAGTGCTAAACTGGCACGCCGAGGGGGCAGGTTCTGAACTCCACCGCCAGCCAGGTTGACCGCGTTATTCACCGTTTTCGCGACGGTGCGTGGCTCAGCACGCCCGACCATCTCGCCGTCGAAGAACCCCTCGAAATTCGCCTCAACCAAAGCGTCAATGGCGCATCGACCACCGAACCGGTCTCTATCACCATGCGCACGCCCGGACAGGACCGCGAATTGGCCGCTGGCCTGCTCTTCGGTGAAGGTATCGTCTCCAGCCCTTCCGACATCGAATCAATCGAACACGCGGTGGATCACGCTCCTGAAAGCGAGCACAGGAATACGCTCCTCGTCAGTCTTCGTCCCGGCCTCGCAGTCGACCTCGAACACCAGCGTCGTCACTTCACCACCACCAGCGCATGCGGCGTCTGCGGCAAGTCGTCCCTCGATGCGCTCGTCCTCGATGGCTGCCGCCCGCTGAAGTCGGAACTGCATGTCAGCGCGCAGACCCTGGCGGCCATGCCGGGCCTCTTGCGCCAACGGCAGTGCGGCTTCGAAGCCACCGGCGGTGTCCACGCGGTCGGCCTGTTCTCCGCCGGCGGAGAACTCCGGGCCCTGGGCGAAGATGTCGGCCGCCACAACGCCTTCGACAAAGTCGTCGGAGCCCGTTTCCTCGCCCGGGACATGGAAGCCCTCGCTTCGCAGGTCGTCCTCCTCAGTGGCCGCGCCAGCTACGAACTCCTCCAGAAAGCGCTGCGAGCGCGGATCCCGGTGGTCGCCGCCGTCGGCGCTCCATCGAGTCTCGCCGTCGAAATCGCCGAGACCTTCAACATCACCCTCGTTGGCTTCCTCAAGTCGGGCAGCTTCAACGTGTATTCAGGGCGGGAGCGGCTCCGTGACTGATCAGTCCAACGGAAACACCGCCTGGGATGACGTCCAGGCCCGCGTTATCGCCGAATCGATGATGACGATGCCTGGCGCCTGCCTCCCCATCCTGCACGAACTGCAGAACACCTTCGGCTATATCCACCACGAGGCCATCCCGATCGTCGCCGAGGTCCTCAACCTCTCGAAGGCCGAAGTGGTCGGCGTCGTGAATTTCTACTCCGACTTCCGCCAGGAACCGCCCGCAACGCACATCGTGCAGGTCTGCCTCGCCGAATCCTGCCAGTCCATGGGCAGCGCTGCCGTGGTCGAACGCCTTCAGTCCGCGCTCGGCGTTTCGATGGGCGATGTGGCCGCGGACCGCAGCGTCGAGCTCGCCCCGGTGTATTGCCTGGGCAACTGCGCGCTCTCGCCCGCCATCGTCGTCGATGGAACGCTCGCGGGCCGCGTGACTCCCGACCGTGCCGCGCACCTCGTCTCGGAGCGGCTGCGGTGACAACTGTCTACATCCCCTGGGACTCCGCCGCTCGTTCCGTTGGCGCAGAAGAAGTCGCCGCCGCCATCGCCGCCGAGGCATCACGACGAGGCGCCCAGGTCGACCTCCGCAAAACCGGTTCGCGCGGCCTCTACTGGCTCGAACCCATGGTCGAAGTTGGCACCACATCCGGCCGCGTCGCTTACGGACCCATCGCCCCGGAAGATGTCCCTGGTCTCTTCGATGCCAACTTTCTCGAAGGCGGCAGCCACTCGCTCCGACTCGGCCGCCCCGAACAGATCCCCTACCTGGCGCGCCAACAGCGCATCACTTTCCGCAACTGCGGCGTCATCGAACTCGAGTCCATCGCCGCCTATGAAGCCAACGGCGGCTTCGCTGGCCTGCGAGAAGCACTCGCTATGGAGCCTTCCGCCATCACCGAGGCTGTCACCGCTTCCGGCCTGCGAGGCCGCGGCGGCGCGGGCTTCCCAACCGGCATCAAGTGGAAGACCGTTCTCGATGAGCTCGCCGACCAGAAGTACATCGTCGCCAACGCCGATGAAGGCGACAGCGGCACCTACGCCGACCGCATGCTCATGGAAGGCGACCCTTTCTCTCTCATCGAAGGCATGATCATCGCCGGCCTCGCCACCGGAGCGACCGAAGGCTATATCTACATCCGCTCGGAGTACCCCGACGCCTATCGTTCGATGAACGAGGCCATCCACGCCGCCCGCGAAGAAGGCTACCTCGGCAGCTCCGTCCTTGGTTCCGGCAAGGGCTTTGACATCCACACTCGCCTCGGCGCCGGCGCCTACATCTGCGGTGAAGAGACGGCACTCCTCGAAAGCCTCGAAGGCAAGAAAGGCGTTATCCGCCCGCGCCCCCCGCTCCCCGCCATCCAGGGTCTCTTCGGCAAGCCGACGGTGGTCAACAACGTCGTCACGCTCGCCACCGTCCCGATGATCCTCGCCGATGGGCCTGAGGCTTATGCCTCGCTCGGTATTGGTCGCTCCCGCGGGACTGCAGTCATCCAGCTCGCCGGGAACGTGGCCCGCCCGGGCCTCATCGAAGTGCCCTACGGCATCACCCTTCGCGAGGTCATCTATGACTTCGGCGGCGGCACTGCCTCCGGCCGCCCGCTCCGCGCGGTCCAGTGCGGTGGCCCACTCGGCGCCTACTTCCCCGAATCCCTGCTCGATACGCCCATCGATTACGAAGCATTCACTGCCGCCGGCGGCCTGCTCGGCCACGGCGGCATCGTCGTGTTCGATGACACGGTCGATCTTGCAAGCCAGGCGCGCTTCGCCATGGAGTTCTGCGCCATCGAAAGCTGCGGCAAGTGCACCCCGTGCCGCATCGGTTCCACCCGTGGCGTCGAAGTCATCGACCGCATCATCGCCGGCGAGGAACGCACCGAGAATCTCGTCCTGCTCGACGATCTGCTTGAAGTAATGAAGGATGGATCACTCTGTGGGCTCGGCGGCCTCATCCCGTTCCCGGTCGCTAGCGCCCTGCAACACTTCCCGGAGGACTTCGACGCCGCTCCGCGAGCCCCACGCCAGGAGGCAACACCATGACGCTCGTACAGGAAATCGACTACGGCACGCCCGCCAGCCGCTCCCAGGCAACCGTAACCCTGGAGATTGATGGCAAGCCAGTGACTGTGCCGGAAGGCACTTCCGTCATGCGGGCCTCGGTCGAAGCCGGCGTCCGCGTGCCGCGCCTCTGCGCCACGGATAACCTCGAGCCGTTCGGTTCGTGCCGCCTCTGCCTGGTCGAAATCGAGGGCCGCAAGGGTACCCCGGCGTCCTGCACCACCCCGGTCGAAGCCGGCATGAAGGTCACCACCCAGTCGGGCAAGCTTGCGCGCATGCGCCGCAACGTGATGGAGCTCTACATCTCCGATCACCCGCTCGATTGCCTCACCTGCCCCGCCAACGGCAACTGCGAACTCCAGGACATGGCCGGTGCTGTTGGCCTGCGCGAGGTCCGCTACGGTTACGAAGGCGCCAACCATCTCCACGAAGAGAAGGACGAATCCAACCCGTACTTCACCTTCGACCCCTCCAAGTGCATCGTCTGCTCTCGCTGCGTCCGCGCCTGCGACGAAGTCCAGGGCACCCTCGCCCTCACTGTGAAGGGCCGCGGCTTCGCCTCCAAGATCTCCCCCGGCGACATGCTCTTCCTCGACTCTGAGTGCGTTTCCTGCGGCTCATGCGTCCAGGCTTGCCCCACCGCGACCCTCACCGAGAAGACCATCATCGAGATGGGCCAGCCCCAGGACAGCGTCGTCACCACCTGCGCCTACTGTGGCGTCGGCTGCGCCTTCAAGGCCGAAATGCAGGGCAACGAAGTCGTCCGCATGATGCCGTTCAAAGACGGCAAGGCGAACAACGGTCATTCCTGCGTGAAGGGCCGGTTCGCCTGGGGTTACACCACCCACCGGGACCGCATTCTCTCGCCCATGATCCGCGAAAAGATCACCGACCCCTGGCGGGAGGTCAGCTGGGACGAGGCCATCAATTATGCCGCCAGCGAGTTCAAGCGCATCCAGGCTACCTACGGAAACGACTCAATCGGCGGCATCACCTCATCCCGTTGCACCAACGAAGAGACGTTCCTCGTCCAGAAGCTGGTCCGCGCAGGCTTCGGCAACAACAACGTCGATACCTGCGCCCGCGTGTGCCATTCGCCGACTGGCTACGGCCTGAAGACTACCTTCGGCACTTCCGCGGGCACCCAGGACTTCGAGTCTGTCGATGAAGCCGATGTCATCCTCGTCATCGGCGCGAACCCCACCGATGCGCACCCGGTCTTTGCCTCGCGCATGAAGCGCAGGTTGCGCGCCGGCGCCGGCCTCATCGTCGTTGACCCGCGCCGCATCGATCTCGTGAAGCAGCCCCACGTCCAGGCCAACTTCCACCTGGGCCTTCGCCCTGGCACGAACGTCGCGGTCATCAACGCCATGGCCCACGTTGTCGTCACCGAAGGGCTTGTCGACGAGCAATTCGTGGCGGAGCGCTGCGACACGGCAAGTTTCAATCGCTGGCGGGACTTCGTCGCCGAAGAGCGCCACTCTCCCGAAGCCACCGAATCGATCACCGGTGTCCCCGCCGAAAGCGTGCGGGGCGCCGCCCGCCTGTTCGCCACCGCCGGTAATGCCGCCATTTATTACGGCCTCGGCGTCACCGAACACAGCCAGGGCTCGACGATGGTCATGGGCATGGCCAACCTCGCCATGGCCACGGGCAACCTCGGCCGCCCCGGCGTGGGAGTGAACCCGCTGCGTGGCCAGAACAACGTCCAGGGTTCGTGTGATATGGGCTCGTTCCCGCACGAGTTCCCGGGCTACCGCCACGTCGCCGACGACAGCGTGCGCAGCATCTTCGAGGAAGTCTGGGGCGTCCACCTCGGCGCCGAACCGGGCCTCCGCATCCCCAACATGCTCGATGCAGCAGTCGATGGCACATTCAAAGGTCTCTACATCCAGGGCGAAGACATCGTCCAGTCCGACCCCAACACCCGTCACGTCACCGCCGGCCTCGAAGCCATGGAGTGCGTCGTCATCCAGGACCTCTTCCTCAACGAAACGGCAAGCTATGCCCACGTTTTCCTGCCCGGCTCATCATTCCTCGAGAAAGACGGCACCTTCACGAACGCCGAACGCCGGATTAGTCGCGTCCGCAAAGCGATCCCGCCAAAAGCCGGCCTCGCCGACTGGGAGATCACCGTCGCGCTCTCGAAGGCCCTCGGCTACGAGATGAATTACGCGCACCCATCAGAAATCATGGCCGAGATCGCGCGCACCACGCCGACCTTCGCGGGCGTGACCTACGAGAAGATCGATAAGTTCGGCAGCATCCAGTGGCCCTGCAACGACAAGGCCCCGGAAGGCACACCGGTGATGCACGTCGATGCCTTCGTGCGCGGTAAGGGCCAGTTCATGATGACCGAGTTTGTCGCCACCGATGAGCGCACCACCGACCGCTTCCCGCTGCTGCTCACCACTGGCCGCATCCTCAGCCAGTACAACGTCGGCGCCCAGACACGGCGTACCCCGAACGTCATGTGGATGGACGAAGACGTCCTCGAGATCCACCCGTGGGATGCCGAGAATCGCGGCATCAACGACGGCGACCTCGTCGAACTCGCGAGCCGTGCCGGCGCCACAACGCTCCACGCGTGCATCGCCGAACGCATGCAGCCCGGCGTCGTCTACACCACCTTCCACTTCCCCGGCACGGCAGCAAACGTCGTGACCACCGAGTTCGCCGATTGGGCGACCGAGTGCCCCGAATACAAGGTCACCGCCGTCCAGGTCCGGAAGACCAGCAAGCCCTCCGAATGGCAGGCGAGCTACAACGACTTCCGCGAGGAAACGACACGGCGGAAGCGGGACCGCTCGGAAAGCCGGGTCTAGGCAGAAACGTGGAAGTTCAGAAGATGGTGCACCGCGCGAATGACATCGCGAAGTTCTGGGAGCCCTATACCCACGACGAGGCCGTTGCCGGCATCGCCGCGCATATCACCAGCTTCTGGGAACCACGCTTTCGGCGACAGTTGGTAGAGTACGCGGTAACCGGCGGCGCGGGCCTTCACGAAACCGTGAAAGAGGCCATCCAACTGCTTCAAGCTCGCGCCAAATCCAGCTGACTCAAGGAAGCACCACTCCGTGACCCAACCGTCGAACGTTGTCCGCCCGATCCTCGATGCGGCGCGCGCCTCTGGCCGCACCCTCCTCTCCTCCACCGATGCCCGCGCGATTTGCGAAGCCTACGAAATCCCCGTCCCCGGCGATGGTCTCGCCGCATCAGCCGATGAGGCTGCCGCCCACGCCAACCGCTTCGGCTACCCCGTTGTCCTGAAGATCGCCTCGCAGGACATCGCCCACAAGACCGACGCCGGCGGCGTCCTCGTCGGCCTCACCGATGAAGCCGCCGTTCGCGCCGGCTATGAAACACTCATCGCGAACGCGAAGGCCTACAAAGCCGATGCCCGCATCGACGGCATCCAGGTCCAGCAGATGGTCCCGGCCGGGCTCGAGGTGCTCATCGGGGCGGTCACCGATGGCAGCTTTGGGAAGCTGGTCGCCTTCGGGATCGGCGGCGTCCTCGTCGAAGTCCTGAGCGACGTCACCTTCCGGCTGGCCCCCACCACCAACGACGAAGCCCTCTCGATGCTCGCGTCGATCCGCGCCACCAAGATGCTCGAAGGCGTTCGTGGCTCCGAGGCCGTCGACAAGAATGCCCTCGCCTCCATCATCGAAAAGGTCAGCCGCGTCGTGGCCGACTTCCCCGAAATCAGCGAACTCGACCTTAACCCGGTCATTGCCACCGCCGGCGGCGCTGTCGCGGTCGACGCTCGCATCGCCCTGGACTTCGCTCCGCGCCAGGCCCACCGCCGCCCACCGCCGGAAGAAATTGTCCGCGCGATGAACCGAATCATGAAGCCGAACGCCGTCGCGGTGATCGGCGCCTCCGCCGAGGTGGGCAAGATCGGCAACTCCGTGATGAAGAACCTCATCAACGGGGGTTACGAAGGCAAGATCTACCCGATTCACCCCAAGGCCGAAGAGATCGAAGGCATCAAGGTCTTCAGGTCCGTGAAGGACATCGAGGGCGACATCGACATGGCAGTCTTCGCCATCCCCGCCGCCCTCGTCCCCGGCGCCCTCGTCGAGTGCGGCGAGAAAGGTATCCCCGGTGCGGTCCTTATCCCGTCCGGCTTCGCCGAAACCGGCAACGTGGCCGAACAGGAAGAGATTCAGCGCATCGGGGAGCAGTACAACATCCGTCTCATGGGGCCGAACATTTACGGCTTCTACTACACCCACAAGAACCTCTGTGCGACGTTCTGCACCGCCTACACCGTTCGCGGCCAGGTCGCGCTCTCCTCGCAGTCAGGCGGCATCGGCATGGCCATCGTCGGCTTCAGCCGCTCGGCCGAAATGGGCGTCTCCGCAATCGTTGGCCTCGGCAACAAGTCCGACATCGACGAAGACGACCTCCTCACCTTCTTCGAACAGGACGACAACACCCAGGTCATCGCCCAGCACTTCGAGGACCTGAAAGACGGCCGCGCCTTCGCCGAGGTCGCGAAGCGCGTCTCGAAGAAGAAGCCGATCATCGCCCTGAAAGCCGGCCGCACCCAGGCCGGGGCGAAGGCCGCCTCCTCCCACACCGGTGCCCTCGCCGGGAACGACCGCATCTATGACGACGTGCTGAAGAGCGCCGGAGTCATCCGCGCCTACGCCCTCCGCGATATGCTCGAATACGCGCGCGCTATCCCCGTTCTTCCCACACCCAAGGGCGAGAACGTCGTAATCATCACCGGCGCCGGCGGCTCAGGTGTGCTCCTCTCCGATGCCTGCGTCGATGGCGGGCTCTCGCTCATGCAGATGCCGCCAGACCTCGATGCCGCCTTCCGCAAGTTCATCCCGCCCTTCGGCGCCGCCGGCAACCCGGTTGATATCACCGGGGGCGAACCTCCGACTACTTACCGGAACACGATCCAGCTTGCCCTCGAAGACGACCGCATCCACTCCATCGTCCTCGGTTATTGGCACACCATCATCACGCCGCCCATGGTCTTCGCGAACCTCGTCGTCGATGTGGTCGAAGAGATGAAGGCGAAGGGCATCCACAAGCCGGTTGTCGCTTCCCTGGCCGGCGATGTCGAAGTCGAAGAGGCCGCCGACTTCCTCTATCGCCATAACATCCCCGCCTACCCCTACACCACCGAGACTCCGGTCCAGGTGCTCGCGGCCAAGTACCGCTGGGCCCGCGCCGCGGGCCTTCTCGGCTAGCTGCGTTTCATCGAAGGCCGACCCGCGAGCGCCGAATTTCGGCGCTCTGGTTCTTCTCCGCCATGCGCTGGCCCTGCCGTTTGGGTGACTCGGTTGACACCATTTGGCCCAAAGTGGTTGACTCGGCGGGAAGTTTGATCTGGCGCTGCGCTCGTTTCGTTCATTTGCATGACTCCGTGGGCGTACCGTCCCGGAGGCTCGCGCAAATGTTCCCGACCAGATACTGGCTCTTTCTCTTCGCTCTGCTGACACTCCTCGCCCTGGCCGCGTTCACTGCCTGCGGCGGCGATGACGACGACGATTCATCAGGCGATGACAGCGGCAGCTCTCCGAATTCCTCGTCGTCGAACCCGACCTCCAGTTCCAACAACCCGGCCCTGACCAACGGTGGCTCAGGCCCCGGCGATACCGGCCCTGCGGCCGCCCCGGGCACTGCCCGTCTCGAAGTCAACGGCAAGACTTACTCGCTCACCATCGGCGACTGCCAATTCAACGAAACCGGGCCCAGCAAAGGCACCATCTCAGCCGATGGGACAGGCGACAATGGCATCACCTGGGACTTCACCCAGTTCTTCCTGAACGACAAGTGGTCGCAGACAAGCATGGAGCTCGACTACGACAACGAAGCCCACAAGATCTACGTCATCGCCACCGCCGCCGGGAAAGGCAACGAGCCCGCAGCAGTCGATGGCAAGAATGTCTCCTGGATTGCCCCCTATCGGGACCTCGATGTTTCGGCGAACAAACAGGAAAACATCGGCGATGGCAAGCTCAACTTCACCTGCAAATAACCCGCGGTGTAGCGTTCGGTAGGGCTATTCAGCCCGCCACTCCCCAGACTTGCCCCCTCGCTTCTCCAGCAGGCGCACGCCCTCGATCACCATGCCCTTTTCGACCGCTTTGCACATGTCGTAAACGGTGAGTGCCGCGACCGATGCCGCGGTTAGCGCTTCCATCTCCACTCCCGTCTTGCCGGTGGTCTTGACTGTCGCGGTGATTCGCAACGCGTCCGCTCCATCGGGCACGAGCTCAACGCTCGCACCGGTGATGGGTAGCGGGTGACAGAGCGGGATCAGGTCTGGGGTGCGCTTCGCCGCCATGATGCCCGCGATCCGCGCGGTCGCCAGCACGTCGCCCTTGGGCATTCCGCCGGATTGAATCAGCGCGAGCGTCTCGGGCTTCATGCGCACCACCGCCTCCGCGATCGCGATGCGCGCGGTCTCGGCCTTCTCCGAAACGTCGACCATCCGTGCGGCGCCGCTCGAATCCAGGTGCGAAAGCCCCGAGGCGTGTCCTGTTTCAGTTGCCATGGTTCCTCCGCCACATGAGCGTTTCGTATCCCCAGACGATTCCGTAGGCGAAGCCACCAAAGAGCAGCCCTCCCGGAATACCCGCCCACGGACCGATCCAGGTGTCGCTCGCGATGACCCCGACGCCCATGGCAGGCAGGAAGGTCAGGAAGGCGGCTCGCCGTCGCTCAACCTCAAAATGCCGCCGGATTGGGTGGTCGCGCACACGGGAAGTGTAACCATTCCCATCCAGGTCATGCTCACCGGCGATTAACCGGGTCTGAAGCGCAAAGCCGTCGTCCGCTATGGTGAAGCGCCGCCGCCCGCTACCATGCCTTTCGTGCTGAGCGTCCTCGCCATCCTCCCCTTCCTCTCGATCAATATCGATATCGACCCCGTCATGGCCGATGTCGGGCCCTTCATGCTTACCTGGCACGGCCTCTTCACGGCCGTCGGCATCATCGGCGGCGTATCGCTTTCAGTCTGGCTCGCGAAGAAGGACGGCATTCCCCCCGAGGTCGCCCAGGAGATCGCCCTGGTTGGTGTCCCCTCGGCCATCGTCGGCGCCCGGCTCTTCTACGTGTTCGAACACTGGGACCGTTTCAGCGGAGACCCGCTCAAGATCGTTACCGGCATAACCGAAGGCGGCATCACCCTCTACGGCGGCCTCCTCGGCGGAGTCCTGGGCGGATTGCTCTACGCGCTCTGGCACAAGTGGCCCATTGGCATCGGTCTCGATAATGCGGCCTATGGCCTCATCCTCGGTCAGGGGATCGGTCGCATCGGCGACCTCATCAACGGCGAACACCTGGCCGATAAGACTGACCTGCCCTGGGGCGTGAAGTACCTCAACCCGGGCAGCCCTCAGTACCAGTGGTGGCTCGACCATCCCGATCCGTCGAAGCCCTTGAAGCCGCTCGATACCTACGCCGTCCATCCAGTCGCTGGCGGCTATGAGCTCCTCGGCGACTTCGCCATTCTCGCCATCCTCCTCTTCGTCTGCCGGCGGTTCATCCGCGTCCCTGGCTGGGTCTTCTGCAGCTATGTCGGCATGTACGGCGTCATGCGCTTCGGCCTCAGCTACTTCCGCTTCGATGAACAGACCATCGCCAACGTCCCCGTGCCTCAGCTCACGAGCGCGATCCTGATCGCGATCGCCGTCGTTGCGGCCGGCATCCTCTATCGCAAGCCTGGTCCGATCACGCCCGAATACGCCGACCGCGTCTGGGCCGATATCCCCCTCCCCGGCGAAGAGCCGGCCGAACCAGGCGAAGAATCCGCCGCCCCCGCGTGACGCCATGCTCGAAGTGACAGTCTACCGGAAACCCGGCTGCGGCCTCTGCGATCAGGCCGAGGCCACGCTCGCACGGATCGCGAAGCGGCTTCCCCTGCGCGTCGTTGAAGTAAACATCGAGGAAAACCCCACCCTCCGCGCACGCTACGCCGAGCACATCCCGGTCATCGCAGTCGGCGAGCGGGAAGTCGCTCGCGCGCCCATCACCGAAGCCACGCTCGAGGCCGCCCTCAGGGACGTGCGCTAACCTGGTCTCGCAGTAGCCCCAGCAACTCTTCACCGATCCGTGGGAGATGCCGGCCCTTCCGCTTCACCCAGCCGATTTCCCGCGATAGCCCGGGTTCCAAGGGGAGCGCTACCACGTCATCACGGCCTGCCACGCTCATCCGCGGTGCCAGGGCGATTCCACCGCCCCCGCGAACCAGCGCCAGGATCGCCTGCTGCGAGCGCAACTCGAACATCGAAGTCAGGGCGATTCCTGCCTCATGAGCCGCTTCCTCCACCATCGCCCGCAATCCCAGCCCCGGCATCGAAAGCAACAGGTCCGGCTCAGCCAACGCCTCGCTCACGGCCACCGAGGTCCGTCCGGCCCAGCGATGCCCCGTCCCGACCGCCAGCAGAATCTCTTCCGAGAGCAGTGTCTCGATATCCAGCCGCGAATCGGCCAGGGGCATGACCACGATCGCAAGGTCGAACTCGTCGGCGAGCACCCGATGAATCGCATCGTCGGTGCCAAGCATCTCCACCACGATGTGACAGCGCGGGAACCTGCGTCGCATTTCGGCCAGGGCCCCCGGCAGCAGGTGGTCGGTCACCGTCTCCGTCGCGCACATCCTCAGCGAACCCCCAAGCGACGACTCGGGTCCCGATATCGTCGACAACGTGGCCGCGATTTCGTCGAAAACCCGGTCGGCGCAGTTCGCCAGCGCCACCGCGGCGTCGTTCGCCACCACCTTTCGTCCTACCCGGTGAAAGAGCGGCACCCCAAGTTCCGTCTCCAGCGCCCGAAGCTGTTTTGAGATCGACGGCTGTGCCACGAACTCCGCTTCCGCCGCAGCCGTCACCGAACCCGTGCGGACAACAGCGCGGACGTAGCGCAGGTGATGAAGCTCCATACATTCCTCCCGGCTATGGAATGGATGGTAATCATATCTTGGATCGACGTCCTTTCGCGGGCGATGCTGATATCAGCCCTTTGACGGACGCGCCGCCGACCGTATCTCGCGACCATTCGGGAATGAGAGACTTTGTCACTGGACGCGCGCCGCAGAAACCGGAGAACGAGATGTCCAGTGCTACCGACCAGGTAAAGCAGCAGTTCGGCGCGGTCGCCGAGGCCTACGTGAACAGTTCCTTTCACTCCTCAGGCCCGGATCTGGCCCTTCTTGTCGATTCGTGCGAGTTCAAGGGAAACGAACTCGTCATCGACCTGGGCTGCGGCCCGGGGCACACCGCACTCGCTTGCGCTCGGAAGGCCGGTCGCGTTATCGGCATCGACGTCACGCCGGAGATGATTGTCGCCGCTACCGCTCTCGCGCATCAGCGTTCGCTCGCGAACGTCGAATTCCGCGTCGGCAACGTCGAGCAGCTCCCGTTTGTCTCCGAAAGCGTCGATGTCGTCACCAGCCGGGTCAGCGCTCATCACTACAGCGACGTTTCCAAAGCGCTCGCCGAGGCCTTCCGCATCCTCAAGCCCGGTGGCGTCATGTTGATCTCAGATTCGATGTCCCCCGAGGACCACGCCTTCGACACCTTTTACAACACGTTCGAAATCCTGCGTGATTCATCACACGTCCGGAACTACAAGGGTTCCGAATGGGTACGCATGTTGAAAACCGCCGGCTTCGAACCCGAAGTCCTCGAACGCTTCCCACTCGCCCTCGATGGCGCCGACTGGGTGAAGCGCATGCAAACGCCCGCCGAAAAGGTCGCCATGCTGAAACAAATCATGTTCGAAGCAAACCCGGCCGTTCGCGCTGCCTTCGAAATCCGCGATGACCCCTGGGGATTCACGATCCCGATCGGTGTGATTCGAGCCCGCAAGCCCGCCTAACTCGCCATTCGGCTACTCTCGCGCTGTGAATCAGCCCGAACCTTTCGTCCGCTATGCTGCTCGCGCCGTCCTGGTCGATGAGCGGCAGCGGACGTTGCTCTTCCGTGCTCGCGTGCCAGGAAATAGTGGCCGTTTCATCTGGATAACGCCCGGCGGAGGTCTCAACGAAAGCGAATCCGAGGCCGACTGTGTCCGCCGGGAAGTGTTCGAAGAAACGGGCCTCCGCGATGCCGCGATTGGTCCATGTGTCTGGCGCCGGGACCATACCTTCCGCTGGGGCCAGGGATGGCTGCGCCAGGTCGAGACGTACTACTTCGTGAGGTCGCCGGTCTTCGAAGTTTCGACTGAGCACCACGAAGAACTCGAACGCTCATTTCTTGCCGGCCATCGCTGGTTCTCGCTGGATGAGTTGATCGCTCACGAGGAGACCCTGGTCCCCGGGAACTTTGCGGAATTGCTCGCGCCGCTCCTGCGCGGGGACCTCCCCTCCGAGCCGATCACCGTGGGCATTTGATGAAAGCGAGCGTGGAGGTCTATCGCCCGCAGAATTCGTAAAGCGGGACCGGGTCTTCGAAACCCGGGAGCAGCGTAGGGCCGAACTCCTTGAACTCGCGGTCGGCCATCTCGCTCTGATCGCGAGCGGCGCCCGTAAGCAGGATCTCGCCACCGTGTGCATGGCTGGTCACTCGATTCGCGAGGTACACCGCGATACCGAAGACGTCGTCTTCCGCCTCGATGACCTCGCCGTAGTGAACACCGCAGCGAATCTTCAGGGGAACTTCCGTCGGATTGCGCCGAGCGACCTCCACCTGGGCGGTAGCCGCGTGGGTGAGCGCGTCGTCCACCGAATCAAAGGCGAGCAGGAATCCATCGCCCAGCGAGCGAACCACGCGGCCGGAGTTTGGCTTCGCTTCTCGAATGGAGTTCGCGAGGAACTTTAACAAGTGATACGCGCGGGCATCGCCGAGTTGCTTGGTGACGCGCAACGAACCTGCGACGTCGATAAAGAGGATCGCGCGAGAACTGGGTTTCAGGTCCCAGGGGCTCTCAGCGTGAATGGTTGGACTGGTCAACGTGAGCATCTCCATTGGTCCGCCGGGCTTGCTCCTCCCTGGCGGCCACAAACCAATCTATTCGCCCAAACCGGTTTCGACTGTGAATGCTCTCACAGTAGTGAGCGGAGTTCGGGTTTTCCCCGATGCCTGTCGCCGTTCGCGGTTAGTCGACGCTGTAGGTGAGCCCCACCTTGGCCAGGTAATCCGGCAGATCCTTCTCGTAGACCTCGCCGCGCCGCGATGCCTGCAGCACGCCGTCCTTGTCGATGAAGAATGTCACCGGCACGCCCAGGCCTGTCCGGTAGTGGTCGGCCACCTCCCCGGACGAATCGAGCACCGCCGGGTACGTCGCTCCGAAATCATTCAGTATCGAGGTGGCCGCATCGCTCTTCTCCAGGTAGTCCACCCCGAGGATCACCATCTGATCGCCCAGCTTCTCCTGGGCCTTCACAAACGCGGGAATTTCGCTCTTGCATGGCCCGCACCAACTCGCATACCAGTTCAGCACCACCGCCTTCCCGCGATAGTCCGAGAGTTTGATCAGCTTCGAAGGGTCGCGGGCGTCGATCAGCGCGAAATCGGGCGCAGTTTCGCCTTCGGTCGGCCGGTTGGGGTCGAGAGGCCCCGTGTTGGGGATCGGCGTGGGCAGATCAAGGTCGCTCAGCTGGACGTCCGGGCTGTCGTCGCCCCCGGAGACAAACAGGTACGCGCCCACCCCAATCGCGAGGATTAGCGCCGCCGCCAGCGCGAGGTACCCCAGCATGCCTCCGCTCGCCGCGGGCTCTGGCTGCGGCTGTTCTGGAGGCGCCGGTTCTTCCTGCATCCGCTCGATGGTAACAGGCGACCACGTTCATTCATTGTTAACGCCGTCAGCTACTATGGATATGTAATGGTTGCGGCAACGCCAGCGAAATCGAAAGTCCTCATCGTCGAAGACGAAGAAACCCTCCTTTTCACGCTCGCTCACAATCTGAAGCGCGAAGGCTACTCGGTCATCACCGCCAATCGCGGCGACGACGGGCTCAAGGCCGCCCGCGAACAACACCCCGACCTCATTCTCCTGGATGTCATGTTGCCCGGGATCGATGGAATCCAGGTCTGCCGTCTCCTGCGGCGCGATTCGGATGTTCCCATCATCATGCTCACTGCCCTCGGCGGTGAAGGCGACCGCGTCGCCGGCCTCGATACCGGCGCCGATGACTACATGCCGAAACCCTTCGGGATGCGCGAGCTGATGGCGCGCGTTCGTGCCCTTCTTCGCCGTTCCGGCCCCCGCGCCGCCCCTGATACGGGGCCTAGCCTCGTCATCTCAGGCGACCTCCAGCTCGACCGCGAACGCCGCGAGGTCGTCTATCGCGGCAAGGTCCTTCGCATGAAGCCGAAGGAATTTGAACTCCTGTTATTCTTTCTTCAACACCCAGGGAGGGTTTTCTCCCGGGAGCAGATACTCGATGAGGTCTGGGGATACGACTTTTACGGCGGCCCGCGGACGGTCGATGTCCATATCCGTTGGCTGCGCCAGAAGATTGAAACCGATCCAGCGAACCCGGTTCGCCTCAAGACGGTCCGCGGCAGCGGGTATCTCTTCGAAGGCTAAGGCTGTCGGCTTCACGCTCCTCCGATTGGGCCGGCCATGAGGCGCGATCTCGCGTTCCGCGGAGCGCTTGTTGGCCTCCTCGGTGCTGGCGGCGGCGCCGCCGTAGAGTTCGCTACGCGGGATGCCAGCCTCGGAGTCGCCCTCGGTATCGTCCTGATCTTCGCGGGCGTTGGCGGCATCGTCGGCTTCTTCGCCTTTCGCCGCCCCGCCGCTGCGGTCCGGACGGTTGCCGATGCCGCGGGCAGCCTCGGCGAAGGCGAACTCGCCCTCCGCGTCCCCGATGACAACGGCCCTGCCGGAGAACTGATCCACGCATTCAACGTGATGGCCGGACGCATCGAGCACCTTTTCGATAGCGTCGCCGCCGAACACGCCCGCCTCGAGGCCGTCTTCGATGCCTCCAGCGATGGGATGGTCGCGCTCGATCGACAGGCGCGGGTCAGCTTCCTCAACCCCGCCGCGGTCGAGGTCTTCGGCGTGACCATGGCCGAAGCCGTCGGCCGCCCCCTCATCGAAACCGCGCGCGACTACGAACTCGATGCCCTCGTCCGCCGTGCCATCAGTGGTGGCGCCGGCCAGACCGCCGTAGTGACCTTCGGGCCCTCCCGGCTCCCCCTGCGGGCCGCCGCGCTTCCCATCCCCAACGGCGGCGATTGGGCTGTGCTCCTCATGCTCACAGACCTTTCCGAAGTTCAGCGAGTCGACCAGGTCCGCCGTGACTTCCTCAGCAACGTCTCCCACGAACTGCGCACCCCGCTGGCAGCCATTCGCGCCCTGGTGGAAACGATGGAACAGGGCGTCGATGCTGATGAATCGCCCGAGTTCCTGAAGCGCGTTCGGCAGCAGACCGAACGGCTCACCACCCTCGTGAACGAACTCCTCGATCTTTCCCGCATCGAGTCAGGCGCCATCAACCTTCACCCGGAGCCGGTGGAACTGAAAGCCCTCGTTGCCGAGGCCACATCGCTTCTCAGGACTCGCACCGAGCGCGCGAAGGTAACCATCGTCTGCGAAGGGCCTCCCACTGAGATCTCCGCAGACAGGCAGTCCCTGCTCCGCGTGGTCAGCAACCTTCTCGATAACGCCACCAAGTGGAGCCCGTCGGGTTCGACGGTTCGCGTTGGCATCCGTGACGAGGGCCAGCTTGTCGCCATCTCCGTCACCGACGAAGGCCCTGGCATCGCCGAGCAGGATATCCCCCGCGTGTTCGAACGCTTCTACAAGGGTGAGGCATCGCGCTCCGACGCCGGTGTCGGCCTGGGTTTGGCCATCGTCAAGCACCTGGTTCGCGCCCACGGCGGTACCGCGTCCGTTGAGAGCCCGCCAGGGAACGGCGCTTCCTTCACCGTGCGGCTCCCGAAGACGTTCGTCGGCCGTGCCGCCGCCTACCCGCCCACTCCAGCCTGATCTCCCCCAAAATTGCTGCCAAGTGGTGCGGTACAGCAATCCAGTTCGGCCGTATCGTCATTCAATGGATACTGCCACCCGCACCGAACTCATCCGTCGCTATCGCGAGGGCTATTCAGTCGTCGAGAAGGCCCTCGCAGGAGCCTCCACTGATGCGCTCGACCGCGCCGACGCCGACGGCTGGACCGCCCGGCAGGTCGCGCATCACCTCGCCGATAGCGAAATGACCTCCGCCCTCCGCCTCCGCAAGCTTCTCGCCGAACCCAACCCCGTCATCTACGGCTACGACGAGGAAGCCTTCGCCCGCTCGCTGCATTACGGCGCGCGCCCCATCGAAGCGTCGCTCCTTGCCTTCAGGGCCGCCCGCGAATCAACTGCCACACTCTTCGAGTTCCTCTCGGAGCACGACTGGGCGCGCAGCGGGTGGCACACGGAGAGCGGCCCATATTCCGTCGAAACCTGGCTCGAAATCTACGCCGCGCATGCCCACGACCACGCCGCCCAGATTTCGCGTGCGTTGGGTGCTTCGCGCTGAGAGTGATGCGCTCGCCCTCCCACGCGTGGGCGGGGGAGCGGGGCGAGGCTCTAGTCCCGCCGCATCGCCAGGAGCTCTTTGACCCCGAGGTCCTTCACCTCGTAGACGTGCGACGCGATCCCGTCGACGATTCCCGGGTCGTGGCTCGCGCACACGATCGTCCCGTCGTACTTCTGCAGTGCATCGATGAGCTTGCGACGCGTCGTCTTGTCCAGGTGGTTCGTCGGTTCGTCGAGCAATAGAACGTTCGTCGGCTGGATCAGGAACTTCGCCAGCGCCACCCGGCTGCGCTCCCCACCGGAGAGCACTCGCACCGGTTTGAACACGCTGTCGCCGGTAAACAGGAACTGCCCCAGCACTGTTCGCAGCTTCACATCGGGAGCTCCGCCCGCCACGGATCGGACCTCTTCGATCACGGTCCGCTCGTAATCCAGGGCTTCGTCCTGGTGCTGGTCGTAGTAGCCCGGGCGCGCACGTTCGGCCCACTCGATGGTCCCTTCCGTTGGCACGAGCAGCCCGGCCGCGAGCCGCAGCAGGGTGCTCTTCCCGCTGCCGTTCGGGCCGATGAAGACCACCTTTTGGCCCCGCTCGACATGCAGGCTCACGTCCACCAGCACGATGTGGTCGCCATAGGCATGGCTCAGGTGCTTCACCATCAGCACGTCGCGCTCAGTGCGCCCATGCGAAGTCAGCACGAAGTTCACTTCGGCATCTTTCTTCGTCCGGTCGATCCGCTCGATCTTCGCGAGCATCTTCTCGCGCGATTGCACCTGTGTGGTCTTCGTCGCTTTCGCTCGGAACCGCTCGATGAAACGCTCCTGCTTGCCGATTTCGCGCTCCTGTCGCGCGGCCGCCTGGTCCTGGGCCTGCAACTTCGCCGCTTTCTGCTTTTGGAAGTCGGTGTAGTTCCCGGCATACGCCTCAACCTTGCCGTCGCGCAGGTCGAAGATGCGCGTCGCGACCTTATCGAGGAACTCCCCGTCGTGCGTCACGATCAGCAGCGCCGCATCCCAGTCCTGGAGCTCTTCAGCCAGCCAGTTGCGCGTCTTGGCATCCAGGTGGTTCGTCGGTTCGTCCAGGATTGCGTTTTCCGGCCGGCGCACCAGCACCTTCGCCAGCGCAATGCGCATCTGCCAGCCACCGGAGAAGTCGCCGCAGAGCTTGGTTGTCTCCGTCGGCTTGAAACCGAGACCGTCGATCACCCGGCCGATGCGCGTCTCGATCCGGTAACCGTCCATCGCCTCGAACTGCTCAAACAGCCGTGCCTGCTGCTCGATGAGCGCATCGAGGTCGCCCTCGCCCCGTTCGATCTGCGCGGCGATCTGTTCCAGTTCGAGTTCCACTGCGCGCGCCTCCGGGAACGCTTCCCACAGCTCCTGGACGAGCGTGTTGGCGTCGTTAAGGCCCGCTTCCTGGCGCAGATAGCCCAGGGATTTCCCGCGGAATCCGGCTTCGCCGTCATCCGCTTTGTGTTCCCCGGCCAGCAGCCGCAGGATGGTCGATTTCCCGCCCCCGTTGGGGCCGACAAGGCCCGCGTGTTCGCCGTCCCCGACGATGAAATTGAGGTCCCGGATGACATCAACGGGCCCGAAAGACTTGGTTACGTGTTCCGCGTACAGCATGAAAGAGAGCTACTTCCCAGAATGTCCCGCCGTGCGGGGCGGAATGGCGAATCCGAGGTAACAGCGGGCCTCTGCGGCGAACGGCAACAACAGGCCACCGCGTTCGCGGCGTCTGTGTTGTTCGCTACCAGGCCGGCTCACACCGGCCGTGGTCTGGCGGTCCGTACCCTGGAAATCTGGGTCGTCATGGATCGAGCGTACCAGATCGGGAGTCAGAGGCGAGAGTGGAAGCCCTCGCTCGTTCGGCAACGGAACACCCCACTGCTTCCCCCACAAACGCCGACACAGCGCGAACAGTGCGGAACGGCCGTTCGTCGCCCGATAGGAACCCTGGCGTGCGCGGGCGCTATTTGTATTTCGTGATGAACGCCTGGATCCGATCCCACGCGTCCGCCGAAGCGTCGGCATGCTCCTTGAATGAGCGGTCGAAGAAGCTGTGCGGTGCACCCTCGTAGGTTTTGAAGTCGTTCGGCACCCCGGCCTTGTCCAGGGCGGCCTTGAAGGCGTCAGTGTCCGCCTGCGTGATCATCTGGTCGGCCCCCGCCTGCAGCCCGAGGATCGGCGCCTTCATTTCACCGGCTCGGGAAAGCGGTGTCGGGATATCTTTGCCCGCATCGGGCGACACCATCGACTGGATCACCCGGCTCGGATGACCGTAAAAACCGATGGCGCCCTTCAACCCGTGCCCTGCCGACGACTGGAACCACGAGCTTGAGCCGCCGAAGCAGAAGCCAACGGTGAAGATGGACGTGCAATTCCCGCCCTTTGGCGAGCGCAGGTACTCAACAGCCGCTCCAACGTCCTGAGAAACGGTCTCCGGCCGGGTCTTCAGCACGTGGGGCATGAACTCGAACGACGGGTCGTTCCGCTTCGAAACTCCACCCGTTCGGCCGAAATAGTCGATGGTGACCGCATTCATCCCAACTTCCGCGAACCGCAACGCCAGCTCTTCGTAGAACGTGAAGAGCCCGCGCACATCCGGCATTACCACGATGCCGACTCCGTTTGGCGACTCCGCCCGCGCCACGAAGGCTGCGAACTCAGTCCCGTCCTGCGATTTTAGGACGAGGTCTTCCGAATCAACGGCCGCCCCGGAAATCGCGGGAATGGGCGGCAGAGCATCGTGAGGGACGCACATGGCTGTTTCCTTTCATCGGTAGTAGGTGGCCAACGCCAAATCGTTAGAGGATAACTCCGGAAGCCCGGAGTTCGTCGATCTTCTCCGGCGAGAGGCCGGCTTCACTTAAGACATCGTCGTTGTGCTCGCCAAGCATCGGGCTCGGGACTTCTGCCGCAAGCGGCGATTCCGACATCTGAAAGGGTGGCCCAACGAGCTTCATCCCTCCCAGCAACGGATGCTCCATCTGCACCTGCAGGCCGTTCTCCATCGTCTGTGGATGGTCGAACAGCTCTTCGATGAAGTGCAGAGGCCCCGCCGGCACTCCATGTTTCTCGAAGAGCACGCTCCACTCTTCCGTGGTCTTCGTTCGGAAGAGCGCCTCTGCCTCTTTCACGAGCTCAGGACCCCGGGTCTCCCACCCTTCCGGCGCGAGCACGAATGTCCCATCGGTGGTGTTCATACGCGGATCTTGGAGGGCCGTCGCTGCCAGCACCTTGAATCGCAACGACATCGAAAGCGCGCCAAGCGCGATGAATCCGTCCCGCGTTTGGTACACGCGGTAGTAGATATTCCCCGGCGCCGCCGGCCGGAACATCTTGTGGACCTCCACCTGCTCCGTGAACGACTTCATCTCGGCGCGGGCTTGCTTCAGGCCCTCGAGCATCGGCGGGATAACCGCCTCGTCGAAAGCTTCGAACCAGGTGAACTGGCTCGTTTGCATCGCCATCGCCGTGCCCATCAGCGTGCAGTCGATTCGCTGGCCCTTGCCGGTCTTCTCACGGTAGTACAGTGCCGCGCAAATCGAGTTCGACATCTGGATCCCGGTCGCGTAGTCGGCCACGGCCGGGTACACATACGTCGGGACGTCGCCATCCATCTTCGCTTCGCCGGCCATCAGCCCGGTCAGCGCCTGCACAACGATGTCGTAACCGCCGCGCTTCGCCAGCGGCCCCCGCCGGCCAAACGCCGTGTTCTCGCAGTAGATGATCTTGGGGTTGATAGTGCTCAGCGTCTCGTAGTCGATGCGCAGGGATTCAGCCACCCCGGGCCGGTAGTTGATGAGGACGACATCGGCGTCCTTCGCCAGTTCGTGGATCACCTTCTGGGCCTCCGGCTTCTGCATGTCCATTGCCACGCCGCGCTTGCCTCGATTCAGGCTCGCAAAGGTTCGAGACTCCTTCGGCACGAGCTCGACGAACACTCGCCATGGTTCGCCGCCGATAGGTTCGAACTTGGTTACCTCCGCGCCCATATCGGCGAGGTGCATGCCACAAAACGGTCCCGCAATAATCTGCGTGAACTCAAGAACTTTGACGCCCGAAAGCGGCCCAGAAGCCATCAACTACCCCCTCAGTCGCCGTATTCTAACGTTGGCGTGAGGGTGCGCCAGTTGGCACCCGTCCTTCATCAGAATCTCATCATCGTCTCATCTTTCCGCTCACCCACAGGCATATGTTGGATCGAAATCAACTGGAGGGATTCCTGTGAACATTCTGATCGCAAACTTCAACTACGAGGGCATGTCCGAGGCGGAAGCGATCGCCAGCTCGACTGAACTGGCGCCGCATTTCGCCAACATCCCCGGCTGCCTCGAGAAGACCTGGCTCATCGACCCCGAGGTCCGGAGCGCCGGCGGCGTCTACAAGTTCACGGACCGCGCTTCCCTCGATGCCTATCTGGCATCGGACCTCTGGAACGCGGTAAAGTCGAATCCACACTTCGCGAACCTGACGACCCGGGTTTACGGAGTGATGGAGGAAGCGACGCGGATCACGCACGGCCTGCCGGCTGCTGTCGCAACCAGGTAATCGCCGCCCCGCGGAGGACGTATGGCCGCTCCCATGGCCGTCTCGCTCGAAATGCGCGCCCACGAACGATTCGTGGGCCGCGAAGCCGAACTCGCCGTGCTCGTCGGGTGTTTCGA
Organism: Dehalococcoidia bacterium; assembly: GCA_050185215.1. Taxonomy (GTDB): domain Bacteria; phylum Chloroflexota; class Dehalococcoidia; order Tepidiformales; family Tepidiformaceae; genus Amarobacter. Next base: position 21,285 of record JBFWZP010000007.1, on the reverse strand, counting down.
CGCCGCCAGCCCGCGGGTGCTTCACCTTAGCGGGGTGGCCGGGAGCGGCAAGTCCCGGCTCCTTCGCGAAGCAGCCTTTCGCTTGCGCGGCTCAGGGGCCCTCGTCATTCAGGTTGATTGCCGCGGTGTCGAGCCATCGGAGCCAGGGCTTTGCGGAGCGCTCGCCTCGGCTGCTGGGGCCGCTTCGCAGGAAATTGACTCGCTCACGGCTCGCATTTCGTCTCTGAACGACCGTGTCGTTCTCATGTTCGATGCATACGAACTGTTCTGGTTGATGGATACGTTTATCCGCCGCGAGCTGTGCCCGCGCCTCGGCGAAAACGTCCGGGTGATCCTTGCTTCTCGGAACGGCCCTGTTGGTGCATGGCTGGCTTCTCCGGAATCGCCCGGCAATTTCCGCGCGCTGACGCTCGGGCCATTGACGCGACGCGACGCCATCTCTCTGCTCACCGCTGCAGGTTTCGATGAGGCCTCCGCAGTCCTCGTCAACAACATCGCCCGCGGCCATCCGCTCGCGTTGGCCGTCGCGGCCGCGACCGGTATCGGCCAGCGGGGCCGCAATCTCGAGGATGTCGCCGTCGGCGCCGTCGTCGATCACCTGACTCAGGAATACCTCGCCACCATCAACGATGACTTCGTGGTCCGGGCGCTCGATGCCGCCAGCGTCGTCCGGCGCGCCACCCAACCGCTGCTTGCTGCGATGCTGCCTGCAATGTCGCCCGCCGACACGTTCGAGCGCCTTCGCGACCTTCCGTTCGTCGAGATGCGCTCCGATGGGCTCTTCATCCACGACGCCGTTCGCGACGCCGTCGAGCTCCGCCTGCAGGCTGCTTCGCCCAACCTTCACCGCCAGTACCGGATCGCCGCCTGGCGCCAGCTCCAGCGTGATGTCCGCCAGGCGACCTCGGCCACACTCTGGCGGTATACCGCCGACATCCTCTATCTGCTCCAGAACCCGGCGATCCGGGAGGGCTTTTTCCCGTCCGGGTTCCAGCCGCTCGCAGTGGAAGCCGCCCTCCCGCAGGACTTCCCCGCAATTCAGTCGATCGCCGCGCGCCACGAGGGACCAGAATCTTGCGCGGCTATCGATGCCTGGTGGGAGCATCAGCCATCCGCCTTCCAGGTCTGCCGCGACAGCGACGGCTCAACCATCGGATTCTTCGTGGCCTCTCGCGGCGATGAATTGTCACCCGCAATCTGCGAAGAGGATCCGGTGGCCTACGCCTGGCGTCGCTCCGTCGGCGATGCGGCCCCGTCCTCAATCCTCTTACGCCGGCTCCTGGACCGGGAGATGGGGGAAGCCGCCTCCGGTAGCCGCGCCGCGTTCGGGCTCGATGTGAAGCGGACCTACATGGAGATGCGGCCGCACCTTCGCTACGTCTACCTCAGTGGCGTAACCGCCGCCGAGTTCGAGTGGTGCGACGCGCTCGGGTTCGTCACCCTCGACGACTATGCTGTGGAGATGGATGGGCGCCGCTACGAAACCTACCGCCTTGATATGGGACCCGGTTCGGTCGATGCCTGGCTCGCCGCACTCGTCGCTCGCGAACTGGAAATTCCGGATGCCGCGCAGCCAATCATCGACGTCGAAACGCGCGAAGCGGTCCTCGACTCCGGCCGTGTGCCGCTTACCCGCCTTGAGTTCGGCGTCCTCCGGGTCCTCCACGAACGCGGCGGCCGGCCCGTCTCATACGCCGACCTCATGGAAACTGTCTGGGGATATGGCGCCGAAACAAGCAGCAACGTCGTCGAAGCAGTCATTCGCACCCTTCGCAAAAAGCTCGGCGCGCAGCGCTCCGCGCTCGAAACCGTCCGCGGCGTCGGCTACCGGCTCCGCTGCTAGTTAGCCCCCTTGCGGGAGCACCAGCACCGGCCGGTTCGTCCCGTGGATCACGCGATCCGTCGTGCTCCCCAGCGTCACTCGCTTCGCAAGTCCCTTTCCCGATGAGGTCAGCACGATCAGCGTCGCGTTTTCGGCCTCAGCCGTCTCGAGCAACGCCGTCGTCGGGTCTCCCATCTGGATGACGGTCTTCTCGCCGGGCTTCGCGATGTCGTGCAGATACGTCTCCGCCGCCTCCTGCATCGCGGTTCCAACGTTCGCCGGATACGTCGCGAACTCGGCCCCCACCGCCGGCGGCAGGGTGTAGGTCCGGACGATCACGATCGGCAAATGGTCTTTGGCCGCCAGGGTGCGCGCCATCTTGATTGCGCGTTCCGCCTCTTCGGATCCGTCCAGGCCCACCAACAGGGGCGTCCCGTTCTCACCCGGCACGCGAGGTTCGTCGGTCCCCGGCTCGATCAGGACTGGAACCGCCGAACCGCGAACGATCTTGTCGGCCACGCTCCCGATAACCATCGCCCGGAAGCCGCCTCGTCCCCGCGATCCAAGCGCGATAGCCGAGGCCGTCACCGAAGCCGAAAGCACCTGCTCGGCAGCCGAGCCGTACAGCACTTCGCATTCAACTTTCCCGAGCCCGTGCTGCTCGGCCAGTTCGTTCGCATAACCCTGGAACGTCTCGGCCGCCTTTGCCCGCTCTTCCGGCGGTGTGTCTTCGTCCAGCACGTGAATGAACTTCAGCGGCGCGCCCGTGAGTTTGGAATACCAGTTCGCCATCGGAAGCGCGTGTTCCGCGATTTTCGAACCATCCAACGGGATCAGAATTGGCTTGCTCTCGGCCACGGGGGCACCTCGCTACTTTGCTTGTTCCGCAAGCATGAACCATTCCTTCCCATGCCGCGAGCACCTTTTGGCCGTGACATTTCGGCCGTTCGCCCCCGCGGCTTTGTACGAACGGACCTATGGCGCCAATCCGCGGGGCACGACCCTTGAACCACAACAACTCAAGAGCGTTGTCACCAAGGGGGCTTAACTCGTGACCAACGAATCCGCACCAATTCCCGAATCCGCCGGCGCCGAATCCATCGGAACTTCGATGTTCTCCCGTCGCCGGTTCCTGCGCCGCGCCGGTGTCGTCGGCGCCGCAATTCCCGTGGCCGGTGGGCTCGTCGCCGCAGCCTGCTACAACGACCCAACGGGTGGCGCCATCGAATCCGGGAACGTGCCCGAACAGAACGTGAAGCCCGGCCCCACCGTCGCCACCCAGACCCCTCAGGACCTCTGGGTGAAGATCGACGAGGACCACAAGAAAGGTGTCGTCGACTTCCTCCGGCAGCAAAAGGCTCCGATTACGAAGAGCCACGGCATGGAAGAACTCGCGCATCGCGTGGAGAACGGCGTAAAAGTCTGGGATCTCACCATCGACAACGTCGACTGGGAAGTTTCTCCCGGTCTCGTCCAAAAGGCTCGCGGTTACAACAACCAGATTCCGGGCCCAACCATCCGCGCCAATGTGGGCGACAAAGTCCGGTTCAACGTCAAGAACAACCTCGAAGAGAGCACCACCATCCACTGGCACGGCCTGTACGTGCCGAACGCGATGGACGGCGTCCCTTACGTCACCCAGGACCCGATTAAACCCGGCGAAACCTACGTGTACGAGTTCACCATCCGCAACCAGGGCTCGCACATGTACCACTCCCACCACAACTCCGCAGACCAGGTGAACCGCGGTCTTCTCGGCGCCTTTATCGTCATGCCCCAGGATCCGAAGGACTACCCGCAGTACGACAAGGAATACATCCTCATCCTGAACGACTCGCTGTTGGGCTTCACGGTCAACGGCAAAAGCTTCCCCGCTACCGATGCCCTCGTCGCAAAGAAAGGCGAACGAGTCCTCATCCGTTGGATGAACGAAGGCATGATGTACCACCCCATGCACCTGCACGGGCAAGTCATGGAAGTCTTCCAACGGGACGGCTATCCCGTGGAACCGCCCTACAAGTGCGACACCATCGACGTCCCACCCGGCAACCGCTTCGATTGCATGATCGAGGCGAATGATCCTGGTCTCTGGGCATTCCACTGCCACGTGCTCTCGCACGCGGAATTCGAAGGGGGATTCTTCGGCCTTGTTACCGTCCTCGCCGTGGAGGACGAAACATTCAAGGTGGCGGACGTTCTCGCCACCGTATAGAGCCTCGCCCCCGAGGGCCGGACGTAAAGGGCGCCCGCGGCAGGCGCCCTTGTCCGGTATCCCGGTGCTAACCCCCGGCGAGTTGGCGAAGGGCGGCCCCGCTCAGGCGGTAGGTCGTCCATTCGTCCATCGGTTCTGCCCCAAGGCTCTTGTAAAACCCGATCGATGGTTCGTTCCAATCCAACACCGACCACTCGAGTCGTGCGCATCCGCGCTCCACGGCCAGCCGTGCAAGCTCTGCGAGCAACGCTCTGCCGTAGCCATGTCCTCTGAGTTCAGGCCTTACGAACAGGTCTTCGAGCCAGATTCCCGGCTTCCCTTCCCACGTGCTGAAGTTGTGGAAGAAGAGTGCGAACCCGGCACTCGTGCCGTCGTCGCTCTCCGCCAGGATCACCTCGGCATAGCGCCGCGAACCGAACAGGTACTCGCGCAGCAGCTTCGGCTCCAGTTGCACCGCGTCCGGCTCGCGCTCGTACTCCGCCAGCGCGTGGATCAACTCGATGATGGTTTCGAGGTCGTCTTCCGTAGCCGCCCGCAGTGCCATCAGTCCTGGACCAGTTCGACCTTCGAGACCGTCGCCCCTTCGCGAGCGATCTTGGTCACAAGCGAACGGCCCGGGTATCCCTGCGCCTGGGACGTTTCAAGCATCGTCGCCGCCACTTCACGAGCCACGTCTTCCGGGCAGATAGCCGCAACTGAGCTTCCCGCCCCGCTCAGCCACGTAGCGTGCGCCCCCGCCTTCCGCGCCGCCCCGAAGATATCGAACAGCGGCGGGAACAGGCTCGCGCGCTGCCGCTGGTGGATGCGGTCATCCGTCGCTTCCGCGAGCAGGTCCATTTTGCCCGCGGCCATCGCTGCGACAAAAAGTGCTGCCCGGCCCGTGTTGTGGATTGTGTCGGCCTTGGAATACTGGTCCGGGAGCGCCTTGCGGGCCTCTTTCGTCGGCATCGAATGGTCCGGGATGAGGATCGCCATTGCCGCGTCCTGGGGATACCGGCTCGGCGCTCGCAGGTAGTGGCCATCGGCAGCCTGCACACAGACCTGCATGCCGCCGAAAAGCGCCGGGCACGCGTTGTCCCCGTGGCCTTCCAGTTCGCTCGCGATATCGAGGCAGCGCCCCTCGTCCATCACCCGGTGCTCGAACTCGTTCACGGCAACCACACCCGCGACTCGTGCTACGGCGCTCGCCCCCAGGCCCCGCCCGAGCGGGATCGAAACGTGGTAGCGCGCCCGGATTCCGCCGGGTGGCTGCTTGCCCAGCCTCAGGTACGTCTGGCGAACCGCGGTCAGGACCATCTTCTCGCCGACATCTTCGGTCGGCGGCTGTTCCCTCTCCCCGAACGTCACCGTTATCGATGCGAACATGTCGAGCGCGAGACCCAGGCAGTCGAACCCGGCGCCAAGGTTGGCGCTCGTCGCGGGCACGCGGACGGTGATGGCGGTTGCTTCCATGACTGGGCTCCCCGATTGCGAAAGAAGCCATCATAAACCCGCGCCGCCAACCGGAAACTTGCAAACTGCTTTTAAACGCGCATGCGATCGGCTACCGTCCCCCTGTGGTCGATTCGCCCAACTTGCCGGCTCGGGCTCGCGGCTCACGGTCGCCAGGCCCGGACCTGGAGCTTCGGCTGCGCCGCGCCGAGGTCTTGGCCAACCTTGGCGCGCGCGTGCGCTTCGAACGGCCGCTCAATGAAGTCCTGCGCTCTCTCGCTGCCGATATCGTCGCGAACACCGACGCTGTAGCAGCGGGTCTCATCTTGATGAACCCGGCCGACCTCTCGGCGATCGCGTTCGGGACCGAGAACCTTCCCGAAGGCTATGTCGAGGCCATGGTGCGTGCGCGCCAACAATCTCCCGAAGCGATGGCCGAACTCCGCGAGGCAGTCGCCAGCCGGCAGTCCTGGACCCTTCGCAACGCCAGAGAGTTCATGCTTTCGCGGCCCGAATACGCCGATATGCATGACGTCATCAACGGGCTCCCCTACTCAACGCTGGTCGCCACGCCGTTCCTCAATCGCCCGGAGACCCTCGGCGTGGTCTATCTCTACTACGCGGACGCTGCCGGCATCGATGGGGGCGAGATCGAATTCGCCCAGGCCATCGCCCAACAGGCCGCCCCGATCATGGATAACGCGTGGCTACTCGATGAAACCAAACGCCGATCCGATGAATTGGACGCGCTCTCTCGCGCCGACCAGGCCCTCCACGAGTCCCTGCGGCCCGACGATGTCTACCAGTCGATGATCAATCTCGCAGTCGACCTCTTCGGCGCCGATCGCAGCATGTTCCTCACCTTCGACGACGCCGGCAGGCTGCATGCATTCGCCGCCCGGGGTGTTCCCGAGGACGAACTCGCGCGGCTCCAGGAGATCTACCACCGCCGCGATCGTTCCTCGTTTAAGGGCATTACCGCTGCTCCCCACATCATGGAGGATGTCCCCAACGAGCCGAGCATCAGCCAGGACATTCGAGAGCTCACGCCTTCTGCAAGCACTGTGGACATTCGGGTCTTTGTTCGCGGCGAGTTCTTCGGCGTCTTCGTCCTCGGCTACCACAAGCGCCGCACGTTTGATGACCACGATCGCCGGCTGTTCTCTACGCTTGCGACCCGCGCTGGTCTCGCCATCCAGAACGCGTTGCTCTTCGAAGAGGCGCAGCGCCGGACCGACGAGTTGGAGGCGCTCTACCGTGCCGACTACGCCCTCCACCAAACGCTCTCTCTCGATGGCGTCCTCGATGCCATGACTACTCTGGCCGTCGACCTTCTCGGCGCGAACTCAAGCCTCGTCGTGAGCTGGCAGGAAGACGACCGTCTCGGCGTCGCCTCTTCATTCGGAATACCGGAAGAAGTGCTTGGTCCAGTAGCCGCGCGCTACCGGACGTTCACCCACGAGCACTTTGCCCGCCAGGGACCTCCATTCACGGCAGCCCTCATAGGAGACATCCGCGAGACCAGTCAATTGCCACCCGAGCTTCGCGACGGTCGGCCCGGAAGCTTCGCCGAAATCCCCGTGATGGTCGATGGGGAACTCTGGGGGCTCTTCACGATCGGGTGGAACCGCGTGCGCACCTTCAATGATGCTGACCGGCGGCTCTTCGATGCCTTCGCCGCCCGCGCCGGACTCGCCATCCAGAACGCGCTCGTCTTCGAAGGTTCTTCCCGTCGTTCGCGTGAACTCGAAGCGCTCCGGCGTGCCGATGAGGATCTTCACCGCTCGCTTGCCCTCGATGATGTCCTCGGAGTGATGGCAAACCTCGCAATCGACCTCCTCGGCGCCGATTCCAGTCTCGTGACGACGTGGGGCGACGATGACCGCCTGGCGGTGACCGTGTCGCGCGGAATCAGTGCGGAAGACCTCGCAATCGTTGAAGACGGGTATCGCCGATTCACGCGGGACGCAGTCGAGGCCCGGTCGAACGAGATCGAAACTGGTGTCACAGAGAACGTCCACACCGACCCGCGCGTCGACGACCGGCTGCGAAACCGGGGTCTCGGCGCCGTAGTCGAGATCCCGGTGAGAGTCGGCGGCCTCATATGGGGATTCTTCAGCATCGGTTGGGCTTCGCCGCGGCGGTTCTCCGTGGCCGAGCGCACGATGTTCGATGCTTTCGCCGCCCGCGCCGGGCTCGCCATTCAGAACGCCCTCCTCTTCGAACAGGCCCAGCGCTCAGCCTCCATGGAGGAGCGCCAGCGCATCGCGCGCGAACTCCACGATTCGGTCTCCCAGGCGCTCTACGGCATCGGCCTCGGTGCGAGGACCGCCCGGCGCCGCCTCGGAGATGGCGCCGCGAACGACGTCCTCGAACCCATCGAGTACATCGTCCAGCTCGCCGAGTCCGGCCTCGCCGAGACCCGCGCGCTGATCTTCGAGCTGGTCCCGGAGTCGCTGGAGCAGCAGGGTCTCGTCCTTGCGCTCGAACGGCAGGCGGCCGCCATCCGCTCGCGCTTCCGCATCGATGTCTCCGCCATCCTCTGCGACGAGCCACCCCTCGCGCTCCGCTCGAAGGAGGCGCTCTACCGCATCGCCCAGGAATCGCTCCACAACATCGCCAAGCACGCGGAAGCCACCGAGGTCACGCTCTCCCTGGCCGCTGATGGCACGAGTGCCACCCTCCTCGTGCGCGACAACGGCAAAGGCTTCGACGTCCATGGCGACTTCCCCGGCCATCTGGGCCTGCGCACCATGCGCGAACGCACGGAGAAGCTCGGTGGGAGGTACGAGATTGAAAGCGAGCTCGGTGCCGGCACCGCCGTCACTGTTACGGTGCCGCTCTCAGAGTGATGGTTCGAAGGGCATGAAAAAGCGGCCCCGTCCTCAACTCGAGGACTGGCCGCCGTGCGAATCCAGGGCCCGACGAAGGAGCTAGGCCTTCAGTCCGATGATGGCCAGCGTGATCAACAGGCCGATGAACGCCCCGCACATCGCGGTCAGGTAACCGATCGTCTTCCACATGGTTCGAACCCCTCCCAGGGATTGCTCCGCCCGGCGAGGCAATCCTACCGCGCCCCGCGCGCTCGGGCGAGATGCCCGCCGACCGTTACTATAGTCCGGTGATTCTTCGCTTCCCGTTACGCGTTTGCGCGCCGTAGTCCTCGCCGCCGGCGACGGCGGTCGCCTCGGAGCGGCAACAACCGCGATGCCCAAGCCGCTGATTCCCATCTCGGGCCGGCCAATCGTGGGCTATACGCTCGATGCTCTTGCGGCGTCCGGAGTCAGCGACGTCCTCGTGGTCACCGGCTTCTGCGCCGAACAGCTCCAGGCCGGCATCCGCGCCGTCGCCCCCGCCGGTATGGCCGTCGACTTCGTCTTCAACCCTCGATTCGAAGACGGCGCCTCCCTTTCCCTCCGCGCCGCGCGCGAACAGTGTGGCGATTCCCCTTTCCTTCTATTAATGGCGGACCACATGCTCTCCCCCGGCATCCTCGGCGGACTCTTGCGCGCACAGCGGCCGGCGGGCCCCAGCCTGATCGCCACCGACGCTGCAGCGTGGCCCCCGGACTACATCGACGAGGCTACCCGGGTCCGCCTCGAACTCGGCGGGCGCCGTGTCACCGCCATTGGCAAGCACCTGGAGCCGTGGGACGCGCTCGACACCGGCGCCTTCCTCCTCACTCCCGGGGCCTGGGCTGCCGTCGATGCCGCACCCGAGGACTGCGAGCTTAGCCGCATCTTCAGCGAGCTCGTAGTGGCCGGTGGCCTCGAAGCCGTCGATGTCTCCGGGGCGAGCTGGTACGACATCGATACCGCCGCGGACCTCGAAGCCGCGTCCCGGCTGGTGGCCGCGGGCGGCGCCCGGTGACCTACGACGGCATCGTTTCGCGCTACCTGAACCGGCCGCTGAGCCGCCCGGCTGCACGCGCGCTGGTCTCGACGCCGGTGACCCCCAACGCCGTCACAGCCTTCACGCTGCTGCTGGCGGTGGCGGCGGGGGCGATGGTGGCGGCGGGCTGGCACATCGCCGGCGGCATCGCCATCCAGGCGGTGAGCGTGGTCGACGGCGTGGATGGCGAGCTTGCGCGCCTCAAGGGCATGGCCACGCGCTTCGGCGAGGTGTTCGATGCTGTGACCGACCGCTACGCCGACGCCGTCATGCTCGCGGGGATGACCGTGTTCGCGGTGCGCTTCGAAGACCACGCCCGCGCCGAGTTCGTCGGGGCGCTGGCGATCGGCGCCGCCCTCATCGTGAGCTACAGCCGCGCGCGCATCGAGGCCGACCTGCCCGACGTCATCGAGTCGGGCCGGCTCGATTCCATCTTCGGGCTGGCCAGCCGCGACGTGCGGTCGCTGGTGGCGGCGGTTGGGGCGGTTGTGGGGCAGTGCTACTGGACGCTGATCATCCTCGCGGTGATCTCATCGCTGACGATCGCCTGGCGGCTCGCCTATTTGCGGGTGAAGGTCGGGGGGCGGCGCTATCCGGTGTAGAGGGAGAAGGGAGAAGGGAGGAGGGAGAACCGCTACTTTTTTCGTTCCACGAATAGGCGTTTTAGATTCAGCTATACCAACCCATTTAGATTCGAGTGTACTGACAGATCGTGTCGCGATTGCGGTGGACGTCGCGTTTCCTCGATCCGACCGTGAGAGAGGCACGCTGTCGGTCGCGCCGAACAGTTTCCAAGACCTGGATCGTGACAATCAGCGGTGCCGCCTGCCTTACGGTCGGATCTACGAGATGCGCGGTGGCGTCGGGATCTCCCGTCACTTCACGGCCCTCGGCGCTGCGCCGGAGGGGGCCCGGCCGGTCGCTCACGCTCTCGGTTCTCTGCATGGTGAGAGCTTTCGACAACTCCGGGGAACTGCGAACAGCACGATGACGCCCCGCGTGATACCGGCACTCGGCACCGAGCACCGGGCACCGGGCACTCCGCCTAGTCCTTCGCCACGCCCAGGAAGAGCTTGTGCAGCGACGGCGTGGGCGTGGCGGTCGGCGTTGCCGTCTTCGTGGGCGTCGGTGTCTTCGTCGGGAAGGTGAACGGGAACGAGGGCGTCGCCGTCGGGGTGCCCCCGTCGTACGGCTCGACCGCCGAGGAAAGCTCCTGCGGGCAGACGGTGTTGTCGGCGGCCATGATGATGATCACCCAGCCATCGCCGTCGCCTTCGGAGGCGTGCGCCAGCCCGATGCACTGCATCGGCAGGCCTCCCACCCACGCCGGCACGCGAATGCCCGAGGCCGCCCCCCAGATCTCGCTGGTCATCAGCGTGAGCGCCTCTGACGCCGAATCCGTCCCGGTCGCGATGCCCCGGCCCCCGACCGCCACATCCGCCGGGTAGCCGCAGGCAATCGCCCGCTGGGCCAGGTACTGCGCCGTCACATCACCGGGGACGATTTCGCCGTCCGCCAGGTCGTGCGCGATGCCGAGAGCAGTCGCCCGCAGCACCGCCGAGCCCTGCAGCGGGTGCGTCGGGTCGGTGCCGGGCACGTAGAGGTAGCGCCACGGCGTGTGCAGGTCGCTGAGCTGCTGCTCTTCCGGTTGCCATGCCCGCGTGAGGCAGGGCGGCTTCGGCGCCGCCGAACCCGCGCCGATGGCCGCGAGCCCGAGGGCCACGCTCCCCGCAAGCAGCGTGACCGCGAATGCTGACATAAAGAACGGCACTTTCATAAGAAACGGAGTTGGCACCGTACCACGCCCACCGCTTGTGGAGTCAATGCGGGTTTCCCTTACGTTCGCGGTTCGGGAAAGACCGCCCGATACTCAGCCGATGCGATCCCTGAAAGGCATCGGTCTGCGCGAGGTCGTCGCCCTCGGCGTGCTCGTCATCGGGCTCATCCTCGCCGCCGTCTACTTCAACCCGAAATCCACCAATAACTCGGTCGAACCCCGGACCGTCGAAGCCGAAGCCCAGACCCCCGTCGAAACCACCTGGCGCGTCACCTTCATCGAAGGCAGCGATTTCGAACACGGCGTCGTCGTCGGCCAGGGCGAACAACCCGAAATCGCCTTCGATTACCCCGCCGGCCCCTACCCCGATGTAAAGGACGACAACTGGGGCCTCGTCGCCGCCACCACCATCGAAAACTCCGAAGGCCGCAATTTGCTCTACCTCTCTTATAAAGGAGAAGTCGGCCTCACCATCAACGGCGAAGACCGCGGCATCACCCCCTCGCCCGGCGAAGGCAAAATCATCATCCCCTTCGAACAGGAAGCCGGCGCCACCACCCAGATCACCCTCCGCCTCCGCGACGCCGGCGGCGAAACCCGCCTCACCGCCGACATCCGCAAATAGGGAGGAGGGAGAAGGGAGAAGGGAGAAGGGAGAAGGGAGAAGGGAGAAGGCCCGTTGCGGGCCCCCTCCGCGAACCGGGGAACGGGAAACCGCGCCGCAGGGGCGTATGGCAATACGCCCCTACAACCTTCGAGACCTCAAACCTCAAACCTGAAACCTCACACCTCCCTCCTCAAACCTCGCAAATTCATCACACCTTTCTGCAAAACAAGCGTTAACCCTCATGCACCTTGCCGCGTTCTAAACCTCGTACGGGAGTCTGCCCCTCGGGGTTTGACGTCTCGATCTAGGCGTTTGGAGAGATTGACCCTTGCTAAGTCAGTCGATACCTTTCGCAAGACTTTACCTACGCCGGGGCTCTGCGCCCGGGCGGGAGCATGCTGCTCCCGTTGCCACAGGAGGCACTTTGGGTTTCTGCCAGTTCCGCCAGCCCACTCCCGTAGTGGCCGGTTTTGCGAAATCGCTCGCTCTACCGGGTTCCTCTGCTTCCCGCGGAGGAACCCGCTCCGAGCGGGCTTTCGGTTCTGAGACTTACTTCGCGAAAGGGGGAACTGCCATCGTGAATTGACGCTCGGCGCGGGGCCGCTCGCCCCAGGAGCCGCGATTCACGAAGAACGTACCGATACCCGATTCATACGCATAGAGGGAAAGCCCGGACCCGCCCGGCACAGCGCCAGGGCCAAGGCGGCAGACGAGCGGGCGACCTCGCCAACGTGGATGCAGCCCACAGAGACCATTCGGAGATCTCCGTGAACTCCGTGCCTCCGTGGTGAAAACCCACAAAGCGTTTTGCCCGCAAATCCGGGCGAGTCCGGATCCGGTCCATTCGCAAGAATGAGCCGGCAACACCCATAACGAATGAGCCTCACGGGCTCGAAGAACCAGTACAGGCCCAGGGCAGAACGCCCAGGCCAAACTGACTGGAGAGGTAAACTACTTGAGTAAGCAGATTGCTCAGACGGTAGGCGACAAGCGAATTGGATGGCTCCTCGCCATCATCGCCGCCTTCACGATGCTGGCGATCCTGGCAACCCAGTGGAACAACGCTCGCGCGAACGTTGACGGTACCGAATTTGTGGTTACCGATGACGGCGACGGGACGCTGGCCCCAGGTGAGACCATCACGTATTCGATCACATGGACCGACCTACTGGCTGATCACGTCGGCAGCACAACCATTTCGGGAGTGCTCGACTCCGACCTGAAGATCACCAGCCTCACGCAGGCGACCGGTCCTCAGCCGGATTGTTCCGGTCTCGGGACAAGCAGCTTTAGCTGCACGTACTCCTCCCCGCTGACCACGGGTTCCGACGGTACTCTCGAAGTTGTGGCGGAGCTTCAGGGCACTGCCATCGACGGCGCCTCGCTCGACGCGGCGGACGTGGTCGTCGACGACGAAAGCGCCCAGCCCGAGCAGGCCGCCGACGTCAGTGGCCTGACCGCCACTACGGAAGAGAACGCGGCTATCACGATCGATAAGAGTGACTCGCCGGATCCCGTTACTCCCGGCAACAACGTCACCTACACGATCGACCTCGACAACACGGGCGCAGTCGCCGCAACCGTCGGCGTTACTGACACCCTGCCGTCGAACGCGATCGCCTCGATCGTCTCAGCGACGACCACCAGCGGAAGCTGCAGCGTCTCGACGCTGACGGTTACGTGCTCGAGCATCGCGCTTGCCGCGACCAACGGCACCGCAACCGTAACGATCGTTGCTACGACCAAGGCCAATCCTGGCGTACCGACCTTCAGCAACACGGCGACCTTCACCAGCACGGTGAACGGCTTGACCGGCCCTAGCGACTCCGATACCGAGTCAACTGGCTTCGTCAATGGTGCAGGCACTAACCTCGTTCACCTCACTGGCCCGCTCACGGCCGGCGTGCCCGAGACTGGCGTTCGCGACCACGAGAACGACGTGATTGGCTATCGCCACACGGTTTGCGCCCTCAACGACTGGGTCGATGGCCTCTGGCCGAACGTTGGCCCGGGTTCCCCGAACTCCAGCGACAACTTCCAGATCCAGACGATCAGTGGCACCGCCACGATCGAGGCTCCGGTCGTTACCCCTGGCGTCGACTGCGACCATGACGGCTTCAACGACGACTCCACGCTTTCGTGGTACTCCGTCGCGACCGGCGAACAGAACATCATCGTGGTCAACGATGCTGGCAGCACCCAGTACGGGTACTCCGGCACGCTCACGACCACCGTTCCGCTCGTGAAGGAATGGAACACGCTCGCCCCGACATGGATCACCAGCTCGTCCACGAGCCCGGTGGCCCAGGCCGGTACGCTGACTCCGTCCAATGCGGCTGACGTACTTGTCGGAACGAACCTGGATGGCACTTCCATCTCGGCTTCGACGACCTTCAATGCGGCCACCGGCGTTTACCAGGGCAGCACGGGTACGTATTACGAGTACCCGATCGCGACCCATACCAACGCCGCGGGCACCCAGCTGTACATCGCCTATGGTGCTCAAGTCACTATTACCCGCTCGACGGCCAGCACCTGCGGTGCGGTCGTGCTCGGCGGCACCAATGGTATTGATTACATCATCGTTAGCGGCTCGTCGCCCCTCGACGATTCGACTGACAAGCTTGTCCTCCAGTCTCTTGGCAAGGGCATTCCGTTCAGCTTCAGCAGCTACGCTGGCGCCGTGAACGACTGCACCTCGACCACGGGCCTCACAAAGGTCAACATCCAGGTCGATTACCCGACGCTGCTCGGTTCCGATCAGCCGCCGGCTCCGGCCCTGGAAACCCTGACGGTCAACTGGTCTGGCGCCATCGCTTCGAAGCAGGTCTTCCTGGCGTGGTCGGGCCAGCGCATCATTCTCGAGCACGACTGGCGCCTGCCGGCCGGCGACACTGATGGTGGCGTCGACGACAACGATCCCGATCCGCTCGGAAGCTGCATCTTCGAAGGCTCGGAAGTCCCGGTCCTCTACATCAAGGGCGGCGGCGGCGGTAACTTCCTGCCGACCGACAATGGCGAGATCAACGGTTCCGACCAGATCACCGTCTACATGAACGCCAATGACGATTCGCAGACCGACGGTGAAGACATCGTTGGCAACGCGAACGGCATGTGCATCAGCCGCGCCCTCTTCGAATACGAAGGCGAAGGCCAGGTTGATATCGAAGCGTTCGTCGATTACGAGCAGGCCCAGACCGCGCAGGTCAGCACCGCTGAACTGAACTCGACCAAGGTCGCGTTCGTCATCTACTACATGAAGATCAACACGATCAACGTGTCGCTGGTGACGCAGCTCTCCAAGCCCAGCCACAACAGCTCCGCCGTTCCTGACTACTCCCCGGGCAACCCGTGGGACGCCAGCAAGGACGATGCTGATAACGCCGCCGATTGGAACGTCTCCAAGGACCTCCTGGTCCGCGGTCGCGTCACCGGTTGGTTCACGAACGAAAACCCGTCTGGCCGCGCGGCTGACACGAGCAACCCGCTCAACGTCCTCCCCGCCGACCGCTGGGTTATGCCGAACGACTGGCCGCTGCTGGCTGGTGGTCCCGCCGATCCGGCCGATGGCACCGATGCCATTGGTACGGCCGAGCAGTTCCGCCCGTACTACGACCTGATGTTCAGCCCGAACAACACCCGCGGCATCGCCCTCGGTAACCCGACCGGCACGAACCGCGTCCTCGTGACGACCGTCGTGTCCGTCCCGGCTTCGTACACCAACAGCGCCGCTTCCTTCCTGGTCGCGAGCTGTGGTGACTTCGCTGGCGTTCCTGTCGGCGCTGGTCTCGTAATCGGCTCGAGCGCCGCCTCCTTCGGCGCCTGCACGAGCGGCGTGCTCTTCGTCAGCGGCCTGGCTTCTACGCCTGCTGCCGGCACGCTCGTCTACATCAACAGCGGCGCTCCGTTCGAGGGCCCGTACAGCACGGTCGATATCATCGGCCTCGCATCCCAGGGCCTCGGTGGCGCTGCTCTCAGCGACTTCGACCCGAACAACATCCGCGATGCGGCCCTTGACGACGGCGACGTCGACTGGTGGGACGCCCCGATGCCTGTGGCACCGGTCAGCGTTGCCATCCGCGGCACCGGCTTCATCAAGCAGGTCCTCAAGCAGGACGTGTACTACAACGGCGCGGCTTCGTCGACGAACAGCATCGCTGCTCAGACGTTCCCGAACCCGTACTACATCACCGACATCCCGGCGTCCCCGTTCCTCCCGGCAGTTGTTGCTGGCGGCGGGACCCTCTGGGACACCTGGAGCAATGACGGTCCTGGCGGCCTCGGCGACGGCGTCTACGAGTTCTGGGAGCCGGCCGTAATCGGCGCCAACTCGCAGGGCTTCGGGGACTCGCTCTCCAGCGCCCAGGCGAAGGAACTCCAGGCCATCCGCGACGCCTACGGCGACCAGACCATCGCACGCGACCTCGTTGTCTTCAGCGACAACCACGGCGAGTTCATGGTCACCGCTAACGGCGACTTCAAGACCGACCTCACCGCCTGCACGACGAACGTCCTCGCCGGCGGCAAGCACTGCGCACCTGGTGACCACGTTGGTACCGGTACCATCACGGCTACCGTCGACTACCCGGACTTCACCGGTAAGCACTTCCCGGTCCTTTCCAATGCAGCCACCGTCACCTGGACGTGGGGCGGCTACAAGGACGTCACCATCGAGGCCGGCGAGACCGACCAGTTCAAGTACGTTGTCTTCCATGGCATGGACCGCGATGGCTTCTGCTACCCGCTGGCCCCAGGCGTGGAGCTCCTGCACCCGCTGCTCAGCGGTGCTGACAACGACACCTTCAATGGCAACCCTGCCGAAACCGTCGACTTCCTGATCGACTCCGGCGAAGGAATCATCATCGGTTCCGCGCTCAATGGGACGATCAACGACGGCAAGCAGTTCGCCACTGGCGTCAAGACGTTCTCGACCTACGCGAACGACCCGGCGACCACCGGCATCAAGGAATTCCCGCTCAGCTCGCTGGCGGCTTCCGGAGCTACCGATGAGTGCCAGGCCTGGATCAAGGTCTCGAACAGCCTCCTCGGCGTCCTGAACGTCCTCGCGATTGCTCACGACGACGAAGGCAACATCGGGTTCGACAAGATCATCGATCTGACGAACACCACCTCCTACACGCTGAACTTCCGCTGGTCGCTCATCACCTGGGCGGGCGCGGATGCTATCTCCGTGAACGATGCCATTAAGGGCACCGGTACCTCCGGGGCTAACCCTGGTGGCAACGACATCTCGGCGAGCGTGACGGCCATCTACGGCTGGGACGCTGCGGCTCAGCAGTGGCTCGGGTACTTCCCGTCCGGGGTTAACGTCCCTGGCGCGAACGACCTGACCTCGCTGAAGACCGGCCAGGCCTACTGGATCGCCATCACCGGACCGTCGTCCGTCACCTGGACTATCGCGTCCAACGTCAACTAGCTTTCTTCCAGGCTCCGCCTCCTCCCTTCGGGGAGGGGGTGGGCCCGGGAGTCAGCTTCTTGACCTGGTCGTAAGACAGGAATGGAGCACTCAATGACGAAGGTTCTCAAGTTGCTCGGCGGCGGTTCACTTGCTGCGATCCTGGCTCTCGCCATGTTCGTAGTGACCGTCTCGGCAGAATCACCGCCTAGCCCACCGGCCCGCTTCGTTGGATCTGTAAAGGTCGATGGCGCGGCTCCGGCGGCTGGCACAGTCATCGAAGCCCGCATCGGCAGCGCCAGCTGCGGCGCCACCACGGTCTTCATGGCAGGTGGAGAAGCGCGTTACACGCTCGACTCCCCGGCCCTGGATCCCGGCGCCAACCCGAACTGCGGCGTCGATGGCGCTACGGTCACCTTCTACATCGGCGGCAAGAAGGCCAACGAGACCGGTTCGTGGAAGAACTACGAACTCAACACGGTCAACCTGACCTACACCACCCCGACTGTAACGGCGACCCCGAAGCCACCGGTTACCGGTGATTCGCTTGCCTCGACGAACAACGAATCGGCAACCCTGCTGTACATCGCTCTCGGCCTCGGTGCCATCGCCTTCGGCGTTGGTGGCGCGACCGTTGCACGCCGCAGCCGGTAATCCGAACAAAGCCCACAAGGCAAACCAGGAAGCCCCGCTTCGGCGGGGCTTTTTGTTGCCCCGAATTCGGCCGATCGCGACATGATCTGTCAGTACACTCGAATCTAATCCGCGGGCATACTCGAATCTAAAACGCACCCGCGCAGATCGAAAAAAGTGCGCGCTCGCTTGTACCCGTGGGCGCCCGGCTGTGTCGCCATCCTGGCGTCGAATGGAGGGGTTGGGTTAGATGCGCGAAGGCCGCGTCGGCGCCGCCCCGGCCGCCAGCAGCGCCCGCCCCAGGCGCTCCGCCGAGAAGGGCTTCTGCACCAGCCCCGCGATGCGGCGCTTCACATCCGTGTCGATATGGGCATCGGCCGCATAGCCGGTGCAAACCACCACGGGCAGGTCCGGCCGGATGGCCGTCAGCGCCCGGAACGTCTCGCTCCCGGTCATGCCCGGCATCACCAGGTCCAGCAACACCGCCGAGAACCGGTCCGGCCGCGCCTGGAGGATGGCCACCGCCGTGGAGCCGCCCGGCGCCTCCACCACGTTGTAGCCAAGCTCGGCCAGCGTCGCGGTGGTCGTCCGCCGCACCATCGCGTCGTCGTCCACCACCAGCACCAGGTTGCCCTCGCCCGCGCTGAACGCGTCCTCAGTGGAGGCCGTGGCGTCCACCGCCAGCAGCGGCAGGCTGATGCTGAAGAGCGTGCCCTCGCCGGGCGTGCTCTGCACGGTGATGTCGCCGTGATGCCCCTGGACGATGCCGTACGTGATGGCCATGCCCAGGCCCGTCCCCGAGCCCGGCGCCTTCGTCGTGTAGAACGGCTCGAAGATGCGCACGCGCGTCTCCTCGTCCATGCCCGGCCCGTCGTCCTTGATCTCGACCAGCGCAACCGTCCCCTCCACCCGCAGCGTCACCTCGATGGTGCCGCCTTCGGGCATGGCGTCCCGGGCGTTGAGGACGATGTTGGTCAGCGCTTGCTGCAGTTGGCCCGCGTCGCCCTCCACCAGCACCGGCGTGTCCGGAATCGAACGCAAGACCGAGAGCTTCGAGTGCATCGTCGGCTCGGCCAGCTGGAGCGTGTCTTCGGCCACCGTGCGCAGGTCGACCTTGCCAAACCGCGCGAGCCCGCCGCGTGAGAACGAGAGCAGCCGGCCGGTGAGGTCGGCGGCGCGCCGCGCGGCGTCCTCGATGAGCGCCAGGTTCTCGCGCTCCTCGCTGTCGAAGTTCGGCGAGCGCTTCAGCAGCCCGGCGAACCCGAGGATCGTCGTCAGCAGGTTGTTGAAGTCATGCGCGACCGCGCCGGCCATCGCGCCAAGGGAGTCCATCTTCTGGCTCTGCATCAGCTGCCGCAGGAGTGCGTTGCGCTCCGAAACGTCCCGCGCGAGCACCAGCACGGCCTGCTTGCCGCCAAAGGTGACCATGGACGCCACCGCGTCGACATCCAGCCGTGACTCGTCGCGCCGGATGAAGCGGGCCGCGCTCAGTCGCAGCTCGCCATCGGCGATCGCCGATGCCACAGTGTCCCGCAGCTCGTCGGGGCCGCCATCGAAGATGCGGTCGAACGTGAAGTCGGCTGCCTGCTCCGGCGAATAGCCCAGGGCCGCCCAGGTGAAAGCGTTTGCATCGAGGATGCGGAAGGTCGTGGGGTCGAACAGGAAGATCATCTCGTCGGCCTGCGCGACCAGCGAACGATACTTCAGTTCGCTTTCGCCGAGCGACTCAAGCGCGGAAGCCTTCTCCAGAGCGAGCGCCAGGGGCCGCGTGAGTGCACCGAGCAGTTCGGCATCCTCGTTTGTGAAACGGCCGGCGCCTTCGCCCCAGAGTGATACGGCGCCGCGCACAGTATCGTGCACCACGATCGGCGCGCGGATGGCGGAATAGGCGCCGGCAGACATCAGATGGCGGTGGTGAGCATTGAGCACCGTCTCGTTGCGGGAATCGTGCACGAGTTCCGGCGTTGGCTGGCGCAGCATTCGGGCGGTGTGGGCCTCCTCGAGCGCGTATTCAAGCGGGAACGAATCGCCCATTGGGTAGTCGGTATCCATCGCGAGCACGCGGGCCGTCCGGCTTTCCTGGTCGAACTGGACCGAGAGTGCGTGCGGCGAATCGAAGAGGCTCCGGCACTCGGCGAGGAAGCCCCGGGCCAGGTGTTCCGGGGTGCCGCCGGCGCTCAAGCGGAGAAGAACGCGGTTCGTGGTTTCGAGCCGCCGCGTGCGCAACGCGGTTTCCCGCCTGTTACGGAAGTACTGGGCGGCGACAGCAAGTGGTTGGACGATCTTCGCGAGTTGGCGCCCGTCGAACTCGTTGAACTTCCCCGGCTGGTGAGAACCGACGATGACCGTACCCAGCGGGTCCGCCGGCGTGCCGATGAGGACCTGCATCGCGGAACGCAGGCCGTGTTCGCTCGCCTGTCGCAATGCGGGTGAGAGTTCGGGAGTGCCCGCGAGGTCCGTGAAGACGCGCATTGTACGCCCGGGAGTGGTGGGTTCGTCCCAGAAGCGCTCGACCGGGATGCGACTGCCGGGAGTCCACGGAATCAGTTCGGAATCGATCGCAACCAGCGTGGCGAACTCGCCATCGACCGACGAGATGCTGCAGTGGTCGCTGGAGAACATGGTGCGGAGTGCTTCCGCTACCGGTCCGGCCACAAGATCGATGGAGTCGGATGGGCCAAGAGCAGCGAGAATATCGAGGACGGCCTTCGTGCGATGGGTTTCTTCGCTCAGCGCGGTGACCGCGCGCGCGCGTTCCAGCACCATGGCCACCGGCGCGGCGACAGCGACAAGGCTATCGAGCTCACGGAGCGTCATTGCGGCCGGGTCCGTACTGCCCGCGGCCACCATCCCCACGGTTTCGCCGGCCGCATCAAGGCGCACGCAGACGGCGCTCTTGAATCCCATCCGTTCCGCGGATTCGCGCAGCCAGTCTGGGCCGGAAGCGGGTTCCAACGAGGTGTAGTGGGTGTGAGGATCGGCTTTCACGCCGCGATAGGAGCTGGAAGTATCGAGCGGTACCCGTTCGGGAGCATCGAACCTCCCTTTTATCGCATCGAAAGCGATCCGGAGCCGTTGGCCGGTATCGCGGTCGAAGGCATAGACCAGCACTGCGTCGGCGTGGAGATACTCGCGGACCTGCCCGGCGATGAGGCTCGCGACCTCCTCCGGCGGCGAGGAGAGGCTCAGGGTGTTCAAGAGCTGGGTAAGCGCCTGCACCTTGATAGATTTGTCGGCCGCTGCCTGGGCAAGTTGCGCACGCTCGACGGCAAGCGCGAGCGCAGCTCCAAGCTCGGCGAAGCGAGCCTGGTCGTCGTCACTCCAGTGTTGGTGGTCGGAGGAACTCGCGATGGCCGCTCCGCGGATTGTCCCGGCGGAATCCAGGAGCGGGGTTCGCATTAGGCCGTGTGCCGCCCTTGATTCGCCATCCCCGGGCTCAATCGCGAGCCACGAGGCGAGAAGCGGATCCTCCTGCGACGCTCCGGCGGCGCCAATT